>CAVOOZ010000008.1:0-133043 GCA_963697735.1 uncultured Actinomycetota bacterium | reverse complement strand
CCAAACACCGCTGGCTGGTGGACAACGTGCCATCGGCACGTCGGGCGGTGCGCCGACTCAACGTCGCCGAGTGGATCGTCGCGGGGTTGGGCGGTGAGGAAGCTACCGAGCAGTCGCTGGCCTCGCGAACAGGTCGGCTGCAACTGGCCGAGAGCACTTGATCGTGGAGAGCGGCACCCTGGACTGGTCGGGCGCCACCGAATCGCTGATGCCGCACTTGGTCACGGCAGGCGCCGGCGGTTCAGGGGCGGGTGAGTGCCAACGCCGGCCTGTCCCGCTTGACCGAGGCGGTGCTGACCGTCGCGGCCGACGACCACCAGGCGGCCGTGGTGGGAGCGGGCGCCGACGGGCCCGCAGACGAACTGGACTCCTGCGGTACCGCCGAAGCGCTGGTGCGCACCGTCGCCCCCGGCCTGGCGCCCGCCGTGGTGGCGCAACTCGCCGAACTCGGCATGGCCGCCGGGCTGGCATGCGGTGGCCGACCACTCGTCTGGGCGCCGCGCGGGCGGGTTGGCTCTGCAGCGGATCCTCGCGCTGCTGGGCACCGACGTGGCCGCCCTGCCCGAACTGAGCACAAGGGCAATCGCACTCGACCGGACCGGAATCGCTGTCTTCGCACCGCCTTTCGGAAGGTTGGGACATCGCCGGCATCACCGACGGCGACGGCCCCGAGCACCTGTGGCGGGCGGCGCTCGAGGAGGTGACCGAGGCAGGGCGGATGCACGATGCGATGACGGCGGTCGGCGAGCAGCACCGCACACTGGTGGTGACCGGCGGGTCGTCGCCGGCGAGGGGCTGCTCGCCGTCAAGCGCCGCCGTTTCGGCGATCTGGTGCGATCCGACGTCGGCGAAGCGGGGGCACGCGGGGCCGCCCTGCTGGCGGCGCGGGCCGCTGCGTCATGCAGCCGACCCCGACCCGCCGACCAACCGGCGAAACGTGAAACCCTTTGCCGACGAACAGCAGACCACATCCTCGAGCACATGCGGCGCAGCGGCCGCGTCGACGCGGTGCGGGTCGCCGACGAACTACGGGTTACCGGCGAGACCGTGCGCAAGGACCTCATCGCACTCGAACGTCTCGGTCGCTGTACGCGGGGTACCTGGTGGCGCGGCGGTGCCGGTGCAGTCCGCCGACCTCGCCGGCAGTGGAGACCCGCACTCAGTTCGCGTCCAGAAGGCCAGGATCGCCACCGCGGCACTGGAGTACCTGCCCGCCGAGGGTTCGGTGCTCATCGACACCGGGTCGACCACGGCGAAGCTGGTCGACGTGTTCCCCGGCGACCGCGACCTCACCGTCCACGTCAATGCCCTGCCCCTGGCCATGGCGCTGCTGACCCGCCCCCGTCTGACCGTGTACACGCTCGGTGGGCGGCTGCGGAGGACGAGGTTCGCAGAAGTCGGCGACGGCATGCGGCAACTGCGCCACCTCAACATCAACATCGGCGCATTCCTTGGTACGAACGGTATTTCGATGACGCGCGGGCTGACCACTCCGGACCCGGACGAGGCGGCAGTGAAGAGGCACATGCTCGACTGCGCCGCGAAGCGGGTGGTACTCGCCGACCACGGCAAGTTCGGTGGCGTCACGGGCAGCAAGCACGCCGACGTCCGCGACGTCGACGTGCTGATCACCGACACCGGGTTGTCGGACGATTGGTGCGAACGGTTGCGGACCGCGGGCGTCGAGGTTCGGCGCACGTGATCGTAACCGTGACGGCCAATCCCAGCGTCGACCGCACCGTGCTCCTCGACGATCTGGTCCTCGGAGCGGTCAACCGCGGGCGGCGCAGTTGGAGCGAGCCGAGCGGCAAGGGCGTCAACGTCGCGCTCGCCCTGCACGCTCACGGCATGCCGGTGCGGGCCGTGGTGACGGCGGGTGGCCCGGTGGGCGCACAGCTGCGCCAGATGCTCGACGGAACCGGGTTGGACGCGGTGATCGTGCCGATCGCGGGGGACGTCGGAGCAACATCAGCCTGACCCAGCCGGACGGGACCGTCACCAAGGTCAACGAGCCAGGGCCGCACCTCGACGCCGACGAACGCGGCGCACTGCTCGCCGCCGTCGCCGGCGAGCTGACCGGGGCGCGCTGGCTGGTCTGTGCGGGCAGCCTGCCAGGGGGAGTCTCCGCCGACTTCTACGGCGAACTCGTCGCCCTCGGCGAGCAACGGGGCGTACCCGTCGCCGTCGACACCTCCGGGTCGGCACTCGCCGAATCCCTTTCTGCCGGAAAGGCCGGCCCTGGTGAAGCCGAACCTGTCCGAACTGGCCGAAATCACCGGAGCGACGCCGACCACGCTGGGAGAGGTCGTCGAGGCGGCGCAGGAGGTTCGCCGCCGCGGCGCCCGGGCGGTGCTGGCCAGTCTCGGCGCCGACGGCGCAATCCTGGTCGACGCCGAGGGCACGCTGTGGGGCGAGGCGCCCGTCGTCACCGTGGTGAGTACGGTGGGCGCCGGGGACGCCATGCTCGCCGGCTATCTCGGCAGCCGGGGCGACCGGGTCGGCGCACTGGGCGCCACCCTCCGGTGGGGTGCCGCTGCCGTCGGGCTCGAGGGCACGCTCCTCGTGCAGGCCACCTCGGACGCAGAGGTGACGATCACCGACGCGGTGGACAGGGCCCGGCCGCTGCACAGCACGAACCCGCCCGCACATCAGGACTGGGAGACGACCGACCGTGACCACCGGGATCGAAGACCGAACGCTGGGCGCCGAGCTGTTCCGTGGACTGGCCGAACTGGAGCGCACGGAGCGAGGTTGGCTGCCTCACCGGCTGCCCGCCCGAGCCCGTGCCCAATGCACCGACCCGCAGCTGGCGGCAGCCGAGGCGCAACCGTCCGGGGTGCGGCTGGCGTTCCGCGCCCGTGCCACCGTCGTGGAACTCGAACTGTTGCGCACCCGAACGGTTCTCGCCGGGGTCCCTGAGCGGCCGGACGGCACCGTCGACCTGACGATCGGCGGTCGCCTCGTCGATCAGGCCACCACCAGTGGCGGGGACGTGGTCCGTGTCGACATGACCACGGGGCACGCGAAGATCTTCGAGCGCGGCATGCCTGCAACGGTGCGCTTCGACGGCCTGTCCGGGTGCGACGAGGACCTCGAGATCTGGCTGCCCCCCTTCCACGAGCGCACCGAGATCGTCGCGCTGCGGACCGACGCACCGATCACGCCGCTGCCGGTCGGGCGCCGTCGAGCATGGCTGCACCACGGCAGCTCCATCAGCCATGGATCGAACGCGCTCGCTCCCAGCGAGATCTGGCCGAGCGTCGCTGCCCGCTTCGCAGATGTGGAGCTTCGTAACCTCGGTCTCGGCGGCAGCGCCATGGTGGACCCATTCCTGGCTCGCGTCATCCGCGACGCGCCTGCTGACGCCATCAGCGTCAAACTCGGCATCAACGTCGTGAACCTCGACGCGATGCGCCTGCGCGCGTTCGTTCCGGCGGTGAACGGATTCCTCGACACCATCCGCGACGGGCATCCCAATACACCGATCCTGCTCGTCTCCCCGATCTTCTGCGCTATCCACGAGACCACGCCCGGTCCTGGTGCATTTGATCCGGCCACGCTCGCTCGCGGCTCGGTGCGCCTCGTCGCGACCGGCGATCCCGCTGCCGCTAGCCGAGGCAGCCTGACGCTGAGCGTGATCCGCGAACAGCTCGCCGACCTCGTGGCCGCGCGCATGGCGGAAGACCCCAATCTGCACTACCTGGACGGCCGCCGAGCTGTACGGCCCCTCCGACTTCGCCGTCCACCCGCTGCCCGATGCGTTGCACCCGGATGCGGCAACGCATCTGCTGATCGGCGAGCGGTTCGCCCGGGTGGCCTTCGCCCCGGGTGGCCCCTTGGCCGCACCGCGCTTGAGCAGCCCTCGCCGATGCTCGCCACGGTCGTCGACCGGGGCCCGACCACGACGCTGGTGTAGATCTCGCGAGGTGTGTGGGTCAGTCCTTCGTCGTGTCCGTCGACAGCTCCGGCACGCCGCGGCCGCGGGCGACGTTGATCCCGAACACCACCGCTCCGATCGCGAGCCACACCAGACCGCCGATCTTCGCCAGTGCGTCGGCGTTGAAGAGGACGTAGGCGATGATCACGAAGCCGAGCACCGGCACCACCAGGTGCAGCAGGTAGTTCTTCGACTTCTGCCGCACGACGTAGTACCAGACCACCGAGACGTGCAGCAGGCAGAACCCGAACAGCGCACCGAAGTTCACCAGTGACGAGATCAACGCGATCTGGCCGACGAAGAACAGCACCAGCACCAGGCTGATCGCGCTGACGAACAGCAGGGCGGCCATCGGGACCTTGCGGCTGCTGATCTTCGACAGGAAACTCGGCAGTTGGCCGTCGCGGCTCATCGAGTAGAGCAGTCGGCTCGTCGCGGCCTGTGCGGCCATCGCGTTGGCGAAACCCACCGCCATGACGTTGACCGCGAAGAAGGCGTTCATCCACCCGGTGTTCGACGCGGCCTCCACCAGCGTGAAGAACGCGTTGCCCATCTCGTCGTCGCTGAACGACTCGCGACCACCGGCGAGCAGGCTGGCCAGCCAGGTCTGGGTGATGAACAGCGCCGCGACCACGAAGAGGGCGATGATCATGGCCCGGCCTGCCGGGTTCTTGCGTCCGGTGGACTTCCTCGGCGAGTGTCGAGATGCCATCGAACCCAAGGAAACTCAGGACGGCGATGGACAGCGCGGCGGCCAGCAGCGGTGCGCTGACGGTGCTCGGGTCCCAGATCGGCGACGTACCCCAGCTGACGTCGGGCAGCGACTGGCCGTTGATGGCGCGGACCGCGATGACGATGAAGATCGCCAGCGAAACGCCCAGCTGATCGGCGAGGATGTCAGCAGGTCGCGATCTTCAGCGAGCCATGCCAGGGCCAGGTTGATCAGGGTGTTGACGATGACGAAGACGATGGCCCACAACCACCGTGGTGTATCCGGGAACAGCCCGATCATCGACTCCGCGGCGAACACGTAGAGCAGCGTGGGCACCAGCAGGTAGTCGAGCAGGATCGCCCACCCCGGCGAAGAACCCTGCGCCGGGATGGACGCCGCGCCCGACGTAGGAGAACGCCGAGCCGGCCAGCGGGAAGGACTTGGCCATCTGGGCGTAGGCCAGCGCGGTGAACACCATGGCGATCAGGCCGATGAGGTAGACCAGCGGCACCATGCCCGAGGAGCTGTTGTAGACCGTCCCGAAGATCGCCCACGGTGCGATGGGCACCATGAAGACCAGCCCGTAGACGAGCAGGTCGACGGTCGAGACTTCGCGCTTCAATTCCTGGGCGTAGCCGAAGGATTCGAGTTCGCGCTGCTTGGCTGCGATGTCGTTGTCGGACATGTTGGTCCCGTCTGTTCTGGGTCGGACCGGGCTCAGGCCTGGTCGTGGTCGTGCAGGAAGTCGGCGATGACTGCCCGGAACGCTTCCGGCTGTTCGAGGTGGGTGCAGTGGCTCGCGTCGGCGAACACGTGACTGCGGGCGCCGGGGATGCGCTCGGCGAACGGTGCCCAGGTCTCGGGCGTGGCTTCGTCCTCGCCCGCGACCACCAGCGTCGGCGCGGTGATCCGATCGAGCCGGTCGATGATGCTCCACGTGCGCAGCGTGCCGAGCGCGTGGAACTCGTGGCCGTTCATCGTGTGGTACACGGTCGGTTCGCGTTCCATCTGCGCCTCGCTGTCGAGGAAGTCCTGCGGCATGGGCGTCGTGCGGCAGACGTGGCGCGCGTAGAACTCCATCGTGGCGGCGACGTACTCGGGGTCGGCCGCGGTCCGCGGCTTCGTGCCGGTCCAGCGCGGCCTGGGTCTCCTCGGGCAACTCGGCCCGCAGCGTGGCGGCCGCGTTCATCCACAGCGCCATGGACGCGGGGGGAGTTGCAGATCGACAGGGACGCCAGCCCCTGGGGGCGGCGCACCGCGATCTCCGCGCCGAGCATGCCGCCCCACGACTGGCCGAGGACGTGGTAGTCGTCGAAGCCGAGATCGGCCCGCACGGTGTGGAACTCCTCGACGAACAGGTCCGGGGTCCAGAAGTCGATCGGGGCGTCGGGCAGGTGGGTGGACCGGCCGCAGCCGATCTGGTCGTAGTGCACCACCGTCCGGCCCGTCTCGTCGGCCAGCGCGGCGATGTTGCGGACGTAGTCGTGCGCCGCCATGCCCGGTCCGCCGTGCAGGACGAACAGCGGGAGGGCGCCAGGGCTGAGAGCGGTGGGGGTGTGATCCGAACCAGGTGTCGTTTCGCGGAACGGCACGAGTCGCGTTTGTGCCGGCATCCGATCAGCATGGAACCTGTAAAGGTCTGCTGGCAAGACCAAGAGCGTGGAATTAACATTACGGTGACGCGTGAAGTGACGTCGACCATGGAGGGACCCGCACAGGGTCCACGGCCGACCCGCGAGGCGCCCCGGCCTGCTCGACAGTCAACTGGCCATCCGACGCGGGTGGACGAGATCACCGACCGACTCATCACGGCCATCGCGATCGGCGAGTACCTGCCGGGGCCCGGCTGCCCGTCGAACGCGAACTGGCCGCAACGCTGCGGCGTGGGCCGGATGACGGTGCGTGCGGCGCTGGCCCGCCTCGTCGAGCCGCGGTCTGCTCGAGACCCGGCGCGGTCGCGGTGGCGGTTCCTACGTGGTGGATCAATGGCCCGGGTCGTCGACCGCGGCGGTGGGTCGGACGCTTCGGGCAGCTCTGGCCGAGCTACGCGACGGTGCGACGCGATCTGCCGGCTGCACGGGGCGGTGGCCCGGCCGCCGCGGAGTGCCGACCGGCGCCGCGACGTCGAGCGGCTGCGCGGAAGCGCTCGAGTACTACCGCGACGGCTCGACCGGACTGCGCGGCTCAGCAGGCCGACAGCCGGCTCCACCTCGCGATCATGGACGCCGCCCACAACGAGTGCTCAAGCAGGTGCTGCTGGATCTCGAGGCGTCGGTCAGCATCGGCGCTCCCGCACACCTGTGGGGCGAGCCGTCGACGATGCGGGAGATGGAACTGCGGTCCCTGCGTGACCACGTGGAACTCATCGCCGCGATCGCCGAACGGCGGGGGGACGACGCCGACGCACTGGCGCGCGCGCACGTCGCGATCGACTTCGAACACATCTCCACCGCGATGCGCCGCGCAGGCGTCGTCAGCAGAGTGATGTCGAGGACTGACGAGATTTGGGTACCCGTCGGCCCTGATCGATGACGACCGGCGGGTAACCTAGCCCCCGTGACCACCAGTGGAATCGACGTCGGCGCACGCCTGGGCACCGTGCTGACTGCCATGGTGACGCCGTTCGGCCCGGACGGCTCGCTCGATCTGGTGACCGCGAAGAAGGTAGCCACGCACCTGGTCGACGCCGGCTGCGACGGCTTGGTGGTGTCCGGCACCACCGGCGAGTCGCCGACGACGACCGATGCGGAGAAGACCGCTCTGCTGGGTGCGGTGCTCGAGGCCGTCGGCGACCGTGCGCGCATCGTCGCCGGGGTCGGCACCTACGACACCGCCCACTCGATCGGCGCCGCCAAGACCGCCGAGCGCGAGGGCGCACACGGACTGCTGGTGGTCACGCCGTACTACTCCCGCCCGCCGCAGGCCGGTCTGCTGGCCCACTTCACCGCGGTCGCGGACGCGACGGCGCTGCCCAACGTGCTCTACGACATCCCGCCCCGTTCGGTGGTGCCCATCGAGTGGGACACCATCCGGACCCTGGCAGCGCACCCCAACATCGCCGCGATCAAGGACGCCAAGGGCGACCTGCACGGCGGTGCGATGATCATGGCCGAAACCGGCATCGCCTACTACTCGGGCGACGACGCGCTCAACCTCCCGTGGCTCGCCATGGGCGCCACCGGCTTCATCAGCGTCTGGGGCCACGTCGCGGCCAGCCAGCTGCGAGACATGCTGTCCACGTTCGCCTCCGGTGACCTCGCCACGGCGCGTAAGTACCACGTCACGCTCGGTCGCCTCAACGACGCACAGACCCGGCTCGGTGGCGTGACCATGGCCAAGGCCGGGCTGCGCCTGCTCGGCATCGACGTGGGGGAGCCCAGACTCCCGCAAATCCCCGCGACACCCCAACAACTCGAGGAGCTGGCCGCCGACATCACGTTCGCCGCGGTGCTCGATCGACCGTCCCCTCCGCAGCACTCACACCCCGAAGCCGCTGGCTCCGGGCGGGCTGAGGGTCACCGCGCTCGGCGGCATCGGCGAGATCGGCCGCAACATGACGGTGTTCGAGCACCTCGGTCGACTGCTGATCGTCGACTTCGGAGGTCTACCCAATCACGACGAACTCCGGCGTCGACCTGATCCTGCCCGACCTGCGGCACGTGGAGAACCGGCTCGACGACATCGAGGCGATGGTCATCACCCACGCCCACGAAGACCACATCGGCGCCATCCCACACCTGCTGAAGCTGCGGCCCGACATCCCGGTCGTCCTCGCGCCTGAGCCGCGTGGCGAAACGGAACGTGCGCAGTGAGCCGGAGATGCGGATGTGACGGTGGCCGTAGACGGCGCCCTCCACGGGCGGGCACTCACTGAAGACCGTCACCTCGTGACCCCGCCTGGTCAGCTCTGTGGCCAGTTCGTGGACCTGGTAGCCGACGCCGATCTTCGAGCCACTGGGCAGGTAGTAGGAGATCATGGCGACCCGGAGCGGCCGGGTCACTGAACCAGCCCTCGGTGCAGCGCTTCGAGCCACGCCGTGCCGTGCACGAGGTCGGGCTCGAGATGGTTGCCCTCGGCCCACTCGTTCCACGACTTCACCCACAGCAGCCGCTCATCCGTCGGGCGCGAGGACAGTGTCGCTACGGCCGCAGCGACGTTGCGACGCGAACTTCGCCGGCGTGGCTCCCCGTCAGGACCAGCCCACCTCGTCCCGATCGCGGCGTGTTGTCCCAGTTGGGGTACACGCACGGCTGGACGGCTGGCCCCGCAGGCAGGTCCGCCGCGGCATGGTCCGAGTAGGCATAGATCTCGGGGCCGCCTCTCATCGCCTTGCGGGCCACGCGCATCGCGATGTGCGACGACCTTGACAGGACCGCCGGAAGGCGCATGTACACGCTCGCGTCGAAGCCGGCGGCGACGGCCTGTTGCCGGAGAGAATCGGGGGCCGGCGCCGAGCAGATCGCTCGCTTCGGCCACGAGGTAGAGCCCGCCCAGGCCCGCGTCGGCGGCGAACCGTCTGCCAGCGGTCCACGAAGGCCGCGGCGTCCGGCAGCTCCTCGGGCCGGAACACGTAGAAGACGGGACGCCCGCCGACTCGGAGATAGCGGTCGTCGCGGAAGGCGGGCAGGACGGTCTGGAAATGGCGAAGGTCGTCCTCCTCGCCGAGGTAGCGCTGCTGCTTCAACACGCGGTCGGCGGCACCGTGCCAGATGCCCGTCCAGGTCTGGTTGGCCCAGGCGAGGCAGAAGGGGAAGTCGGGCTCTCCCGACTGCAGCACCTCCGTGAAGGGCCGCTCGAGGATGCGGTCACCGTTTCCGAACCAGTAGTGCCAGTAGGCGAACGCCTCCACCCCGTGCTCTCGTGCCAGCTCGGCCTGGGCGGCGCGGGTCTCCGGGACCCTCAGGTCGTAGAACCCGAGGTCCGCGGGAAGGTTCGGCTGCCGATGTCCGGGGAACAGCGGGCGCGCCTTGGCGGTGTTGGTCCACTCGGTGAAACCACGCCCCCACCACTCGTCGTTCTCCGGGATCGGGAAGTACTGGGGTAGGTAGAACGCGATGGCTCGCGCCTTGAGCTCCCCTGTCTGTGTCACGGTGGCACCCTATCCAGCATCGGCGGGCGCGCGTGAGTCATCCCGGTCCCGGCCGAGGGCCGGCAGCAGGCCGACCTTGTCGTAGACGCGCCGCACCGTGGCCTCGGCGACCGCGCGAGCGCGCTCGGCGCCGTCGGCGAGGATGCGGTCGAGCTCGGCGGGGTCGGCCATCAGCTCGAGCGTGCGCTCGCGGAACGGCGTGACGGCCCCGACGACGACCTCGGCGACGTCCTTCTTGAGGTCGCCGTAGCCCTTGCCCTCGTAGGCGGCCTCGAGCTCGGCCATCGGCGTGCCCGACAGCGCCGCGTGGATCGACAGCAGGTTGGAGACGCCGGGCTTCGCGTCCACGTCGAAGCGGATCTCGCGCTCGGTGTCGGTGACCGCCGACTTGATCTTCTTGACCGTGCGGGCCGGGTCGTCGAGCAGGCTGATGAGGCCGGCGTCGGTCGCCGCCGACTTGCTCATCTTGGCCGTCGGGTCCTGGAGGTCCTGGATCTTGGCGGTCGCCTTCATGATGTGCGGTTCGGGCACGACGAGCGTGTCGCCGAAGCGCGCGTTGAAGCGGCCGGCGAGGTCGCGCGAGAGCTCGAGGTGCTGGCGCTGGTCCTCCCCCACCGGCACGACGTTGGCGTCGTAGATGAGGATGTCGGCGGCCTGCAGCACCGGGTAGGTGAAGAGCCCGACGTTGGGCCCGGCGCCCTTGGCCGACTTGTCCTTGAACTGCGTCATGCGGCCCGCCTCGCCGAAGCCGGTGAGGCACGAGAGGACCCACGACAGCTCGGTGTGCTGGGCGATGTGGCTCTGCACGAAGAGCACCGACCGCGACGGGTCGACGCCACCGGCGATGAACTGCGCTGCCGTCAGACGCGTGCGCTCGCGCAGGACGGCCGGGTCGGGCGAGACCGTCAGGGCGTGCAGGTCGGCCACGAAGTAGAAGGCGTCGTGGGTCTCCTGCAGCCTGACCCACTCCACGAGGGCGCCGATGTAGTTGCCGAGGTGCAGCGAGTCGCTCGTCGGCTGCATGCCGGACAGGCTGCGCGGTTGGTGCGTCGGCGTTGCGGTCGAAGACATGGGTGCATTCTGGCCCATGGCGCGCGCCCGTCCCGCACCGCGTCCGCCAGCTCCCTGCCGACCTCAGCGGTATGCCGTCCGGCGGGCTCAGACGCGTGTCGCCGACCACGGGGGCGTGGTCGCTCCACCGGCGGCATACGACGGGGCGCGCGCCCAACCCGGGCTGCGGTGACGGTGGCCGCCAGTGGCGCTGAGGCGAGCTGATAGTCGATGCGCCAGCCGGCGTCGTTGTCGAACGCCTTGCTGCGCCTCGACCACTACGTGTAGGGGCCTGGTCCCTCACCTGCGGCGCGGCGCACGACGTCGACCCAGCCGCCTCGTCGAGCCACGCGTCGAAGGGCGGCTCACGCTCGGCCACGCCGGCGCGACCTTTGGCGAAGCCATCGCCTGCGCGGACCGACCAGCTGTGCTCAGCCCGGCCTCGGCGAGCACCTTGTGCAATGTCAGTGTCGCTCGCACGGAGCCTCCCCCTGCAGGACAGGCACTTCGGGATCGGCCGCCCTGAGCCACGTCACGGCTCCGCGTCGGGCGGCCGCCCGGATGCCGTTGGCGTTGACCGAGCTGATGCGCATGCCCGTCGATTGTGGCCGACCAGACCCAGAGGGCGGTGCAGGGGTCCAATCCTGCGTGTGCGCGACCGTCAGCCGAGCCAGGCTGCCTAGAATGCGCTGTGCCCACAGATGCTCTTGCCATCGCTCCTGCCATCCTCGCCGTCGTGCTCGTCGTCAGCGCGGTGGGCAAGCTGCGGTCGCCCGCAGCGTCCGCCCAGGCCTTCACGGCCCTGCAGGTGCCCCGCACCGCTCGCCGCGCCTCTCGTCGTCACGGCCCTGCCCTGGGTCGAGATCGTGCTGGGCGTGGCCCTGGTCGTCGTGGGCGGCTGGGTCGGGCTCGTCGTCTCGATCGCCGTGCTCGCCCTCTTCGCTGCCTACCTCGTGCTCGTGGTGCGCGCTCGCGGGTTCGAGACCGACGTCGACTGCGCCTGCTTCGGCAGCATGGGCCCCGGCCGCATCACGACGTTCACCGTGTGGCGCAACGCGTGGCTGGTCGCGCTGGCCGTTGGCTCGGTCGTCGTGGCGCTGCAAGCGGTGACGCGCTGCTGAGCCGGGTCATCGACGGCACGACGCCGTGGCAGTGGCTCCTGGCAGCCGCAGCAGCGGCGCTGACGGTGCTGCTCGTCATCGGCACCGGCACCGAACCGTCCGAGGCGCCGAGCGCCGAGGCCGTCGGGCGAGCTCGCGGTCGAGGAGGGCGACTACCTCCGGGTGCGCACGCCGGCCCTGCCCGTGACGCTGGGTGACGGCTCCACGACGCACCTCCGGCGGCTGAGCGCGCAGCGCCCGCAGCTGCTCGTCTACGTGTCGGAGGGCTGCGCCAGCTGCACGGACGTCATCGCGGCGGTGCCGGGCTGGCGCGGAGGATCTGCCCATGCTCGACGTGCGATCTCGTGCTTCGGTCAGGCCCCTGACATGACGACTCTGACGTCGCCGATCGAGCCGCTGACGCCTGCACGACACCGACGGCCTGCTCTCCGAGACGTTCGACATGCGCGGGACCCCGAGCGCCGTGCTGCTCGGAGCCGATGGCCTGCTGGCTGGAGGGCCCGTCGTCGGCGCCGTTGCGGTGATGGCGTTCGTCGACGACATCCAGGCGTCGAGCTGGGCTTCGCTGACGTCTGATCCACGCGCGCGACCTCACGCGGTCGTCGACAGGGTCGCATGCACGACCATCGAGAGGCCCGATCCGTGTCGCGATCGGGCCTGCTCGATGACTCCTGCTCAGGCCGGCGAGCGGGAAGACGGCCTACGATGATCGCATGAGCCGCTGCACCGCGGCGTGTCGGGCGTGAGTCGACACCGTGCTCGAGATCGTGACCGGCGGCGCCGATGGGCGATGCACCCGGTGCAGTCGTAGACTTGGTACGTCACGCTGACGAACGTGTTCTGGCTGTTGGCCTGCGAGCCGGTGTAGATGAGGATACGTCTGGGTCGCTGCCGTCGGGCGTGCAGAGGGTGCGGTTGCACGGAGCCCCTCCGCAGGTCGTGGTCGCGCACGGTGTCGGCGCGCGCGCACCGGAAGTCGGCTTCACGAGCGAACGCGGTTCCGGCGGTCTGCGAAGCCGACACTCTGACTGCCGTGATCACCGTGATGGCGTCGTGGGGTTAGGACCGGGGCTGTTGGTGCCCGTGAGCTCGAAGACGTAGCCCTTGTAAGATGACTGACGAGTTGCCCGGCAGCTTGCACGCTCCGCCCGTGAAGCTGGATGGAGGCCGGCCGAAGCGGCGACCGTCGGCGCTGCGGCTGCGACGACGACGGCCGGCACGGCCCAGGCAGCGCCCTTGACGACCGAGCGTCGGCTCGGTGGCGTCGCGCTGACGTCATGGTTGTGCGACATGGATGAATCCCCCACTCGAAGACTGAAACCCCAAGAACGCAGTCAACATACCGCACGCCGAGAGGCGGTCCGGGAGACCGAAATCCACGCATTGATTCAGCCGCGCGAATGTCACGATTGCGTCACATCCGACCCAGACTGGCGTGACGCTCAGCAGCCCAGCGTCGGACAGTTCGCGCACCGCAGCCTGCACGGCGCCCGAGAGGTCACCGTCCGGCGGAGGGCCGAGGCGCTCGAGGATCACGTCCTCGAGGGACCCCAGCGTGGTGCGCTCGCCCACCGCGTCGAGGATCTCGCGGCCGAGGACCGAGAGCCGCACGATGCGGTGAGCGGCTCCTGACTCGACCATGACGACCGACCCCGGCCTCGCTCTCGAGCCGGTCGATGAGCGGGCAGGCCGAGACGATGGTCGACGCCGTCCCACGACTCGTCACTCGGCCCGGCCCCGCTCGCGTCAGCCGTCCAGCCCCTCCTGCGCCGTGCCGGTCATCGCGACGCCGCCAGGACGTCCCGAACGACGCGGATCGAGATCGGTTGCGTCGTGGTACCGGACGACCCGCAGACCGCCGATCGTGTCCAGCAGGGCGGACAGGGCGTGCAGCGGACGATCCAGCAGCGCCAGCGAGGAGGTCTCGGGCCCGAGCATGACGAGGGCGTCGAGCGGGTCGACCTCCTCCACGACCAGCGGCACGTCCGGGCCGAGGTCGCGCCGCAGCACGACCATGCCCGCCAACCAGGGCGGCACCCGCGGCACCTCCAACCCGAGCGCGAAGGGTGAGGTCTCGTCCTTGGGCCCGCCGACGCCAGGCCGACGCACCGACAACGGCTTGCTGTAGGACTCGATCCCGAGGTCGGCCCGCACGCCCACCGTCTCGTCGGTCACGTAGCCGCGACCCCGGCCCAGGGTGCGCACGAGCGTCGTCTTGCCCGTGCCTCCCGGCGCGACGAAGGCGAGCGTGGCACCCGAGACCTGGTCGCAGAGGGCGCCGGCATGGAACATGAACAGCTCCCCCGCCCGCGACTCGATCGCCGCACGGGTCACGTCCTGCGTGATGTGGCTCAGTGTCGCCGCGAGCTCGTCGACCGAGCGGTCGGCACCCTCGGCCGGCGGGCCGGGGGTGCGCACCCGAGGACCTGCCGAGTCCGCCGTGACGAGCACCGCCTCCCACGCACGCTCCAGAGGCTCGGCGAGGGCGTCGTCCGCGACCTCGATGGCCACCGTGATGCCGAGGGCTCGGACGTGGAGCACGGACGACACAGCCGGATCAGTGCTCATGTCGATCCCCCAGCCCGCAGGCGCGTCAGGATCGCTGCCATCCGGTCGACCCGAGTCGACCAGTCGATCAGCGCCAACCGCTCGGCATCAGCACGGCGCACCAGTCCACCGACCCGTGCCCCCACGCCGTCGACCATGCCGCCCACCACGGCAGCGAACGTGTCGGCGTCCGCGATCGTCACGAGCTCGTCGGCGGCGTCGCGGAAGCCGGCCACCGGCGTCGACACGACCGGCCGGCCGGCCGCTTGGTACTCGTAGAGCTTGATCGGGTCGAGGCTGTCGGTGAAGGGCGTCACGACGTGCGGCACGACGAGCACGTCGGCGTGCATCAGGTAGGCGGGCACCTCGGCGCTCGGTCGCGCGCCGAGGAGCACGACGCCGGCGTCCTCGAGCCTCGCGCGCTCGGCGGTCTCGAGCGCATCGGGACCGAGCAGCACGAGGTGCCCGCGGCCCTCCAGCGCGTCGGCGACCCGGGCGCACAGCGCGACGTCGAGGCGGTCACCGTGGAGCGTGCCGGCATACAGCACGACGGGTGCCTCGGGCAGGTCGACGGGGCGCGCGTGCCCGACGGAGTACGCCGCCACGTCGACCCCGTTGGGGATGAGCGTGACGTCGCGGTCGGCGCCCTTGCTCCGTCGCCAGCGCCGGCGGAGCAGACGACGACCTCGTCGCAGCGCGACAGCAGCACGTCCTCCTGGGCGCGGATGCGTGCCGTCTCGGCAGCGGGCCGCTCGGCCAGGGTCCAGTCGTCGGTGACGTCATAGAGCGAGCGCCACGTCGTCGCCTCCACGAGCATCGCCCCGCGGGGGTCGTTGACCCAGAGCACGGGGTCACCCATGCCGAGTCCGCGCGCGGCGCGCACGACCTGCCGCGCCCACCGTTCGTCGACCGACCGGTCGACCCGGCGTGGCAGCCACTTCGTCGGCTCGAGCAGCCACAGGCCACCGTCCCGTATGCCGTCCGCGACGTGGGCGCGAAGGCCCCGTCCGCGCCGTGGTCGGCCGCCGCCCAGCCCCGCGTGCAGGGGATCCGTCGCCGGCTCGACGAAGAGCACGCGCAGTGCAGGGTCGCGTCGGAGCAGACCGGCCACGAGGTGCTGGTTGCGCCGCCACACCGTGTCCCAGGCCTCGAGCGAGGTGACGACGAGATCCATCAGAGCACGCTCCTGTAGACGTCGTCGGTCGCGTCGGCCTGCCGCTCCGCCGTGAAACGTGACGACTGCTCGGCCCGCTGGAGCGCCAGCGTACGACGTCCAGCGAGCGTCGGCGTCGGCCAGCTCACGCGCAGGAGCGCGGCCGCGTCGGCCGTGTTGCCGGCCGGGTGAAGAACGCGTGCCCGAGCACGGCCCCGAGGGTCTCGAGATGACCCGCCGCGCCGGCGGCCACGACCGGGCAGCCCGCACGACATCGCTTCGAGGACGGTGAGCCCGAAGTGCTCGGCCGGCGGCCGTGGCGAGCAGCATCCGGCTGCGACCCATGCAGTCGAGGACGTCGCGCCGGTGGCCGAGGAACCGCGTGGACGAGGCCAGCCCGAGCTGTGCAGCCTGCGACCTGCAGGGCCGTGCCGCAACGAGCCAGTGCCCGCAACCTCGAGGCGCCAGCCGCTGTCGGCCAGCCCTGACTCGGCAAATGCCTCGAGCGCGAGAACGGTCTGCTTCTCCGCCTCGAGCCGTTGCGCCACGAGGACGACGCGATCGCGCGACTCCAGCGGCGCCGGGTCCGGCAGCACCGGCACCCCGGGATGGATCACGACGCTGTCTCCCTCGACCCGGTCGGCGACCCACTGGCTCACGGCGATCTGCGCGTCGATGCGGCGATCGACCCACCCGGTCGCGAGACGCACGACGCCGGTGACTCCCGCGGGCCTGTCCGAAGTGTCGGGTCGTGACGAGCGGTACGTCGCGGCCGAGCAGGGCGATGGCCCCGGCGGTCTCCGCGGCGGTCATGTGGACGTGCACGACGTCGGGCCGGGTGCGCGAGAGCGCCTACCGATCGCCAGTCGTGCTCGCCACCGTCGCCGCCGGCACGAGCGCCGACGCCGCGCGCGCGGTCTCTCGGCGCATCGCACGCGAGTCGCCGCCGATGACGAAGACGTGGTCACCTCGCTCCGACTGGGCGTCGGCGAGCCGCGCGACGTAGCGCTCCACGCCCGCGAACGCGTCGGAGCGCACCGCGTGCAGAACCCTCACTCGTCCCCTGACCGCGATCGGTCGAGCGTCCTCAGGGTCACGGCCACCTGTCAACATCGAGGTAGCGCCGGGCGACCTCGTCCCACGAGTGCTGCTCTGCCGTTGCGCGTGCCGCCCGCGCGGAGCGCCTCGCGGGCAGCGCGAGCACTCGCTGCAGGCCGGCCGCCAGGTCCTCCGGCGTGCCGGCGACGACGGCCCCATTGACTCCGTCGACTACGACGTCGGGCACGCACCCCGTCGCCGTGGCGACGACCGGCACCCCGCAGGCCAGCGCCTCCAGCACGACGAGCCCGTAGGACTCGTAGGCGCTGGGCATCGCGAGGACGTCGGCGGCACGCAGCCAGGGCCGCGGGTCGGGCTGCGCGCCGACGAAGTGCAGCCCGGGCCGCGAGCGCGCTCACGGCGCGGCCGAGTGACGCTCGGAGCGGATCATCTCGGGGTCGCCACCGACGACGAGCGAGGTGCGCCGATTCGGGCAGCGGTCGCGCCACGGCCGTCTCGAGCATCGCGAGTCCTTTGCGGCCGAACTCGTTGCCGATGAAGAGCACGACGGACTCGTCGGGGCCGACACCGAGGCGCTCGCGCGGCCTCTGAGCGCGCATCCTCGCTCGGGGGGCTGAAGCGGTCGACGTCGACCCCGTTGCCGATGACGACGGTGGGCAGGCTCAGCTGTGGGTAGGCTCTCCCGCAGCAGGCGCTCCTCGCCGCTCACGAGGTTGACGACGACGCGATGGAGCCCCGCCGCGGGAGTAGCGGCGGCGATCGCGGGCGGTGGTGAAGAGGTGGAGCGGGTTGCGCACCATCCGGAGCCAGTAGTGCCCACGCGCGCGCATCGCTGCCTGCACGATGCCGTGGTTGACGTAGACGTTGCCGGCGAGGGCGTCGTTGTGACAGATCGACAGCTCGCTCCGGGTGACGCCGCAGGTAGGCGCGGGCGCGGCGGGTGCCGACCGTCGAGAACCACACCACGCGCGCCATCAGGGCGAGGCGACCCGCAGCGCCGCCGTCCGGGCTGCGGCAGCCAGTCGCCGCCGGCCTCACGCATGGTGAACCGCTTGACGGTGATCCCCTGCTGTTGCCACTCCTGCTCGAGATGGTGGGCGACGGCGCCCACCCCCGTGCCCGGCCCGATCTCGGGGGTGATCTGCACGATCACGGTCATGCGATGGTCACCGGCGCCTTCGATTCCGGGGCGTCGCGCGCGCCCGGCTGGGAGGGCGGCCCTCTCCTCGGCATGCCGCTGGGCGCCGAGGCACAGCCCGAGCACGACGAAGGGCAGCGAGCCCTGCACGGCGGCCCAGTAGAGGTCGAACTGCGCCTGCACGAGTGCGGGAGACGAGCACCGCGACCGCCAGCGAGCCGTAGACGGGGTCGAGCCTCCAGGCGACCCGCAGGGAGACGACGAGCAGCACGATGAACCCCAGCAGTCCGACGCACGCCGGCCGACGTCAGCACCTCGATCTCGGCGTTCGGTGGCTGGAACTGGAAGGGGAAGCGGTCGGTGTACCACCACCGCAGCCCCACGCCGAACCACGGGTCCGTGCTCCAGACCGTGAGCGAGTCCTGGAACCAGGTGAGCCGCTGCAGCGCCGAGTTGAACTGGTTGTCGGACTTGAGCTGATCCTGCACGAGGTTGGTCACGACCACGACGATCGGCACGAGGAGGAGCAGCGTGAGCTTGGAGCGCTTGCGGTCGGTGTTGGAGCGGAGCACGAGCACGAAGACGGCACCGACGAGACCCACGACGGCCTGCCGCGACTGGGTGAAGAGCATGGCCCCGATCATGAGGGTCATCAGGATGATCGTCGTGGGCCTCGACAGGCCCGCCCACCGGGGACGTGCATAGACCATCGCTGCTCCGAGGCCGCAGAGCGTGCCCGCGAAGTTCTTGTGCATGGGGAACGGGAAGCTGGGATAGACCGGTGTGAGATCACCCTCGGCGAACTGGATCAGTCCCTCGACGACGGTGATGAGCGCAAGCAGGCCGATCGTGAAGAAGAGCAGCCGCACGCCGGTCCGCCCGTAGCCGTTGGCGCCGACAGCCCAGCCGACGAGCAGTCCCCCGGCCACCAACATCCACGCGTGCGCCCACTCGACCGCGTTGGCGGCATACGGGTTGTTGACCACCGTCACGAGCGTCGTGAACTGGTAGAAGACGGAGGCCCAGAGGACGGCTCGGAGGCCGGGGGCGAAGGGGCGCCGGGCCATGAAGAGCGCCGGAAGCGTCGCGGCGGCGAGCACGAAGTCCGACAGCGACAGGTCGATTCCCCCGGCGCCGACGCGGAGGACGACGAGCAGCGAAGGGAAGGCACACGAGCGGGATCAGACCGGGCTGGAGGGCCGTGACGCCGATCGCCAGCACGGCCACCGACGATGACGATGGCGGCCTCCGGCATCGTCACCGACAGCCGAGCCACGACCAGCGCGAGCACCACGGCCCCCGCGACGAGGAGCACCTGCAGGGTGCGCTCCTGGCTCAAGACCTCGCGGACTCTCTCGGTCACCGACGAGCTCATGGCGCGCCCGCCGTCGAGCGGCGCCGGCCGCGCGTCGCGGGGTCGGCTCTCGTGGCGTGCCGGCCCGCGCAGGTAGAGCAAGGCACGGTCGCGAGCCGCCCGCCGGGCATCACCGCGGAGCAGCGCGGCGCGCACCGCCGACCCGGCGACGTTGCCGGCTCGGCTCAACTGCCACCCGACGGGGCCGTGGTGCTTGCGGAGGTAGATCTCGTGGGCGGCGAGGAAGTGGCCCACTCCGGCGCGACGTCGTCGGTGCTCGTCGCGGCGCCCTCGTGCTCGACGCTGGACCTCGTCGACGACACGGTGTCGCCACCCGAGGCGCGTGGCTCGGTAGGCCCAGTCCGTCTCCTCGGCGTAGAGGAAGAAGCGCTCGTCGTCGAAGGGCCCGACGTGGTCGAGTGCCTCGCGCCGGAGCAGCAGCACCGACCCGATGACGTAGGCGTTGCGGCGAAGCCGCCCCAGACCCACGGCGTCGACCCAGGTGCCGAGCGGCGAGGGGAACGGCCACCCGACCCGGGACGGCCGCCCGGCGGCGTCGAACTGAGCAGGACCCACGCTGGCCAGTCGTGCCGTCAGAGGCCAGCGCGGTGCGCAGCGTCTCGATGGCGGACCGGTCGATGACGGCATCGGGGTTGACGAGCAGCACGTCAGCGAGCGGATCGGCACGTCGCAGACCTTCGTTGACCCCCGCGGCGAAACCTCCGTTGCGGCCCGGATCGACGTACCGCGCCCCGGTGCCGCCCACCACGGAGCGCACCTCGGGCGACGAGGAGTTGTCGACGACGGTGACGGAGAGTCCGTCGAGCGGGGCGAGCGCCCGAGCGAGCAGCGCCGGCTGGCCGTAGGCGACGACGACGACCTCGAGCGGTCGGTCCGCCTCGACCCGCTCATGGCTCGCCCGCCGGTAGAGCTGCTCGTAGGCCGTGGCGACCTCGTCCCATGAGCTGCGACGAGCGCGGCCGAGGCCGTCGGCCCGGAGCCGGGAGCGCACGACCGGGTCGCCGGTCGCCTGCTGGAGCCCCTTGGCGAGCGCTGCGGGGTCGCCCTCCGGCACGACGAGAGCGGCTCCGTCGACGACTCCGGGGAGGGCTCCGCTGTCGCTGACCACGACGGGAGTGCCACAGGCCATCGCCTCGAGTGCCACCCGGCCGAACTGCTCGACCCAGCTCGTCGTCGTCAGGGACGGCACGGCGAGGGCGTCGAGCGACCGATAGAAGTCGGGCAGCGCCGTCGGCGGCCAGCGGCCCGGTGAACTCGACCCGGTCCCGGTGACCCCGAGCTCGTCGGCGAGCGCGGCGAGCGCCGCGCGCTCCGGGCCGTCGCCGGCGAGGCGCACGCGCAGGGCGGGATCGATGGCCGCTGCCCGCAACAGCACGTCGACACCCTTGGCTGGGTCGAGCCGACCGGCATACCCCACCACAGGCCCGACGTGCCCGACGGACTCCGCTGGCGCCCCGGCGACAGGCTCGGCGGGGCGGAAGCTGGTGAGGTCGGTGCCGAGGTCGATCGTGCTGGCCCTGCCCGGGAAGCCCTTGCGCTCGGCGATGCGGGCCGCGGCCTCGTTGCACGCGCTGACGCCTCGAGCTCCTCGAAGCGCCGCCCGCTCGACCCATCGGAAGGGCACGGGGTAGCGCTTGTCGATGTTCTGCGCCGTGTAGAGCACGTAGGGGGCTCGCTGGCGTCGCAGCCATCGCAGCAGCAGGATCTCCGCCGTCGCGAGGGCGAAAGGCTCCTCGTGCACGTCGATGACATCGACCGGCCGGCCCAGAGCCCGCCAGAGCGGTCGCGGGTCGTAGACGAAGACGGCGGGGTGGCGACCGAGCGTGCGTGCGCCGACGACGTCCTCACCCGGTCTCGCCACGAGCGGCACCTCCTGCCCGCCCTCGTGCCATCGGGCGGCGGACACGAGGTCGACGCGGTGACCGCGGCGGCGGAGCACCCGCTCGCGCTCGCGCCAGGAGTCGACGACAGCGCTGTGGGACACCCGCAGTATCCGCATGGGCCACCCACCCCGCTCTCGTTCGCTCCCGGCCCGATCCCGTCGTGCACCGCTCGATGCCCGCGATGTCTCGGACCCGGCACAACCCCTCGAATCCTATGGGAGGATGCTCGCACGTACTGTCGAGTTGGGCCGGGGGCAAGGTGACGTTCCGGGATTTCCTCAGCGTTCTGGTGGCACGTTGGCGGATCATCGCGTTGACACTGCTCACCGTGATCGCGGCAACGGCCGTCCAGACGATGATGACGCCTGCCGTCTACACGGCGAGCGCCAAGATCTACCTGTCGGCGACCCAGCCCGTGTCGGCCACCGGCGAGAAGGTGGGCGCCTATGCGATCGGTGCCAACGACCTCGCGACGTACGTCGACGTCCTCAACGCCCCGTCGGTCATCGAACCGTTGCGCGAGAGCCTGGGACTGCAGCCCAACGCGCCGGTGTCCGTCTCCGCCGACGTCTCCACGACGTCGAACATGATGACGATCACGGCGACCAGCGGTGACCCGGTCACTGCCGCCCGCATCGCCAACGCGGCTGGCCCCATCCTCGCCGACGTGGCGACCGAGAAGTTCGCTCCCCTCCTCGCTGCCAACGGCCAGGCCGTGCAGTCACAGACCATCGCCCAGGCCGCAGGTGCCCGGTGCCCCCTCCTCACCCAATGCCAAGCGCAACCTCATGCTGGGCGGCCTGCTCGGTCTCGCGCTCGGCATCGGGCTGGCCCTTCTCGCCCACGCCCTCGACACCAAGGTGCGCACCGAGGACGACATCAAGGCGCTCTCCCCCCGACCGATCCTCGGTGACATCCCCATCGTCAAGTCCCCGCGCGACGGGCTGCTGACGGTCGAGAACGACCCGCACGGGCGCCACGCCGAGTCGATCAGGCGCCTGCGCACCAACATGCTCTTCGTCGACGTCACGACGGGCGGCCACTCCTTCGTCATCACCTCGTCGGTGCCCGGCGAGGGCAAGACGACCACGACGATCAACCTCGCCATGGCGATGGCCGACGCCGGCTCCAAGGTGCTGCTCATCGACGGCGACCTGCGCAACCCGTCGGTGGCGACCTCGATGGGACTCGACGGCTCCTTCGGCCTGACGACCCTGCTGCTCGGGCACGCCGACCCCGCCGACGTCATCCAGCGCTGGCGCGAGACGAGCCTGCACGTGCTCCCCTCGGGTCCCGTCCCGCCGAACCCCAGCGAGCTGCTCGGGTCCGAGCCGATGGAGACGCTCTTCGGCAAGCTCTCGCACGACTTCGACTTCATCCTCGTCGACAGCCCCCCGGTCGTGCCCGTCATCGATGCGGTGCTCATCAACAAGCTGACCCACGGCCTCATCATGGTCGTTGCCGCCGACCGCACCCGCAAGCGCGACCTCGCGAGCGCGGTGCAGTCGCTCGAGACCGTCGACGCGCCGGTCGCCGGCTTCGCCCTCAACATGGTGCCCGCCACCTCGACGGCCCATCGCTACGGCTACTACGGCCAGAACCGCGAGGTGGGCACGAAGCTCACCCGGAGCGAGCGCAAGGCCCGCAGCAAGCGCGCCCGCAGAGGCTGACGGCAGCACCTGACCGACGGCGCACGCGTCGCCGTCGCGGCGCGCGGCCCTCCCGTCAGGTCTCTCGGGTCGACTCGGCCTCGTCGAGCAGGTCTTGCGCGCGCAGCATGTGCACGAAGGCGAGCAGCGTCGCCGGCGATGCCCGTCGCGGGCTACGTCGAAGGCATCGGCCACCCGGGTCGATCCAGCCCTCGGCCGAGCCCTCGGTCGCCTCGCACCAGATCACGGCGCCTGCTCCGTGCGAGCACGAGGATCGGGCCAGCGGGCAGGTGTGCCACATAGACCGTGGCCCCGTCGTCGCTCACGGTGACGGCGACGTCGGCGCCAGGTCGGTAGGCCGGGCTCACTCGCGCCTCCCCCGCCGCCGCGGACAGCTGCTCGCGCAGCCCGCGCAGCGGCCGGTCGAAGAACTCCGCCACGACCTCGCGTCGCGAGACCGGGCGGCCCCGCACGATGGTGAGGTGCTCGACGTTGACGAGGACCGAGCGTCCGGCGACGAGCGCCTTGGCCCGCAGCCCGCGGGCGGCGCGCACCCGCGCCCGCCACTCCTCCATCCTGCGTGCCGCCCTCGGCCGCCACGCGCCACAGGTCGTATGCCGGGTCGTCGCGATGGCGGTCGAGCTCGCCCGTGATGACGGAGAAGCCCAGAGCGGCATCGAGCCGCCCCACCCACTCCAGCACCTGGGCACGGTCGTCGTCGCTGGCCCTCGTCCAGACGAAGCCGACGTCTCGGGCCGCCTTGGGGTCCCTGCCTCCCCGGGCGGCGTGGAGCAGCAGCAGTGCCGCCTGGGCGCCACGCGCCGGCACGGCGCAGGGCCACCCCCCGAGGGTCGTCGTGCGTCGCTCGGCCCACAGCGTCGCGAAGGCCTCCTCAGGGGTGGGTCCGGCCCCGGGGAAGATGCGATGCAGGTCGAGCAGGCCGAAGTCCCTGTGCCGCAGCGTCGCCGAGTGCTCGAACGAGGAGCCGTAGGCGAACGAGTTGATCAGCTCCCACCCATGCCGAGGGAGCTCGGCCAGCACCCGAGCCACGTGGGTGGGCCGCACGAGCACGTCAGCGTCGGAGAAGCCGCGATCGGGCACCAGGCGTCGGGTCGAGGGCGGCGCCCTTGACGTGGAGCAGGTCTGCGCCGCACCGGTCGGCGATCCACTGCACCGAGGCGTGGGCGAAGCCGATCCGCACCTCGAGAGGGACCGTCGCCGCCGCCGCGGGGACCTCGGCGACCTCGTGGGCTGCCATCGAGCGGACCCCCATAGACTGCAAACGGACTGGTTGACCGCACCTTAACAGCACCTCGGGAGGCGTACGTGTCGCTTCGCGTGCGCCTGCGCTGGGCCCTCGCCGGGGTCGCGCTCGGCCTGCTCTTCCTGGCGACCGCGTGGCTGACCCTGCGCACGGGCACCGGCGCGCGGCTCGACGACGACGTGCGCAACACGGTGCTCAACACCATCGGCGAGCGGGTGCGCCAGGACCTCTCGACCCTGGCCCGTCCACTCGTCATCGTCGTGCTCGGCCCGCTCATGGTGCTGCTCGTGCTCCTCGCCCTCGTGCGGGGCGCCTGGCGGCGGGCGCTCGCCGCCGTCATCGTGCCGGTCGCCTCGACGGGCCTGACCCTCTGGCTGCGCCGCGAGGACCCTTTCGAGACGGGTCAGGCGGCGTTCCCGTCCAACCATGCATCGCTCGGCCTGGGCCTGCTCGTCGCCGTGATGCTCGTGTGGCCGACGCGAATCGGTCGCTGGGGACTCTTCGCGGGAGGCATCGCGGCGCTGTGCATCGCGCTGGGCAACGTCTCCTGGTATGCACATCAGCCCCGTGACGTCGTCGGCAGCGCCCTGCTCGTCGGAGCGGTGACCGCCTCGGTCATCGCGCTGCTCGGCGGCGACACCGCCAACCTCGCAGCCGACGTCGGCCTGCGAGGTTGGCCACACCGCTGACCACGGACTCAGAGGCATGGCAGCTTGCGCCGCGGCCCGGAGAGGGGGCGAAGGTGCGGCAACTGTCCGCGGCCCTGACCAAGGGGCCGGTCCGCCGAGCGAGTTTGTGGGTAGTCGGGGCGATTGACGCTCGCGACGACATCGACATGGAGTTGCGGCGCCCGTGGCAGCCCGCTTAGCGCACCGCGTCCAATGTGCCCGGTCCGGCGGTCCTGTGGTCCGGCGGCTCAATGGTGGGCTCCCCACGGTCGATCGCGAGATAGTGTGCCGCTGTGCCAGAGACTTCCTTGCCACCGCCGCGGCGCATCCGGGTCGTCGTCCTGGATCACACAGCCGAGCTGGGTGGGGCCGAACTGGCTCTGGAGCGTCTCCTCGACGCTGTGAACAACGAGGAGTTCGAGGTCACCACAGTGCTGTGGCAGCACGGCGACCTTGAGAGGCGCCTGAGCGCCAAGGGTCACCTGGTTGAAGTCGTCCCTATGCCTGAGACCATCCGATCGATGAACCGTGCGGACGCGGCCACCACCGGTGCACTTCAATCGATGCTCCGGCTTGGACCCTTTCTCTTCACGCTCCGTCGTCGGTTGCGCCAGACTCGACGCCCGACGTCATCTACACCAACTCCCTGAAGTCGGACATCGTCGAGAGCCGCGCTTCGCCCCGCGACTCCGCGGATCCGCTGGTCTGGCACGTGCACGACCGTCTGGCCGCCGACTACCTCCCAACCCCCCCGCGTATGCTCCTTCGCCTCCTCGCGCGAGTGGTTCCGCGCGCTGTGGTCGTCAATTCCCATGCGACGGGCACGACCCTTCCGCCATCTGTCAGTCCGGTGGTCGCCTACCCCGGGCTCACCCCGGAACATGCTGCTGAGACCGTCTCGATTGGCCCCCAAGGTCAGGGCCGCCCACGGTGGGGATGCTGGCCCGATTGTCCCCGACCAAGGGCCAGCTCGAACTCGTGAGAGCGGCCGCGATCGTCCACGAGAACGTCCAGACGTGCGATTCCTCGTGGCCGGCGCCGCCACATTCGGACACGGCGATTACGAGTCAGCAGTGCGAGCCGAGATCACGAGCCTCGGCCTTCACCCCGCTGTGAAACTCATCGGGTTCGTCGCCGATACCGCGCAATGGCTCGACTCTCTCCACGTGCTCGTGCACCCCGCGACCGTGCCTGAGCCATATGGCCAATCCGTCTGCGAAGCCATGGGGCGCGGTGTCCCCGTCATCGCAACGGACGCCGGCGGCACCTCCGAGCTGCTTCGCAACTCCGGAACGGGGAGCTTCAGGGATGGCCCGTTGCGCCCGAACCCGTCGCATCCCTTCCTGATCGGCTGGCCGCCATGATCTTGATGGTTCTATCGGAGCCTGACGCTGCGCAGGCCCGCTCCCTGACGGCCTGGCGTTCTATCTCTGACGAGCACACGATCGCGCGCACCGCGGCCATCGTCCAAGAAGTGTGGCGCAGCGTCGGCGGCCAGCCTGGCACCCGGGGAGCAAGGAGATGCCGCGCACTCAAGACGCCAAACTGACCATAGGACATTGGGCGGATTTCCGCCGCCGACTGACACACCAAGCAGCCTGCCTCGTGATCTGATCGGACACCATGACGGAACGACCGCGCGTCGCCATCGCGCACGACTACCTCACGCAGCGCGGCGGCGCCGAGCGGGTCGTGCTCGCCCTCCACCGCGCCTTCCCCGACGCGACGATCCACACGACGCTCTACGACCCCGACGGCACCTACCCGGAGTTCCGCGACGCGCGCATCGTCACCTCGCCGATCAACCGCATCGGCCCCCTGCGCCGTGAGCACCGGGCCGCGCTCCCCCTGCTGCCGTATGCCGTGTCGCGCCTTCGCATCGACGCCGACGTCGTCGTGGCGTCGAGCTCCGGGTGGGCGCACGGCGTGCCGACGACCGGTCGCAAGATCGTCTACTGCCACGCGCCGGCGCGGTGGCTCTACCAGGCGGATGCCTACCTCGGCGACGAGGCCGGCCGCTCGACGAAGTCTCGCGCCCTCGACGTGCTCGGCGGCTGGCTCCGGCGCTGGGACCGCCGGGCCGCGGCGTCCGCCGACGTCTACCTCGCGAACTCCACGGTGGTGCGCGAACGCATCGCGGCGGCATACGGCATCGACGCGACCGTGGTGCCGCCGCCCTACGGCATCGACGCGGGCGGCGACCATGAGCCCCGTCGCGGCGCTCGCCGACTGGGCCGACGACGGCTACCTGCTCGTCGTCTCGCGCCTGCTGCCCTACAAGAACGTCGACGTCGCGATCGAGGCGGTGCGGGGTCTGCCCGAGCGGCTCGTCGTCGTCGGCCACGGCCCGATGGCGCGAGCAGCTGCGGGCCGCGGCACCCGAGAACGTGCGCCTGCTGAGCGAGCTCACCGACGCCGAGCTGCGCTGGACCTACGCCCACGCGCGGGCCCTCGTCGCCCCGAGCCTCGAGGACTTCGGCCTGACCCCGCTCGAGGCCGCGACCTTCGGGGTGCCGACGCTCGCCCTGCGCGGTGGCGGCTACCTCGACACGATCGACGAGCAGGTCAACGGGGTCGTTCTTCGACGAGCCGACGGTCGACGCCGTGCGCGCCGCCATCACCACCTCGCGCGACCGGGAGTGGGACCCCGACGCGATCCGCGCGCACGCCGAGGCGTTCTCCGAGGAGCGATTCCACGAACGCATCCGCGCCGAGGTCGACCGGATGCTGGAGTGACGCCGCGTTCAGACGTGCGCATCGCGAGGAACCACGCCACCACCGGAGCGCCGACGGCGAGGATGATGCCGAGGACCCGGTAGGCCGCAGCGTGGCCGTAGACCTTGACGATGACCGCCGCGGCGACCCGACGGCGAAGACGCCGAGCGAGTAGGTCGCGAAATGCGCGCTCAGCTCGACGATCTCCGGTGACTTCGTGATGTTGGCGATCGTCGCGGCCTTGCCGGCTGGTCCCCACGGGGCCGGCAGCGGCACCTGCGCGAGCAGGAGCAGCGCCAGCCCGAGCACGTCCGTGCGCAGGAACGACTGACGGCGCTCGCTCAGCTGGCGTCGGCTGCGCACCGACGGCACGACGACGGGAACGGGCGGGCGCGCAGGCTCGCGGGAGGGTCCACAACAGCCCGGGGAGCCCGACGAGCAGCGCGAGGAAGGCGGCATACAGCTCCGGCTTGTTGTCCGAGGCGAACGAGAAGGCCGTGACGACGACGGGCGTGGCCCTGGTCAGCACCCAGACGTAGGCGGCGAAGGCGAGCAGGCCGCCGATCGCCACGAGGACGTCGGCGCGGAACGATCGCCGGGGTCCGCTGGGCATGGCCGACAGTGTAGGCAGACGTGGAAGCGCGCCATGAACGGGCGGCGGGGCACCTACACTGACCGCGTGGAAGACACCAGGGCGGCCCTGCTGGGCGATCCGGACGCGGACGAGCGCCCCACGCTGGGCGTGGGCGCCGACGACGACGACCCCATCGAGCGGTCGCGGCGCAAGCGGCGCAACCGCAAGGTGCTCGTCGTCGCCCTCGTGCTGCTCCTCGTGCCCGTCCTCGCCGTCGGGGGCTACCTCGTCGTGGCTCAACCAGATCGTCACCAACAACGTCAAGCAGGAGCTGCTGCTGCCCGACAGCGCCGCCCCGGGGCGCTGCCCACCGACGCCGGCGGCAACCCCGTGCCGCTGCCAGCCGGCAAGGGCACGAACTACCTCATCATCGGCGGCGACGCCGGCCCCGGGCGGTCGGGTCGCGCTCCGACGTCATGGTGCTGGCCCACGTGCCGGCCGACCACCGCAACGTCACGCTCATCCACTTCCCGCGTGACCTCTACGTGTCGATCCCCGGCAAGGGCAAGAACAAGCTCAACGCCGCCTATGCCTTCGGCGGCGCGCCGCTGCTCGTCACCACGATGCAGAACCTGCTCGGCGTCAAGATCGACCACGTCGCGGTGACCGGCTTCGAGAACTTCAAGGCGATGACCGACGCCGTGGGGGGCGTCGACGTCAACGTCGAGGAGGCCGAGCAACACCGAAGGCATCCAGTTCGACGAGGGCCTCATGCACATGGACGGCACCCAGGCGCTCGCCTTCGTCCGCGAGCGCAAGCAGCTGAGCGAGGGTGACATCTCGCGCGGCCGCCGCCAGCTCGCCGTCATCAAGGCGATCATGCTCAAGGGTCTGAGCCGCGACGTCCTCACCAACCCGATCAAGCTCAAGGACTTCCTCCAGGCGGCCACGGACAACCTCACCGTCGACCAGAAGCTCGACGTCGGCGCCATGCGCTCAGAGGCCGTCGCGATGCGCAACCTGCGCGGCAGCGACATCCGCTTCGTCACCGCCCCCTTCAGCGGCTTCGGCACGAGCCCGGAGGGCGGCTCGATCGACATCGTCGACCAGGGCCGCATGAGTGACCTCGGCAAGGCCATCCGCGAGGACACCCTCGAGTCCTACCAGTGACGGCAGGTAGTCGCCGTAGCCGCTCTTGGCCAGGTCGTCGGCGAGCCGCAGCAGGGCGTCGTCGTCGATCCACCCCTGCCGCCAGGCGATCTCTTCCGGGCAACCGACCTTCAGGCCCTGCCGCGTCCTCGACGACCCGCACGAACTCGGCGGCCTGCACCAGCGTCGCGAAGGTGCCGGTGTCGAGCCAGGCGGTGCCGCGCGGCAGCACCGTGACGTGCAGCCTGCCCTGCTCGAGATAGACGTCGTGGACGGCGATCTCGAGCTCACCGCGCTCGCTCGGCGCCGAGATCGGCGGCGATCGACACGACGTCGTTGTCATAGAAGTAGAGCCCCGGCACGGCGAGGTCGCTGCGCGGCTTGGCCGGCTTCTCCTCGATGGACACCGCCCGCCCGTCCGGCGCGAACTCGACGACGCCGTACGCCGTGGTGTCGGCGACGTGGTAGCCGAAGATGTGCGCGCCGTGGACGTTCGTGTAGTTGCGAGGTGGGTGCCGAGACCGGCGCCGAAGAAGATGTTGTCGCCGAGCACGAGCGTGACCTTGTCGTCGCCGATGAATCGGCGGCCCAGCGCCCGGTAGGTCCAGCCGGCGGCCTCCCAGCGGGCCCGGTCGAGCGCGTTGCGCCCGTCGAGCACCCGCTTCTGCCGCACGACCTGGCCGAACGCCACCGGGTCGAGCTCGCGGTACTGCTTCCACTCGGTGAGCACCAGCACGGCGTCCGCCCGCTCGGCCGCCTCCTCGGGCGTGTCCGCGTAGTCCAGCTGCGGCCACAGCCGGCGGCTGTTCTCGACCGCGGCCGGGTCGGTCACCCGCACCGTCGCGCCCTGCAGCTGCAGCTGCGCGGCGACGTTCAGCGCCGGCGAGTCGCGGATGTCGTCGCTGTCCGGCTTGAACGCCGCGCCCGAGCACGGCGACCCGCTTGCCGAGCAGCGTGCCGTCGCAGACCTCGCGGGCCAGCTCCACCATCCGGATCCGGCGGCGCATGTTGATGTTGTCGACCTCGCGCAGGAAGGTCAGCGCCTGGTCGGCGCCCAGCTCGCCGGCCCGGGCCATGAACGCGCGGATGTCCTTGGGCAGGCAGCCGCCGCCGAAGCCGAGGCCGGCGTTGAGGAACTTGCGGCCGATCCGGTCGTCGTAGCCGATCGCGTCGGCCAGCTGCTTCACGTCGGCGCCGGTGGCCTCGCACAGCTCGGCCATCGCGTTGATGAACGAGATCTTCGTGGCGAGGAAGGAGTTGGCCGCGGTCTTCACCATCTCGGCGGTGGCGTAGTCGGTGACGACCTGCGGGCGTCCCGTCGGCGACGATCGGCGCGTAGACCTCGTCGAGCAGGGCGTGCGCCGTGTCCCCGTCGTCGCCGGCGGGCAGGCCGTAGACCAGCCGGTCGGGGTGCAGCGTGTCCTGCGACGGCGAAGCCCTCGCGCAGGAACTCCGGGTTCCAGGCCAGCATCGCGCCGGGCACCTTCGACCCCGACCAGCTCGGCCAGCCGGGCGGCCGTGCCGACCGGCACGGTCGACTTCCCGACGACGAGCGTCCCCGGGCCGCAGCACGGCCAGCAGCGACTCGACGGCGGCCTCGACGTAGCGCAGGTCGGCGGCGTACTCGCCGCGCTTCTGCGGCGTCCCGACGCAGACGAAGTGGACCTGGGCGTCGGCGGCGGCCGCGAAGTCGGCGCTGAACGGCAGCCGGCCGGACGCCAGCGTCGCGGTCAGCAGCTCGTCGAAGCCGGGCTCGTAGAACGGCGCCTTGCCGTGCTGCAGCGCCTCGACCTTGGGCTGGTCGACGTCGATCCCGACGACGTCGTGGCCGAGCTCGGCCATCGACGCCGCGTGCACGGCGCCGAGGTAGCCGCAGCCGATGACCGAGATCTTCACGCGCGGCAGCGTAACCACGGCCCACTTCCGGATCCACGGTCGCTTCGGTCGATATGGTGGCGCCAATGCGTCTGCTCGTCACCGGCGGTGCCGGTTTCATCGGCTCGAACTTCGACCTCTCCGCGCGCGTGGAGACGCGTCCCGAGTGGGAGCTGACGGTGATCGACTCGATGACGTATGCCGCCAACCGGGCCTCGCTCGCGCCCGTGCTCTCCGACCTCGGCGGGGACGGGTCGGTCGAGCTCGTCGAGGGGTCCGTCGCCGATGCCGCGCTGGTCGACCGGCTCGTCGAGGGACACGACGTCGTCGTGCACTTCGCGGCGGAGTCGCACAACGACAACAGCCTCGACAGCCCGTGGCCGTTCGTCGAGAGCAACGTCGTGGGCACCTTCACGGTGCTCGAGGCGGTGCGCCGGCACGGCAGGCGCCTCCATCACATCTCGACCGACGAGGTCTATGGGGACCTCGAGCTCGACGACCCGCGGCGCTTCACGGAGTCGACCCCGGTCAACCCGTCGTCTCCCTACTCGGCGACCAAGGCGGGCGCCGACCTGCTCGTGCGGGCGTGGATCCGCTCCTTCGGCATCGAGGCGACGGTCTCCAACTGCTCGAACAACTACGGACCGCGCCAGCACGTCGAGAAGTTCATCCCGCGTCAGATCACCAACATCCTCGAGGGGACCAAGCCCAAGCTCTACGGCTCCGGCCTCAACGTGCGCGACTGGATCCACGTCGACGACCACAACGACGCCGTGATCGCGATCCTCGAGCAGGGTCGCTCCGGCGAGACCTACCTCATCGGCGCGGACGGCGAGCAGGACAACCTCCAGATCGTCTCCCTGCTGCTCGAGCTGCTCGGCAAGCCGGCCGACTGGTTCGACCACGTCAACGACCGGCCCGGCCACGACCTGCGCTATGCCATCGACTCGAGCAAGCTGCGCGCCGAGACGGACTGGCGGCCGCGCTACAGCGACCTCCGCTCGGGCCTGGAGGCCACGATCGACTGGTACCGGTCCAACGAGGACTGGTGGCGCACGTCCAAGGTCGACGCCGAGCGTGTCTACGCCCGGCTGGGCCGATGACGTCGACCGTGAACGACGGCTCGGGCGGGGCGTCGGCTGAGCCGCTGCGCGTGCTCGTGACGGGTGCCGGCGGCATGCTCGCCCACGACCTCGTGCCGCGGCTCCGATTGGCCGGCCACCAGGTCACCGCAATGGGGCGGTCAGACCTCGACGTCACCGACCCGGGCGAGTGCATCGCAGGAGTGGCCGGGCACGACCTCGTCATCAATGCGGCCGCCCACACCGCCGTCGACGCGGCCGAGACCGAGGAGGCAAGAGCCTTCAGCGTCAACGCTGTCGGGGCCGCCAACCTCGCCCGCGCGTGCACCCACGCAGGCGCCCGCATGGTGCAGATCTCCACCGACTACGTCTTCGACGGCATGGCGACCGAGCCGTATGCCGTCGACCACCCCATCGCGCCGCGCTCGGCCTACGGCCGCACCAAGGCTGCCGGCGAGTGGGCCGTGCAGGCGTTGTGCTACGACCACTGGATCGTGCGCACGGCCTGGCTCTACGGCCATGGCGGCCCCAGCTTCGTCTCGACCATGCTGCGGCTGGCTGCAGAGCGCGAGACGCTGAGCGTCGTGGACGACCAACGCGGCCAGCCCACCTCGACGGTCGACCTCTCCGACCTGCTCGTTCGGCTCGTCGAGGCAGGCGCGCCGTCAGGCACCTTCCACGGCACATCGTCGGGCGAGACCACGTGGTGCGGCTTCGCCCGCGCCGTCTTCGAGGAGTCCGGGATGGACCCAGAGCGGGTGCTTCCGACGACGACCGAGGCGTTCCCCCGCCCGGCGCCGCGGCCGGCCTACAGCGTGCTGTCGCATGACTCCCTGAGCGCGGTCGGGGTCGACCCGATCGGTGACTGGCGCGCAGGACTCGCGACGCACCTGTCCTCCCGCTGATCGGCGCCCCCGGGTCCACTACGCTGCCAGCACCGGACTGCCGGGACGGTGCTCCGCCCTGCCGCAGTCCGACCGTCACCGTCGTGCTGGAGGAGACCAGGATGTACACCCCCAAGATGCGCTCGCGCCTCGCCGTCGAGGCGCTTGGCACCTTCTGGCTCGTCTTCATCGGTTGCGGTTCGGCGGTGTTCAACGGCAGGTTCCTCACGCAGGCCCTGTCCGACGACTACCCGGTCAACTACGGCATCGGCCACCTTGGCGTGGCCATCGCCTTCGGCCTCGCGGTGACGACGATGGCCTACGCGGTCGGCCACGTGTCCGGCGCGCACTTCAACCCCGCCGTGACGATCGGCATCGCTGTCGCGCGCCGCTTCGAGTGGAAGGACGTGCCCGGCTACGTCGGCGCCCAGGTCGTCGGCGGCCTGCTGGCTGGTGGCGCCCTCGCCGGGCTCGTCAGGAGCCAGGGTCTGCCGGTCACCGGCAACCTCGCGGCGAACGGCTACGGCGAGCACTCCCCCGGCGGCTTCGGGCTCGGTGCGGTCCTCGTCGTCGAGGCCCTCGTGACGGCCTTCTTCGTCTACATCATCCTCGGCTCCACCAAGGCCGACGCCCCGAAGGGCTTCGCCCCGCTGGCGATCGGCTTCGGGCTGCTCATCGCCTATCTCGTGGCGATCCCCGTGAGCAACGGGTCGATCAACCCGGCACGCTCCACGGCCGTGGCGTTCTTCAACGGCAACGACGCCGGGCTGCAGCTGTGGGCCTTCTGGGTCGCCCCGATCGTCGGAGCGCTCATCGCGGGAGTCACCTTCGCGTGGATCACGGGCGAGGACCGCGCCGAGATGGACATCGACGGCTCCACCGACGACGTCGACAACGCAGCTGTCGACGCGGCCGGCAACCCGGTCCTCGACGACTGAGCCGGGCCTGACCTCGCCGTTCGGCACGTCGGCGCGCACATGGCTTCATTTTGCTGAAATGAAGTTATGATCTATAGATGAACCGATTGAAGCAAAGCGCTTCACCCGTCGCGCTCATCGGCGACATCGTGCGGTCGCGCACACGCGGGCGACCGTCAGGCCCTGCACGACGAACTGTCGCTGGCCCTCGCCGAGGCCAACGGCAGGGTCGAGAGCCAGGACCCTCTCGTCATCACCGTGGGTGACGAGTTCCAGGGTGTCTACGCCACGCTCGGGCAGGCGCTGCACGCCAGCTTCGTCGTGCGCACGGCCCTGCACCCCCGCACCGACGTCCGCTTCGGGCTCGGCCGAGGCGCGGTCACGACGCTCGACCCGGTGCGCGGCATCCACGACGGACCCGCCTACTGGGCAGCGCGCGACGCGATCACGACGGCCGAGGAGCGCGCCCGCAAGGCGCAGACGCGCACGTCCCGCACGGCATACGTGGGGCCTGACGACCACCCCGGCACGGTGGCCGCGGTGCAGTCGGCCCTCGACTGTCTGGACTTCATGGTTGGGTCGATGTCGACCACCTCACGCGAGATCCTCGGAGGGCTGATGAGCGGGCACACGCAGCAGGACCTGGCCGACCGGCTCGGGCGTCAGTGCGTCGGCCGTCTCGCAGCGGGTGCGGCGCGACGGCATCGGGGTGGCGCTCGAGTCGATGCAGCGGCTCTGGGAGCTGCCGTGACCTGGCTGTCGATCGTGTTCATCGGTCTGGGCGTCGGCGACCTCGTGCGCTCCTCGTCCTGGCCGCGCGCCCGGCTGGCCGCTCACGTCACCACTCCCGTCGTCGTCGCCGTGGTGGCCGTCCTCACCGACGTCGATGCGTGGCCCGACGTCGTGGCCCTCCTGCTCGGGTGCGTCGTGGCGGCCGGCTGGATGGAGCTCTCACGCCGCACCCAGCGCACCGGCTACGGGGCGCTGGCCGCGCTTGCCTCCTTCGCCCTGCTCGTCGTCGGCCTCATCGGCTTCTCGGGCGCGGCAAGCCCGCCGGGCGGCCCCCTCGCCGACTGGCTGACCTGGGCCGACCTGCCCGGCGACACGAGCCCGAGCCGCATGCTCCTGCTCGCCGGCCTCGTCGCCTTCAACGTCGCCACGGCCAACGTCATCGTGCGCCTCGTCCTGCTGGCCATCGGGGCCCTGCGTCCCGACATGGTCGCGGCCGCCGTGCCCACCTTCCCGCCGACCTCCTCACCCGCCTCGGGGCAGCACGTCGACCGGCTCAAGGGCGGACGGCTGCTCGGACCCATGGAGCGGCTCGTCATCCTCGGCCTCGGCCTCGCCGGTGAGTTCGGCGCGGCCGGCATCGTCATCGCCGCCAAGGGGCTGCTGCGCTTCCCGGAGATCCAGGCTGCGGCGCGCAGCAACGCGGCCGGCGGCTACCCGGGTGGGCCCGCCGGCATCGACGACGTCACCGAGTACTTCCTCGTCGGCAGCTTCGTCAGCTGGCTCATCGCCCTCGCCACTCTCGCCCTCGCGGCCTGACCGGGGAGCGTGACCAAGGCCGCATCCGCGCCCGCGCTCCCCGGAGCGGTGGCGCCCACACCCACTGGTAGCGTCGGAGCGTCCAGCGACACACCGAGGTGAAGGGCCTTTTCCTGTGAGCACAACCCCCGTCAAGGTCGCCGTCACCGGCGCCGCAGGCCAGATCGGCTACAGCCTCCTCTTCCGCATCGCGAGCGGAGCCCTGCTCGGCCCCGACACCCCGGTCGAGCTGCGCCTCCTCGAGATCACGCCCGCCCTCAAGGCGCTCGAGGGCGTCGTCATGGAGCTCGACGACTGCGCCTTCCCGACACTCGCCAAGGTCGAGATCGGCGACGACGCGGCCACCGTCTTCGACGGCGTCAACCTCGCCCTGCTCGTCGGCGCGCGCCCGCGCGGTCCCGGAATGGAGCGCGGCGACCTGCTCGAGGCCAACGGCGGCATCTTCGCGCCCCAGGGCAAGGCCCTCAACGAGGTCGCGGCCGACGACATCCGCGTCACGGTGACGGGCAACCCCGCCAACACCAACGCCCTCATCGCGATGAGCAACGCGCCCGACATCCCGACCGAGCGCTTCTCGGCGCTGACCCGCCTCGACCACAACCGCGCGATCAGCCAGCTCGCGGCCAAGCTCGGCGTCCCGGTCACCGAGATCAAGAAGATGACCATCTGGGGCAACCACTCGGCGACGCAGTATCCCGACCTCTTCCACGCCGAGGTCTCCGGCAAGAACGCCGCCGAGACCGTGGGCGACCAGGACTGGCTCTCCGGCACCTTCATCCCGACCGTCGCCAAGCGCGGGGCTGCCATCATCGAGGCCCGCGGCGCGAGCTCGGCAGCCTCCGCCGCCTCGGCGACGATCGACCACGTGCGCACCTGGGTGCAGGGCACGCCCGAGGGTGACTGGGTGTCGATGGCGGTCCGCTCCGACGGCTCCTACGGCGTGCAGGAAGGCATCGTCTCCTCCTTCCCCGTGACCGTGAGCAACGGCCAGTGGGAGATCGTCCAGGGCCTCGACATCGACGACTTCTCGCGCGCCCGGATCGACGCCTCCGTCGCCGAGCTCGTCGAGGAGCGCGACGCCGTCAAGGGTCTCGGCCTCATCTGAGCCGCACCACACGAACGACGAAGGGCGCCGACCTCCGGGGCGGCGCCCTTTCTCCGTCCTCCACCGCGTCGGTATGCCGCCCGCGTCGTCTCGCGCCCCAGCCGAGGTTCGTCAGCGGCGCCAGCCCCGCCGGGCCAGCCGGGCCTTGAGTGACTCGGTGAGATTCAGGCCGCTGCCCTGAGGCCGCACGTGCGTGCCGCGCAGCCGCCAGTACTTCGACTCCGCCCACTTCGTGGCTTCGCCCGGGTGGCGCCACCACACGCCCATGAGGTGGACGCGATGGGCCAGCTTCTGCCGAAGCAGCGTGAGGAGAGGCACGTCCCTGTCGTAGACGAGGGCGAGGTCGAAACGCTCGTTGACCACCTGCGGTGAGATGCGCTTGCCGACCGTCATGTTGAGCAGGTTGCCGCCGTGGATGACCTGGACCCACATGGGCGGCGCACTGACCTCGCGCACGGGACCCCACGCGCTGGCGCGGGAGTGTCGCGCGGCATACACCGTTCGAGGCGTCGCGTGAGGGTGCTGGCGCTCAACGAGGGTGAGGAACGGGCTCGAGAGCTGGTCGTAGAGATAGGTGGATCCGCTGCGGTCGATCTGGATGCCACGAGGGAAGTCGATGAAGAGCCCGTCGGTGGGCGTGAACTCGCGCTGCACCGCCGACATGAAGTCACGAGCGATGCCGTCGTCGCTGTCCAGCCGCGTGGTCAGCAACCAGGGTGCGCAGCGTTCGTCCTCAGTGTCCCGGGCCGCGCGCTGCTCCTCGATGGCTCGGGCGAAGAGTTGCGGGGACCACGGCTCATGCGACCAGATCGGGGAGAAGGCCCCGGCTGCGAGCGACTCGACGTCAGCGCGGAAATCATCTGGACACCGGTCGTCGAAGAGCACGAGCCAGGTGAAGTCCGACGCGCCCTCCTGGCTCAGCACCGACGTCCAACACACGTCGACGAAGAAGCCGAGCCGGTAGCGCAGCCACTCCTCCTGGGCTGGCACCGCCGAGAAGGCAGCGCTGAATCGGGTCAGGAGGTAGTGGTCGGGCTGCTCGGAGGGGCCCTCGGTCACCGTCGGCCTCCCTTCTGCTCAGCGCGTCACGCTGGTTGACGAACGGGTCACGGGGTCGTCGAGCCTGACGGTCGCCGAGGCGATGAGCAGCGCGATGCCGAGCGCCGCGAGGATGGCGACGTCGAGGGTGCGCGAGCGGACGTTGAGCCCGCCGGCCTTGCGGGCCGGCCGCGCCACGAGCCGGATGACCGCCCCGAGCAGGAAGCCCGCCGCCATGAGGCGGCCACCCCAGCGCAGGTCCGCGAAGGCGATGACGAGCACCCCCGTCCCGACGATGGCGGCGATCAGCCACCACCAGGAGAGGACGACGAAGCCGCTGCCGCGCCACTGCATCGGCGGCGCTCAGCCCTGCCGAGCGGAGGCCGCGACGTGCGCCTCGGCCGCGTCGACGATGTTCGAGAGCAGCAGGGCACGGGTCATCGGGCCGACGCCGCCGGGGTTGGGGCTCACCCAGCCCGCGACCTCGGCCACGTCGGGCGCCACGTCGCCCGCGATCTTGCCGTCGACGCGGCTGACACCGACGTCGAGCACCGCAGCACCGGGCTTGACCATCTCTCGGGTCACGATGCCCGGCACACCCGCGGCGGCGATGACGATGTCGGCCTGGACCACCTCGGCGGCCAGGTCGCGGGTGCCGGTGTGGCAGAGCGTCACCGTGGCGTTCTCACTCTTGCGCGTGAGGATCAGGCCGAGCGGACGGCCGACGGTGAGGCCGCGGCCGATGACGACGACCTTGGCGCCTGCGATGGGCACCTCGAAGCGCCGCAGCAGCTCGATGCATCCCATCGGGGTGCACGGCAGCGGGGCCGGCTTGCCGAGCGCGAGCCAGCCGAGGTTCGTCGGGTGCAGGCCGTCGACGTCCTTCTCGGGGTCCACCCGAGAGAGCAGTGCCATCTCGTCGAGGCCGGTGGGCTGCTGGACCAGGAAGCCCGTGCAGGCGGGATCGGCGTTGAGCTCGTCGATGACCGCCTCGACCTCGGCCTGCGTGGCCGTGGCCGGCAGGTCGCGCCGGATGCTCGTGATGCCGATCTCGGCGCAGTCCTTGTGCTTGGCGTTGACGTACCAGTGGCTGCCTGGGTCATCGCCGACGAGCACCGTGCCGAGGCCCGGCACGACCCCCTGCTCTGCGAGGCGAGAGACTCGCTCGGCGAGCTCGAGCTTGATGGACCTGAGGGTGGCCGAGCCGTCGAGGATGCGTGCCGTCACGGCGCCCATCCTGCCACGCGCGCAACCGGGGCATTCGCAGCGGCGGTGCCTCACCGGCATACGCAGGTCTGCGTATTTTCCGCGGGGCTGCCGCCACTCAGACTGTGTTTGACCTCGGTGCGATCCCGCGCCGGGTTCGGGGGGCCACCTTTCGCACAGAGAGATGTGAGTATGGGAGCACTTCGCACGATGCTGCGCCGGGCCGGAACGGTCACCGCCGCAGCTGCCGCCATCACCCTCGCCGGATCGTCGATGGCATCGGCGCACCACTGCTACCGGGACTACTGGCAACCGCAGGCCTACGAGCAGCACCTGCAGGGCAACACGGCCTGGGTGCCGCTCAGCGACCTCGGCACGATGTTCATCATCGGGCCGGAGTACGCCGAGCAGTGCGGCTACGTCGCCGACGACGCCGTGAAGGCGTGGATGGCTTCCAGCGGCCAGACGCAGGAGCCGCTCATCCAGTCACACGCCACGGTGGGCAGCGGCGCGTTCTACAAGAAGGGCAAGGAGCCGAAGCCGTTCAACTACCTCTCGGACGAGGACTTCGGCATGTTGACTGAGGCCGTCGTCGTCGGGGATGGAGGATTGCGCCCCGGACTGGGTGCTCCCCGAGGAGTAGCGCGGATCAGGGTGCGGGCGCGCAGGCAGGGAGGCTGCGCGCCCGTTCCCGCCGGGAGGCAACAGGCCGAGCCGCTGGGCGGCGAGCACGGCCGAGAGCCGGTCGCAGGCACCGAGCTTGCGATAGAGGTGCTCCTGGTGCTTGTGCACCGTGCGCGGCGAGATCGCGAGCCGGGCAGCGACGCCCTCGGCCGTCGATCCTCTCGCCAGAAGCTCCAGCACCACGCGCTCCCTCGGCGTGAGCGCGAGGCCGGCGTCGGGCGCGGGAACACCGAGGCCCGTGGCCGCCATGAAGAGCGAGATGTGCCGGTCGAGCCCCACGAGCAGCGCATGCAGGTCGGTGAGCCGAGCCAGGTCGTCGTCGCTGAAACCCTTGTCGTCCATGACGACCCAGCCGTCGAAGTCACCGCGGCGCGTGTCGCACGGCACGGTCATCTGGTGCTCCGTGATGCCGAGCGCCGCCATCGCGTCGTGGGCGTCGTCGTCAAGCGTCCACCCGGCCGCCAAGAGGTCGGTGAGGCGGACGGGCGCGTGGTCGCACGTCGTCGCGTAGTACTGCCCCAGCGGATGGGCCCGCGCCTGGGCGGCCCGCGGCCAGCGCTCCCGTGGAGGCACCTGGGCACGGGCCTCCACCGAGATCTCGATGGCCTCGGGATCCTGCGGTGTCAGACCGACCCGCGTCGCCACGTCGGCGTGGGTCTCACGCATCAGCTCGTCGACGAAGAGGTCGCGGGCGAGCTCGGGCGTCGGCGCGTTGAGGATCTCCGAGGCTGCTCGGAGCCAGTGGGTGTGCTCCATCCGCACAGGGTAGGTACGAGTTGGCGAGGCCGCAGCGAAATGCACCTACTCCCCGTCCACCGGCGGCGGCGGCCCCCCTTCGCTGTGGACTCCCCCGGCTCAGCTGCCGCCGCGGGCGACCTCGTCGAGTGGCACGTCCGTGTCCGCGAGCCGGTCGCGATCCACGACGGTGCGCTCGCGCACGAGCTGCTGCACGGTGTCGATGGTGTCCCAGACGTTCACGTGCATCCCCGCGAGCACGCGCACGCCCTCACCCTCGGGCACCACCCAGAAGGCCATGAACTCGTTGGTCGACGGCTTGCCGCGCAGCACGACCTCGGCACCGGACCCACGCGGGACGTGGCCGGCATACTCCAGCCCGACGTCGTACTGGTCGGAGAAGAAGAACGGGATGGGGTCGTAGGTCACGTCGGCGCCGGCCATGGAGCGGCCCGCTGCCAGTCCACCGTCGTTGGCGTTGGCCCAGTGCTCGACTCGCAGGTGGGTGCGCAGGGCCGTGCTCTCCCAGTTGGCCACGTCGCCGGCCGCCCACACGCCGTCGGTCGACGTGCGCAGCCGGGCATCGGTGACCACCCCGTTGTCGACATCGAGCCCGGCTCCCTCCGCGAGCGCCGTGTTGGGCGTGATGCCCACGCCGACGACGACCACGTCGGCGGGGAGACGCTCCCCAGCGGTTGTCACGACGGCCTCGACGCGGCGTGTGCCCTCGATGCGCGCCACGCCTTCACCGAAGCGGAAGACCACGCCGTGGGAGCGGTGCAGGTCGGCGAACCAGCCCCCCACCTGCTCGCCCATGACCGCGAGGAGGGGCGCGGCCTGGGGCTCGACGACGGTGACGTCGCACTTCGCGTCAGCGGCCGCCGCGGCGACCTCGAGACCGATCCAGCCGGCGCCGACGATGACGACCCTGGCCCCCTCGACCAGGGCCTCCTTGAGGGCCGTCGACTCCTGCAGCTCCCGGAGGTAGAGCACGCCGTCGAGATCGGCGCCCGGGGCGTCGAGCGCTCGCGCCGACGAGCCGGTGGCGAGCAACAGCTTGTCGTACGTGAGGGACTCGCCACTGCGCAGGGTCACGACGTGCGTCTCCGCGTCGAGCGAGGTGGCCGGGTCGCCGAGCCGCAGCTCGACGTCGTGGTCGGCATACCACGACTGCGGGTGCGTGTAGACGCTGTCGACCTCGTCGTCGCCCTTGAGCACTCCCTTGGACAGCGGTGGCCGCTCGTAGGGCACCCGCTCCTCCCCGGTGACGACCACGACCTTGCCCTTCTCGTCGTGCTCGCGGATGCCCTCGACCGCCTTGGCGGCCGCCAGCCCGCCACCGATGATGACGTATGCCGTCCGGCCCGTTCCGCTGCTCGCCGCGCTGCTCATGGCCCCACTGTCACACGACCGCGCGGGTCCGTCGAGGGGACCGCCGCAGCGCGCCCCGGAGACGCTGCGACTCCGTGAGAAGACGCGGCCACTCGCTGTGCGAGGGGAGCTACGAGGTCCAGGCGCGCCAGAGAGCGGCGTACTCCCCCTCGCGGTCGACGAGCTCGTCGTGGCTGCCGAGCTCGACGACCCGGCCCTCGATGACGACGGCGATGCGGTCGGCGTCGTGCGCCGTGTGCAGCCGGTGCGCGATCGCCACGACCGTGCGGCCGGTCAGCAGCGCGTTCATCGAGCCCTCGAGGTGCCGCGCGGTGCGGGGGTCGATGAGCGAGGTGGCCTCGTCGAGCACGATCGTGTGCGGGTCGGCCAGGATCAGTCGCGCGAGCGCGATCTGCTGGGCCCGCCCCGGAGTCAGCACCTGCTGCCCCGAGCCGATGCGGGTGTCGATGCCCTCGGGCAGCCGGTCGACCCACTCGAGCGCGTCGACCGCACCGAGCGCCGCTCGCACCTGCTCGTCGCTCGACCCCTCGCGGGCGAGCACGACGTTGTCGCGCACCGACCCGATGAAGACGTGGTGCTCCTGGGTCACCAGGGCGACCTCGGTGCGCAGCACGTCGAGCGGCAGCGCGGTCAGCTCGACCCCGCCGACGGCGACCGTGCCCGTGCGCGGACCGTGGATGCCCGAGAGGAGCCGGCCGAGGGTCGACTTGCCCGAGCCACTCGGCCCGACGATCGCGAGCCGCTCGCCCGTGCGCAGGTCGAGGTCGATGCCGTGGAGCACGTCGTGGCCGGCCCGGTAGGCGTAGCGCAGGTCGTGGCCGACGAGGTCGCGCCCCAGCGGCCGGTCCGGGCCCGCCTCGCGGTCGGCCGGCACGGTCGCGATGCCGAGGAGGCGGGTCGTCGACGCGATGCCCACCTGCACCCGGTCGACGGTGTGGACGAGCATGTCGAACGGGCCCCACAGCGCCTCGGCGTAGAGGATCGCCGTCGTCAGCTGGCCGAGGGTCGCCCACCCCTGGGCGTAGCCGATGGCGCCGAAGAGGAGCACGAGCACGCGCGGCATGCTGAAGGCGATGTCCATGACGACGAAGAGCAGGTTGCGCAGCGTCATCGTGTAGCGCTCGGCCTGGCCGGAGACCTCGATGTCGTCGTCGCCGCGACGGAGCCGCTGCTCGCCGAGGCCGAGCGCCTCGACGGTGCGGGCGCCCTCGACGGTCTCGGTGAGGGTCGTGTTGATGCGCGAGTAGGTGCCGCCTTCGGTGAGGTAGCCCTTCGGCGCCCGCCGCAGGTAGCGCTGCACCTGGAAGAGCGCGAGCGTCATGAGCACGATCGACGGCAGGGACAGCACGAGTGAGTTGCTCACCATGGCGACGAGCGTCAGCACGACCGTGATGCTCGCGATGATCGCCTCGGGCAGGGCCCACCGCACGCTCTCGCTCATCGTGCCGACGTCGCGAGTCACGCGCGTCACGAGGTCGCCCGAGCTCGCACTCTCGACGCGCGAGAGCGGCAGCCGCAGGATCGCCCGCACGATGAACTCGCGCGCGCTGGCGAGGACGTTCTGACCGAGCACCGTCGAGCTCATCTTGGCGGCGAAGGTGAAGAGGCTCTGCGTGACGACGAGCCCGGCGACGACGAGCGCCGCCGCATTGGCCCCTGCGAGGGCGGCGTCGACGCGCCCTGCCTCGACGTCGGCGACGGTCGAGTCGACGAGGTTGCCGAGCAGGCGGGGCACGAGGAGCCCGGCGGTGGCCGCGAGCGCGTTGGCGAGCACGACCACGACGACGAGCAGGCGGTGGTCGGCGAGCAGCCGGCCGATGAAGCGGACCACCTGGTGGTTGTCGGCGATCGGCAGGCCCTTGCGGGCGTTCATCGTGTCGGCGACGAACTCCTGTGCCCGACGCTCCCGCAGCAGGTGTCGCCGGTGCAGCGCCGCCAAGCGGTCACGAACGGATGCGGCGGCGGGTGGGCGCAGCTCGTCGGGAACCGCGGGCACCACCGGCCCCGCGTCCCAGGTCGCGGCCGACTCAGCCGCGACGGCCGGCGACAGCAGCGGGCTGAGGTCGCGGGCGGCATACCGCGACGGGTCGACGGCGCTCTCGAGCGCACTGTCGGTGCGGCTCATCGCGACTCCTGCCTGACGGACTCGGCGAGCGTGGGCGCGCCCTCGGTGCCGCGCACGACGACCGAGCGGTATGCCGCCGAGCTCGCGAGCAGGTCGGCGTGCTGACCGCGGGCGGTGGCCATGCCGTCCTCGAGGAGGATGACCTCGTCGGCGTGGTGCAGCAGCAGCGGCGAGGCGGTCATGACGACCGTCGTGCGGCCGTGGCGGTGCTCACCGAGGCGCTCGGCGATGCGGGCCTCGGTGTGTGCGTCGACGGCCGAGGTGGGCTCGACGAGCACGAGCACCCCGGGGTCGGCCGCGAGCGCCCGCATGAGGACGAGGCGCTGGCGCTGGCCGCCCGAGAGGCCGCGGCCGCGCTCCTCGAGCTCGCCCTGCCACCCGCCGGGGAGCGCGTCGAAGACGTCCTCGGCGGCGGCGGTGTGCAGCGCGCGTTCGGCCTGCTCGCGGCTCAGTCGGCCGAGCGGGTCGACGGCGTCACGCAGGGTGCCGGCGAAGATCTGCGGCGAGGTGTCGCTGACGAGGATGCCGGCACGCACCTCGTCGAGCTCGACGCTCGCGAGGTCGACCCCGCCGACGGTGACGCCCCAGGCCTGGCGGGCGCGCTCGTCGTCGAGGCGGGCCTGCTCCTCGCGGGCCCGGGCGCGGGCCGAGCGCTCACGACGGGCGGCCCTGCCCTTGAGGTCCTCGGGGATCTCGTCGCTGACGAGCGCCCCCTCCTCGCTGTGCAGGTAGCGGCCGAGGCGGTCGGCGAGCGCGGCGCAGTCGTCCGGCACGGCCGAGACGACCATCGTGAGCCGGCCCGGCTCGATCGTCGCGCCCGAGGTGCCGTCGACGATCGGCGCGTGCGACGGCAGGCTCGCCGGCTCGGCCGGGTGGACCCACGGCGGCCGCTGCGACAGCACGGCCACGGCCTTGCGCGCCGAGACGACCGATCGGGTCCACTTCTGGGCGAACTCGACGAAGGTGCGCATCGGTTGGATGAGGAAGAGGCCGTAGCCGAGGAAGCTGACGAGCTCGCCCACGGTGAGCCCGCCCTGCGCCACCTCGCGCGTGCCCAGCCACATGAGGGCGACGACGAAGCTGCCCGAGAGGAGCACCCCCACGGACTCGACCGCGGCGAGCCAGCGGCCGGCTGCGACACCGGACTCGCGAACGCGCTGCGACTGGGTGTCGTAGTTGCCGCCGAAGGTCTGCTCACCGCCGATGCCGCGCAGGATGCGCAGGCCGCCGACGATGTCGGTCGCCATCGAGGTCAGCTCGGAGTTGCGGGCGCGCTCGACGCCCTGCCACCGCTGCATGGGTCGCAGCAGGGGCGCACCGAGCAGGACGAGCAGGGGTGCCGAGACGAGGACCAGCAGCCCCATGCGCACCGACGTCGTGAGCACGATGCCGGCGACGACGAGGTAGGCCACGAGCTGCGAGATGGCGCGGGTCGTCACCTCCATGAGGGCACCGAACTGGTCACCGTCGCTGCCCGAGACGGAGAGCACCTCGCCGGTCGGGGTGCGGCGGGTCAGCACGTGCCCGAGCTGCAGGGCCTTGCGGGTGACGAGCTTGGTCGTGCCGTAGAGCGCGATGAGCCACTCGCGCACGATGACGGTGTGGAAGGCGATGCCGCTGGCGGCGCCGAGGACGGTCACCACGGCGAGGAGCACGATCCACTGCGTCGTCTGGGCCGAGTCGCCGGCGACGATGCCGGTGTCGATGGCCCGACCGACGATCCACGGGCCGACGGTCTGCGGCACCATCCAGAGCAGGGCGACGAGCAGGCCGACCCAGAAGAGCGCGCCGTTGGCCCGCACCATCCACCAGAGGAACCTCAGGGGGCTGCGGGTGTCGGGCTCGTCGGCGCCGCGTTCGGTGTAGGCCCGGGTGACGGGTGGGAAGTCTCGCATGGCCCGTCCACCCTAGGCCGGGCCACCGACAGCGCCCCAATCCTTTTCGACCGGCCCCGTCGAGTGCCCCGTTCCCGACACCCCCACCCGTCGAGTGCCCCGTTCCCGACACCCCCACCCGTCAGTGCCCCGTTCCTGACGACGTCTGTGCACGCCCCTCTACGCGCTTATCGTCCGTTATCCACAGCCGGGTCCCGCACACCCGCTGGGAGGGTGCGCTAGAGGCAACGTCGAGTCCATGACCAAGGCACGTCCCGCCACGCCGTTGACAGTCGCTCACGGTCGGGCACTGCGCGCTACACCGATCGACCGCGTGCCCGAGACACCTTGGATCCGGCCTTTTCGCGGCGTGCGGTGCATTACACCGCCCACGAGCCTGGTCGAGCGCGGGAGGCGCTTGCTTGCGTCGTGCCTGATACGACCGTCTTCTCGCACACGACGGCTGCGCTACTCCATGGCTTCCGTTGTCATGCGTGTTGGAGGCAGACCATCGCCTCGCGCGTGCACCCGCCCGCGAATTGGGGCAGCGCGCCTGGACTTCGGTCGCGGTGTCGGAAGCGCTGACCTCAAGCGCTCGGCGAGCCACGTTCGAGTCCTGCGTCGGGTGTCGACATCGCCCCGTCGATGATCGAGCGTGCGAACGGGTTCAACAGGCATGGCGGGCGTTGTGAGTACGTCGTCAACGCCAGCCCAGATCTGTCCATGTTCCCTGACGAGACCTTTGACTTCGTCTACAGCAACATCGTGCTGCAACACATGCCCTTCGATCTCAGCACCGGCTACATGCGCGAGTTCGTCAGGGTCCTGCGACCGGGCGGTGTGAGCCGTGTTCACGCTGTCCGGCCCGACCCGGAGCGCGGCTCGGGACCAACAGAGCAGGTCAGGCGGACCGTCAAGGAGGCCATACGACTGGTCGCGCAACGACGCGCGGGCCGGATCGTCTCGACAACGCCATTTCCACGCATCGACCTGCATTGCGTCTCGCGGACATGCGCTCGAGATCTGCTGCGATGCGCTCAGGGGACGCCGTGCTCGAGGCGCGCCCGTTTTGCCTGATGCCACCCAGGGACGCGATCACCGCATCGGGTGACCGTCGACCTCGACAGGCGTCGGGAAGGGGGCACTCGACTTGGGCGGGCGTGGGACGTGGGCCGCGACTGGCGCGGGCGTCGGGAAGTGCGCACTCGACGAGCCGGGCGTCGGGAAGTGGGCACTCGCAGGTGGGTCGGGTCGGGTCAGTGCGGGACTGCTTCGGCGAGCGCTGTCAGCGCCGCCGTGAAGCAGGCGGCCGGAGGGGTCACGAGGCCGGCGCCGACCTGGCCGGTCCCCGCGACGCGCCCGGCCATGCCGGTGTTGATCTGGGGCAGGATGCCGGTGCGCACGACCGCCGCGACGTCGATGCCGGTCGGCGTGCCGCGGAAGTCGAGGATCGGCACCTGGTAGGCGGTGTGCTCGCCGACGGTGATCGCATACATCGTCTGGGTCGCGCGCAGCGCAAAGGGCACGTCACCACCGACGAACTTCACGATCGCCGGCGCGGCAGCCATCGCGAAGCCGCCGATGCCCGCGGTCTCGGTGATCGCCGAGTCGCCGATGTCGGGGTTGGCGTCGTCGGGCCCGTAGGAACCGAGGAAGAGCCCCTCGGGGGTGTTGGCCGGCCCCGTGAACCACGCGTCGCCCGTGCCGGACACGCGGATGCCGAAGTCGGTGCCGTTGCGCGCCATCGTCGTCACGACCGACGAGCCCGGGATGCCATGCGCCGCAAGGGTGCTCAGCTTGCAGGCCGGCATGCCGAGGTTGAGGAAGAAGTGCTCGTTGGCCCCCGAGAAGCGCACCGCCTCGGCCACGTCGGTCGACGACGCGTCGGCGGTGATCATCGTGGGCAGCAGCTCACGCAGCAGCATGAGCGAGCCGGCGCGGTTGCGGTTGTGGCCCTCGTCGCCCATCTGGAGCATCTGGGCGATGATCGCCTTGATGTCGACCGGCCCCGATGCGTCGACGCGAGACCGCACGGCCTGCTGGAGGATCGGCCCGAGCACCGCGTTCATCCAGCGCAGCCGGTCGATCACCTCGGGCCCGTAGGCGCCGTAGCGCAGCACCTTGCCCAGGCCCTCGTTGAGCGAGCACCACGAGGTGTTGTCGTGCACCTCGTCGCGCAGCTCGTAGACCCACATCGACGGGCTGATGACGCCCGCCATCGGGCCGACGGCGTCGCGGTGGTGGCACGGCTCGAGCGTGATGCCGTCGCCCGTCTCGAGCTTCGCCTCGGCCTCCTCGGCCGTGTCGGCGAGCCCCTCCAGGAGCATCGCCCCGACCAGCGCGCCCTTGAGCGGCCCCGAGGCGCGGGCGAACTCGATCGGCGGGCCGGCGTGCAGGAACGTGCCACGCTCGAGGCCCAGCGCCTCGCGGGCCGGTCGCACGTCGACGAGGTCGGCGCCGGCCGCGGTCATCCGGCGGAACGCCTCGGCGTTCGCGGCCGCACGCCGGTCGTCGGCGAGCACCCTCACCGAGGTCGCGCTCGGTGCCTGGCATCGGTGGCTGCCAGTCGACCTCGATGACCGAGACCGCTTGTGCACGAAGGGAGTCCGCAAAGAGTCCGGCACCCGCAGTCGCGACGATGAGCTCGCTCGTCAGCAGTCCGTGCAGCTGAGCCGCTCCGCCACCATGCCCTCCCGCCGCTCTGGTGCCGTATGCCGCGGGGCCGGGTGTCGTCGTCCGTGGCCCGCGGGTGCCGGCCGAGGAGGTGGATCGCGTGCCGCGTCGCGTTCGCGTTGGACAGGAGCACGGTCGCGCCGGCATCGACGAGGACGCTCGGCGCTCCGGTCGCGGCCCTGCGGGTCACCCTCGGTCGCGGTCAGCGACACGACGACCGGGAGGTCGCGTCCCGCCGCGGCGGCGGTGTCGCGAGCGGACCGGATCGCGTCGGCGAGCTCCGGGGCGGGGTCGGGATGGGCGCCGTGGCCGAGCACGAGGTCGAGCAGCAGGACACCGCACGTCGGATCGGCGGCCTCGACGGCGATGCGTTCGAGCCGCAGCGACGGGTCGATCATCGGGTGCGCGCGCCCGCGCGTCATCGAGTCGTCGCCGAAGTCGATGACGACGTGCCCGGGTCGCGCAGGTCGGCACCCAGCGCGAGGTCCGGCCGCAGCGGGATGTTGGAACGCACGTCACCGAGATGCTCGGCAGCGATGAGCATCGCCTCGTCGGCCAGGGTCCCGCCGCAGAAGAGCCCGCGCAGCGAGCCCTCGCCCTGCTCGTCGCTCGACCGCCCCCTCCACTCCGGCCACACCCGCTCAGCGCCTCCCAGCAGGTCCTCGACCGCTGCGGTGAGGTCAGGACGGCCGGGCGCGAGCGTCGCCCAGTGGACCGGCGTGCCGAGCCCGGCGGCATACGCCTCGAGGTCGGAGAGCACCTCGGGGGCGGGCGGCTTGGAGACGACGACGATGCGCTCGGTGGCCGGGTCGGCGGCCAGCGCGGCGAGCGCCTGGCGGGTGGAGCGGCCGCCCACCGCGGCGGAGAGGTCCCGGCCGCCGACGCCGAGGCAGTGGCTGACCCCGACCCCCGCCGCGTCGAGCAGGGCCATCACCTGCTGGGCGCCGGTGCCCGATGCCGCGACGATGCCGACGGGGCCGGGGCGCACGACGTTGGCGAAGCCGAGGGCGACGCCCCCGACGACCGCGGTGCCGCAGTCGGGTCCCAGGACGAGCACGCCGGCGCGGGCGGCTGCCTCCTTGAGCGCCACCTCGTCCTCGACGGGCACGTTGTCGGAGAAGACCATGACGCTGACGCCGGCCGCGATCGCGTCGAGTGCCTCGGCGACGGCGTGCGCGCCGGGCACCGAGACGAGCGCGAGGTCGGCGCCGATGGCCTCGATGGCCGCGCCGGTCGTGCGCGGGGCGGGCGCCTCGCCGAGGCCCCGGAGGTGGTGGCCCCGCGCCGACGGGTCAGCTCCCCCGCGACGACCGCCAGCGCCGCGGCGATGCCCTCGTCGCTGCCGCGCACCGCGACGAGCAGGTCGTTGGGCGAACCCTCGGGCACGTCGAACCCCATGCCGCGGATGACGTCGAGGTTGAGCTCGGTCGCCATCGCGACCTGGGCCGCCTCGACGCCGGGCGAGGTCGGCCGCGGCGCGCGAGACCTGCATGAGGCTGACGGAGTCGACGTAGGTGCCGGTGCGGCGCTCGACGTGGTCAGGCACGGTGGGCTCCCTCGGGTGGTGGGGTGGTCGGGCCGGGGTCGAGCGAGTGCGCCAGGGCGAGCAGGGCCCCCGACACGCCGGAGAGCAGGTCGCGCCCCGACGTGTGCCCGATGGCGAGCACCGCCTCCAGACGGGAGGTCGTATGCCGTCCGGTCGGGTCGCGGGTCGACGGACCGGAGCGCACCGGGACGTCCGCGCGCCAGGCTGGTCTCGGCGGTGTCGCGTCCGGCCGCTCGACCCCGCCCCGGCCCCGACCCCGGTCGGAGGGTGACGAGCGCACGACGTCGGGCACGGCATACCCCGACGCGGCGGCAGACGACGAGCGCGGCCGAGAGGCTCGTCGTGCGGTCGAGCAGCGGCACGCAGCTGCGCCCGCACGCGCGGCAAGCGCCCGGGCCGCGTCGGGGTGCTCGACCGACGCGAGCGCGAGCAGCACGCCGCACAGGGCGTCGTCACCGCTCGGGGTGAGCCCTCGGCCCGCGCCCACGAGACCCCGCACGGCGGCGTCGAGGCGGCGACCCGCGAGGGCGGTCGTCGTGAGGTCGCGGGTGAGGTCACCGAGCACCCCGGGGTCGGGGAGCCGGGCCGCGTCGGCCGGGGTCGGCAGCCCAGCTCGTGGCACGCACACGCGACGGCCGGGCGAGACGGGCGGCGACGATCTCGTGCGCCGGCAGCACGACCCGCCCGGCCCCGACGACCACCTCGTCGCCCGGCTCGACGCCCCAGGACAGAGCCGTCGAGGGCACCGCGAGCCGCAGGCCGATGGGCAGGTGCAGCGCGTCCGAGGCGAGCAGGGCGAGCACGCGGTCGTGGGCGCCGAGCTCGACGTAGACGCAGGTCGCGAAGACGCCGAGCACCCGGCGTCGAGCGGCGCCACCCGCGACGGCGCCGGCCACGAGCGGTGACACGGCGGCCGCCCAGCAGGTCGGTCCCGTGCCTCTCGCCCATCCTGTGCCGCCTCCCGCTGCCGCTGCGCGCTTCCCGCGTCCGTCGCGCGTCGTCCCGAGCGCGCCACGCCTCGCACCAGTATCGACCGCCGTCGGGCGGCGTGTCGTGACGCTATCCACGCTCGGTAGGGTGCGCTCATGGTGAAAGTTGCCAACGATGCGCCCCGTCGCGATGGTGACTTGCCAGCCGCGCCACCGCCCAACCGTGGCCCACGACCGGCCCTCGAGGTCTCGGGCATCTCGCTGCGCCTCATCGCCGGCCTCGCGGCAACGGCCCAGGGCTCCGTGCAGGCATCGCCCGCGCGGCTCGACGCCACCGTCGACAGCACCCTGCCGCTGCACCAGGCCCTGAGGCGCACGGCCGACACCAGCGAGGCGGACACCAGCCAGCCGGCCGCGGCGCTCGCTCACTGCCTCGTGCTCGCCGACGCCGCGTCGCTCCACGAGATCACCCCCGCCGGTGCCGACGGTGCCGCCGGTGCCGACGGTGCCGACGGGACCAACGGGGGCGAGGGGCCGGCCGCGGTCGTCGACGCCCTGCACGACGCCGGAGCGGCGGGGCTGGTGGTCTCGGGACCCGGCCCGGCGGCATACCGGCTGCTCGTCGAGGCGGCCATCGCGAAGCGGCCTGCCGCTCATCGAGGTGCCCGAGGACCGCCTCGCCTCCTTCACGACCGAGGTGCTGAGCGCGATCCTCGAGCACCAGACGGCGATGCTGCGCCGGCTCGAGGACGCCGACCGCGCCCTCGTGCAGATCGTGCTCGCGGGAGGCTCGCTCGACGACCTCTGCGAGCAGGTCGTCGGCTTCCTCGACGGGGCGGCGATGGTGACGACGACCGACGGCCGCGTCATCGCCCGCGCCGGCTCGCGCCGCGAGCTCACCCACGCCGAGGGGCAGGCCTGCTTCGACCGCACGGGCCGGCTGCTCACCGAGAGCGAGCCGATGGGACTGGCGCGCGACGACCGCCCCGGGGCCGCCCGAGCGCCGGGCCGGGCCGCCGTCCGCATCGTCGCCGGGCACCTCGACCACGGGGTGCTCATCGCGTTCTGCAGCCACCGCGACCTCACCGCCGACGACGTGCGCCTGCTCGAGCGGGCCGCCACCGTCGCGGCGCTCGCGATCACCAAGGACCAGGCGGTGTCGGCCGTCGAGAGCAAGTATCGCGCCGAGTTCCTCCGCGACGCGCTCGCCGGGCGGGCCGGCTCCCCCGCCGACGCCGTGGCCCACGCCGCCTCGCTCGGGTGGCGACATCGACCGGCCGATGGTCGTCGTCGTCGCGGAGACCGACGAGGACGACGACCGCACGAGCCGCGACCCGGAGGAGGTGCGCTTCCTCCAGCAGCGCTTCGCCCGCGCGTGGACCCACGCGATGGGCGTGCGTGACCCCGGAGCGCCGGTCATGGGCTTCAGCCGCGAGGTCGTCGCGCTCGTCGGGGTGCCGGCCGACGCCGACACCGAGCGGCTGATGCGCGGCGTGGCCGACCTCGTGCGCGTCGTGCGCGGCGACGGCGGCGGCGGGCGCCGCAGCTTCTCCGCCGGGGTGTCCCGGCCGATCACCTCGGTCGCCGCGCTGCCGCAGGCCTACGACGAGGCCCTCTCGGCGGTCACCGTCGGGCGCCAGATGCACGGGGACGGCGCCCTCACCCACGTCGACGGGCTCGGCATCTATCGCCTCCTCGCGCTCATCCCGGAGGGCGCCGACCTGCGCCGCTTCGTGCGCGACTCCCTCGGCGAGCTCGCCACCGACGACTCTCCGGAGAACGCCGGGCTGCGCGAGACCCTCAGCATCCTGCTCGACACGAACATGAACGTCGCCGAGACCGCGCGCCGCCTCTTCTTCCACTACAACACGCTGCGCTACCGCATCGGCAAGCTCGAGAAGATGCTCGGTCCGTTCGGCACGGACGCCGACCTGCGGCTCACGCTGGCGCTCGCGCTCAAGATCCACGCGATGCGCGGCATCTGAGTCACCGCTGCCGTATGCCGTGTGGCCGAGTGAGCCGACGGTCACTCCTCGGTGGTGGTCGAGTTCGTCAACGTCCGGCCGCCGACCACCGCGATGAGCGCGACGATGCCGGCCAGGATCGCGAACCCGATCCGCTGGCTGTGCAGGAACTCCTCGACGATCGCTGCGCTCCACCGACCCGACGGGCAGCGCTGGCGCCCATGACCGCGGCCGTGACCGTGCCGATGACGGCGACGCCGACGGAGTTGCCGAGCTCCTGCGCGGTGTCGTTGAGCGCGGAGCCGAGCGAGGTGTGGTCGGAGGGCAGCGCCTCGATGAGCGCGACGGCCGACGTGGTCATGACCAGCCGCATCCCGAGGCCGAGGCACGAACAGCCCTACCGCGAAACCCAGGTAGCTCGACATCGAGGCGATGAGAAGCAGCAGCGACCCGACCAGGCCCGCGCAGCCGACCAGCGCCGTCCGCCGGTGCCCGAGCCGCTGCATCAGCGCTCGGTCAGCGGGGCTCCGACGAACATCCCGCCGATCAGGGGCAGCGTCCCGAGGCCGGCGACCATCGGGCTCCACCCCCAGGCGTACTGGAAGAGCTGCGTGCTCGCGAAGATCACCCCGACCATCGCGACCATGACAGCGGTCTGCAGCAGGGCGCTGCCGCGGACGGTCCTGCGGGCGAACAGTCGCAGGTCGAGCATCGGGTCGGCGGCGCGTCCCTCGCGGCGCACGAAACCCACGCCCGGCGCAGCAGCGCCAGCGCGGCCATCCCGAGCGTCTGCCAGGCCAGCCAGCCGTCCTCGACGGCCACGGTGAACGAGAACAGGGCGAACGTGATGGTGGCCACCGAGAGGGCGGCACCGCGCAGGTCGGCGCCACCCGGGCGACGGTCGGCCGGGTCGTCTGGCGCGATGCCGCGGTGGACACCCCACCAGGCGAGCGCCGCGGCCGGAGCACTCGCGACGAGAAGCAGCTGCCACGCGAAGTGCTCGACCGCGAGGCCGCCGAGGGCCGGGCCGACCGCGACGCCGATCATCGCCACGCTGACGATGAGGCCGATCGCGCGCCGCCGCAGGACGGAGTCGTCGAAGAGCCGGAAGACCAGCGACATCGTGCCGGGTGCCATGAGCGCTGCGAACGCGCCGCACAGGGCGCGGATGGCGATGACCTGCCACTCGCTCTGGGCTGCGAGGACGAGCAGCGAGCTCAGGCCGAAGCCGGCCAGACCCCACAGCAGCACCCGGCGTCGACCGAGCTTGTCGCCCAGCGTGCCGCCGACCAGCAGCAGGCCGCCGAAGGTGAGGGAGTAGGCGCCGACGATCCACTGCAGTCCTGTGGCGCCGACACCGAGGTCACGGCCGATGGTCGGCAGGGCGACGGTGAGGATCGAGTTGTCGACCATCTCGACGAGCATCGCCAGGCAGAGCGCGAACAGTGCAGGCGCTGCCGCCCGCAGGCTCGTCGGAGCTGGCGTGACAGATGCGACGCGTGGCGTCGCGGCGGTGGTGGTGCAGTCATGAGGTCCTCCTTCGGGACGGGATCGAACGTTGTTCGATCGAACATGGTTCGAGAATAGAACATCGTTCGAGAATGTCCAACTCGCCGCTGCGCGACCGGTAGGGTCGGGGTCGTGCCCGTCGCGTGACCCCGAACCTCGACCGGAGACGGCCCGCGGTCCGCCCGCGCAGCGGCGCGGGCCCGCGCCGCTCGCCCCTCGCGGCGGCCGGGCACGCCACCGCCGCGCCACCCACTCGCTCGAGCAGATCCTGGCCACCGCGATCGAGATCCTCGATCGTGACGGCACCAAGGGCCTCACGCTGCGCGGACTCGCCGCCGAGCTGGGCGGCGGTCTGGGCAGCGTCTACTGGTACGTCGACGGCAAGGACGAGCTGCTCTCCCTCGCCTGCGACACCCTCGTCGGCGAGGCGCTGCGCGCGCGCCGAGGCCGGCGGCAGCGATCGGCCGCCCCGTCCGCGACCGGCCCGAGCTCCGAGACCTCCGACCCCGTCGATCGCGGCCGCGGTCGAGCAGCTCCGGCGCACCGCGCTCGCGCTCTTCGAGCAGACCCAGCTCCACCCCTGGCTCGCGCCCCAGCTCCAGGTCCAGGACGCGAGGTCACCCAACGCGCTGCGCTTCTGGGAACGGCTCGGCCGACCGCTCGCCGCGATGGGGCTCAGTCCGCGTCAGCAGTTCGACGGCAGCACCGCGATCAGCGGCTACGTCATCGGCGTCGCCGCCGAGATGGCCGCCCAGGACCTCCTCGTCGACCACAACCGTTCCACAGGAGGAGCAGCTCGACGAGATCGTCAGTGGGTGGCTCGCCACCGACCCGTCCGAGTTCTCCTGGATCCACTCCATCGTCGACGAGTTCCGCGAGCACGACGACGGCGACCAGTTCGCTGCCGGACTCGACCTCCTGCTGGGCGGCCTGGTGCGCCAAGCCGTGGGACAGACCGAGCAGACCGAGCAGACCGGACGCACGTCCAGCTGACCGCGTCGCGCCACCCGCGAGCGGCTCAGAGCAGGCTTCGACCGAGGAAGAGCGTGTCGCCGACGGCGTGCAGCTCGGTGAAGCCGAGGTGTCGGTAGAAGCCGACCGCACGCGGGTTGCCTGTGCTCCACCCCGAGGTGGACGCCCGGGGAGCCGACCTCGTCGAGGGCGATCGAGCAGACGCTCGATGAGGCGCCGACCCCAACCACCGCCCTGCCACGGCGGCAGCAGGTCGATGTGCAGGTGGGACGGGTGGCCGGCGACGACGACCTCGGGGACGCACCGGCGGCCGATGGAGCAGCGACACGACCTCGGCGTCGGCCGAGCCCGGCTCCTGGCTGCCGAGCGGGTGGCGCTCGCGCAACGGCGGCCACCACTCCCGCTCGCAGCGGGCCTCGAAGGCTCGGGTGTCGACGGCTCCCAACGTGTAGCCGCCCACGCCGGTGCCGTCGTCGAGGACGAAGGCCAGCTCCGGCTCGAACGCGAGGTAGGGGCCGACGTAGACCTCACCGAGCAGGGTGGGCACGGCGTAGCGGTCGGTCGCGTCGCCGCCCGCGTCGCCGGTGCGCAGGCAGACGTCGTAGAGGGCGGCGCGATCCGCGGGCTCGTAGGGCCGCAGGGGCGACCGACCGGTCGAGCCTCCCGTCGGAGGACCCTCGGGCTCTCGCCCCGCTGCTCGTCCGTGGTCGCCCATGGGGACGACGCTATCGCCGGTGACGAGGCCGGACGGCATACGTCATGACCTGCCAGCGGGTCCGCGTCGGCGTGTATCAACCATTGACGAACGCGATCCGCTGCTCGCGGGAGTAGTTTTCGCCCATCCCGCAGTGGGACCGCATCCGCGTCACGCGCGGCGACCATAGGAGTCGGAATGGCTTTGGGCTGGAAACTTCACGGGGACGGCAAGACCTTGGGCCCCGACGACGTCGTCGCCCCCGACGAGCGGCTGTCATGGGGCAGGACGGTCGGGCTCGGCGCCCAGCACGTCGTGGCGATGTTCGGGGCGACGTTCGTCTTCCCGCTCGTCATGGGCCTCAACCCGCAGCTCGCGATCATGATGAGCGGCATCGCGACGATCTGCTTCCTGCTCATCGTCAAGGGCAAGGTGCCGAGCTACCTCGGCACGTCGGCGAGCTTCGTCGGTGCGGTCGTGGCGATCAGGGCCCAGGGCGGCACCTCGCAGGACGTCACCGGCGCGATCCTCGTGGCCGGCGTCGTGCTGGCCCTCGTCGGGCTCGCGATCCACTTCGCCGGCTCGTCCGTGCTGCACAAGGTGCTGCCGCCGGTCGTCACCGGCGCCGTCGTCATGCTCATCGGCTTCAACCTCGCCCCCGTCGTGGCCAACATCTACTGGCCGCAGGACCAGTGGGTGGCCCTGCTCGTCATGCTCTTCACGATCGTCTGCGCGGTCGCCTTCAAGGGCTTCGTCTCGCGCATCGCCGTCTTCCTCGCGCTGATCTTCGGCTACGTCATCTCGTGGCTCTTCGACAAGGTCTTCGGCCAGATCACGTCCTACGACGCAGGCGCCGGCAAGGTCACGACCCACTTCCGCACGAACTTCGACAACCTCGCCTCGCAGCCGTGGTTCGGCCTGCCGCCGTCGACGACGATGGGCCCCGACGGCAAGGAGATCGTCGGCATCCACGCGCCCTCGTTCTCGGTCGCGGCGATCCTCCTCGTGCTGCCGGCCGTCGTCGCGCTCATCGCCGAGAACACCGGCCACGTCAAGGCCGTCGCCGAGATGACGAAGACCGACCTCGACCCCTACATGGGTCGCGCGATCGCCGCCGACGGTGTCGGCACGGTCATCGCATCGTCCGTCGGTGGCTCGCCGACGACGACGTATGCCGAGAACATCGGCGTCATGGCCGCCACCCGCGTCTACTCCACCGCGGCCTACTACGTCGCGGCCGCCGTCGCGATCATCTTCGGCCTGTCGCCGAAGTTCGGCGCCCTCGTGGCGTCGGTGCCCGGCGGCGTGCTCGGCGGCATCACGGTCGTGCTCTACGGCATGATCGGCCTGCTCGGCGCGAAGATCTGGAAGGAGAACGGGGTCGACTTCGGCAACCCGATCAACCTCGTGCCGGTCGCGGCGGGCATCGTCATCGGCATCGGCAACGTCTCGCTCGTCTTCTCCGACAGCTTCTCGCTCGGCGGCATCGCCCTCGGCACGATCGTCGCCGTCGGCGCCTTCCACCTCGCCCGGGCCATCGCCCCGGCCGAGCTGCGCGACCGGGCCGACGCCGCCGGAGGCACGATGATCTCGCTCGGTGGGCGGGAGGGCGACTACGGCGACGCCGACGGCATCGACGACCTCTACCAGGACGGGCCGGGCGGACCCGACCGGCGGCACTGACCTCGCGAGCCGCCGGACGGCAGACCTCACCCGTGGGCCCTCGATCCGTCATCGGGGGCCCACGGTGTTGACGGCACAACCTGACAAGAGCGTGAGCCCAAGGGATGCGACCAGCCCCCTAGTGCCAGCGCCGATCGGAAGGCAGGATCGATTCGGTGAAGCCAGCCCCCTTCGTGCACCACGCGCCGCGCACCGTCGGCGAGGCCGTCGCCGTGCTCGAGCAGGTCGGCCACGACGGCAAGGTGCTCGCCGGCGGGCAGAGCCTCGTGCCGATCCTCAACATGCGCCTCGCCTCACCGGCCCACCTCGTCGACATCAACGCGGTGGCCGGGCTCGACGGCATCGCGGTGGGCGACGAGCGCCGTGCGGGTCGGCGCGCTCGTGCGCCACGCCGGCGCTCGCCCGCTCCGATGAGGCGTATGCCGCGCTCCCCCTCCTGCGGCAGGCCACCCTCAACGTCGCCCACCCTGCCATCCGCAACCGCGGCACGACCGTCGGCTCGATCGCGCACGCCGACCCGGCCGGTGAGATGCCGGCGGTGCTGGCCCTCTGCGACGGCGTCGGTCGAGGCGGTGAGCGCGAGCGGCACGCGTGAGATCCGCTGGCAGGACTTCTTCGCCGGTCCGCTCGAGACGACCCTGAGACCCGAGGAGCTCGCTGTCGCAGTGCGATTCGCCGCGATGCCCGCACGGCACCCGCACGGGCTTCCGCGAGTCGGCCCGCCGGCACGGCGACTACGCCCTCGCCGGCGTCGCGGTCGCGGTGACCGTGGTCGACGGCGTCGTGACCCGCGCCCGCGCGTCGTTCGTCTCGGTGACCGACGTGCCGTCGGTGCTCGACCTCGGCGGGCGCTGGCGGCGTCGAGCCGGGGTCGGGATCGTGGGCGGCGCGCTGTCGACGCCGCCGCGGCGACGGTGCGCGAGCACGTGCAGCCCGAGAGCGACATCCACGCGACCAGCGACTACCGCCGGATGCTCGTCGGCGAGCTGACCCGGCGGGTGCTCCACGAGACCGCCCTTGCGGCAGAAGGAGATCGGCGATGACAGACGTGGAGACGCTCCATGACGTGACGGTGACCGTCAACGGGGTGCGGCGCACGGCGTCCGTGCCGGCCCGGCGGCTGCTGTCCGACTTCCTGCGCCACGACCTGCGCCTCACCGGCACCCACGTCGGGCTGCGAGCACGGCGTCTGCGGCGCCTGCACGGTGCTCGTCGACGGCGCCCCGATGCGCTCCTGCCTCATGTTCGCCGTGTCGGCGCAGCAGCACGAGATCACGACCGTCGAGGGCCTGGGCTCGGCGCCCGACGCGAGGGTCGCGCCGACCGGAGAGTCGATGAGCCCGGTGCAGCAGGCCTTCGCGGAGTGCCACGGCCTGCAGTGCGGCTTCTGCACGCCGGGCTTCCTCACGACGATCACGGCCTACCTCGAGGAGAACCCGGCGCCCACGAGCGAGGAGGCGCGAGAAGCGATCTCGGGCAACCTCTGTCGCTGCACGGGCTACCAGAACATCGTCAAGAGCGTGCTGCGGGCAGCCGAGATCACGGCCGAGCGACGAGCCGAGCGACCGCCCGAGGGTGGCAACGCCAGCGACGGCGTTGCCGATGGCGACGGCGGGGAGTCGGCATGACGACGCAGATGTTCGGTGCGCCGATCCAGCGCAAGGAGGACCCCCGCCTCGTCACCGGCGGCGGGCGCTACCTCGACGACCTCGGTCACGACGCCCTCGCCGCCGCGTTCGTGCGCAGCCCTCATGCCCACGCCCGCATCGTCGACATCGACGCCACCGACGCGGTCGACGTCGACGGCGTCGTCGGCATCTACGTGCACGAGGACCTGCCCGGCCGGGTCGGCGAGCCGCTCCCCCTCCTCATCCCCCACCCGACGCTCACCCACGGCCGCACTGGGCATGCCCTGGCCCGCGACGAGGTCAACCACGTCGGCGAGCCGGTCGTCATGGTCGTCGCGACCGACCGCTACGTCGCCGAGGACGCCTGCCAGCGCATCCGCGTCACCTACGAGCAGCTCCAGCCGGTCGTCGGCATCGAAGCCGCTCGCGCCGGCACGCTGCTCGTCCACGACGACGTGCCCGGCAACGTGGCCGCCCACATGCTGCAGGAGGTCGGTGACGTCGAGGCCGCCCTCGCCTCCTCGCCGCGCACCCTCACCCTCGAGCTCGACATCGAGCGCAGCGCCTGCACGCCGATGGAGGGGCGCGGGGTCTACGCCCGGTGGGACGACGAGCGCGGTGAGCTGCGCCTCTGGTCCTCCACCCAGACCTCGACCGGCGTGCGCGCCGCTGTCGCCGCCAAGCTGGACCTGCCGCTCGCCAAGGTCGAGTGCATCGCCCCCGACGTCGGTGGCGGCTTCGGCGTCAAGATCGTGCACCCGTGGCCCGAGGAGGTGCTCGTGCCATGGGCCGCCCGGCTGCTCGGACGACCGGTGAAGTTCACCGAGGACCGCCGCGAGCACTTCATCTCGGCCGCGCACGAGCGCGGCCAGCTCCAGACCGTCACGGTCGGATTCGACGACGACGGAAGGCTGCTCGCACTCGACGTCAAGCTCTGGCACGACAACGGCGCCTACACGCCCTACGGCATCATCGTGCCGATCATCACCTCGACGCAGCTGCTCGGGCCCTACAAGCCGGGTGCCTACCGGTGCGAGTTCTGGTCGCTCTACACCAACACCGTGCTCGTCACGCCCTACCGTGGCGCCGGGCGCCCGCAGGGCTGCTTCGCGATGGAGCGGGCGATGGACGCCATCGCCGACGAGCTCGACCTCGACCGCACCGAGGTGCGCGTCTCGCAACTTCATCCTCCCGAGCGAGATGCCCTACGACCACGGGCTGCTCTTCCAGGACGGCCGGCCGCTCAAGTACGACTCGGGCGACTTCCCCGCGAGCCTCGCCAAGATCAAGGCGCTCGTGGGCTGGGACGACTTCACGGCATACCGGGAGGCGGCGGAGGCCGAAGGGCGCCGGGTGGGACTCGGCATCGGCTGCTACGTCGAGGGCACGGGCGTCGGGCCCTACGAGGGCGGCCACATCCAGATCGAGACGAGCGGGCGCGTCAACGTCTCCACGGGTCTGACGTCTCAGGGCCAGGGCCACGAGACCGTCTTCGCGCAGATCGTCGCGCAGGAGCTCGGCGTGCGGCTCGAGGACGTGCACGTGACGACCGGTGACACTCGCAAGATGGCGTATGCCGTCGGCACCTTCGCGTCACGGGCGGCCGTCATGAGCGGCAGCGCGATCGCCCTCGCGGCACGCAACGTGCGCGCCAAGGCGCTGCGCATCGCCGCCGACGCGCTCGAGGTGTCACCTCACGACCTCGAGATCGTCGACGGCACCGTGCGCGTCAAGGGGGCGCCGGCGACGTCGATGTCGCTCGGCACGGTGTCGGTGCTGTCGAACCCGCTGCGCTATGCCTTCGACGAGGCCGCCCAGGCCGCAACGCAGTTCGCCGGCACGTTCGACCCCGACAAGCCACCGGTGGCCGACGGACGACGAGCCCGGCCTCGAGGGGCGCGACTTCTACTCCCCCACCCAGGCGACCTTCGCGAACGGCATGCACGCGGCCGTCGTCGAGACCGACCCGGTGACGGCCGAGATCCGCATCCTGCGCTACTGCGTCGTGCACGACTGCGGCACCATGATCAACCCCATGATCGTCGAGGGGCAGGTGCACGGCGGTGTCGCCCAGGGCGTCGGAGGTGCGCTCTACGAGCGGATGGCCTACGACGAGTCGGGCCAGCTGCTCAACGCGTCGTTCATGGACTTCCTCGTGCCCTACGCGTCCGAGGTGCCGACGATCGAGACCGACCACCTCGAGACGCCGTCGCCGCTCAACCCGCTGGGCATCAAGGGCGCCGGCGAGGCGGGGTGCATCCCGGTGTCGGCCGTCATCGCCTCGGCGATCGAGGACGCCGAGGGCTTCCCGATCTCGCGCATGCCGATCTCACCCAACGACCTCTGGGACCTGCGCCGCCGGCACGCCGCCGGCGAGATCCCCTCGCTGCACCGCGTCAACCGCACCGCCCCCGCCACCGGCCCCGGCCCCAAGGAGACGACGGCATGAAGATCACCGGCACCTCGACCCTCGCGGCGCCGCCCCAGCAGGTGTGGGACGCCGTCCACGACCCCGCGGTGCTCGCCCGGTGCCTGCCCGGCTGCGAGCGGCTCACCGAGCTCGGCCACGACCACTACGCGATGACCGTCACCGCCGGTGTCGCCGCCATCAAGGGCACCTATGACGGCGAGGTGGCCCTGCTCGAGCCGCTGCCACCGAGCTCCTTCGCCATGCGCGCCTCCGGCGTCGGTGCTCCGGGCACGGTCGACGCGCTCGTCGTCGTGCGCCTCGCCGAGACGCCCGCGGGCGGCACCGAGCTGACCTACGACGCCGACGCGTCGGTGGGTGGTGCCATCGGCGGGGTCGGCCAGCGCATGCTGTCGGGCGTGACCCGCAAGATGGCCGGCCAGTTCTTCGCGGCCCTCGACGCCGACATCGCCGGCGCCCAGGCGCCTGGTCCGGCGGAGGCTCCGGCGCGACGCCGGCGACCGCCGCCGTCCGCCGGTGCACCTGGCGGGCCGGCGGGCCGCCGCGCCGCTCCCACCCCACGCTCCTTCGCCGGCCGGGCGCCCGGCACCGGCCGGGGCCTCGCTCTCGAGGGCCCGCGCGGCTTCGCCGCTCGGGGTCGCTCGCCGGGGGCGCTGGTCGCGCTGCTCGGAGTGGCCCTCGGGGCGCGACTCGGACGGAGGCGCTGACGTGCGTGCCTTCACCGCCGCTGCCGTGCAGGTCGCGCCCGTCGCCGCTCCCCTGACCGCCGAGACGATCGCGGCCAACCTCGAGCACTGCGTCGACATGATGCGCCGATGCGTCGTAGCCACCGGGGCCGAGCTCGTCGTGCTGCCCGAGACGGCGACGACCGGCTTCACCCCCGGCTGCACCAAGGAGCAGCTCTGGGATCTCGTCACCGAGCTGCCCGGGCCCGCATGACCCAGCCGGTGCAGGACGTCGCCCGCGAGCTCGGCGTGCACATCTGCATCGGCACCTACGAGCGTGGTGCCGAGCGGGGCATCGTCCACAACTCCTCGGTGCTCATCGCCCCCTCGGGTGAGGTGCTCGGCGTCTATCGCAAGACGCACCCCTTCTGCTCCGAGATCGTCTCGGGCGGCGGTTGGGTGACTCCGGGCGACACCGTCACCGTGTGCGACACCGACCTCGGACGCATCGGGATGATCATCTGCTTCGACGGCGACTACCCGGAGCTGTCGCGCATCCAGGCGGTGCAGGGGGCCGAGATCCTCTGCCGGCCGTCGGCGCTGCTCCGCTCGGCCGACATCTGGGACCTCACCTCCCGGGCCCGGGCCTACGACAACCACGTCTACGTCATCGGCGCCAACGCCGTCGGGGCCGACCCCGCCGGGGTGCTCTACTTCGGCAACTCGCACATCGTCACACCGATCGGCCACGTCGTCGCCCGTGCCGCCACGCACGAGGGCTGGGTCACCGCCCGCCTCGACCCCGCGGACGCCCTGGCGTCCCTCACTCCGGGGTCCAACATCGGGCAGTCCTTCGACCACCTGCGCGACCGCAACCTCGACCTCATCCGCAACTACCGAGACGACCTCGAGCGCCCTGCCGAGACGCCCTTCGCGCACGCCCCCATCCACCGGGGTGACGCCGGCTGACACCGCATCGTCCGCAGCCGATGGCTCGGACCTCGTGACGCCAGAGAGCAACCGGTGCCTTTCCGCGCGAGCGCCCAGCGCGGGCGCGCTAGGACGACGACGCCCAGTCGTAGACGACGGAGGTGCGCAGCAGGACGTCGGCGCCCGACCGGTTCTCTCGACTGATGACCACCCAGAAGAGCACCACGGGCACGAAGACGCAGAGCAGGGCGCGCGCCAGGGCGATGCCGGGACGGATCCGCCCGCCCCGGGCGCTGACGACCCGCAGGCCCAACAGCCGGGCGCCGTAGGTGCGGCCGGTGGTCGCCCACGCGAGCGTGAAGTAGAGGACGAGGAAGCCGAGGAAGCAGGCGAAGAGCGGCCCGAAGCCGGGGTCGGGGAAGCTGAACGCCCGCGGACTCAGCACGAAGTACGCGGCGACCGCTCCGGCATACCCCAGGGCGACGGCCGCGACGCCCACGGCGCCGTCGATCGACGCTGCCAACACCCGGGTGACGATGCCGGCGCGGTGACCCTGCACGGCGCGGGCCGCTGTGGGGACGGTGACGCGCGCTGCGTGGGCGGGCGGCACGTCCTCTGGCTCTTGCACGTCGCCCGCCTCAGTGGTCGCGCTCGGGCAGAGCGGACGGCGGGCCGGCAGCGCCGTTGCGACGTGGTGTCGGCTGGCCCGGCGCGCGCTCCTGCCGGTGGAGCAGCCGGTCGACGACGTGCGCCACCCGCTCGTCGGCGCCGATGCCCTGGCGGCGAACCTCGCGCAGCCCCTCCGAGGCCATCGAGCCGGTCGAGCTGCGGATGATGCCCGGCAGGTCGATGCCCTCGACGACGAACTCGGCCAGCTCGATGAGGTCGAGCTTGGCGATCACTGCGTCGAAGTCGGCCCTGGCCACGACGGCGTCGATGTCGACCCGGTCGATCGCCTTCTGCAGGTCCGCCCGCGCGACCACTGCATCGACGTCCACGCGGTCGATGACGGCCTGCAGGTCGACCCCGGCCACGACGGCGTCGATGTCGACCCGGTCGATCGCCTTCTGCAGGTCTGCCCGCGCGACGACCGCATCGACGTCGACACGGTCGATGACCGCCTGGATGTTGGCGCGGGCGATGATCGCGTCGACGTCGATCCGGTCGATGACGCGCTGCAGGTCGACCCCGGCCACGACGGCGTCGATGTCGACCCGGTCGATCGCCTTCTGCAGGTCTGCCCGCGCGACGACCGCATCGACGTCGAGACCAGCCGCCAGTGCGTCGAGGTCGACGTGCCGGCGCACCAGCTCGTTGACGTCGACCAGGTCGAGCAGTGAGTCGACGAGACCGGGGGCGAGGCGGCGAGCGAGGGAGTGGGCCCGGCTCAGGGCCTGGCGCCGCTCACGATCTCCGCGCTCGACGAGGTCGTCGACCCACGGCTGGCGCCTGGCAGCCCGCGCCACCGACCCCGGCACCGCCGCGAGGGCTCGCACCGGCCCGCCGATGACAGGCAGCTCAGCGGCCCGGCGAGCGGTGTCGATCATCACCACTGCCAGGCCGATCGCGGCGTCCACCGTGTCGACCCCCGTCCGCCCCGAGCGACGCCCTGGGGTGCGTGGGGCCGGCGGCGCAGCCGCGGCAGCAGCATCCGGCGGTCCGAGCAGCACGGGGCCTCCTGACGACGGTGTGGTGGGCCTGCACTCCATCATGCGCCTGTGGGCCCGCTCGTGGCTCATCTTCTCGGAGTGACAAGGCCGCGAGATCAGCCCCGGCGTCCGCCATGAACCGGACCTTTCACCCACCTCCCCCAGCCTCACGGCGCCGGCAGGTGGCGCAGGCGACGGACCTGCCTCACCAGGTGGCGCTGCTCGGAGAGGTTCACGGCCAGGGCCGCTGCCCGCTCGAGGTGCTCGGCTGCCCCGTCGAGCTCGCCCGTCATCTCGAGGAGGTGGCCGCGCACGCTGAGCCACCGCTGCGTGCCACCGAGACGGTCGGCCACCTCGTCGACCACCCGCAGTCCCTCGACCGGCCCGTCCGCCATGGCGACAGCCACTGCGCGGTTGAGGGAGACGACGGCGCTGCCCGTGACCCCCTCGAGCAGCCCGTAGAGCACGCAGATCTCGCGCCAGTCCGTCGCGTCCGCGGTCGCCGCGCGGTCGTGCACCGCCGCGATGGCAGCCTGGAGCTGATACTCCCGCACCTCGCGTCGCGCCATCGCCCGTCCGAGGACGGCGACGCCCTCGGCCACGAGCGCCCGGTCCCAGCGCGTGCGGTCCTGCTCCGGCAGCGGCACGAGGTCGCCCTGGGCGTCGGTCCGCGCCGGCCGACGAGCGTCGACCAGCAGCATGAGGGCGAGCAGTCCCAGCGCCTCGGGCTCGTCGGGGAGGCTCTCGGTCAGGAGCCGCGCCAGCCGTATCGCCTCACCGGAGAGCTCGATCCGATGCAGCGACTCCCCCTGCGTGCTCGTGTAGCCCTCGTTGAACATGAGGTAGAGGACGCGGAGCACCGACCTCAGGCGATGGTCTCGGTCCGCGCCGGACGGCATACGGAAACCCTCGCCCGACTCTCGCAGCCGCGCCTTGGCGCGACTGATCCGCTGCGCCATGGTCGACTCGGGCACGAGGAAGGCGTGCGCGATCTCAGCCGTGGTCAGGCCGCCGACGGCGCGCAGCGTCAGGGCCACGGCCGACGCCGGCGTCAGGGTCGGGTGGCAGCACAGGAAGAGCACGGTCAGGCTGTCGTCCCGGTCGGGCGGATCGACGGCGGGCACGTCCCACGCGATGACCCGGGCCTCACGCTCGCGTCGTGCGGCATCGCTGCGCCAGGCGTCGACAAGGCGCCGCGAGGCGGCGCGCACGAGCCACGCGCGGGGCTCGTCGGGCACGCCGTCCTCCGGCCACCGCCGCGCCGCGGCGATGAGGGCCTCCTGGGTCGCGTCCTCGGCGCCGTCGAAGTCACCGAAGCGGCGGCTGACCACGCCGACGACCTGCGGCGCCAAGGTGCGCAGCAGGTGGTCGACGTCTGGTGCCTGCCTCAGCGGGCGCCCTCGGCCGTGCGCAGGAAGTCCTCCATCTCGTCCGGGCCCGACGGGGTGTCGTCCATGACCCGGCGCACGTGGATGGGCTGGCCGCACGGGACACCACCGGGCCCCGGCACCGCCGACACCTTCGCGGCGATCTCGATGGCGCGCTCCTCCGAGTCGACCTCGACGATCTGGAAGCCGGCCAACCACTCCTTGAACTCCTGGAACGGCCCGTCCGTGACCACCGTGGCGGCGCCGTCGGACCGCACGATCTTGGCGAGGTCGGGCCCGGTGAGGATCGTCGCCTCGACGAGCTCACCGTTGGCGACGAGCTCGTCGTTGAGGACGCCGTAGTAGTCGAGGTGCGCCTGCACCTCCTCGGGCGTCCACTCCGACATCGGGGTGTCGACGGTCCCGGGCTGGAAGTCGACACCGATGAGGTACTTCGCCATGACTCTCTCCTTCGTGACGTCGTGCCCAGCGTGGCACGCTCACCCCTCAGACGGAGCCGACCCACGCTTCTCGACATTGGCAGGTTGTGCCAACGCCACCGCTGGAGCCGCTCGGTTGGATTCTTCACATGACGCGACGGATCCGCATCGGCATCGACACCGGCGGCACGTTCACCGACGTCGTCGCGCTCGACGAGGACTCGGGTCGAGCTCGTCACGACGAAGACCCCCTCGACACCGAGCAACCCGGCCGACGGCTTCCTCGCGGGGGTGAGCAAGGTGCTCGACCTCATGGACGCGAGCGGCGACGACATCACGGCCGTCTCGCACGGGACGACCGTCGCGACCAACAAGCTCCTCGAGGGCAAGGTCGAGGCGCTCGGCTTCATCACGACCGAGGGCTACGAGTTCATCCTCGAGATCGCCCGCCAGGCGGTGCCCGACGGCTACGGCAACTCCTACTTCTGGGTCAAGCCGCCGCGCATCGTCCCCGCCGACCTCGTCAAGACGGTCGGTGGCCGGATCGACTTCCAGGGCAACGAGATCCGCCCCTTCGACGAGGACCGCGCCGTCGAGGTGGCCCGCTGGTTCAAGGAGCGCGGCATCACGACGATCGGGGTCTGCTTCCTGCACTCCTACGCCCACGACGGCCACGAGCGCGCGATGCGAGACGTCCTGCGCCGCGAGCACCCCGACGCCGTCGTCTCGATCAGCTCGGAGGTGCTCCGGGAGTACCGAGAGTACGAGCGGTCGATGACGACCCTCGTCGACGCCGCGGTGAAGCCCAGCGTGTCGCGCTACGTCGCCAACATCCGCACCCGCCTCACCGAGTTCGTGACCCAGCCCGGCGATCTCTGCCGGGGGGGACACCGGGGGCGAAGCCCCCCGTGCATTGCCGTTCTGGGTGATGAAGAGCAACGGCGGCGTGCTGTCGGCCGACGAGGTCGTCAACCAGCCGATCACGACCGTGCTCTCCGGTCCGGCTGCGGGCGCGCTCGGCGCCGGCCTCATCGCGAGCCGCGCCGGCTTCGACCGGGTGCTGACCTGCGACGGCGGCGGCACCTCCACCGACGTCTCGGTCGTCCTCGCCGGCGAGCCGACCCTGACGACCGAGGGCACCGTCGGGGCCTACCCGAGCAAGATCCCGATGATCGACGTCGTCACGGTCGGCGCCGGCGGCGGGTCCATCGCCTGGATCTCCCCCGAGGGGTCGCTCAAGGTCGGGCCCCAGTCAGCCGGCGCCGACCCCGGCCCGCTCTGCTACGCCAAGGGCGGCACCGAGGCCACCATCACCGACGCGCACCTGACCCTGGGCCGCATCCCCCCGCACCTGCTCGGCGGAGAGATCCCCCTCGACGTCGAGGCCGCGCGCACGGGTGTCGCCGCCCTGGCGGCCAGGCTCGGACTCGACCTGGAGCGGTGTGCGACCGGCATCCTCGAGATCTCCGCGTGGAACCAGGCGAACGCCCTGCGCCAGGTCTCGGTCAAGCGCGGTCTCGACGTGCGCGACTTCATGCTGACGACCTTCGGCGGGTCGGGCTCGCTGCTGGCCTGCCGCCTCGTCGACGTCCTCGGCCTCGCCGGCGTCGTCGTGCCGCAGCACCCCGGCAACGTCTCGGCCTTCGGTCTGCTCACCGTCGACGTGAAGATCGACTACGTGCAGACCGCCGTCGCACGCCACCACGCGCTCGACCACGCCGCCGTGCAGCGGACCTTCGACGACCTCAGCGCCAAGGCGGCGAGCGCCCTTGACGCAGAAGGTTTCCCGCGTGATGTCCATCGCTACACACGGACTGTCGACCTGCGCTACTTCGGCCAGGCCTACGAGGTGCGCGTCCCGGCCCCGGAGGGCCCCGTCGATGAGGCGTATGCCGCCGACATCGCGTCCCGCTTCCACGACGAGCACCGCGCGCTCTACGGCTACGACTTCCGCGACGACCCCCGACAGCAGGTGGAATGGGTCAACCTGCGCATCACGGGGATCGGCCCGATCACCCGGCCGCTCCTGCCACAGCTCGAGGCGGCCGCTGCCTCCCCGGTGACCGTCGCCCAGCGCGCGCACCGAGGCAGGCGCCCCGTCTGCTTCGACCCCGACGACGGCTACGTGCAGACCGACCTGTGGTGGCGGCCCGACCTGCTGGCCGGCGACACGATCGAGGGGCCTGCGGTCATCGAGGAGTTCGGCTCCACCGTGCCGCTGCACCCCGGCTTCGAGCTGCGCGTCGACGCGCTGGGCAACCTCGTCATCACCAAGAGCACCGAAGCCCCGGAGGCCTGACATGTGCTTCTCCTGCCAGACCGCTGCCGTGCGGCTCGCGCCTGCAGACCGCCCCGGGCACGGGGGGACGCGACCCGCGAGCCAGCCGGACGGCATACCGGCGCGGAGCGAGGATGCACCCGCCAACCCGGCGGGCCTGCCGACCGCGTACGAGCACGGAAACCGCCTGACGGCCGAGGGCAGCGCGGTCGACCCGATCCTGCTCGAGATCGTCGAGGGCACCCTCGCCAGCGTCGAGCTGGAGGTCGAGACGGCCATCGCCCGCACGTCTCGGTCGCCGATGATCCGCGACGCGCACGACTTCCGGGCGGGCATCCACGACCGTCAGCTGCGCAAGCTGACCGGCCGCTCCTACAGCGCGCTCGTGCACCCGGTCGTCCGCGACTTCCCCCTCGCTGAGATGAGCGAGGGCGACGTCTACTTCCACAACGACGTCTACGAGTCCGAGGGCGGCATCGGCCACCTGCCCGACCTCTGCGTCACCGTGCCCGTCTTCGCCGGCGGTGCGGTCGTCGCCTTCGTGCAGGCCTTCGGGCACCACGACGACATCGGCGGCGCTGTGCCCGGGTCGATGCCGAGCAACGCGCGCTCGGTCTTCGAGGAGGGGCTCTCCGTTCCGCCGATCAAGCTGTGGGACAAGGGAGTCGCCAACCAGGCCGCCCTGCGCATCATGACGCGCAACAGCCGGATGCCCGACAGCCTGGCCGCCGACCTCGACGCCGAGTGCTCCGCCTGCCTCATGGGGGCGCGCCGTCTCGGTGAGCTCTTCGACGCGCTACGGGCGCGATGCGATCGAGGCCGCCTTCGACGCGATCCTCGATCGCACGACGGAGACCTACCGCCGAGAGATCCTCAGCAAGATCCCCGACGGCACCTACGTCTGGGAGGACTACGCGGAGCACGACGGCGTCGACGAGCCGCGGCTGCACACGCAGCGGATCACCCTGACGAAGCAGTCGACCGGTGGGCCCGGACGATCCCGACCAGTACCCCGACGGCGGGCCCAGGCTGGTCATCGACTTCACGGGCACGGCGCCGCAGGCCAAGGGGCCGATCAACCACTGTGGTGACTACGTCGGCGGCAACTTCCTCAAGAAGTGGCTCGCGCCGATCCTGCGCAACCTCGCCGACACCCCGGAGCGGATGGCCGAGCTCGACGTCAACGAGGGCGTCGTGCCGCTCATCGAGATGCGATTCCCCGAGAAGGGCACCCTGCTGACGCCCATCTACCCTGCACCGACCAACGCGCGCACCTTCGTCATCCTCCGACTGCTCGGGGTGCTCGCCGGAGTCGTCGCCAAGGCCGTCGACGGCCGCATGCCGGCCGACCAGGAGACGATCCGCTACACCGGCGTCTACGGCAAGGACCGCGACGGCAACGACTACCTCATGCGCGAGGTGCTCGGCGGCGGGTCGGGCGGGCGCTACTACGCCGACGGCGAGGACACGATCCACGTCGTGCCCGACAGTCGCAACCTGCCGACGGAGTTCACCGAGAGCCGCTTCCCCTTCATCGTCGAGCGGCTCGGGCTCGCGGTCGACTCCGGTGGCGCGGGGTTGCACCGCGGCGGTCTCGGCTACGAGAAGCACCTCCGGATGCTGCAGGACGCGCACTTCATGTCGATCGCCGACCGGTCGATCCTCGCCTGCTGGGGAGTCAAGGGCGGCAAGGCCGGTCGCTCCTTCGAGGTCACGATCGACCTCGGCGGCCCCGACGAGCGGGTCGTCGACGCCCTCGCGGACGCAGAGCCGGTGCGGGCCGGCCAGGTCATCCGCATCCGCACGACCGGTGGCGGCGGCTGGGGCGACCCCCTCGACCGCCCGCTCGGCGACGTCGAGCGCGACCTGCGCTGGGGCAAGGTGTCGTTCGAGGGCGCGCGTCGCGACTACGGCGTCGTCGCCACCGGAGACCTCGACGAGCCCGTCGGTCGACCGCGAGGCCTCCGACGCGCTGCGGCACGAGCTGCGTGCCGCGCGGGCGCCCGAGCAGCCGTTCTTCGACCGGGGGCCGGGGTATGCCGCGCTGGCGGGGGGCCGCACGTCAGCCGAGGTCGACTGGCTCTGACCCGGCATCCACGTTCCACCCGGCGTCGACGCTGGACCCGGTCTGCCGCTGGGCCGGGCACGGAGACCCGGCCCGGCGGTGCACGCGAAGCTCAGCCGCGGCGGCATACGCCGCTCAGCCGAGCGGCGGCACCGCGTGCCGGATCAGGTCGACCGCCTGCTCCGGGAACCACTGACCCGCGGCGGGGTCGACCTGGCCCCACTCGGGGTCGACGCCACCGCCGGTCGTCAGGCCACGCGTGCACGAGCCGTCGGACTCACCGGGGACCTTGACCCAGAGGAAGGCATCGGCGAGCGGGTCGCCGGTGGCCGTCGTCGGACGCACGCCGAGACCGCGCCCGGGAGGGTTGCACCAGACCTGCGGGTCGCCAGGGTAGACGCCCGCGGGCGGGGTCCACGGACCCTGCCCGTTGCGGCTCGTGTCGACGACGAAGTGGGCGAGGTCGTCGGGGCCGGAGGGCGGGTTGGCCGCGTCGGTCACGTTCTCGGCATACCAGGCGTCGGTCAGGCCCCACGTCGAGAAGTCGGCCGGGTTCGCCGGGTAGTACTGGCTGGCGCAGTAGTCGAAGTGGCCCAGCCGCCAGCCGCCCTCGGCGGGGTTGGTGCCGTAGTAGATGCACTGCGAGATCCAGTCGCCGAACTTCAGCTGGCGCTCGGTGGTCTCGTAGTTCGACACGTTGAGGAAGAAGCCGTCGGCCCGCTGGACCCCGGCCTTGACGAGCCGGTCGGCGATGTCGCCGACTCCGAGCCAGGCGCTGTGCGTCCCGTCGAGGTAGACGGAGGTCGCAGGACGGGCCTTGAGCGCGTCGACGGCGTGGTTGAGCTGCGCGAAGCGCTCGGTCGCCGCGGTCGCCCGGTCGGCCTCGGCGGGCTGGCACCACTCGTGGTCACCGTTGATCGTCGTGTACCAGGGGATGATCCCGAGGCCGTCGGGCTCGAGGAGCACGACCGCCCGCCGGTCACCGATGCCCCGCGCGACCGCGTCGACCCACGCCTCGTACTCGGCCGTGCTCGTCGCGCCGCCGGCGGAGTACTGGGCGCAGTCGCGGAACGGGATGTTGTAGGCGACGAGCACCGGCACCTCCTGCTTGCCCGCTGCCCGAGAGACCACCTGCCGGACCTGCTGCTCCGCCTTCTTCGGATCGCTCTCGGTGAGCCAGACGGCCTGGGGCGTCTGGATCATCGTCCGCAGGGCCGCAGCCATCTCGTGGTCCCCGGAGCTGGTCAGCTGCGCGACCTGACGGAGGGCGTCCTGGTAGTGCTGCAGCTGCGGGACGTAGAAGCGGCTGCCGTCGTCGATGCCCCGGGGCTGCGCTGTCGTGGCAGCGCGGGCCGCTGTGGAGCCGGCGGCACCGGGAGCCGCGGCGGCCGCCACCGCTGGGATCAGGGTCAACGCCAGAGCGGCGCCGACAATTCGCAGACGAGTGGACGTGCGCATGGGGGGCCTCCTGGGCGCCTTTGCCGAGTGAGTGTGTGACTGCGGAGGGTTGCCCCGTGGGAGCGCTCTCACAGCCAGCAGCTCACACCCTAGGATCCGACCGCGCGGCGGTCAAGGGAAACCGCACCGGACGGGCGGGTGACCACCCTGCCGGTGCCGCGGGTCGGGCCGCGACGGAGCTGTGCTCACTCAGTCCGCGCGGTGCTCAGTCGAGGTCGCGCTCCTCGATCGTCTGGCGCACCGTGTGGGTCGGCGTCGTCGAGCCGGCGGGCCGCTCCTCGCGGGTCACGATGCGCTGGCGGCGACTGCCCTTGCGGGCGTGCCAGATCAGACCGGCCCCGGCGACCATGAGGATGATGCCGACGACGGTCAGGTTGATCACCGAGGTGTTCGCCCGCACGGCGAAGGTGAGGATCGCCCCCAGCACCGCGAGCACGACTCCGGGTCCCACAGTCCACCTCCGTGACGACGGCAGCTCACGCCGCCTGCTCTCTCTCCGAGGAGATTACATCCGTCCCCCTACCCAACGGGGTCCACGGACCCGCCCCTCGCGACGCCGGTCCAACGACAATGTGCCAATGAGCGGCCCCGCCTTGGGCAGGACGTGACAACGCGACTCCCCGGATCTGCTGCCTAGGCTCGCCGCATGACCTGCGCCAACCCCCTGCGAGCAGCCCCATGAGGCTCGTCGTGGCGCTCGGCGGCAACGCCATGATCGGACCGGACGGCGGCGCGAGCCCGAAGGCTCAGCGTGAGGCCATCGCGGTGGCGATGGAGCCGGTTGCCGAGCTCGTCGCGGCCGGGCACGAGGTCGTCCTCACGCACGGCAACGGCCCGCAGGTCGGCAACCTGCTCGTCAAGAACGCGCTCGCCGCGCACCTCGTGCCACCCGTCCCGCTCGACTGGTGCGGTGCACAGACCCAGGGCACGATCGGCTTCACCATCCTCGACTCGCTCGAGGCTGCGTTGGCGTCACGCGGAGTGCAGCGTCCGGTCACGGCACTGGTGTCGCGCACCCGCGTCCACGCCGACGATCCCGGGTTCGACAGCCCCACCAAGCCGGTCGGGCGCTACCTCCCTCGCGAGCAGGCCCAGGTGCTCATCGACCACGGCGAGCGGTGGGAGGACCGTGGCACCAGGGGATGGCGCCGCGTCGTCGCCTCGCCGGAGCCCCTCGAGGTCCTCGAGACGCAGACGGTGCTGACCTTGCTCGCCGCCGGCCACGTCGTCGTCGCGGCGGGCGGGGGCGGCATCCCCGTCGTGCGGCAGTCCGACGGCACGCTGCGCGGGGTCGAGGCCGTCATCGACAAGGACCTCACGGCCGCGCTCCTCGCGACGGCTGTCGGGGCGGACGCCCTCGTCATCGCCACCGACGTCGAGCACGTCGCCGTCGGGTGGGGCACGCCGCGTGAGCGCGCTCTGGGGTCGGTGACCCCTGGCGAGCTCGAGACGTATGCCGCACAGGGCGAGTTCGCCTCGGGCTCGATGGGCCCCAAGGTCGAGGCCGCGCTCCGCTTCGTGCGCTCGGGTGGGTCACGTGCTGTCATCACCGAGCTGCACCGCATCGCCGACACCCTTGCCGCAGACGTCGGCGCAGCCGGCCGAGTCGGCACCATTGTCGAGAACCCCTGAAGAGAAAGGTCATTCACGTGCCCGAAGCCATCGAGGTCCGCAAGGTCCCCATCCACTCCGTCGCCGATGCCTCCGAGCTGGCGCGACTCATCGACGACGGCGTCATGGCGGCCGACCGGATCGTCGCCATCATCGGCAAGACCGAGGGCAACGGCGGCGTCAACGACTACACGCGCATCATCGCGGACAAGGCGTTCCGCGAGGTGCTCATCGAGAAGGGCGCCCCGGCCGAGCAGGTGCGGCAGGTGCCCATCGTGTGGTCGGGGGGCACCGACGGTGTCATCAGCCCGCACGCGACCATCTTTGCGACCCTGCCAGCGGAGCAGGCAGAGCCCTCCGATGACCTGCGGCTCACGGTGGGCTTCGCCATGAGCGAGCAGCTGCTGCCCGAGGAGATCGGCTACGTCGCAATGGTGACGAAGGTGGCCGACGCCGTGCGGGTGGCGATGGAGCGGGCCGGCATCACCGACCCCGCTGACGTGCACTACGTGCAGACCAAGACCCCGCTGCTGACGATCCACACGATCCGCGACGCGAAGTCGCGCGGGCACGGCGTCTGGACCGAGCACACGCACGAGTCGATGGACCTCTCGAACGGCACGACGGCCCTGGGCGTCGCCGTCGCCCTCGGCGAGATCGAGATGCCGACGGACGGCGACATCATGCACGACCGCTCGCTCTTCTCGGCTGTCGCGTCGTGCAGCTCCGGTGTCGAGCTCGACCAGGCCCAGGTCGTCGTCGTCGGCAATGCCCGCGGCGTGGGCGGCCGCTACCGCATCGGGCACTCCGTGATGCGAGACGCCCTCGATGCCGACGGCATCTGGGAGGCGATCAAGGACGCCGGGCTCGAGCTGCCGGAGCGCCCGCACTCGAGCGACCTGCAGGGCCGGCTCGTCAACGTCTTCCTCAAGTGCGAGGTGAGCCAGGACGGGCAGGTGCACGGCCGACGCAACGCCATGCTCGACGACTCCGATGTGCACTGGCACCGACAGATCAAGTCAGCCGTCGGCGGTGTCACCGCCTCGGTGACCGGTGACCCGGCGGTGTTCGTGTCGGTCTCGGCCGCCCACCAGGGCCCGGACGGCGGTGGCCCCGTGGCCGCCATCGTCGACCTCGGTGGGGGCGCCCCCACCGGCTACACCTGGACCCCCTGACCCCGGCAGACACGGTCGAGTGCTCACCTCGACGCGTCGGGACGTGAGCACTCGACGATAGGGCTGCGCGCCGGGACACGTGGTCCACCCCCCGGAGCCCCGACCGCCAGGCTCACGGTCGAAGCGTCAGTGGGCGAAGTGGCGAGTGCCGGTGAAGTACATCGTGACGCCGACCGCCCGGGCAGCCGCGATGACCTCGTCGTCGCGGATCGAGCCGCCGGGCGCGACCACGGCGCGCACCCCCGCGTCGAGCAGGATCTGCAGCCCGTCCGCGAAGGGGAAGAACGCGTCGGACGCCGCGACGGAGCCCCGCGCCCGCTCCTCACCCGCACGGCGCACCGCGAGGTAGCAGGAGTCGACGCGGTTGACCTGCCCCATCCCCACGCCCGACGGCAGCGCCGTCGTGCGCGAGCAGGATCGCGTTGGACTTGACCGCGCGGATCGCCCGCCAGGCGAACTGGAGGTCGGCGAGCGTCGCCTCGTCGGCGGCCTCGCCCGCCACGAGCCGCCAGTGAGCCGAGTCGTCGCCGCCGGTCACGTCGTCGCCATCCCCGCGGACGACGGCCTCGACGGTGTCGACGGTCTGCATCAGCAGCCCCCCGCTGATGGGTCGGGTCTCGACCGGGTCCGCCACCTCGGGCAGGCCGCCCGGCAGCCGCAGGACGCGGAGGTTCTTCTTGGCGGTGAGGATCTCAAGAGCCTCGGGCTCGTAGTCCGGCGCGATGATGACCTCGGTGAAGACCGGCTTCGCAGCCGCCGCCATCGCCGCCGTCACGGTGCGGTTGGCGGCGATGATGCCGCCGTAGGCGCTCACCGGGTCGGTGGCGTGGGCCCGCTCGTAAGCCTGCTCGATCGTCTCGCCGACGGCGATGCCGCACGGGTTGGCGTGCTTGATGATCGCGACGGTCGGCTGGTCGCCGTGGTCGTGCGCGGCCCGCACAGCGGCGTCCGTGTCGACGTAGTTGTTGTAGGACATCTCCTTGCCGTGCAGCTGCTCGGCACCGGCCACACCCGGACGCACGTCACGGTAGAGCGCGGCCTGCTGGTGCGGGTTCTCGCCATAGCGCAGGACCGCCGAGCGATCGAACGTCGCGCCGGTCCAGGCCGGGAAGCCCGTGCGGTCGCGGCGAGTCACCGAGTCCGTGTCCACCGGCGCGAAGCGCTGCATCCAGTTCGCGACGGCGGTGTCGTAGGTCGCCGTGTGCACGAACGCCTCGGCCGCCAACCGCTGGCGCTGGGCGAGGCTGAAGCCGCCCTCACCGAGGGCCTGCGCGACGAGGGCGTATGCCGCCGGGCTCGTCACGATGGCGACGCTGGCGTGGTTCTTGGCGGAGGCGCGCACCATGGAAGGGCCACCGATGTCGATCTGCTCGACGCACTCGTCCTCGCTGGCGCCCGACGCGACGGTCTCGCGGAACGGGTAGAGGTTGACGACGACGAGGTCGAACGCCTCGACGCCCAGGTCGGCGAGCTGCTTGACGTGGTCGGGGTTGCGGGTGTCGGCAAGGATGCCGGCGTGCACCTTGGGGTGCAGCGTCTTGACCCGACCGTCGAGGCACTCGGGGAAGCCGGTCAGCTCCTCCACCTGCGTCACGGGAACGCCCGCGGCCGCGATCGTCTTCGCGGTCGAGCCCGTCGACACGATGGCGACGCCGGCCGCATCCAGCGCGGTCGCCAGCTCGGCCAGGCCCGACTTGTCGTAGACGGAGACGAGGGCCCGCCTGATCGGGCGGCGGCCGTCGGTGCTCGTGTCGCGAGGGTGCGAGGCGGGGTTCGAGGCGGCTGACGAAGCGGCGGTCATGACTTCACTCCTGGGTCGGTGACATCGGTCGCGGCGTGCGGCGAGCCCCAAGGGACCCACGGCATCCGTTCTCGCGAGGCACCCAGGCGTTCGATGCTCCCGACGTCACTCCCCGATGGTCACCCACCTGCGCCAGTCGTGTGCGGCCAGCCTACCGGTCAGGCCGGGCCGATCCGAACTCGTCGACCCTCGACGGCGAAGCCCTCGCGGGCGAGGCGGCTGACCGTCTCGACGAGCAGGTCGCGCTCCTGCACCTTGATGCGCTCGTGGAGCGTCTCCTCGGTGTCGTCGTCGAGGACGGCGACGACCCGCTGCTCGATGATCGGGCCGGTGTCGACCCCCACGTCGACGACGTGACACGTCGTGCCGGTCACCTTGACGCCGTAGGCGAGCGCATCGCGCACTCCATGCGCGCCGGGGAAGCTGGGGAGCAGCGCCGGATGGGTGTTGACCACCGGCTGGGCCCCCAGAGTGGCCGGACCGAGGATGCGCATGAAGCCCGCTGTCACGACGAAACGCGGAGCTGCGGCCGCGACGTGCGCGGCGAGTGCGACGTCCCACGCCGCGCGGTCGGTGAAGTCGGCCGGACGGCAGAGGAAGGTCGGTATGCCGGCCTGCTCGGCGCGCTCGATCCCCCGGCACGGGCGGTCGGCCCCCACCGCGGCGATGCGCACCCCGTAGTGCGAGGCGGTCGCGGCGTCGATCAGCGCCTGCAGGAGGGTGCCGGAGCCCGACACGAGCACGACGACCGGGACGACCGGGACCGCGCCAGCCGGATCATCGTCGCCTCGGGTCGGCTCGCTGGCGGCGGCTGTCCTCACGTCGCCACTGTACCCACGGGCCGCCGCGGCCCGGACCGGCGGCAGTGCGCCCCTGTGACCAGGGCGTCGGCGTCGTGGGCGAGGATGGGCCCATGACCGAGCCGCGCCAGCCGACCCGCGAGCAGGAGATCGTGCTCGCTCGTGAGCGAGCCAAGCGCACCCTCCCGCTCATCGGCTTCGTGCTGCTCGGCCTCATCGCGATCACGATGCCGCTGCCCCGGCGCTTCGTCGCGGCTCTGCCGCTGCTCGTGGCCGCCTACCTCAGTGTGCAGCTGCTCCGCTTCCTCAAGGACCGGCCGACGAGCGAGAAGCTCTGGACCGCGCTCAGCCTCGGCATCATCGTCTCGATGCTGCTGACGCTCGTCGTGCAGGCTGTCTTCTACGGCCCGGTCAGCGCCTACGAGGAGTGCATCGACCAGGCGCACACCAGCGCGGCCCGCGCCTCGTGCGACCAGCTGGGCTCGGGACTGCTCGGCTCCCTCCTGCCCTGACCGGTCACTCGCCTCAGGGGGTCGACTCTCCCACCGTGGCAGGCTCCGGCTCGCTCTCAGCCGCTGAGGCCGGGGGCCCCCCAGCCTCTGAGGTCTCCGACCCCCCAGCCGCTGAGTCCTCCGACGGGGTGTCGGTCTCGTGCTTCTTCTGCTCGTGACGCTCACGGAGCAGCAGGTAGCCCACCCACAGCAGGGCGCCGACGACCACCTCGACGGCGAGCGCCGCGGCGAAGGGCAGCAGCGGGACCCCGACGGCCCGCAACCGGTCGACGCCGACGGCGCCGTTGCCGAGAGCCGTCACGGCGACGACCACGACGACGGCGAGCAGGGCGGCGACGACAGTGGCCGTGACCCGGGCGCGCAGGTTGCCGAAGAACTCGAGCTCCTCGTCGACCCCGCGCCCGATGAGCACTCCGGCGGCGAGGGGAAGGAGGAGCACGGCATACAGGATCGGGGGGTAGTCGGCTGCCTCGGGCACCGCGCCCAGCACGGGGACGAGCGGGAGCAGTCCGGGCACCGCGCTCGCGGGCGAGACCGTCGAACCGAGCGCCACGGCGAAGCCCGGACCTGCCACGAAGCCGAGGGCCCAGGTCACGGCGTTGCCGAGCAGTGCGAGCTGCGCGAGGCCGACGACGGCTGCGCCGCCGAGGTTGACGCCGTAGTCGGACTGGATCGACAGGACTGCAGGGAGAGTCATGACGAGGCGCAGCACGGCGACGCCGGCACCGACCACGAGGAGCAGACCGGCGCCGCGCCACCCCACCCGCCACACCGTCGGCAGCCAGGTCGGGCCCCGACGGAACACGGCACGCACGAACGCGGGCGACTCGTCGTCATCGGGCCGCACGAGGACGAAGCCGAGCGCGAGCACCGGCACGAGGAGCGCGCCCAGCACGGCGGCGAAGCCCGGGGCTGCGACGCCGCCGAGGGTGAAGAGCGCGAAGACGCCCGCCATCAGCAGGTAGCCCCCGAGGAATCCCGGCACGACACCCCGCAGCGCGACGTCGCTCCACGCGGTGGCACCGACGGCGGCGCGTTGCGTCGCGGCGAGGCGACGCGCCCAGCGGTAGGCGATGTAGACGTTGACGGCGAGCAGGAGCAAGGGTGTCAACGACACGGCGACACCCCCGGCCCCGATCGACTGACCGTGCCCGAGGAACCAGATGCCGCTGGCGACGGAGACGGCCGAGAACCACCCGACCGAGGTCTCGGGGGCGGCGACCCACCCGACGAGAGCCGGCAGCACGACGACCGCCCACGTGCCGATCGCGGCGAGGGCTCCCGCGCGCAGCGAGGCCGGTAGCGCGGACGAGGGGCGGACGGGCGTGGGCAGTGGTCTCACTCCTGGATGGGTGCCGAGGTGGTGCCGGTTTGCCAGAGACGGCGGGCCTTGGTCCATGGTCACAACTGGTGGGCACCGGAGCGAGCACCCACGCCGACGAGGCCCGACCGCAAATGCGACCGGGCGGGCACCCCGCAAGGAGTGCCCGCCCGTCGATGCGCAGAGTGCTCAGCCGGCGAGACCCTGCATGATCTCGCGCATGAGCTGGGCGGTCTCAGACGGGGTCTTGCCGACCTTGACGCCCGCGGCCTCGAGGGCCTCCTGCTTGGCCTGGGCGGTGCCCGAGCTGCCCGAGACGATGGCGCCGGCGTGGCCCATCGTCTTGCCCTCGGGGGCCGTGAAGCCGGCGACATAGCCGACGACCGGCTTGCGTCACGTGCTCCTTGATGTAGGCGGCGGCACGCTCCTCGGCGTCGCCGCCGATCTCGCCGATCATGACGATCGCATCGGTGTCGGGGTCGTTCTCGAACGCCTCGAGGCAGTCGATGTGGGTCGTGCCGATGATCGGGTCGCCGCCGATGCCGACGGCCGAGCTGAAGCCGAAGTCACGCAGCTCATACATCATCTGGTAGGTCAGCGTGCCCGACTTCGAGACGAGGCCGATGCGGCCGCCACCCGAGATGTCGGCAGGGATGATGCCGGCGTTGGAGACACCGGGGGTGATCAGGCCCGGGCAGTTGGGGCCGACGATGCGCGTCGTGCCCTTGTCCTTGGCGTAGTTGTAGAACTCGGCCGTGTCCTTGACGGCGACGCCCTCGGTGATGACGACGGCGAGCGGGATGCCCGCGTCGATCGCCTCGATGGTCGCGGCCTTGGTGAAGGCCGCCGGCACGAAGATGACCGACACGTTGGCGCCGGTGGCGTCGATGGCCTCCTGGACGGTGCCGTAGACCGGGACGGAGACGCCGCCCTCGAAGTCGACGGTGGTCCCGGCCTTGCGGGGGTTGACGCCACCGACGATGGCGGTGCCGGACTTGAGCATGCGCTGCGTGTGCTTCATGCCCTCCGAGCCGGTCATGCCCTGGACGATGACCTTCGAGTCAGCATTCAAAAAGATCGACATGGCAGATGTGCCTCAGTTCCTTCTCTATCGACTCGGGGTCAGTTCGCGGCGAGCTCGGCGGCCCGGCGGGCCGCGCCGTCCATGGTCTCTTCGATGATGACGCGGGGGTGGTTGCGCTCCGCGAGGATGCGGCGACCCTCTTCGACGTTGTTGCCGTCGAGGCGCACGACGAGCGGTCGGTCCTCCTCGTCGCCGAGCGCGTCGAGCGCGCCGACGATGCCGTTGGCGACGGCGTCGCAGGAGGTGATGCCGCCGAAGACGTTGACGAAGACGCTCTTGACCTGCGGGTCGGACAGGATGATGTGCAGCCCGTTGGCCATCACTTCTGCGCTGGCGCCGCCGCCGATGTCGAGGAAGTTCGCAGGCTTCTGGCCACCAAACTCCTCACCGGCATACGCGACGACGTCGAGGGTGCTCATGACGAGCCCGGCACCGTTGCCGATGATGCCGACGGAGCCGTCGAGCTTGACGTAGTTGAGGTCCTTCTCCTTGGCGGCTGCCTCGAGCGGGTCGGCCTGCGCCGAGTCCTCGAGGGCCTCGTGGTCGGGGTGGCGGAAGTCGGCGTTGCCGTCGAGGGTGACCTTGCCGTCGAGGGCGACGATCTCGCCGTCCTCCGTCTTGACGAGCGGGTTGACCTCGACGAGCGTCGCGTCCTCCTCGCGGTAGACGGCCCACAGCTTCTGGATGACGTCGGCGATCGCTGCCTTGTCGGTCTCGTCGAAGCCGGCGGCGTCGACGATCTCCTGCGCCTTGGCGGCGTCGATGCCCGTGTTGGGGTCGACCGCGATGCGGGCCAGGGCGTCCGGGCGCTCGACGGCGAGCTGCTCGATGTCCATGCCGCCCTCCTTGGAGCACATGGCGAGGTAGGTGCGGTTCGCGCGGTCGAGCAGCACGGAGAAGTAGTACTCCTCGGCGATGCGGGCGCCCTGGGCGATCATCACGGTGCCCGACGGTGTGGCCCTTGATGTCCATGCCGAGGATCGCCTCGGCCGCCTCCTGCGCCTCGTCGGGGCTCTTCGTCACCTTGACGCCGCCGGCCTTGCCGCGGCCGCCGGTCTTCACCTGCGCCTTGACGACGGTCACGCCGCCGGACTTCGGGCCGATGCGCTCCGCGGCCGCGCGCGCCTCCTCGGGGGTGGTGGCGATGGCGCCGGCGAGCACGGGCACCCCGTGCTTCTCGAACATGTCTCGGGCTTGGTACTCGAAGAGATCCACGGGTGGGGTCCGTCCTCGTCGTCGATTCGTGTCGTCGTCGACTGCACCGCTCTGGCGTGCCGGGGCCCCCGCGCTGGTGCTCGGTCGGTCCCTGCGCGCGAGGCGCAACCGAATCAGGCTGTCTCCCGGACTCTAGTGCCCGCGAGCAGGGCCGACCGAACCGGGCCGCTCAGGATCGGACGAAGATCACACCCGTGTCTCAGATCGGGCCAACGCCGGCGTAGGCGGTGCTGGCAGGGCGCCCAGCGACGCCACCACTCGTGGAAGCCCACTCCGAGAAGGCCGACGGCCGCGATCACGAGCGCCACGCCCAGTGCAGGCCAGCGGAGACGCCTCACCGTCTCCGTCGTCGAGTCACCACTGCCGGCACGACCACGCGGCGAGGATCGCAGCGACGAGCAGGAGCAGCGTCGCGACCCTCGACCGGACCGCGAGGCCACGGCGACGAGGACCGCCGCCCGGCACCAGCACCATGCCGGGGCTCATGAAGAGGACGAGGCCGGGGACCGGTGCGAGGCGCCACCACCGGGAGCGCCGCATCCGACGAGCGCCCGCGACGAGACCGAGACCGGTGCCGAGCAGCGTGCTGAGGCCGAGGATCGACAGGGTGCCGGCCCACGTGAACTCCGGATGTCGTCGCGACGAGGCGCATGAACAGCCGGGCCAGCAGACCCCAGGCGAGGCCGGCCAGGGCGCCGCGCCCGGCCGCTCGCAGCATCACCACTCCACCGGCAGGCACGCCAGACGAGCCCCGGCGAGACCTGTGGCGGGGTCGGTGGGGGCGGCGTGCACGACGACGGACCGTCGTGCCGGGCAGCACGGGGAAGTGCACGGCCGTGCTCGAGTCCCCCGCGCCAGCTGGTGTCGACCGTGAAGTCGAGCCAAACCTCCGTCTCACTCGACACGACGACGGGAGTGTGGCCGGCGTGCGCGTCGGCGTTGTAGTGACCGCCGGCAGCGGCGGGGGCGTTCGTGCCGCACGGACCGTTGTGCAGGTGAGCCCCGAAGGTGCGGCCCGCCACGGACGGGTCGACCCCGCGCACGTGCAGCACAGCCGTCGTCCCTGACGGCCGGTCCACCAGCTGCAGCCGGGCCGTGGCGTCGTCGAACGGCCCCGCGGCGACCGTGTCGAAGTCCCTCATCCCGTCCGCGAAGCGCCAGCACGGTCGCCCCTGCCACGGCCGTTGCCGCGACGGCGACCGACGCCGACAGCCCGACCAGTCACTGCCACTCCCCCACGAAATCCCTTGCGTTCCATGGCTTTCGCCCCCTCCAGAATCGAATGAACCTACAATTGGGAGACGCTCGTGGCGGGGGCTCGGGCGACACCTCCGACAAAAAAGATCTCGTTGAATCCTCTTGTCACCCAAACGCATTCATCGCTCGTCTGTCGAAGTGATGGACGGGCTGACGGTAGGGGTCGCGACGACGCGCGAGCAGGTCCCCGACGACTTCGAGCGACCAAGCCGCCGCACTCTTCAACGCGGAGGCGCCATCGCTGCTGCACCTCGCCCGGTTCTACGTCGACGACAAGACGGCGGCCGAGGACCTCGTGCAGGAGGCGTTCATCCGGCTGAGCCGGAGCATGTCCCGGGTGCGCGACCCGGCCCGGGGGGCGGCCTACCTCCGGTCGATCGTCATCAACCTCGCGCGGGACCACAACCGGCGGGGGCTCGTCTCGCTGCACCACCGGCCACCGCCGGTCGACGACGAGCCCTCGGCCGAGGAGGCGGCGCTGGGCCGCAGCGCCCGTCAGGAGGTCATCGAGGCCCTGCGGGCCCTCCCGGGGCGGCAGCGCGACTGCCTCACCCTGCGCTACTACTACGACATGTCGCCGGCGGACATCGCCGACGGACTGGGGATGTCGGTCAACTCCGTCAAGACTCACCTGCAGCGCGGCCTGCGCGCCCTGTCCGTCGCCCTCCGGGAGGAAGCATGAGCGATCTCGAACACCTCATCGAGGAGGCGCTGCGACCCACCGGCGCGGCACCGCCGCCTCCGTCGCGCGACCTCTTCGCGCGCGTCCTCGACTCCGTCGCCGACGACCGCGCACGGCGTCTCCACCGTCGTCGTGTCGCAGGCCTCTGGCTCGCCGGTGTGGCGGCCTCCATCACCCTCGTGCTCACCCTGACGCCCCAGTCGAACGGAGACCTGCTCATGCCCTGGTGGATCCTCGAGCTCGCGACGACCCTCGCCCTCGTCGCCATCGCCATCTGGCTCGGCCCCTTCATCAAGCGGTTCGGCCGGGCCTATGCCGCCGACGTCTTCCACGACAACCCGTCGACCGGCAAGAGCTACATCGTGCTGACCGACATCGTCTACTACCTCATCTTCACCGCCTACATCTGCTTCACGGTGAACTTCGCCCCCATCCTCGCCTGGGAGAACGTCTTCACCGGCCTCGTCACGCCGCAGCAGCTCCAGGGGGAGGTCTTCCGGCTCGGGGGGATCCTGCTCATCATCGGGCTGCTGCACGGCATCAACATCGTCCTCATGCCCGTCCTCGGCCGTCTCTTCTCCCTCAACCGACGGGTCGACCGCCACTGACGGGGGACGGACTGCGCCGTCGATCGGAAGCGGCGCCGGACGGCATACGGAATCGAGGTGAACGCGCCACCCACGTGCGGCCCGCGATCACCTCGAAGCGCGGGAGCCGCTCAGTCGGGGTGGACGTTGGCCCGCACCCAGTCGACGATCTCCATCGTCGTGGCACCGGGCGTGAAGATCTTGGCGACCCCGAGTGACTCGAGCTGCGGGATGTCGTCGGCGGGGATGATGCCTCCGCCGAAGACGATGATGTCGGCCGCGTCGCGCTCGCGAAGCAGCTCGACGACGCGGGAGAAGAGCGTGAGGTGGGCGCCGGAGAGCACCGAGAGGCCGACGACGTCGGCGTCCTCCTGGATCGCGGCCTCGACGATCTGCTCCGGGGTCTGGTGCAGACCCGTGTAGACGACCTCCATGCCGGCGTCGCGCAGGGCCCGGGCCACGACCTTCGCGCCACGGTCGTGACCGTCGAGACCGGGCTTGGCGACGACGACTCGGATCACGCTCGCGGTGGTCTCACTCATGCGGCGCACTCTAGTCAGCCCGCGTGAGACGGGTCGCGGGATAGTGACGCATCCGGCACCGCGAGCGGTACGGTCTGCACGTGGGAGTGGCAGCACGAGCGGCAGCGACGCCGCGCTCAGGCGGCCCGGGCGAGGAGCCCGGCGGCCAACGCGGTCTGCGTGCCGCCATCGGTGACGTCGTCGGCGCGCTGCTGACCCCCACCGGTCTGGCCGGCGCCGCTCTCGAGGCGACGTGGATGGGCCTGCACCTCGGGCTCTACCCGCTCGGGCTGCTCGGACCGCGAGCCACCGACCGGCGCCGGGGCTACCGCCTCGAGCACCTGCCCCCGAGCCAGCGCGGCCTCGCCATCCACAACGTCGAGGCGGCCGAGACCCCGATCCTGCTCGTGCACGGCATGGTCGACAACCGATCGATCTTCACCGTGCTGCGCCGCGGGCTCGTGCGCCGCGGCTTCGGCCAGATCGAGACGATCAACTACTCGATCCTCACCGACGACATCAGGTCGGCCGCCGCACGGCTGGGCGCCGAGGTCGATCGGATCGTCGAGGAGACCGGCTACGAGCGCATCCACGTCATCGGCCACTCGATGGGCGGGCTGATCGCGCGCTACTACGTGACCCGCCTCGGCGGCGACGCCCACGTGCACACTCTCGTGACCCTCGGCACCCCCCACCGCGGCAGCTATCTCGCCTACTCCTGGAACAACGGCCTCACGCGGCAGCTGCGTCCGGGCAGTGCGCTGATGGAGGAGCTCGCCGGACCCGTCACGGACTGCCAGACCCGCTTCATCGCCTACTGGTCCGACCTCGACCAGGTCGTCGTGCCCCAGCGCAACGCGGCGCTGCACCACGAGGATCTCAACGTCCACAACATCGCGCTGCACGGGGTGGGTCACATGAGCCTCCCGATCACGGCCTCCGTCGTGCACGGCATCTCCGCGGCGCTCGCGCACCTCGACACCTCGGGCGCGACCGTGACCCCCGGCGTCAGCTCTCTGCACACCCGCCGCACTACCACCCGTGCGATGCGCAGCGGCGACGACACGCCGCTCTCGACACCGTCCTGAACGAGTTGGCGGAGGCCCGCCGAGCGCGCCTCGGCTGCCTCAGAGACCGGACGGCAGTCGGGGCGAAATTGCTGGGGACAAAGGCTGTCGGGGGCCCCGCGGATGGCCTACTGTCGAGCCCAGTCGCGGTCCCCTCCAGCGCGACGGCGTTCCCTCCACGTCTCTACCCGATTTTGCATAACGAATCGGTCACGTTACCGTTGAGGCTCGCAGTCGGTAACGTTAGGTAACTTCTTCGTGTCACAAAGCTATGTCGGCCGTCATCGGCCTGGTCTCAAGCCGTCCCGGGGTCGACAGTACGTCGTCCCCGTTGCTCTGCTCAGCACGACCGTGGCAGGCGGTCTCCTCGTCCGCGACGCCGGAGCGAGTGAGCTGAGCCCTGAGGCGGCCGCCATGAAGAACGTCTCCAACACCGTGGCCGGGCTCGGACTCGCCGCCGACCCCGACGCTGTCGCCGCAGCCACGGCCAGCCGTGCCGGCGCCCGCTCGTCGCGTGACGTGGCTCGCGACGCCAAGACGCTGGTCGTCAGCGCCTCGATGGCCGGCAACGACAACGCTGCACAGGCGAAGGCCCGGGCCGAGAAGGCGGCTGCCGCGAAGGCTGCTCAAGCCAAGGCTGCTGCGGACGCCAAGGCGAAGGCGATCGCGCTCGCGCGCCGCTGGGTCACCCCCGTGACCGGCTACAAACTGACCTCCGGCTACGGCTTCCGCTGGGGCAAGATGCACCCCGCGCAGGACCTCGCCGCCCCGCCCGGCACCTCGGTCCGGTCGCTGTCGACCGGCCGCGTCGTCTTCGCCGGCTGGTCCAACGAGGGCTACGGCTACATGATCAAGGTCAAGTACTGGGACGGCACCGTCTCGTGGATGGCGCACAACAGCCGTCTGCTCGTCTCCGTCGGTCAGGCCGTCGTGCCCGGCCAGATCATCGCCTACAGCGGCAACACCGGCCACTCGACCGGCCCGCACGTGCACCTCGAGATCCACCCCGGTGACGGCGGCGCCGTCCCTCCTCGCTCGTGGCTCGCCAAGCGCGGCGTCCGACTCTGAGCGACCCCCCACCGCACGGCATACGCGTCGAAGGCCCGCTCCCCCACCGAGGGTGGCGGGCCTTCCTCACGTCACCGCTCCCGTATGCCGTCCAGCCCGTTGAGCGCCGCCGCTGGGGCGTCGTCCTGCTGAGGCCCCGCCCGAGCCGGTCGAGGGCGAGCCGGCCAGAGGAGCCGGTCAGAGCTTGACGAGGGGCGCGTAGCGCAGCAGCAGCCGCTTGGTGCCGGTCTCCTCGCCGAAGTCGACGTGCGCCATCGACTTGTCACCCTCGCCCTCGACGCGCACGACCGTGCCGAGGCCGAAGGAGTCGTGGCTGACCCGGTCACCGGAGTGCAGGGAGATGATCGGACGCTTGCCCGCGCTGCGCACCCCGGGGCGGGCGGCGAGCATGGCGACTGCCGGGCGGTCGGAGCCGCGTGCTCCGCTGAAGGACGGGCCGAGCCGTTGCCAGTCGAGCAGGTCGCCCGGGATCTCATCGAGGAAGCGCGACGGCGGGTTGTACTGCGGGGCCCCCCACGCCGACCGCACGGCCGCGCGGCTGAGGTAGAGCCGCTCGCGGGCCCGGGTGATGCCGACGTAGGCGAGTCGCCGCTCCTCCTCGAGCTCCTTGGGGTCGGCCAACGCCCGCATGTGGGGGAAGGTGCCGTCCTCCAGGCCGGTGAGGAAGACGACGGGGAACTCCAGCCCCTTGGCCGTGTGCAGCGTCATGAGGGTGACGACGCCGAGGTCAGGCGCCCCCGGCGCCCTCGGGTGAGTCGGGGATCTCGTCGGCGTCGGCCACGAGCGAGACCTGCTCGAGGAACTCCTCGAGCGCGCCGGCGGGCCCGACGTCCTCGGGCTCGACGCCCGGGGGCAGCTCGCCGCCGGACTCCTGCAGCTCGGTGGCCCGGCGCTCGTCGTACTCCTGGGCGACGGCGACGAGCTCGGCGAGGTTCTCGATGCGGGTCTCGTCCTGCGGGTCGTGGCTGGCACGCAGCTCGGAGAGGTAGCCGCTCTCCTCGAGCACCATCTCGAGCAGCGCGGCGACGCTGTCGTCGGACTCGTAGGCGGTGCGCAGCCGCTCGAGCAGCGAGGTGAAGCCCTTGATGGCAGCGACCGAGCGGGTGGCGATGCCGGGTGCATCCTCGGCGCGCCCGAGAGCCGCGACGAACGGGATGCGCTCGCGCTCGGCGAGCGCCGCCACGCAGGCCTCGGCCCGGTCGCCGATGCCGCGCTTGGGGGTGTTGAGGATGCGGCGCAGGTTGACGGTGTCGATGGGGTTCGAGATGACGCGGAGGTAGGCGAGTGCGTCCTTGACCTCGCGCCGCTCGTAGAAGCGGGTGCCGCCGACGACCTTGTAGGGCAGGCCGACCCGCACGAGCACCTCCTCGACGGCGCGGCTCTGCGCGTTGGTGCGATAGAACACCGCGACGTCGCCCGGCTTGACGCCGTGCTCCGCCAGGGCGTCGATCTCCTTGGCGACGAAGGCGGCCTCGTCGTGCTCGTTGTCGCCGACGTAGCCGGTGATCATCGCGCCGTCCCCCGAGGCAGTCCAGAGGTTCTTGGCCCGGCGACCCTCGTTGCGGGCGATGACGGCGTTGGCCGCCCGCAGGATGCGCTGCGTCGAGCGGTAGTTCTGCTCGAGCAGGATGGTGCGCGCCTCGGGGTAGTCCTGCTCGAACTCCAGGATGTTGCGGATGCTCGCACCGCGGAAGGCATAGATCGACTGGTCGGAGTCGCCGACGACGCACAGCTCCGCCGGCGGCACGGCATAGGCTCCCTCGGGCCCCGGCACCTCCCCGACGAGCTCCTTGATGAGCTGGTACTGCGCCTGGTTGGTGTCCTGGTACTCGTCGACGAGCACGTGCCGGAATCGCCGACGGTAGTACTCCGCCACGTCGGGGAAGGCCTGCAGCACGTTGACGGTCATCATGATGATGTCGTCGAAGTCGAGCGCGTTGGCCTGGCGGAGGCGGCGTTGGTACTGGGTGTAGGCGGACGCGACCGTGCGCTCGTAGTGGTTGCCCTCGGCGACCTGCGAGGCGTAGGTCTCCTCGTCGATGAGCTCGTTCTTGAGGTTGCTCACCTGGTGGGAGAAGCCCCGGGCGGGGTAGCGCTTGGGGTCGAGGTCGAGGTCGCGCAGCACGAGGCTCATGAGCCGCTGGCTGTCGGCGGCGTCGTAGATCGAGAAGGTCGACTTCATGCCGACCTTGGCCGCCTCTCGCCGCAGGATGCGCACGCAGGCGGAGTGGAAGGTCATCACCCACATGGCGCGGGCTCGCGGGCCCACGAGGGCCGCCACCCGCTCGCGCATCTCGGCCGCGGCCTTGTTGGTGAACGTGATGGCAAGGATCTGTCCCGGCTGCGCGCCGCGCTGACCGAGCAGCCACGCGATGCGGTGGGTGAGCACGCGGGTCTTGCCCGAGCCTGCGCCCGCGACGATGAGCAACGGGGTGCCCTCGTGCACGACGGCCTCGCGCTGGTGCGGGTTGAGCCCACCGAGCAGCGTCTCGGCGTCGAGGTCGGTATGCCGTGCGCCCGGCGTCTCGACGCCCCCGCGGGCCGCTGCCTCCGCCCACGTCGGCACGCCCTGCTCCGTCACCCCGGTGACCCCGGTGACCCCGGTGGCCACGGCCCCCTGCTCGCGGTCGTAGCCGGGGAAGGAGAGGGCGTCGAAGAGCGTGCTCATGATGGACCCCAGCCTACGTCGCGACGCCCACAGCGCTCGCCAGCCACACACCGCCACACCCAGGTCGACACCCCTGGCCGCTCGCGATCCCACCGGCCCGCGGCCCCGGACCGGCGCTGGGCTGGGCGACCGGCGCGGCGGGGGTGAGGATGGGGTCGTGACCGACTTCGAGATCCGCGAGGCCACGCCCGCCGACGTCCCCGACCTCATCCGACTCGTGCGCGCCCTCGCCACCTACGAGCGCGAGCCCGAGGCCGCGACGGCCACCCCCGCCCAGTTCGAGACGGCACTCTTCCCCGCCGACGGCGACCCCACGGCATACAGCCTCGTGGCCGTGCGGGAGGGAGCGGTCGTCGGCATGGCGCTGTGGTTCCGCAGCTTCTCCACGTGGACGGGGCAGTCGGGCATCTGGCTCGAGGACCTCTTCGTCGAGCCCGAGCAGCGCGGGCACGGCCTCGGCGCCGCCCTGCTGTCGCGGCTCGCGGCGATCTGCGTCGAGCACGGCTGGACCCGGCTCGAGTGGACCGTCCTCGACTGGAACACACCCTCGATCGAGTTCTACCGCTCGCGGGGCGCCACACCCCTCGACGAGTGGACGACCCACCGGGTCGACGGGGATGCGCTGACGAGACTGGCAGGGTCGTAGGTGGCGCGCGCCCGCCGGCGCGTCAGTGCGGTCGACTCGCTGTGGCTCAACATGGACCGGCCCACCAACCTGATGGTCATCACCTCGGTCGTGCTGCTCGAGTCGGTGCCCGACTGGGAGCGCGTCCTCGCCGTGGTGCGGTCTCGCATCGTCGAGCCCTATCCCGTCTTCAGCCAGCGACCGGTGCCGCGCCCGGGGCCGTTGGGCCGGCACGAGTGGGCGGACGACCCGCACTTCGACCTCGAGCGGCACGTGCACCGGGTGACCCTCGACGGGGACGGCACCGATGCGGACCTGCAGGCCTACATCGAGGGCCACCTCGCGCGCCCGTTCGACATGACGCGACCGCTGTGGGAGGTGCACCTCGTCAGCGGCCACGGAGCGGGTGCCGCGCTCGTCTTCCGCATCCACCACGCCCTCGCCGACGGCATGGCGCTGACCCGCGTGCTGCTCGGTCTGACGGAGGACGCCGCGGGCCGGCCGGGCGACCTCACCGACGCCGGCGTGAGTGCCGAGCTGCACGGCATACCCCCTCCTCGGGTCTCGACCACCAACCCGACTGCTGCGGACCCGACAGCCCCCTCCCCCGCCGTCGCGGCGGCGCAGGAGGGGTGGAAGCGACTGCGCCGCAAGGGCGTTCGCGCGACGCTGTCCGACGCGGCCGGGCTGACGCTGCGCAGCGGCCAGGTCGTGGCCGACCTCCTGCTGACGACGAACCCGTCGAGCGCCGTCGGCGGCTCACCCGGTCACCGCAAGCGGATCGTGTGGACGGAGCCGCTGCCGCTGTCGGGGCTCAAGCAGACCGGGCGCCTCGTCGGAGCCACCCTCAACGACGTGCTCCTCAGCGCCGTGGCGGGTGCGCTGCACACCTACCAGCAGGAGCCGCCCCGGCGAGCCCGTCGACCTCGTGACCATGGTGCCGGTCAACCTGCGGCCCCTCGACGAGCCGCTGCCGCGCGAGCTCGGCAACCGCTTCGCGCTGCTCTTCCTGCGCTTCCCGAGCAGCGACGCCACGCCGCTGGGGCGCCTCGCCCTGACCAAGGCTCGGATGGACTGGCTCAAGGCCTCGCCCGAGGCCGCCCTCACCTTCGCGCTCATCTCGGTGATCGGCCGCACGACAGGGACGCTCGAGCGCCGGGTCGTCGACTTCTTCGCCGACAAGGCGATCGGGGTGACGACCAACGTGGCCGGGCCGCGGCAGGTGCGACATCTCGCCGGTGTGCCGGTCACGGGGGTGCTGGGCTGGGTGCCGGGATCCGGCAAGCACACCCTCGGCTTCTGCATCTTCACCTATGCCGACACGGTGCGCATCGGCATCCTGGCCGACGAGGCGGTGGTGGCCCGACCCGAGGAGCTGCTCGACGCCCTCGAGGACGAGGTCGACCTCCTCGTGCGGCTCGGGGCCGCGGGCCCCACTGCCGGCGGGGCGGCTCGCCGACGGTCGTAGGGTGGCTGGCATGACCACTGCGACAAGCGTCTTCGTGTCAGAGCCCGGCGACCGCGACGTCCTGCAGGTGCGCGAGCACGACGTGCCCGCGCCCGGTGCCGGCGAGGTGCAGGTCGAGGTCGCGGCCGCGGGCGTCAACTTCATCGACGTCTACAAGCGCCAGGGCATCTATCCCGTGCCGACGCCCTTCGTCCTCGGCGAGGAGGGAGCGGGCACCGTCGTGGCCGTCGGACCGGAGGTGTCCGGCGTCGCCGTGGGCTGACCGCGTGGCCTGGTGCCAGTCGGCCGGGAGCATGTCGACCCTGACCAACAAGCCGGCCGACAAGGTCGTGCCCGTGCCCGAGGGGGTGGGGCTCGACGTCGCGGCCGCAGCCATGCTCCAGGGCCTCACCGCCCACTACCTCGTCACGAGCACGTATGCCGTGCGCGAGGGTGACGTCGCCCTCGTGCACGCCGCGGCCGGCGGGGTCGGTCAGCTCCTCGTGCAGCTCATCACGGCCCGCGGAGCCACCGTGGTGGCGACGGCCGGCACGGACGAGAAGCTCGACATCGCAAGGGCGCTCGGCGCTTCACACCTCATCAACTACTCGTCGTTCTCGTCGTCGGACGATCTCGCGGCCGCCGTGCGGTCGGCAGCCGGGCGCGGGGTCGACGTCGCCTACGACGGGGTCGGCAAGGCGACGTTCGACGCGTCACTCGCCTCGCTCCGACCTCGCGGCATGATGGTCCTCTTCGGCGGCGCCAGCGGACAGGTGCCCCCCTTCGACCTGCAACGGCTCAACGCGGGCGGGTCGCTCTTCGTGACGCGGCCGACCCTGGCTCACTACGTCGCCGACCGCGACGAGCTCGAGTGGCGGGCGCGGGAGGTGCTCGGCGCCATCGCCGACGGCTCGCTCGCGATCGACATCGGCGGCCGCTACCCCCTCGCGGACGCGGCCTCGGCCTACGAGGCGCTCGAAGGTCGCCGGACCACGGGCAAGCTCATCCTGGTGCCGCGCGCATGACCCGCACCCTGCTGCGCCACGAGCGCATCTGGACAGGCGACGCCGACCAGCCGTGGACCGATGCGCTGCTCGTCGAGGACGGCCGCGTCACCGCCGTCGGGCGCGTCGGCCCACGAGGCCGGGGCCGATGACGTCGTCGACCTCCCCGGCGCGCTCGTCATGCCCGGCCTTCACGACGCGCACATCCACACCGAGTGGGTCGCCCGCAGCCTCTCGTCGGTCGACCTTCGCGAGGCCCGGTCGCTCGACGAGACGCTCGAGCTGGTGCGGGTCCACGCCGAGGGCCTTGCGGATGGTGAGTGGCTGCACAGCGGCCGGTGGAACCACAACATCTGGGACGTGCCGGTCCAGCCCGACCGCCACTCGCTCGACACCGTCTCGGGTGACCGGGTGGCTGCGCTCTCCAGCGTCGACGGGCACACGGTCTGGGCCAACTCCCTGGCGCTGCGCCGCGCTGGCATCACCCGCGACACCCCCGACCCGGTCGGCGGCGAGATCGTGCGCGATGCCGACGGCGAGCCCACCGGCATCCTGCGGGAGTCTGCACAGGACCTGCTCGACGTCATCGAGCAGGACCAGGCGCCGCTGCGGCCGTGGCTCGAGCGCGCCCAGCAGCTGCTCCTGTCGGTCGGCCTGACGAGCATCACCGACATCGACGGTGAGGAGACCCGCGCGGCCTATGCCGGGCTGCACGCCGACGGCGCCCTCCGGCTGCGGGTGACCAAGTGCACCCGCGACGGCGACCTCGAGCTGGCGATCTCCGAGGGCCGGCGCTCGGGTCAGGGCGACGACCGTTTCCGGGTCGGGCCGGTCAAGTTCTTCAGCGACGGGGCGCTGGGGTCGCACACCGCGCACATGACCGAGCCCTTCATCGGCCACGAGGGCTGCGGCATCGCCGCGATGCCCTACGACGTGCTGCTCGAGCGCACCCTGCTCGCCGTGCGCTCGGGTCTCGACGTCTGCACCCACGCCATCGGCGACGAGGCCAACCGGCTCGTGCTCGACTCGTTCGAGGCGGTGCGGGCCGCCGGCCACGACAACGTGCTGCGCGTCGAGCACGCCCAGCACGTGCTGCCGGTCGACATCCCTCGCTTCCGCACACTCGACGTCATCGCCTCGATGCAGCCGAGCCACTGCACGGCCGACCTCGAGCTCGCCGACCAGATCATCGGTCCGCGCCGGCTGGCGTCGTATGCGTGGCGCAGCTTCCTCGATGCCGGGGTGCGGTTGGCCTTCGGGTCCGATGCGCCCGTCGAGGACCCCAATCCCTTCTACGGCCTGCACGCCGCTGTCACCCGGCAGCGCGCCGACGGCTCGCCGTTCGGCGGGTGGCGGCCCGAGGAGCGGATCACCCTTGACCAGGCCGTGCGCGCTCACACCGTCGGGGCGCACGAGGCCGTCGGGCGCACCGACGTCGGCAGGCTCGCGGCCGGCCAGCTCGCCGACTTCGTCGTCGTCGACCGCGACCTCTGGGCGCTCGAGGAGTCGGCGCCGGCCGAGATCCGCGACACCGTGGTGCTGCAGACCTGGATCGGCGGGGAGCTCGCCCACGAGCGCTCCTGAGCCACCCGGCATACCGGCTGGGGTGTCGCCGGGACCCACAAACCCGCTCAAGCCTCCGGGGCCGTGCGGGGGCTGCCCCGGGGCGGCACGGTGTTGGTCGGAGTCTGGACGGCGCCTGTGGACGAGCGAGCAGCGCCCCGTCACGGCCGGCGCGCCACAGTGACGGAGTGCCTGCACTCGTCGACCACATGGTCCGCCTCGGGGGCGTCGCGACGCGGAGCGAGCTGCTCGAGATCGCCAGCCGCGCCGACCTCGTCCGTGCGCTCGCCGACGGCTCGGTCCACCGCCCGCGGCGGGGCTCGCTACGTCCTGCCCCAGGCGGAGCAGTCACTGCGCGTCGCCCACGAGCTGAGCGGTGTGGTCGCCCTCCGCTCCGCTGCGCTGACCTACGGCTGGAAGGTCGCGCACCGTGCCGGAGCGGCCGGAGGTCATCGTGCCGCGCGATCGCAAGGGTTGCGTGAGCGAGTCGCTCGCGGGCCGGGCCACGTGAAGCGCGTGGCACTCGCACCGCACGACGTCGAGCGTGGGGTGACGAGCCCTCTGCGAACCGTCGTCGACTGCGCTCGCCACCTGCCCTTCGACGAGGCACTGTCGGTCGCCGACTCGGCGCTCGCGGAGCGGCAGCTGCTGCGATCCACGGACCTCACGCGCACGGCGGCGCGCATCCAGGGCGCCGGGAGGGTGCGCGTCCTGCGCGTCCTCGGCAACGCCCATCGCAAGGCGGCCAACCCGTTCGAGTCGAGCCTGCGCGCGATCGCGCTCGACGTGCCGGGTTGGTCGTCGTCCCCCAGGTCGGCATCCGGTTGCGCCGGCGGGGCGCGGGTGGCCCCCGACCTCGTGGACGTCACCCTCGGCCTCGTGCTCGAGGCGGACAGCCACGAGTTCCACACCGGCCGAGCGCGCCTCACGAGTGACTGCTGGCGCTACGACGAGCTCGTGGTCGGAGGCTGGTGGGTCCTGCGCTTCACGTGGGAGCAGGTGATGTTCGAGCAGGTGTGGGTGCGGTCGGTTCTCCAGCGAGCAGTGGCTCTGCTGACCCATCGGACCCACAAACTCCCCCATGGCCTGTCGCCTCAGGCGTGACCGGCGTGCGGCACGGGGGTCTTGTGGGTCTGACGGGCGCCGGCCCTCCGCGGTGGCGTCGGTCAGTTCTCACCGGGGACGACGGCGAGAAGGAGGGTCGCAAACCACGTCAAGGCCCCCACGACGCCGAGGAACACCCCGATGATGCCGACGTTGCCGGCTCCCGGGGCGGTCGACGACCGTCGCCGACGGCGCCCGATGACGATGAGCACGACGGCCGCGAGCATCCAGACCAGCCCGATGAGCAGGCCGGCGAGCACGCCTGCGTTCCAGCGCATCTCAGCCTCCGCCCCATCGGGCCTGTCGGCCCCATCCGTGGCGCGGGCGGTGCTCGCGTCGATGACGCCCGAGGGTCACCAGAGTGCGGCGACGAGCACGTTGACGACGGCCGCGCCCCCGGCGACGTCGAGCAGTGTGCCTGCGTCCTGGCCACGCCTGGAGCGGGCCGCCCCGATCTCGGCCGCTGCGACGACGACGAGGGAGATGACGAGCTTGACCGCGATCTTCGTGTTGTTGACGGCCCAGTCGTCCGTGGTGTCCATCGATGCGAAGGCGACGAGCAGCAGGCCGGTGACCAGCTGTGCGCGGGCACCCCACACGACGACGGGCGTCACGGTGCGAGCGGAACGCACCGCGATCCAGCCCCCCACGACGGCCGCCATGCCGAGCAGGTGGAGCACGACGAGGACCTTGTGCAGGACATCCATGGCGGTCATCCTACGGAGTGTCGGAGACCGCCTCGGACAGGGCTGCCAGACCTCGCCACGACGAGCTCATCGGCAGCCCCGCCACCTCGGCCCGGGCGAACCAGCGGGCGTCGGAGGTCGTGCCGCCGACGTCGTGGATGACCGGCTCCCCCGGCGCAGGGCAGGTCGCGGCGAAGACGATGCGCACGGCATGGAAGTCCTCGACGCCACCCGCCGGCGCTCGCCCCACCCAGTGCTGCGACTGGATCGTCACGAGAGCGCCGAGCTCGATGCGCTGCCCGGTCTCCTCCCAGACCTCGCGGTGCACGCCGTCCACCGGGTCCTCGCCCTCGTCGAGGCCGCCGCCGGGCAGACCCCACCGCCCCGGGATGGCGGTGCGGGAGTTGAACTGCGTCAGCAGCACGCCGCGCTCGCTCGTCACGACGGCATACGCCGCCACCCGCTGATAGGCCTCCCCCACCTCGTCGGGCGCCACGTCGGCGTCGCGGGGCACCTGCGGCGCAGCAGGAGGTATGCCGTCCAGCCGCGTCACGACGTAGGTGAGCTCGAGCGCGCCGTCCTCGCGCAGCGTCGCCGAGCGCGCGGACCGAGCCGCCCACCCGGCCGAGGCGAGCACCTGGGCCGGGTCAGCCCCGTGCCCCAAGTCTGACCGTGTGACGGCCGCGCCCGACTCGACGACCCCGACGACGTGCACGCCGGCGGGCACGTTGGTGCGCACCGGACGAGCCACGCCGGTCAGCTCCGGACGAGCGAGGTCGCCCGCTCGTACTCGCGCACAGCCATCCGGGCGACCTCCGACCACTCCTGCTCCGGTCGGTGGGCGACGTTCCAGGCTCGCATGCCGGCCATCCGCGCGGGATCCGTTGCGAGAGCAGCGATTGCCGAGGCCATCGCCGAGTCACTCGACACGACAAGGCCGTTCACCCCGTCGCGCACGAATTCGCCCACCCCCGAGCCAGATCGACCGATCACCGGAAGTCCCACGGTGCGGGCCTCGAGAGCCGCGATGCCGAAGGACTCGAGACGCGCGGGTGACAGGTAGACGTCGGCGGCGGCATACCTCTCCCTCAGCTCCTCACGCGACACGCGACCGGGGAGGCGCACCCAGCCGAGGTCGTGCTCCCGCACGTGCCGCTCGACGCGGGCGCGCTCGGGGCCTTCCCCGAGGATGGTCAGCGTGATCGCGCCCTGCCCGGCCATCGACTCCGCGCGGGCGACGACGTCGACGAGCGCTGCCGGACGTTTGCGTTTGGCCAGGCGCATCGCGGTGACGAGGCGCAGGGGCCCGGGAGGCCGCTCCACCGGCCCGACGGCCCAGCGGCTGACGTCGATCCCGTTGGGCAGCACCGACACCGCGCTCCCCGGTGACACAAGTCCGCGCAACGGCTCGGCCGCCACATCGGACACCGCTGACATGGCAACCCCCCTGGCTGCCCACCGGCGCACGAAACGCCCCGCGTCGAAGATGGGAGCGAGGCCCCCGAGCATGCAGTGCCACGTCATCGCCGTCGGCAGACCCAGCCCGAGCGTCACCCGGGTGGCGTCCCACGCGAAGGGCGACACGACACCGGTCTGCACGTGGGCGACGTCGAACCGCCCGTCGACGAGGCGTCGGCGCAGCTCAGGCGGCGCCAGCGGGTTGATCGGCAGCTGGCCAGGGAGTCGCACAGCCAGCCGGTGGACGGGGATGCCGTCGATGACCGTGACCTCGCCGTGCATCTCGCCCTCAGCGCCCTGCGTGGCGGTGAAGACCTCCACCTCGTGGCCGAGAGCGACGAGCTCGCGAGCGAGGTCGTGCGTCTGCACCTCGATGCCGCCAAGCCTCGGCAGATAGCAGTCGGAGAGGAGAGCCACCTTCACGGGCCTCACTCTGCCATGCGGGAGGATGTGGCGATGCCACGCACCCTGCTCGCCTTCCACGCCCACCCCGACGACGAGGCGCTGCTCACCTCGGGCACGATGGCGCGCGCCGCCGCCGAGGGCCACCGCGTCGTGCTCGTCGTCGCGACCGACGGCGCGCTGGGACTCGCGTCGCAGGAGTATGCCGCCGATGGCTCGCTCGCGGGTCGACGGATGGCCGAGCTGCGCCGCAGCGCCGCTGCCCTGGGGGTCGCCCGCGTCGAGCACCTCGGCTATGCCGACAGCGGGCTCGGCCCCGACGTCGCCCCCGACCCTCCGGGCGCGACCCGCTTCGTGCGGGCCGACGTGGAGGAGGCGGCCGGCCGGCTCGCAGCGATCCTCGCCGACGAGCAGGCCGATGTGCTGCTGTCCTACGAACCCAACGGCGGCTACGGCCACCCCGACCACAAGCAGGTCCACGTCGTCGGTCGCCGGGCCGCCGAGATCGCCCGCACGCCGCGGACCCTCGAGGCGACCGTGCCCCGCGACACCATCTGCCGGGCCATCGACCTCGTGGCCAAGGTCTATCGCTTCCCGCCGGAGTTCGACCGCTCGAGCTTCGACCGCGCCTTCTCGGCCCGCAGCGAGATCACCCACCGCATCAGCGTGCGGCGTCACATCGGCGCCAAGCGCGCCTCCATGCGCGCCCACGCCTCGCAGGCCAGCGTCGATGGGGACGCGGACCGCACGCTGGCGGCCTTCCTGCGCATCCCCCGGCCGCTCTACGACCTCGTCTTCGGGCGCGAGTGGTTCGTCGACCCGGCGGCCCGCCCGGGTGACCCCGTCCGGCACGACGTCTTCCACGGGCTCCCCTGACGCGAGGGCGTATGCCGCCCGGCCATGTCGTGTGACCCGCTCCCAACGCCGTCCGTCGGCTCCGCGGAGGCGGATGATCGAAGGGCGAGCTGTGGGCATGACGTTGACCGAAGGTCTCTTCGTCGGCTCCACCGACAGTGACTCTGCCGAACGGCATACTGACGCGTGCGCCTCCTGCGGCGCGCACCTCGACGACGACGAAGGCGGCTCGACGTGACAGATGGCATGGAACGCACCTGGCTCGAGCACTATGCGGAGGGCGTGCCCGCCGACGTCGATGTGCGCGACTCCTCTCTCGTCGACCTGCTCGACTCGTCCGTCGAGAGCTTCGGGCCCCTCGTGGCGCTCGAGTTCTTCGGCGCCGAGACGACCTTCGCCGAGCTGGGCCGGCAGGTGCGCGCAGCGGCCGAGGGACTGCGACAGCTCGGTGTCGGTCCGGGTGACCGCGTCGCGATCGTGCTGCCGAACTGCCCCCAGCACATCGTCGTCTTCCACGCGGTGTTGAGGCTGGGCGCCGTTGTGGTGGAGCACAATCCGCTCTACACGGCCAGTGAGATGGAGCACCAGCTGAGCGACCACGGCGCGACCGTGGCCGTCGTGTGGGACAAGGCCGCGGCGCTCGTCACGGGTGCGGCGAGTGTCACGAGGGTGGTCTCGGTCGACCTCACGACGGCGATGCCGCTGCGCACCCGGCTCGCCCTGCGTCTGCCCATCGCCAAGGCGCGGACGTCGCGCGCGGCCCTGACGGCCCCGGCGCCGGACACCATCCCCTGGCGGCTGCTGGTGTCGCACGGCGACCTCGCCGCCGACTACCCGCGGCCGCGGGCGACCGACCTCGCGGCGATCCAGTACACCAGCGGCACGACGGGGCGGCCCAAGGGGGCCATGCTGACGCACCGAAACCTGCGCACCAACGCCGCCCAGGGCCGCGCCTGGGTGCCGGGGCTCGAGGATGGCAAGGAGGTCATCTACGCCGTGCTGCCGATGTTCCACGCCTACGGCCTGACGCTCTGCCTCACCTTCGCCCTCAGCATCGGTGCCCGCCTCGTGCTCTTCCCGAAGTTCGACGTCGACCTGGTGCTCGCCGCAGCGGCCAAGCACCCGCCGACCTTCCTGCCTGCCGTGCCGCCGATCTACGAGCGCCTCGCCCGGGCCGCCGACGAGCGGGGTGTCGACCTGACCTCGGTGCGCTTCGCCATCTCGGGCGCGATGGCGTTGCCTGCATCGACGCTCGAGCTGTGGGAGCGCGTCACCGGGGGTCTGCTCATCGAGGGCTACGGACTCACCGAGACCTCCCCGGTGGCGGTCGGCAACCCGCTCGGGCGTGACCGCCGACCCGGAGCGATCGGAGTTCCCTTCCCCAGCACGGAGATCCGGGTCGTCGACCCCGAGCACCCCGAGACCGACCGGCCTCCCGGCGAGCGGGGCGAGCTGCTCATCCGAGGCCCACAGGTCTTCGGCGGCTACTGGCAGAAGCCCGACGAGACCCGGGCCGCGATCATCGACGACGGGTGGTTCCGCACAGGCGACATCGTCGAGGTCGACCCCGACGGCTTCGTCTCGATCGTCGACCGCATCAAGGAGGTCATCATCACCGGTGGCTTCAACGTCATGCCCTCCGAGGTGGAGGCGGCGCTGCGCGAGCATGCGGACGTCGCCGACGCGGCTGTCGTCGGGGTGCCCCGGCCCGACGGCAGCGAGGACGTCGTCGCGGCGGTGCAGCTCGCGCCCGGGGCCACCCTCGATGTCCCGGCGCTGCGCCAGCACTGCCGCGGCTGCCTGGCCGCCTACAAGGTGCCGCGCCGCGTGGTCGCCGTCGACGAGCTGCCGCGCTCGCAGATCGGCAAGGTGCTGCGCAAGCAGGTGCGTGAGTCGCTCATCGACGCCTGAACGACCCGACGTTGCGCCACGTCGAGTGCTCACTTCTCGACAGCGAATGCACGGCGGGCCCCGTCGGGAACTGGCCACTCGACCGGCGCGTGGCGGGTTCTCAGGCGGAGGGCTTCTCGAAGACGATGGCCATGGGCGTCTGCTCCGAGCCCTGCCCGAACGGGTTGTCCGCGAACATCGCCTCGTACCGCTCCTTCGGGCCAGGGGCGTCCTTGCCCAGCACGTTGCGGCCGATGTCGTTGGCGTCCATGACGACGGTGCCGCCGAAGGTCTCGCGATAGGCCTCCGGCACGCGCTCGCGGATCGCCGCGCTGAGGCGCGCGGCCACGTCGTCGGGATCCTTGGGGCCGAGCTTGGCCGAGACGTTGGCGGGATAGACGGAGTACTCGGTCGGCCCGTCGATGGCGCGGATGTCTCCCCCGACGAGGTCGTAGAACAGACCTCGCTTGCCGATGAGCTTGCCGACGAAGCCACCGGCAGAGGCGTAGAGCACGCGCGGCAGCCCAGCCTCCTCGATCGCCAGCTGCATCGTGAAGGGCGACCCGAGCCCGATGCCGGCGGGAGTGCGGGTGACGTAGCGGCTCAGCACCCGCGCCGGTCGACCGACGGTGATGTCCCAGATGAAGAACGACCGGCCCTGGGTGATCGCCACGATCTTCTCGGAGATGAAGAAGAACCACTGGCCCTGCGTTGCCGCGGCGTGCTCGATCCCCGCATCAGGCAGGCCGGCGAAGAAGCGCTCGACGTAGGCGAGCGTCTTGGCGTCGAGGTCGTCCTCGCGGGCATAGAGGTCGGTGCGCAGCGGGTAGCGCCGCACGACCGAGCCGTCGTCGAGGGTCAGGTCGAGCTGCTTGCGGGCGTTGGGCTCGTAGTCGGTCTTGACCCGCGCCGGCTCGTCGTCGGCGGGGTCGTGCTCGTCGAAGAACTCCTGGAGCCAGAGCTCGAGGTTGAGCATGCGCCACACCGTCATCGAGTCGATCGAGTTGGTGCCCTTGATCCAGCCCTCGAAGGCGTGCAGCACCGCGCTCTGGTCGACATAGGGGCGGTCGGCGAAGGACTCGGAGAGGAAGACGCCGTAGATGTGGTTCTTCAGCCGCATGAACCACTCACCCTGCGGCGTCGTCGCGCCGACCTTGTCGCGCCGACGACGCACCGACTCTGGCACCCGCCCGCGCATCGCGTCGCGCAGCACGCGCTTGCTCCAACCCTCATGGATGAGCGCCTCGTCGGGCAGCGCGAAGACGAAGCGCACGAGGTCGCGGTCGAGGAAGGGCAGGCGCACCGTCAGCCCGAAGTGGCGGGCGTTCTTGTCGGCGTAACGCAGCCGCGCGGGCAGGGAGCCTGCGACGACGTCGTCGAGGAGGCGACGGTGAAGCGAGCCGCGCTCCACGGCATACGTCTCCTCGGCGTGCTCGGCCGCGAAATCCGCGCCGAGCAGGCTGCGCACCGGCACGTCCCGGCGGCCACGAAGGCGGTCGGCGACGACCGGGCCGCCGCGCCGGGCGAGCACGTCGAGCGAGCGACCGAGCTCGGCGGCCGCCCCGGCCGCCCCTGAGACACCGCCCGACCGGCTCAGCTCGCGCAGGTGCACCAGATGGTGCGGCCCGAAGCCGCCGAGCGTCTCGTCTCCGCCGTGTCCGTCGAGCAGGACGGTCGGTGCGGCATCGCTCGACGGCCGCCTCACGCATGACCCGGAACTGCGTGTAGGCGCCGGTCGAGACCAGCGGCTCCTCCTGGAGGCGCACGAAGTCGCGCAGGTCCTTCTTGAACTCGGTCGGGGACGGCTCGAGCCGGTGGGCCTCGACGCGGTCACCGAGTGAGTCGACGATGTCGTCGACGTAGCGCACCTCGTCGGCGCGCGTCTCGGGGAAGAGCACCGACCACGTCTGCTGCACGTGGGGGGCCGTGGGCGCCTCGGTGCGGGCGAGACCGTCGACGACGCCACGATGGCAGCCGCGTCGATGCCGCCCGAGAGCGAGGTCGCCACCGTGCCCGTCGCTCGGCGTCGCACTGCTGCGGTGAGCAGGTGGCGGAAGTCCTCGATCACGCGCACGCCGTACGGCCGGGGCTCGCGCGTGCCCTCGAGCTCGTCGACGAGGCTGCTCCACAGGTGGCGCTCGGCGCCGCCGTCGCGGGTCAGCGTCATCGACTCGCCCGCGCCGACCCGCTCGATGCCCTCGAAGAACGTCTCGGGACCGTCGTCGTGCACGCGGAAGCAGAGGTAGCGATAGATCGTGCGGTCGTTGGGCCGCCGCTCGTGGTGCCCGCTCTCGAGGATCGGTCGGATGGTGCTCGCGAAGAGCCAACCGCCCGAGCCGACGCGCGCGGCATAGAGCTGTCGTGTGCCGAAGGGGTCCCGGGCGAGCGTCACGGCATCGGTGTCGCGGTCGTGGACGGCGAGCGCGAAGGAGCCCTCGAGCCGGTCGAGGCCCTCCGGGCCCCACTCTCCGTATGCCGCGAGCACCAGGGCGGCGTCGCCCGCACCGAGCTCGTGGCCCAGGGTCGTGAGCACGTCGCGCAGGTCGGCCGTGTCGTAGAGCTCACCGTCGAGCACGAGGGTGAGGCGGCCGGACACGCTCGTCGCGAGGCCGCCCTCCCTCGGGTCACCGCCCCGGGTGGTGACCGCGAGCCCGGCCGAGCCGACGTGTGCGACGCCGCGGGCGCTCCGGGCGACGGGTGGTCACACCGGGAGAGGCGCTCGAGCAACGCCTCGTCGGCCGAGACGCCCAGGTGACCGCTGATTCCGCACATGGATTCACCCTAGAGGCGACCGCCCTGCGCCTCCACGCGCCTCCGGGTCGCGGACGGCCTCACGGACGGCCTCGCGGACGGCCTCACGGACGGGCTGCCCCGACGGGCTCGGTGGCTCTTGAGGGCTGCGCCGCCGGTGAACCCGACCATGGCTCCCCGTCGTCCTCGTGAGAGGGACCTCCCACACCGCCACACCTCGCAGGAGCGTGACATGCACCGAATCTCTCGCACCGCCTCACTCACCGCCGGCCTCCTCATCGGCGCGAGCGTGCTCGTCGCCACATCCAGCGCCACCGCGAGCGGAGGCAATGGTCCCGGCCCGCGCAGCGACATCCTCCGTGCGTCGATCCAGGGCAGCCTCCTCAGCGACCCGCCGCTCTTCGGCTTCGTGCGTGGCGGAGCGCCGTGGGTCATCTCCGAGGGCACCGCTCGGCTGCGCGCCAACGGCGACCTCAGAGTCGAGGTCGAGGGACTGATCATCCCGACCACCGGCGTCAACCCGGTGCCGAGGCTCTCCGCCACCGTCGTCTGCAACGGCACCGCGCTGCCGCCGACGGCGAGCGTGCCCTTCAGCACGACGGGTGACGCCACCATCGACACGCGCGTCACCCTGCCCGAGCGGTGCCTCGCCCCCGCGGTGCTGCTGAACCCGAAGAGCAGCACCACCACCTACATCGCGGCCACCGGCCGCTGACGCACGCACCGGGCGTATGCCGTCGGGCGGGTCCTCAGCCAGCCGGACGGCATACCTCGGCTGCCGGGGGCTGCGGACGCCGGGCCACGATCGACTGCGAGCTGAACTGCCGGCTCGCGGAAGCCTCACTCCCACTCGATCGTGCCCGGCGGCTTGCTCGTCACGTCGAGCACGACCCGGTTGACCTCTTCGACCTCGTTGGTGATGCGCGTCGAGATGGACGCGAGCACGTCATAGGGCACCCGTGCCCAGTCGGCGGTCATCGCGTCCTCGGACGCGACGGGTCGCAGCACGACGGGGTGGCCGTAGGTGCGGCCGTCACCCTGCACGCCGACCGACCGCACGTCGGCGAGCAGCACGACGGGGCACTGCCAGATGTCGCGGTCGAGGCCCGCGGCCGTCAGTTCGGCGCGGGCGATCGCGTCGGCGCGGCGTAGCACGTCGAGCCGGTCGGCGGTCACCTCACCGATGATGCGGATGCCGAGGCCGGGGCCCGGGAACGGCTGGCGCCACACGATGACCTCGGGCACGCCGAGCTCGAGACCGACCTGGCGCACCTCGTCCTTGAAGAGGGTGCGCAGCGGCTCGACGAGCTGGAACTGGAGGTCGTCGGGGAGCCCACCGACGTTGTGGTGGCTCTTGATGTTGGCGGCGCCCTCGCCCCCGCCGGACTCGACGACGTCGGGATAGAGCGTGCCCTGCACGAGCCACTTGACGGGGTGGTCCTCGTCGCTGTGCTCGGCGGCTGCCCGACGCACGATGTCGCGCGCCGCCTGCTCGAAGACCCGGATGAACTGCTCGCCGATCGCCTTGCGCTTGGCCTCGGGGTCGGTGACACCGGCCAGCGCGTCGAGGAAGCGCTCGCGCGCGTCGACGACGACGAGGTCGACGCCGGTCGCCTCGACGAAGTCCTGCTCCACCTGCTCGGCCTCGCCCTCGCGCAGCAGCCCGTGGTCGACGAAGACACAGGTCAGCTGGTCACCGACGGCCTTCTGCACGAGCGCCGCCGCGACGGAGGAGTCGACTCCGCCGGAGAGCGCACAGAGCACGCGGTCCTCGCCCACCTGGTCGCGGATGGAGGCGACGAGATCGTCGACGACGTTGGAGGCGGTCCAGTCGGGCGCGATGCCGGCGCCCTTCCAGAGGAAGTTCTCGAGCACGCGCTGGCCCTGCTCGCTGTGCAGCACCTCGGGGTGCCACTGCACCCCGTAGAGCCGGCGCTCGTCGTCCTCGATGGCGGCGACCGGGGTGCCCGCCGTCGTGGCGGTGACCCTGGCGCCGGCCGGCGCCTCGGTGACGGAGTCGCCGTGCGACATCCACACCACCTGGCTCGTCGGCTGCCCGGAGAAGAGCGTCGACTCCGCGGGCGTGACCGAGGCCGTCGTCTTGCCGTACTCGCGCGCTCCGGTGCGGGCGACGGTGCCGCCGAGGGCGCGCGACATCGCCTGGAAGCCGTAGCACATGCCGAAGACCGGCACGCCGGCCTCGAGCAGGGCGGGGTCGAGGGCAGGAGCGCCATCGGCGTAGACCGAGCTCGGCCCGCCGGAGAGGATGATCGCGGCCGGGCCGCCTGGCCAGCAGGTCGGCGACCGGCATCGAGTGCGGCACGACCTCGCTGTAGACCTGCGCCTCGCGCACGCGGCGCGCGATGAGCTGGGCGTACTGCGCGCCGTAGTCGACGACGAGCACGGGGTGGCTCTGGAGGTCGGCGGCCGGCTCCGACGGCGGGCACGGTGGCGGGCTCGGGCGTGGGCTCGTCGATCACGCGCCCAGCCTATCGGGGGTGACAGACCCCACTGCGTCGCCGTATGCCGGGTGGCGCGGGTCAGCGAGACCCGTCGAGGTCGCCGCGGGCCGCGGTCAGCCAGCCGGTGCGGTCGACGGGGTCGGCCGGCTCAGAGGTCGGCCGCTGGGCCGCCCGCGAAGTAGGCGCGCTGGAGCATCGCCTCGACCTCGGCGTGGTTGCGACGTTCGGCGACCCATGGGACGACCGGTACGAAACCGGCGAGCAGGTTGAGCACGATCCGCTTGGCACCCCAGGCGCACTTGATGCCGAGATTGGCGACGGACGCCGCATACGCCATGTAGATGAGCCCGTGGATGGGGCTCCAGTACTCCGTCAGCAGGTTGGTCTGCTTGAGGAGGTACTTCATGACCATCTCGATGATGAGGATGACGAGCGCGATGCCGGCCGTGATGGCCATGACCCGGTAGAACGACAGGGCGCTGCGGATCTGCCTCGGCTTGGCGATGGACTGGGGGTAGGTCGTCACGCGGGAATCTCTTCTCTCTCTGCGGCCGGCACGGCCTCGGCCTGCTGCTCGGCTCGAAACATCTTCCACCACATCCAGATGGCGAAGAGCCCGAAGACCCACCACTGCACCGCGTAGGCGGCGTTGCGCAGGTTGAGCGGGGTGTCGACGTCGGGCGGCGGGACCCGGGTCAGCCCGGGTGTCGCGATCGCAGCGGCCGCGGGGCCGCTGCGCGGACGGCATCGGACGTCGCATCGGTCTCACTCGACGCGAGGACGATGACGTTGTAGAGGTCTCCGGGCCACTCGTTGACGAGGGCGGCGAGGTCGACGGAGCGGCGCTGCGGGGCTGGCAGCGGCCGCACCCGGACGCGGCGACTCCGTCGGTCCGAGCGAGCCCGCGACGGTGACGACGCCCGCGGGTGCGGCCGGCGGGCGTCGACGGGCAGCACCCTCGACGAAGCCGCGCAGCACGGCGACCGTGCCGCCGTCGGTGACGAGCGGCGTGACGACCCAGGACCCGGCGCGGTCGCCGAGCCGGCGGTCGACGACGAGGATCGTGCGGTCGTCGTCATAGGTGCCCGTGACGGTGACCGGGCGGTTGGAGAACTCCGCCTCGAAGGCGCGAGTGCGCCTGCGTCACCTGCTGCAGCGGGGCGCGCTGGAGCTGCGAGGCAGCGGCCACCGCCTCCTTGTGGCCCTCGTCACGGGCGACGCCGAGCTGCCAGAGGCCGAGGAGCGTGCACGCGGCCACGATGACGAGGACGAGGGCCAACAGCCCCAGCCACTTGGGGCTGAGCAGTCCACGGAGCACCCATCCAGAGTAGGTCACCTCCGCGGCACCCTCCCCGCCGCCCGATCCGTGCCAGACTTCAGCGCCATGCCGGACGTGATCGCTGCGAGCCCCCTCGGTGCAGGGCCGTCACCGCGTGACGAGCTGCGCTCGCAGCACAGCCGGACTGCCCGTCGCGCTCTTGGGGCGGTATGCGTCGGGTCGGCCGCCGCGCTCGTCCTGACGGCGTGCGGCATGACCGACCTGCCGACGCCGCGTCGCACGGTGACCGTGACCGTCGACGCGCCGGGCGCCGCGACGCAGGCCTCGCCCACGTCCGGGCCGACGGTGACGGCGACGCCCACGACGCCGGCCACGAGCACCACCGCGCCCATGACGATCGCCGTGGGCAGGCAGCGAGGCGCCCCGCACTCCTACGACGAGGCGAAGCAGCGCATCGACGGCGCCACGCCGGCCGACGTCGGGTCGGTCTTCCAGAGCCCGACCGGCAACATCACGTGCAGCTCCGCAGGTGGCGAGGGCGTGCGTCGTGACCTGTGACGTCGCGAAGGGCCGGAGCGACGCTCCGGCGTCGGCCCCCTGCCCGGCGGGCGGCCCACGCGACATCGGTCGGATCGAGCTGACCGCCGCAGGCGCACGCCCCGTCTGCAACTCCGACACGATCCGCCAGGGGACCGCGGCCACCCTGCCCTACGGCGTGCGCACCGGCCGCTCCCTCGGATCGGTGGCCTGCCTCAGCGAAGAGTTCGGGATGACGTGTGTCGACGACGCGAGCAAGCACGGCTTCTTCCTGGCGCGCGACACCTTCGTCACCTTCTGAGCCCGGGCGCGAGGCCCTCCCTCGCGCCCTCGCCCGTGCCAGCAGTGACGGCCACGCTGGTCGGGCCCCACCCGGCGGCCTACCGGCCGACCGCACCCGCAGCCGGCACGCGGCCCCGCGACACTGCTTGTCGGCGGGCGCCTCCGCAACACATAGGATCGAAGCCACGTCCTGACGGACCCGCTGGCCGGGCCCAGACCATCACCCGACGACCGAGGGGCCGCCGTGGCGCAACTGTTGCTTCTGCACCTGCTCGCCGCCGCCCTCGCGCCGTGGTTGGCCAAGACGTTGCGCACCAAGGCCTTTCCGCTGCTGGCTCTCGCCCCGGCCACCGCCTTCGTCTGGCTGGTCTCGGTCGCCACCGACGTGCGCGACGGCCGCCCGCCCACGCAGACCATCGACTGGGTGCCGGGCCTCGGCCTCGACCTGGACTTCCGCGTCGACACCCTCTCCTGGGTCGTGGCGCTGCTCGTGACCGGTGTCGGGGCACTCGTCCTGCTCTACTGCACGTGGTACTTCCACGACGACGACCCGACGCTCTGGCGCTTCACGCCGGTCTTCACCGCGTTCGCCGGCGCCATGCTGGGGCTCGTCCTCACCGACAACTTCCTCATGCTCTACGTCTTCTGGGAGCTGACGACGGTGCTGTCGTACCTGCTCATCGGACACAACCCGGCGAGCTCGACGAACCGGCGCGCGGCCATGCAGGCGCTCCTCGTCACGACCTTCGGTGGTCTCGCGATGCTCGTCGGCATCATCGCGATCGGCGTGCACCACACGTACTCCATCAGCGGCCTGCTCGCCGACCCGCCGCCGCTCGACGCGGTCACGGTCGCGGCTGTCGTGCTGCTGCTCGTCGGTGCGCTGTCGAAGTCGGCCCTCGTGCCCTTCCACTTCTGGCTGCCCGGCGCCATGGCCGCCCCCACCCCGGTCAGCGCCTACCTGCACGCAGCGGCGATGGTCAAGGCGGGGATCTACCTCGTGGCCCTGCTCGCTCCGGTCTTCGCCGGCGCACCGGGGTGGTACGCCCTGACGCTCGGTCTCGGCCTCCTGACGATGATCGTCGGTGGCTGGCGGGCCCTGCGGCAGCACGACATCAAGCTGCTCCTCGCCTACGGCACCGTCAGCCAGCTCGGCTTCATCGTCGCCATCGCCGGCCTCGGCACCCAGACCGCGGCCCTCGCCGCGCTCGCCCTCGTGCTGGCCCACGGCCTCTTCAAGTCGACGCTCTTCCTCGTCGTCGGCGTCATCGACCACACGACCGGCACCCGTGACCTCCGACGTCTGTCGGGGGTCGGGCGCCGGATGCTGCCGGTGAGCGTGCCGGCCGCCTTCGCCGGGCTGTCGATGGCCGGGGTCATCCCGATGGCCGGCTTCGTGTCCAAGGAGAGCGCCCTCGAGTCGTTGTGGGAGGAGGCGCAGGAGGCGGCCCCCTTCCCCTCGGCCTACGGCTACCTCGCCCTGGCGGCCGTCGTCGTCGGCTCGGCCCTCACCGTGGCCTACACGTGCCGCTTCCTCTGGGGTGCCTTCGCGACCAAGCCCGGCGTGCCGCCGACTCCCCTCACCGCACCCCACCCGGGCTTCGTGCTCTCTCCCCTGCTGCTCGGCGTCGGGTGCCTCGCGCTCGGACTGCTCGCGCCGCTCGAGTCGCAGTGGCTCATGCCGTATGCCGTCTCCTTCCCCACCGGGGCCACCCCCGAGCCGCTCGCGCTCTGGCACGGGGTGACGGTGCCGCTGCTGCTCTCCGTCGTCTCCCTGGTCGTCGGCGTCCTCCTCTTCCTCCAGCGCGAGGCGGTGGCCAGGGCGCAGGAGCGCGTGCCGGCCCTCGTCGACGGGGAGCGCGGCTTCGCCCGCACGCTGAGAGCGGTCGACCGGGGAGCGGTCGAGACGACGGCGATCACCCAGCGTGGCTCGCTGCCCATCTACCTCGCCAGCATCCTGCTCGTCTTCATCGCCCTGCCGGGCATGGCGGCCGTCACCCAAGGACACATCCCCGACGTGCGGGCGTGGGACACCCCGGCCCAGGCCGTCGTCGGCGCCCTGATGATCGCCGCGGCGGTGCTCGTGCTCGTCACCCGCCGCCGGTTGACGGCGGTCATGCTCGTCGGGTCGACGGGCTACGGGGTGGCCGTGCTCTTCGTCCTGCACGGCGCCCCCGACCTCGCCATCACCCAGATGCTCGTCGAGACCGTCGCGCTCGTCGTCTTCGTGCTCGCCCTGCGACGCATGCCGACGAAGTTCACGCGCCACCCCCACTCGCCCTCGCGCACCTGGCGTCTCGGTCTCGGGGCAGCGGTGGGAGCGGCCGTCGGTGTCATCGCGCTCGTGGCCTCGGGCGGACGGACGGCGACCCCCGTGTCGATCGACTACCCGACCGAGGCCTACAACTTCGGCCACGGCAAGAACATCGTCAACGTGACCCTGGTCGACATCCGCGCCTGGGACACCCTCGGCGAGGTGTCGGTGCTCGTCGCCGCCGCGACCGGCATCGCCAGCCTCATCTTCGTGCGGACCCGCAACACCAGGCTCTCCACGGCCACCGGCAAGTCGCTGCCCGCGAGCAACGCCGCCCGCGGCACCTGGCTGCTCGGCGGCCGCACGATGGTCAAGGAGAAGCGGTCGGTCATCTTCGAGGTGGTGACGAGGCTCGTCTTCCACATCATGCTCGCGGCCTCGCTCTACCTGCTCTTCGCCGGTCACAACCAGCCCGGAGGCGGCTTCGCCGGCGGACTCGTGGCGGGCCTCGCGCTCGTCGTGCGCTACCTGGCCGGGGGCCGCTACGAGCTCGACGAGGCTGCTCCGTTCGACGCCGGTCTGCTCGTCGGTCTCGGCCTGCTCGTCGTCGTCGCCTCCGCCCTGGCTCCCCTCGCCTTCGGTGGCACGATCCTCGAGACCACGGCCCTCGACTTCACGCTGTGGCCGTGGGGTGAGGTGCACTTCGTGACGTCGCTCGTCTTCGACATCGGCGTCTACCTCATCGTCATCGGCATGATGCTCGACATCGTGCGCAGCCTCGGCACCGGCATCGACCGCCAGATCGCCGACGAGCGGCAGGACGACCGACAGGACGACCGACAGGACGAGCAGGAGGTGGCCCGTTCATGACCGCCCTCGCTCCTGCGGGTTTCGAGTCGACCCTGACCCCCAACCTCACGCTCGTGCTGATCGTCGTCGGCCTCGTGGCCGTCGGCACGTCGCTCGCCCTCGACCGCAGCCTCGTGCGCATCCTGCTCGGCATGGTGCTCATCGGCAACGGCGTCGCCGTGCTCTACCTCGTCGTGTCGGGCCGGGCCGGTCGGGCCCCGTTCGTGGGCGAGGACCCGGCCACCATGAGCGACCCGCTGCCGCAGGCGATGGTGCTCACGGCCATCGTCATCTCGCTCGCGACGATCGGCTTCCTCCTCGCCCTGTCCTACCGGCTCTGGCAGATCTCCGGCACCGACGACGTGCCCGACGACGCCGAGGACGCGCGCATCCAGCGCCTCGCACGCGCCGACGAGACGTCCGAGACCTACGACCGGTCCGAGGCATCCACGACGACCTCCGACGAGCGCGCCGAGTCGGGTGAGAGCCATGGGTGACTTCCCGGTGCCCAACCTGCTGCCGCTCCCCGTGCTGCTGCCGCTGCTGGGGGCCGCGCTGACGCTCGCCTTCCGCCGCTCCGACCGCCTCCAGCGTGCGGTGAGCATCGCGGTGCTGAGCGCAGTCGTGGTCGTCGCGGCCGTGCTCGTCTGGCAGACCGATGCCAGCGGGCCGCAGGTGTTGTGGCTCGGGGCCTGGCAGGAGCCGTTGGGCATCTCCCTCGTCGCCGACCGGCTCAGCGCGCTCATGCTGCTCGTCTCGGGCGTGGTCACGCTGCTCGTGCTGCTCTTCGCCATCGGGCAGGGGCACGCCGACAGCGACGACGAGGTCGACCGCGAGACCCCGCTCTCGATCTTCCACCCGACCTACCTCGTGCTGACCGCCGGTGTCGCCAACGCCTTCCTCGCCGGTGACCTCTTCAACCTCTTCGTCGGCTTCGAGATCCTCCTCTTCAGCTCCTACGTCCTGATCACCCTGGGCGGGTCCGCCTCGCGCATCCACGCCGGCACGACCTACGTCGTCGTGAGCCTCCTCAGCTCCGCGCTCTTCCTCATCGGCATCGCCGCGACGTATGCCGCCACGGGCACCGTCAACCTCGCGCAGCTCGCCATTCGCATCGGTGACCTCGATGCAGGGGTCGCGCTCGTGCTCCAGCTCTGTCTCCTGACCGCCTTCGCCATCAAGGCTGCCGTCTTCCCGATGTCGGCGTGGCTGCCCGACAGCTACCCGACGGCTCCGGCGCCGGTCACGGCCGTCTTCGCCGGCCTGCTCACCAAGGTCGGCGTCTACGCGATCATCCGCACCCAGACCCTGCTCTTCCCGGAGTCGCCCCTCACCGGGCTGCTGCTCTGGGCGGCCCTGCTCACGATGGTGATCGGCATCCTCGGTGCCGTCTCGCAGTCGGGGCTGAAGAGGATCCTGTCGTTCACCCTCGTCAGCCACATCGGCTACATGATCTTCGGCATCGCCCTGTCGACGCAGGCCGGCACCGCCGGCGCGATCTTCTACGTCGTGCACCACATCCTGATCCAGACCTCGCTCTTCCTCATCACCGGACTCGTCGAGCGGGTCGGCGGGTCGACCTCCCTGCACCGTCTCGGTGGGCTCGCGATGGCCTCGCCGCTGCTGGCAACGCTCTTCTTCGTGTCCGCGATGAACCTCTCCGGCGTCCCCCCGCTCTCGGGCTTCCTCGCCAAGATCGGGCTGCTCGACGCCGGCATCGCCGTCGGGACCCCCCTCGCCTGGGTCGTCGTCGTCGGCGGCATCGCGACGAGCCTGCTGACCCTCTATGCCCTGTCGAAGGTCTGGAGCCAGGCCTTCTGGCGGCCGCTGGCCGAGACGCGCGAGGTCGCCGAGCTCGCGGCCGAGGAGGCGGCCGACCTGGCCGCGGAGTTCGATCAGGCAGAGCGGGACGCCGGGCGACTCACCGGCGCGCTCGCGGGTGGCACGGCAACGGCCACGATCGCCCCCACCGGGGTGGCCGATGCGGTCGACACCTCGCAGCGCGCACTGCCGCGCATGATGCTCGGCGCCACCGCCGCTATGACGGCCGTCGGTCTCCTCCTCACCCTGCTGGCGGGGCCGCTCCACGCCTTCACCGAGCGGGCCGCGGCCGACCTGCAGCAGCGTGGCCCCTACATCACATCAGTGCTGCCCGAGGAGGTGCGGCGGTGAGCGAGTCCTCTCGCCGGAGCCGGGCGCGGCTGACCGCCTCGGCCGACGACTCCCGGACGACTGACGAGGTGGCCGCACCCCGCCGGCGACGACGCACCCTCCAGCCGCGTGCGATCGCCACGATCGCCCTGGCCTGGCTGCTTCTCTGGGACCGGATCAGCTGGGGCAACCTCGTCAACGGGCTGCTCGTGGGGCTCTTCGTGACGCTCGCCTTCCCCCTGCCCTCGATCGAGTTCCAGGGCCGGCTGCGCCCGCACCGTGTCGTGTGGCTCATCCTGCTCTTCCTCGTCGACCTCGTCGCCGCGTCGTGGCAGGTCCTGCGACTCGCGCTCGGTCGACGACGCCCGCGCAACGCTGTCATCGAGGTGCAGCTGCGATCCCGCTCCGACTTCTACCTCACGCTGACGGCCGAGCTCACCGCCCTGGTGCCGGGATCGGCCGTCGTCGACGCCCGCCGGTCGACATCGGTGCTCTACCTGCACCTGCTCGACATCGAGCGGCAGGGCGCCATCGAGCGTCAACGTCAGCACGTGCTCGAGGTCGAGGAGCGGGTCGTGCGCGCGTTCGGCTCCAACGAGGAGATCGCCCAGCTCCAGCAGGCGAAGGAGGCCCAGTCATGACCGCCGTCTCCCTCGTGGCGCTCGCCGTGCTCGGCTCGGCAGCAGCCATCGTGCTCGTGGTCCTCTTCCGGGGCCCGACCAACCTCGACCGCATCATCGCAGCCGAGATCCTCATGGTCATCGTCGTCGCCGGTGTCGCCACGGAGTCCGCCGTGCAACGCACCGCGACCAACCTGACCCTGCTGCTCGTCCTGGGTCTCGTCGGCTTCGTCGGCGGCGTGGCCGTCACGCGCTTCATGTCACGGGACGCCGACGACCTCGACGTCGAGGAGGGTGCCGCCCGCCCGGTCCATCCCACCGCACCCGTCGACGGCACCACGGACACCGGCAACCCGACCGAACCCGACCGAGCCGGAGGCCCCCCGATGAGCTGGACGACCGCGTTCGACGTCATCGGTGCTGTGTGCCTGCTGCTCGGCGCGCTCCTCTGCCTGGCCGGCGCCATCGGCCTCCTCCGCTTCCCCGACACGCTGTCGCGGCTGCACGCTGCCACGAAGCCGCAGACCCTCGGTCTCATCCTCGTGCTCACCGGACTCGCCGCAACCCTGCGCACCTGGTCGGCCGTCACGACGCTCGTGCTGCTCGCCGCGACCCAGTTCTTCACCTCCCCCGTGACGGCCCACCTCGTCGGTCGCGCCGCCTACCGCAACGGAAACGTCGACGAGAGCACCCTCGAGGTCGACGAGCTGTCCGACGCGCTGGAGCGCTCGAGACGGGACCCGACGACGTGAGCCGCGCGGCATACCTGCTGACGGATTGACCTCGAGCCCGCTTGAGTTCCTACGGCCTGGGGATGACCCCACCGGAAAATGGCGCGAAGCACTCCGCCCGTCGACGTAAAATGGGGCAAGTGATCTCACTGCCCCACGCCGATCCCGGCACGCCCGACCTGACCAGCCCCACGGCATACCTGCGGTGGGTCGGCAAGGGGCAGTGGCGCACCCTCGTCATCGCGATCGCCTTCGGCATCATCTGGCTCGTCAGCCAGGCGCTCTTCCCCGCCGCGATGGGCAAGGCGATCGACGAGGGCATCATCGGCGCCGATCCCGCCTCGCTGCTCATGTGGTGCGGTGTCCTGCTCGGCCTCGTCGTCGTCAGCGCCCTGTCGGGGGCGATGCGCCACAAGTACGCCGTCGCCAACTGGCTGCAGGGTGCCTTCCGATCAGCCCAGCTCATCGGACACCAGACGGCGGGCGCCGGCGAGGCGCTGACCCGCACCGTGCCGACCGGCGACGTCGTCGCCACCGTGAGCTCCGACGCGATGCGCATCGGCGGCCTCTACGACGTGACCGCACGCTTCGTCGGGTCCGTCGTGTCCTACGTCGTCGTCGCCCTCATCCTGCTGCGAGCGTCCACGACCCTCGGCCTCGTCGTGCTCATCGGGGTGCCGGTGCTCGTCGCGTGCCTCAGCCTCATCGTGCGCCCGCTCCAGGCCCGCCAGCTCGCTCAGCGCGAGGAGGCCGGCCGGCTCATCGGGCTGGGCGCCGACACCGTCGCCGGGCTGCGCGTGCTGCGCGGCATCGGCGGTGAGCACACCTTCCTCAGCCGGTATGCCGTGCAGTCGCAGTCCGTGCGCACCGTGGGCAACCGGGTGGCGGGCTACCAGGCGGCGCTCGACGCGGCGCAGGTGCTGCTGCCCGGCATCTTCGTGCTCATCGTGGTGTGGCTCGGGGCGCGCTTCGCGATCGAGGGTGAGATCACGGCCGGCCAGCTCGTCGCCTTCTACGGCTACACGGCCTTCCTCGTCATCCCGCTGCGCACGGCCACCGAGATGGTCGACCGCTCCACCCGCGCGCACATCGGGGCAGGCAAGCTCATCCGGATCCTGCGGGTGCGGCCCGACCAGGTCGAGGCGGGCCGCACGCTCCCCCTCCCCACGGGGGCTGCGCGCCTCGTCGAGCCGCTCAGCGGCGTCAGCATCGAGCCGGGCCGCTTCACCGTCGTCGTGTCCGCCCGCCCCGAGGACTCCGCGGTGCTGGCCAACCGTCTCGGCAGGTTCGGCGCCGAGGAGACCGAGGCGCGCCTTGACGGCACCCGGCTCGCCGACGCGCCGCTCGCAGACCTGCGGCGACGGATCGTCGTGTCCGAGACGGACCCCCGCCTCTTCACCGGCACGCTGCGCGACGAGCTCGACCCGTGGGGCGAGCACGACGACGCGACGATCCTCGCCGCGCTGTCGGTCGCGAGTGGTGACGACGTGCTCGAGGCGCTGCCCGGCGGCCTCGACAACGAGGTCGAGGAGCGGGGCCGCGCCTTCTCCGGCGGCCAGCGTCAGCGCCTCGCCCTGACCCGGGCCCTGCTCACCGATGCCGAGACCCTCGTGCTCGTCGAGCCCACGAGCGCGGTCGACGCGCACACCGAGGCACGCATCGCGGCTCGGCTCACCGAGGCCCGGGCCGGACGCACGACCGTGGTGATGTCGGCGAGCCCGCTCATCCTCGACCGCGCCGACCACGTCGTCTTCCTGCGCGACGGCAAGGCCGTCGCCACGGGCACCCACCAGCAGCTCATGACCGAGCACCCCGACTACCGGCGCACCGTCGTCCGAGGGGAGGAGGACTGATGTCGCTCACGTCGACCCCGTCCACCCGCACCCTGCCCGTCGCCGACCCCACGTCGGTCCGGGCCCACACCCGCGGCCTGCTGCGCCGGCACCGCGGCAGCCTCGTGCGTGTCATCGGCCTGCACACGATCGCGGCGGTCGCGGCGCTCGTCGCCCCCCGCGTCATCGGCCTGCTCGTCGACGAGATCAGCAACGGGCGCTCGCTCGAGGTCGTCAACACGCTCGCCCTCTGGATCGCCGGCGCCGTGGTCGTGCAGACCGTGGTCACGTGGTTCGCCCGCCGGGCGTCGTTCGTCATGGGCGAGACGGTCTTCGCCGAGCTGCGCGAGCAGTTCATGGGCCGTGTCGTCGAGCTGCCGCTGTCGACGGTCGAGCGGGCCGGCACCGGCGACCTCGTGTCGCGCACGACCAACGACGTCGAGGCGCTGTCGCACGTCATCCGCTTCGGGGTGCCAGCGATCTTCGTCGGCGCCGTCACGACGACGATCACCGTCATCGCCGCCTTCGTCACCGGATGGCAGGTGGCCCTCGCCGTCGTCGTCGGCGTGCCCATCCTCGTCGTGTCGACGCGGCGCTACCTGCGTCACGCGCCGGAGGGCTACCTGCGCGAGCGGGCGACGTATGCCGTGCTCAACGGTGTCGTCACCGAGTCCGCCGAGGGGGCTCGCACCGTGGATGCGCTTCGCCTGGCCGGGCGGCGTCGCCGGCGCATGGACGAGGCCCTGCGCGACTGCTACGACGCCGAGGTCTACACGCTGGGGCTGCGCATGCGCTGGTTCCCTGCGGTCGAGTTCGCCTTCTTCATGCCCGTCGCGGTCACCCTGCTCTGGGGTGGCTGGCTCATCTCGCGCGACGTTGCGACGATCGGCACGGTGACCGCCGTGGCGCTCTACGTCCAGCAGATGGCGGGGCCGCTCGACGAGCTCATCTCGTGGCTCGACGAGATCCAGGTCGGGGCGACCTCGCTCGCCCGCGTCATCGGCATCGCCGACGTGCCGCCCGATCGTGCCGCGACCGGCGAGGCGCCGGCTGACGACCACCTGGATGTCCACGACGTGCACTACTCCTACCGAGCCGGGCGCGACGTGCTGCGTGGGGTCTCCCTCGACCTGCGCCCCGGCGAACGGCTCGCCATCGTCGGTCCGTCAGGAGCAGGCAAGTCGACGCTGGGTCGCCTCATTGCTGGCATCGACGGGCCCCGGACCGGTCGGGTCGACGTCGGCGGCGTGCGCCTGGTCGACCTCGAGCTCGCACAGCTGAGGGGCCAGGTCGCCCTTGTGACGCAGGAGCACCACGTCTTCGTCGGCACGCTCGAGGACAACCTGCGCCTGGCCCGCCCAGAGGCGAGCCGCGAGCAGCTGCTCGACGCGCTCGCCGCGGTCGATGCCCGGGAGTGGGCCGAGCAGCTGCCCCTCGGCCTCGACACGGCGGTCGGCTCCGGTGGTCACCGGCTCACCGAGCCCCAGGCCCAGCAGCTGGCCCTCGCACGGCTCGTGCTCGCAGACCCGCACACGCTCGTGCTCGACGAGGCGACCTCGCTGCTCGACCCCGGCGCCGCCCGGCACCTCGAGCGGTCGCTGGCAGCCGTCGTGGAGGGACGCACGGTGGTGGCGATCGCCCACCGGCTCATGACCGCCCACGACGCCGACCGAGTCTGCGTCGTCGAGGACGGGATGATCAGCGAGATCGGCTCCCACGACGAGCTGCTCGCGGTCGACGGGCCGTATGCCGCCCTCTGGCGCTCTTGGCGCGACGAGCCCCAACCCGTCAGCTGACCCACCCGCCCCGCGCGTGACCCCTGGGCGGATGGCTCGTTGTCAGGGTGGCGTGAGGCTCTACCCGACCCCTTGGGTGACTCGCGCTCGGGTGGGGCCGTCTCTGAGGGGTGACGGTCCCACCCACCAGAGCTCGCAGCCCATCATGAGACGGCTCTCATGGTCGGCACGATGCGCACGTAGGGCGACCCCTGCGCGGGCCGGACGTCGGGCTCGCCGCGCTCGGGCCAGAGCGACAGGGCCCGCTCGGCCTGCGCCGTGATCGTCAGGCTGGGGTTGACGCCGAGGTTGGCCGACACGGCGGCGCCGTCCACGACGTGCAGGCCCGGATAGCCCCAGACCCGGTGGTACGGGTCGATCACGCCATGCTCGGCCGAGTCGGAGATGACGGCGCCGCCGAGGAAGTGCGCCGTCATGGGGACGTCGAACACCTCCCCGATCGATGATTCCGCGGCGGCCCGATCCCCCGTCGCGCGCCCGAGGCCAGCCGCGAGCTCGCGCACCGCGGCGTTGCCCTGCGGGATGTAGGTCGGGTTCGGGGCTCCGTGCCCCTGCTCGGAGGTGAGGTGCCAGCCGAACAGGCCCCGCCGGCGTGACACGGTGATGGAGTTGTCGCAGGTCTGCATGACGAGGGAGATGACCGACCGCTCGCTCCACCGGCGGTTGGACAGCGACCGCGCGAAGTCCGCGGGGTGGCGGGCGGCCCGCCCGAGGAAACGCAGCCAACGGGGTATGCCGTCTCCCCCGTCGACCTGCATCACCGCGAGCGCTCCCATGAGGTTGGAGCCCTTCCCGTAGCGAACGTTCTCGAGGTGGGTGCTCTCGTCGATGTGGAAGCTCGACGTGATGGCCACGCCGTGGGTCAGGTCCACGCCGCGCGGCACCCGGGCGGTCACCGCGCCCCCCAGGGCCTCGGAGTTGGTGCGGGTCAGCTCGCCGAGACGTCGCGACAACCTCGGGAGGCCGCGACCCTCCGGCTCGGCGCGCATCGACTGGAGCAGCTGCGCCGTGCCCCACGCTCCGGCGGCCACGACGACCTGGCCGGCGGTGACGGTGCGCTCCCCCGCCCGGCGCCGACCCCACGCTCCGCTGCGGACGGTCGTGACGGCATACCCCTGCTCCGGGGACGCCGGGTCGAGCGGTCGCACCCGTGTCACCGTGCGCAGGGGCTCGATGCTCACGCCGCGGCGCTCGGCCAGGGCGAGGTAGTTCTTGACGAGGGTGTTCTTGGCGCCCACCCGGCAGCCCACCATGCAGTTGCCGCACTCGGTGCAGCCCGTCCGGTCCGGGCCGGCACCGCCGAAGTAGGGGTCCGGCACGCGGCGGCCCGGCTCACCGAAGAAGACCCCGACGGGCGTCCTGCGGAAGGTGTCGCCGACCCCCAGCGCCGTCGCCGTGTCGCGCATGAGCTGCTCGACCGGGCCGTCGCACGGGTTCATCACCACGCCGAGCATGCGTTGCGCCGTCGCGTAGTGGGGCGCGAGCTCTGCCTGCCAGTCGGTGATGTGCCCCCATTGCCTGTCGCGGAAGAACGGCGCCGGCGGCACGTAGAGCGTGTTGGCATAGTTGAGCGAGCCGCCGCCGACCCCCGCGCCGGCGAGCACGACGACGTGGGGCAGCCGGTGGATGCGCTGCACTCCGAAGAGCCCGAGGTGGGGCGCCCAGAGGTAGCGGCGGACGTCCCAGCTGGTCCGGGCGAAATCTGCGTCCTCGAAACGGCGGCCCGCCTCGTAGACGTGGACCCGGTAGCCCTTCTCGGCGAGTCGCAGCGCGGCGACCGATCCGCCGAAGCCCGAGCCGATGACGACGACGTCGTGGTCGTAGCTCATGGGCGCAGCCTACGGACGCCTCTGCCGCGTGGCTACCGATCGGTAATACCGCTTCGGTCAGGTCTCGAGGTAGGGCGAGACGACGACCTCGACGCGCTGGAACTCCTTGACGTCCGAGTAGCCGGTCGTCGCCATCGCACGGCGCAGGGCGCCGATGATGTTGGTCGTGCCGTCGGCCTGCCGTCCCGGGCCGAAGAGGATCTCCTCCAGCGAGGCGTGCGCCCCCAGCTCGATGCGCTCGCCGCGGGGAAGCTCTTGGTGGTGTGCCTCGGGACCCCAGTGGTAGCCCGCGCCGGGTGCGTCGCTCGCCCGGGCGAGGGCGGCTCCGAGCATGACGGCGTCGGCCCCGCAGGCGACCGCCTTGACGATGTCGCCGGAGGTGCCGACGCCGCCGTCGGCGATGACGTGCACGTAGCGGCCACCTGACTCGTCGAGGTAGTCCCGCCGCGCTGCGGCGACGTCGGCGACGGCCGACGCCATCGGGGCGTGGATGCCGAGAGTGGTGCGGGTCGTGTGTGCAGCGCCGCCGCCGAAACCGACGAGCACGCCCGCGGCGCCGGTGCGCATGAGGTGCAGCGCGGCGGTGTAGGAGGCGGCTCCGCCGACGATGACGGGCACGTCCAGCTCGTAGATGAAGCGCTTGAGGTTGAGGGGCTCGGCGCGACCCGAGACGTGCTCGGCCGAGACGGTGGTGCCGCGGATGACGAAGAGGTCGACGCCTGCGTCGACGACGCTCTTCCAGTGCTGCTGCGTGCGCTGCGGCGACAGGGCGCCCGCCACGGTGACGCCGGCCTCACGCAGCTGGCGCAGGCGCTCCGTGATCAGCTCGGGCTTGATCGGCTCGGCGTAGATCTGCTGCATGCGCGACGTCGCGGCGGACGGTTCGAGCGAGGCGATCTCGGCGAGCTGCGTCGCGGGATCCTCGTAGCGCGTCCACAGCCCCTCGAGGTCGAGCACGGGCAGGGCTCCGAGCGTGCCGAGGGCGATGGCGCTCTCGGGCGAGACGACCGAGTCCATCGGGGCGGCCATGACGGGGATGTCGAAGTGGTAGGCGTCGATCTGCCACGACACCGACACCTCCTCGGGGTCGCGGGTGCGCCGGGAGGGCACGACGGCGATGTCGTCGAAGGAGTAGGCGCGCCGCCCGCGCTTGCCTCGGCCAATCTCGATCTCGGTCACCGGCCGATCCTATCGACCGGCAGTCGAGTGCTCAGCCGCCCACGTCGAGTGCTCAGACCGAGCGGGTTCAGCCGATGGAGTAGTTGGGGGCCGGCGCGATGCCCTGGATGTCGTGTGGGTGGCTCTCCTTGAGCGAGGCCGACGTGATGCGCACGAACTGGCCCCTCTCCTGGAGCTCACCGATGGTGCGCGCGCCGACGTAGAACATCGACTGGCGCAGCCCGCCGAGCATCTGGTGCGCGACCTGGGACAGGGGGCCGCGGTAGGCGACCCGACCCTCGATGCCCTCGGGCACGATCTTGTCGTCGGAGTCGACCTCGGCCTGGAAGTAGCGGTCCTTGGAGTAGGACTTCTTGCCGCGCGAGCTCATCGCGCCGAGCGAGCCCATCCCGCGGTAGGCCTTGAACTGCTTGCCGTTGACGAAGATGAGCTCACCGGGGCTCTCCTCGCAGCCGGCGAGCAGCGACCCGATCATGACCGAGTCGGCACCCGCCACGACTGCCTTGGCGATGTCGCCGGAGTACTGGAGGCCGCCGTCGGCGATGAGCGGGACACCGGCCGGCTTGCAGGCCTGGGCCGCCGCGTGCACCGCCGTGATCTGGGGCGCGCCGACACCCGTGACGATGCGGGTCGTGCAGATCGAGCCGGGACCGACCCCGACCTTGACCGCATCGGCGCCCGCGTCGACGAAGGCCTGGGCACCCTCGCGGGTCGCGACGTTGCCGCCGATGACCTGCACGTGGCGGGTGGCGGGATCGCTCTTGAGGCGGTGCACCATCTCGATGAGCAGGCGCACGTGGCCGTGCGCCGTGTCCGCGACGAGGACGTCGACGCCGGCCTCGATGAGGGTCGTCGCCCGCTCCCAGGCGTCACCGAAGTAGCCGATCGCCGCCCCGACCATGAGACGGCCGTCGGCGTCGTTGCTCGCGTCGGGGAACTGCTCGCCCTTGACGAAGTCCTTGACGGTGATGAGACCGGCGAGGTGCCCCTCGTCGTCGACGATCGGCAGGCGCTCGCGCTTGTGCTGGCGCAGCAGGGAGGTCGCCTCGTCGCGGCTGATGCCGACCGGCCCGGTGATGAGCGGCATCGGCGTCATGACATCGCTCACGAGCGTCGTCGCCCACTCCGCGACCGGCGTGAAGCGCAGGTCGCGGTTGGTGACCATGCCGATGAGCTTCTTGTCGTCCCCGATGACCGGTAGGCCCGAGACGCGATACTCGCCGCAGATCGCGTCGAGCTCCTCGAGCGTGCGGTCGGGCCCGATCGTGATCGGGTTGCTGATCATGCCCGTCTGGGTCCTCTTGACGAGGTCGACCTGGTAGGCCTGATCGGCGATCGAGAGGTTGCGGTGCAGCACCCCGATGCCGCCCTGACGGGCCATCGCGATCGCCATGCGGGCCTCGGTCACGGTGTCCATCGCCGCGGAGATGAGCGGCGCCCGGAGGGTCAGCTCGCGCGTGAGCCGGGTCGAGGTGTCGATGTCGCTGGGAGCGAGGTCGCTGTAGCCCGGAAGGAGCAGCACGTCGTCGTAGGTCAGCCCCATCGGGGCGAAAGCAGCGGGGACGTCAGACGATCCGAGGGCCATTGGCCAAGTCTACGGGCCGACAAGGGCTCCCCTGACCGGCCTGGCGCTGTGTGACTCAGGGACGTGCGGCCGGGCGGCCGAGGCAGCCGAGGCAGCTCGACTGCCCTGCTCCCTGCGACGCAGCCGGCTTCGGCAACTCGGTGGACTCGGTGGGCTCGGCGCACGTGGTGCTCTGGTCGGGCTCGGGCGACGTGTCCGCCTCGTGCGACCCCGGGGACGTGGCTGACCCAGACGACGCCTTGGCCTTGGCGGCGGCAGGTGCTGCGGCATGGGACGCGGCCTGGGCTGGAGCCTGGTGGGACGGGCGACCCGTCTGCGCCGCGCGCGCGGGCTGCGCAGCGTTTGCTGGGGTCGCAACGACTGCCGGCCGGCTCGACTCTTGCGAGGCCGGCGTCCGGGCTGACGAGGCAGACCTGCTCGCGCCCGTCGATGCCGGTGCCGGTGCACGGCTCTGGGACGCGCTCTCGCTCTGTGTCGAGCGGGCCGGCTTCACCGGCGCCGTGCTGGCCTGGCGCGAGCCGGGTGCCACGGGCGCCTGCGACTCGGTCGACGAGGTCGTGGGTGTCGCGGCCGGAGTCTGCTCGGTCGTCGTGGGTGGGGTCACCGCAGGGGTCTCGGTCTTGACCTGGCCCTTGCCGGTCTTGCCGTTGTTGCCGGTGACCGGCTTCTTGCCGTTGGCCGCCGTCGCGTCGTCACCGTCGTCACCGTGGTCGGTGCCCGACTGCCCACCCGATCCCCCCGTGGAGCCGGCCGACGCACCCGTGCCCACGTTCGGACCTCCGAAGTGGGGCGCGGCGCCCTTGTCGTGGCCGTACGCGTAGGCCTTGCCGTCGGCGCCATGTGCGTCGTCGGCGCCCGCGCCGTCGCCGGGAGCGCCGGGCGCCTGCGGCGTGCCGGTGAGGCCAGCCAGACCGCCCGTGGCCACCAGGCCTGCCGAGGCGCCGATGATCTCACCCGTGCGCGCGAGCGCCGCCGCCGGGAGGAGCACGATCTGACCGTCGGCGCGTCGCACGAGGACCAGTCCCCGGTCTGCGCACGGTTGCGCCCTCGGGGGCTGCGGGGATGCCGAGCCGTGTGAGCAGGGCGCTCGGGCGGTCACTGGCGGCGTTCGCATCCATGGCCCGCTCGACCCGGGCGCGCTCGGCGGCTCCGGGAAGGTAGTTGGGCAGGGTGACGGCAGCGGCCACGCCCGCGCCCGACGCACCCACGGTGATGATGGCGAAGGCCGCGAAGAGGCGCCGGCCGTGGGGCCGACGACGACGTGCGCGTCCGGTCAGGGGTCGGTCGGCATGGGCGGCCACGGCAGACAGCAGCACCGCGACGGGCTCGTCGCCGGAAGGTCGGCGGCCTGCGAGCCGGTCGAGCAGCAGGTCGTCCTCGATGAGGTCGTCGAGCGGGATCGGGTCGCTCATGCGACACCCCCTCGGCTCGACGCGGCGAGCATCGTCCGCAGCTTGCCCAGCGCTCGGTGCTGGGCGACCCGGATCGCACCCGGCGACATGCCGAGCGCCGCGGCCGTCTCCTCGGTCGAGAGTCCGACGGCGACGCGGAGCGTGAGGATCTCGCGTTGCTGCAGCGGCAGCTGCCGCATCAGGCTGAGCGCGGCCGCCGCCTCGTCCCGCATGACGGCCGTCGACTCCGGCCCCGGGGCGTCGTCGATCTCGTCGGGGACGTCGCAGACGGGCACCGGTCCGCGCATCGCCGCGCGCTGCGCGTCGGCGAGCTTGCGCGCGGTGATCGTGTAGACGAAGGCCTCGAAGGGCAGGCCGCGCTCCTGATAGGTCGGCAGGGCCGTCATCACAGCCATGCACACCTCCTGCGCGACGTCTTGAGCCGTGTCCTCGGCGCCGAAACGACCGAGGCGGACACGCGCGTACTTCAGGGCCATGTCCCTGACGCGGGCCAGCAGCACGTCGCGTGCATGGGTGTCGCGCGCGGCGGCAGCCGCCAGCTCACGAAGCGATGCGGGTGCGTCCACCCGTTCCATCGCCTCGAGGGCACCGGTCGTTACGCCGGCGCGCGGAGACCAAGCCAGACCCATCTGAGTTCTTCCCCCGAACTCCTCGAGTCACGCGGCGATGGGTCGCATCTCCGGTGACGCCTGTCAAAGCGAGCCCATGCTAGGGCCTCGTCGGCACATAACAGGGAGTTCGCGGATCGCGACGCCCTCCCGTGAGCATGCCATCCACATGGCGAATCTTGAACAAGTCTTGAAGATTCCGCTCTTTATCCGTGATCAGGTGCCCGGTTAGCGTCGATTCGCGGCCTCGCCCCAGCAGGGCGGCGGGGCCACCGGACGACAGGCGGCACGACACCGCCCGAGCGAAAGTCGAGTTTGATGGCCGAGATCACCCGCCTCCCCGGACCCGTTGCCGACCTGTGGGACTGGCAGCTCGACGGCGCCTGCCGTGGCGTCAGCCCCGAGGTGTTCTTCCACCCCGAGGGCGAGCGCGGCCCGCGCCGCCGCAACCGCGACGCCCAGGCCAAGGCCGTCTGCCACGACTGCCCCGTCATGCTCGAGTGTCGGTCGCACGCCCTCGAGGTGCGCGAGCCCTACGGCGTCTGGGGCGGTCTCACCGAGGCCGAGCGCGAGACCCTCTACGACCTGCCCCTCACCGGCTCCATCCAGGCGGCCTCCTGACGAGGCGCTGCCCCCAGCTCTCGGCCTCGCACACGACGGGGTCTGCGCCGGTCGAGACGCAGCGAGGGCCGCTCCCATCGGGAGCGGCCCTCGCCGTGCTTTCTCGTGCCTCTGGTGCCTCTGGTGAGACGTCCGGCGGCAGGGCTGCTCACACAGCCTGTTGCGGTGTGCCGGGTGGCCGGGTCTCAGTGACCGTGGCCGTGCCCGTGGCCACCGGCCGCAGGCTCCTCGTTCTCGGGCTTCTCGACGACGAGGGTGTCGGTCGTGAGGATCATCGAGGCGATCGACTCCGCGTTGCGCAGGGCCGAGCGAGTCACCTTGACCGGGTCGATGACGCCGGCGGCCATCAGGTCGCCGTACTCCCCGGTGGCGGCGTTGAGACCCTGGCCGAGGGGCAGCTCGGCCACCTTGGAGGTGACGACGTAGCCCTGCAGGCCGGCGTTCTCGGCGATCCACCGCAGCGGCTCGGCGACGGCCTTGCGGACGATCGCCGCACCCGTCGCCTCGTCGCCCTCGAGACCGAGGTCGTCGATGACGACCGCGGCGTGGATGAGGGCGGTGCCGCCACCGGCGACGATGCCCTCCTCGATCGCGGCGCGGGTGGCCGAGATCGCGTCCTCGATGCGGTGCTTCTTCTCCTTGAGCTCGACCTCGGTGTGCGCGCCGACCTTGATGACGCAGACGCCACCGGCGAGCTTGGCGAGGCGCTCCTGGAGCTTCTCGCGGTCCCAGTCGGAGTCGGTGCGCTCGATCTCGGCCTTGATCTGGTGCACGCGGCCGGAGACCTCGGACTCCTCGCCGTTGCCGTCGATGATCGTCGTGTCGTCCTTGGTGATGACGACGCGGCGGGCCTGGCCGAGCACCGTGAGGTCGGCCTGGTCGAGGCTGAGGCCGACCTCGGGCGCGATGACCTGGCCACCGGTGAGGATGGCGAGGTCCTGGAGCATGGCCTTGCGGCGGTCGCCGAAGCCCGGCGCCTTGACCGCGGCGACGTTGAACGTGCCGCGGATCTTGTTGACGACGAGCGTCGAGAGGGCCTCGCCGTCGACGTCCTCAGCGATGATGAGCAGCGGCTTGCCCGACTGCACGACCTTCTCGAGGACCGGCAGCACCTCGGCGACAGCCGAGATCTTGCCCTGGTTGATGAGGATGTAGGCGTCCTCGAGGACGGTCTCCATGCGCTCGGTGTCCGTGACGAAGTAGGCCGACAGGTAGCCCTTGTCGAACTGCATGCCCTCGGTGAACTCGAGCTCGGTGGCGGTCGTCGAGGACTCCTCGACGGTGATGACGCCGTCCTTGCCGACCTTGTCGAAGGCCTCGCCGATGAGCGTGCCGAGGGTGGAGTCCTGGGCCGAGAGGGTGGCGACGGAGGCGATCTCGTCCTTGCCCTCGAGCTCGCGGGCGTTGCGGAGCAGCTCGTCGTTGACGGCGGTCACGGCCTTGTCCATGCCGCGCTTGAGCGCGGCGGGGGCGGCGCCGGCGGCGACGTTGCGCAGGCCCTCCTTGACCATGGCCTGCGCGAGCACGGTCGCGGTCGTCGTGCCGTCACCGGCGACGTCGTTCGTCTTGGTCGCGACCTCCTTGGCGAGCTGGGCGCCGAGGTTCTCGTAGGGGTCCTCGAGCTCGATCTCGCGGGCGATCGTCACACCGTCGTTGGTGATCGTGGGGGCGCCCCACTTCTTGTCGATGACGACGTTGCGGCCCTTCGGGCCGAGCGTCACCTTGACGGCGTTGGCGAGGGCGTCGACGCCGCGCTCGAGGGACTTGCGGGCAGAGTCGTCAAACTCCAGCATTTTGGCCATGGTGTTCCTTCAGGCTTGGATTGCGTTGCGGCTGAGTGGATCTGGGGTGTGAAACCGAACGCACCCCGGGGAGACCCCGAGGGGCTCACCGGGGTGCGTTCACGGCATACAGCGGATGAGTGGTGCTCAGCCGACGATGGCGAGCACGTCACGGGCGGAGAGGATGAGGTACTCCTCGCCGCCGTACTTGACCTCGGTGCCGCCGTACTTGCTGTAGATGACCTTGTCGCCGACCTGGATGTCGAGCGGGACGCGATCGTCGCCGTCCTCGTTCCAACGGCCGGGACCGACGGCCAGGACCTCGCCCTCCTGGGGCTTCTCCTTGGCGGTGTCCGGGATGACGAGGCCGGACGCGGTGGTCTGCTCGGCCTCGAGGGACTTGACGACGATGCGGTCTTCGAGCGGCTTGATGGAAACCGACACGGTGGTGACCTACCCTTCGGGACTTCTCGATAAAGGACATACGAACGGGTGCTCTTCGAGGCTGGTCGCCGTCGCGGGGGTCGACCGCCCTCGGAGAGGGAGCTGGCACTTTCGGGGTGAGAGTGCCAACACGTCAGAATCTAGGCAGGCGTTAGCACTCGGTCAAGTCGAGTGCCAACACTCGGGAGCTCACGGCCGTGAACGGCCTGCGCCCCCGAGCACCCCCGAACGACCCGCGAGCCCGATTTGCCCGTATGTGAACGGCCTGCGGCCCCGTCCCTTCCGAGCAACCTCCCGCACACCACCGACGAGGCCGCTCGTTGCCCGGGTGCGAGGATGGCGGTCATGGACGCCGAGCTGGTCGATCGCCTCTCCCGAGGTGAGGGCTGGGCGCTGCTGTCGGCCCTCCCGCCCTACGACGAGGCCACCTCCCTCTCGCTGCAGGAGAGCCTGCGCGGCGCCGGCTTCGACGCCGAGCTCGTGGCGGCTGCCATGACGCAGTCGCGCCTCCGGTCACGGGCAGTCGACAAGTTCGGCGACTTCGCCGCCGGGATGCTCTTCACCCCCGACGGGCTCGAGCAGGCCACCAGGCTGCCCATCGCCGCCCGCCACGCCCAGCGGTATGCCGCCGCCGACGTCTCGCTCGTGCACGACCTCGGGTGCGGGCTGGGCTCCGACGCGATGGCCTTCAGCTCCCTCGAGATCGCGGTCCGCGCGGTCGACGCCGACCCTGCGACGGCCCGGGTGGCGGCAGTCAACCTGCGCCACTGGCCCGGCGTCACGGCAGTGTGCGCTCGGGCCGAGGACGTCGACCTCGCGGGCGGCGGCACGCCGGGCGACTTCCGGGCCGGCGCCTGGCTCGATCCCGCCCGACGCGTGAGCGGCGTCGCTGACGCCCGCGGTCGCACGAAACGGGTCTTCTCGCTCGACGCGATCTCACCCTCGTGGGACCACGTGCAGCAGGTCGCGCGGCAGGTGCCGGCCACCGGCGCCAAGCTCTCCCCCTCGATGCCGCACGGGGCCGTGCCGGCCGGCACCGAGGCGCAGTGGACGTCGTGGCACGGCGAGGTGCTCGAGTGTGCGGTGTGGTGGGGGCCCCTCGTCACGACCGTTGGCCGCACGGCCGCGGTGTGCACGGCGTCGTCGACGACGGTCGTCACGCAGGCCGACGCGGACCCCGGGGCCGACCACCCGGGGCTGGCCTCCGTGCACGACCTCGGCGAGTGGCTCTACGAGCCCGACCGCGCCGTCATCCGGGCGGGGTTGACCGGGGCCCTCGTGGCGGCCGTCGACGGGGCCGAGCTCGCCACAGGGGTCGGCTACGTCACCGCTGTCGGCGCGCACGAGCTGCCGTGGGCGAAGCGCTATCGCATCGTCGAGGCGATGCCCCTGTCGACGAAGCGGCTCGCCCGGTGGCTGCGCGACCAGGGCCACGACCGGGTCACGATCAAGAAGCGCGGCGTCACCCTCGACGCCGACGTGCTCCGACGGCAGCTCAAGATGAACGGCCGGGGCAAGGGCGGCTCCGAGGCGACTCTCGTCCTGACACGCGTCGGCGGCGACCAGGTCGCCCTCGTCGTGACCCCAGCCTGAGGCGGCCACTCCGTGGGAGGCTCAGCCGGCGGAGGCGTACAGCTCGCGTAGGGCGCTCCACGTCTCGCCCCAGTCAGGAGCCGGCGTGCCCTCGACGTGGGCCTCGAGCGCGCGGAGGTAGGTGTCCCAGCCCGCGGCATACCCCACCACCTGGGCGCCGGTGAGGCGCTCGTGCCGCAGGACGAGCCTCGACCCGTCACCGTCGGGGCTGACTTCCACGGTGACGAGGCTCGAGACCTCGCCGACCGGCCACTCCCAGACCACCAGTCGCGGCGCCTCACACCTGACGACGCGGCATCGTGGCGTGTCGTCATCGTCGAAATGGATGGTGAAGAGCCCGCCCGGCCGGAGGTCGCCCGTCACGGGGGCGAACCACCGGGCCAGACGCTCGGGGTCCGTGCACGCCTGCCAGAGGTCGTCGCGTGGCGTCGCGTAGGACCGTTCGAAGACTGCGGCCCTACGCTCGCCATCTCGCTCGATCCGGCCCAGCACCTGGGTCAGCTCACTCATCGGTGCTCCTGTCGTCGGGCCCGCGCGCCGCGGGCGATCTCGGTCTCGAGGGCGTCGAGGCGCTGGTCCCAGAAGGAGCGGACCGAGCGGCACCACTGCTCGACCTCGTCGAGGGCGGAGGGCGACAGCCGGTAGACGCGTCGCTGCGCCACCGCATCGGCCTCGACGAGCCCGGCCTCACGCAGCACCCGGAGGTGCCGCGAGACGCCCGGGCGGGCGAGGTCGAAGAGGTCGGCGATCTGTCCCGCCGTCATCTGCTCGTGCGCCAGTCGCTCGACGATGGTGCGCCGCGTCGGGTCGGCGAGGGCCTCGAATGCTCCGCTCACCCTCGTAGTGTAACTCTGCGGTTACGTAACCCGCAAGGTAAGCAAAGCCTCAGAGGGCGGCGTCGGGCTGAGCGCCGCTCCATCGCACCGTCTGCGCCCCGGCGGCGTTGCCGGCCTCGAGGGACGTCTGCCGGTCGGCGCCGGATGCGAGCGCAGCCGCGAGCGCCCCGCAGAAGGCATCGCCGGCCCCGACCGTGTCGCCCACCTCCTCGGGCGGCACGGGCGCTCCGTCAACCCCCGCTGGGCCCCATCGGGCCCCGGCTGCTCCGAAGGTGACGAGCAGCGACTCGGGCACGAGGTCCGAGTCGGCGAGCAGGGCCATCTCCGACTCGTTGACGACCACCGGGTCGGCGAGCGCGATGACGTCGGGCGGCAGGGCGGCATACGGTGCGAGGTTGATGACGACGCGGGCACCCCCGTCACGGGCCGCGCGCGCGGCCCACGCGAGAGTCTCGAGGTGCACCTCGAGCGAGCAGAGCAGCACGTCGCCCGGCCCGAGGCGCCCGGCTGCCGCCACGAGAGCGGGGTCCCTCTCACCGTTGGCGCCGGCGATGACGATGATCGAGTTCTCGCCGTGGTCGTCCACGGTGATGAGGGCGGTGCCGGTGGGCGCCGCGCTGCTCGTGGCGACGGCGGCGCCGTCGATGCCGAGTCCGGCGAGCCGCGAGCGATAGGCGGCGCCGGCGTCGTCGGCACCGACCCGCGCGAGCATCTGCACCTCGGCGCCGGCGCGCGCGGCCGCGGCCGCCTGGTTGCCGCCCTTGCCGCCGGCAAAGCGCCCGCCCGGTCGGCCGAGCACGGTCTCTCCGGGCCGTGGGTGGCGCTCCACGAGCGTCACGACGTCGACGTTGAGCGAGCCGAGCACGGCGACCCTGCCCATCAGGAGTCCCCCGCCGCGCCAAGGAGCGTCTCGCGCCACAGTCGGGAGTAGGCGGCGCCGTCGACGCCGAGCGCCACGTGCACCCGCACCGGCGCCTCGCCGTGCGGGTCGTGCTTCATGTCCCCGGACCAGTCGCGGCGGTCGACGATGGTGCGCCCGCGCGACCACGTGCCCGCCAGCTCGACGCGCACCGGCAGCACCGTGGTCGTCAGCGCCGCCCGGTCGATGACCGCGCACACGGCTCCGGCGTCACCGATCGTCGAGGCGTCGCGCGCGAAGCGCTCGTGCTGGAACTGCAGCAGCAGCCCCCCGAGCTCGGCTGCCCCGCGGCCGCCGACCGCGACGAGCTCGGCGGCCTCCTCGCGGGTCACGACGGGCGCGTAGAAGACGTCCAGCCCATACATCGTCACGGGGATGCCGAGGTCGGCGGCCGCGTCGAGGGTGATCGCTGCGGCCTCGGGGTCGTGGAACGCGTTGAACTCCGCAGACGCCGTGGCGTTGCCGACGCCGGCCGCGCCGCCCATGAGGACGATCTCCGAGATGCCCTCTGCTGCTTCGGGATACGTGCGCAGCAGCAAGGCGATGTTGGTGAGCGGGGCGAGGGGGACGAGCGTCACGGCACGTCCCTCGGATGCGGCCTCACGGCATACGTCACGCAGCAGCTCGACGGCATGGCGAGGGTCGGGGCGGGTGTCGGGAGCCGGCCAGCCGAGGTCGCCCATGCCGTCGTCGCCGTGCACGTGGCGCGCGTCGACGGGGTGCTCGAGCAGGGGCCGGGAGGCTCCCCGGGCAACCGGCACGTCGGTGCGGCCGGCGGCCTGGAGCGCGACGAGCGTGTTGCGCACGACGTCGTCGACGGGAGCGTTGCCGCCGACGCACGACACGGCGCGCAGGTCGAGGTCGGGGTGCAGCGCGGCAAGCAGCAGCGCGCACGCGTCGTCGACGCCGGTGTCGACGTCGAGCACGATGGGGATGGGGCGGGAGGTGTGTGCGTGGCTCGTCACCTCGGCAAACTACCGTTTCGGCCCGGCTGGGGCGTGGGCCGTGGCTCGGGTGGGGCCACGCCTCACCCGTTAGGCTCGAACGATGCCCAGCCGTATGCCGCGTGCCGCCCTGCCGGTCGCCCTCGTCCTGACCTCGCTCGTCGCGGCGTGCTCGACGGGCAGTGCGACCAACGCCGGCACGACGGGTGCGGCGGGTGCGGTGACTAGCCCGTCGAGCCCGTCGAGCTCGTCGGCCTCGTCGAGCGTGGTCACCTCCAGCGCAGCGCCCAGCAGCCCCGAAACCTCCGCCACCGCGACACCCGACGCGACGACGACGCCGTCGACGCCGACGCCGACGCAGCCGACGCCGACGTCGTGTGCGGCCGAGATCGTCGCGGCCCTCGATGCCGACGAGCGAGCCGGGCAGCTGCTCATGGTCGGCCTCGACGACGGCGCATCGCGCACGAGTCTCGACCGTCTCGTGCGCGCGCAGTCACCTCGGCGGCGTCATCCTCCTGGGCGGTTGGAGCGACGGCACGGCCGCGGTGCGCACGACGACGAGCCACCTCGCGGGCCTCGCCTCAACGGACGCGACGGCTGGGCTGGGCCTGCTCATCGCGGCCGACCAGGAAGGCGGCGCTGTGCAGCAGCTCAAGGGCGCGGGCTTCAGCACGATCCCCTCGGCCCGCGTCCAGGGCCGGGGCACCGCCGCCGACCTCGAAGCGGACGCCACACGCTGGGGGCGGCAGCTCGCCAGGGCCGGCGTCAACGTCAACCTCGCGCCCGTCGCCGACACCGTGCCGGCCTCGCTCGGCACGGCCAACGGGCCCATCGGTCGGTACGGTCGGCAGTTCTCGAGCGACCCCGAGCGCGTCGCCACGATGGTGCCGGCCTTCATCGCCGGCATGCGCGCCGGCG
>CAVOOZ010000007.1:0-277809 GCA_963697735.1 uncultured Actinomycetota bacterium | reverse complement strand
AACACCATCGTCGCCTTCGGATTGAGCGTCGCGCGGACGGTGTCGTAAAACTGCCGCGACGGAATCGTCGTAGCGGCGGCCACACCGTTGAACACGCCGGTGCGACGGTTCTCGATGAGCGCGAGGAGAACGCGACCAGATCGCGGACGTCGATCCACTGCACCGGATCCTCGCGACGACCTGGCGCCAGCACGCGCCCGCCCTGCGGCAGTCTCGCCGCCCAGTAGGGAAACCGATCGCTTGTATCGCCGGGGCCACAATATATGTAGGCCGAACGACCAGTCCCCGCGATCGCCGAAGACGCGCATCACTTCGGCTTCGCATTGCGTTTTAGACACGCCGTAGGTTTCTTCTGAATCTTTCGGATCGATCGTCGTGGCGTGCGGAATCACCGACTCGTCTGCCTTTGGGCGTCAGGTACCGATAGTAGACGCCGGTCGACGACGTGAAGAGGTAGCGGCCGACGGAATCCTTGAGCATGACCGTCGATTGCTTCACCCAGTCGGGGTTGGTGGCCGAGTCATCGATGACGGCGTCCCATTTGCCGCCGGCCAGCGCATCGAGTTGACCGTTGCGATCGCCAACGAGCCGCGTGACATCCGGCGGCAACTCGCCATCGCGGCGGCCGCGCGTGAAGATGGTGACGTGATGACCGCGCGAGATCGCGTGCCGCACCAGATGCGGACCGATGTAGCCGGTGCCTCCGAGGATCAACAGCCGCAGTGGCGCTGCCGACCGTCCAAACGCGGCAAGCGACGCCGATCTCGATGCGAGTGCGCCGCCGGCCAGAGCCGCGGTTGTCAAGAACTGCCTGCGGGTTGTCCTCATTTAAGGATTATTGGACTTTTTGTTGGGCCGCCGAAGAAGAAAATCTTCGTCGAGGCTGACTTCTCTTGCGTGCCAACAGAGAAAGGCCGAAAGAATGGCCTCAGACCACTGTCAAAAGCCCGGCAAGGAAGTTGCCGTGTAATCAGCCCATGAGCACTTTGAACACAATCGTTAGATTCCTGACGGGTTGCCAACATCACGACACGTATCGCGAGCGACGTCTGTTGCACGGCGTTGACGTGTTGCATCTGGTCTGCCACGACTGGGCCACGCGGCCCCAGCCATCCAGGCACCGGCTGACGAACACGTCGCGATCGTTCGCGCCGGCGCCGTGCGCATGGCGCAGGCTCAGCCGGCGAATGTCCGGAGGATGCGCCGCACGGCGTAAGCGGAGCCCCGGTACTTAGACCCGGGGGCTTCAAATCAATTTGAAAATTTCTTTCGCAGACGGAAAGTGGCCGGCGGTCTTTTTGGAAAGATCAGCCGGCCTTCCGCGTGCACGTCAAAGATGCCACGGTCACCCCGGATGAGTTCGATCGTCAAGTCGGGCTTCTGTGATTTCAGCGCAGCCTCCAAACTGGAGGCCTGGGGCAGATAGTTTCAGCGCACGCAGTAATAGATGGACAGGCGCATAAGCCGATTATGGCCCCATAATCCTGTCCATGAAGCCCCGTCTGACTTTCCTGGCCCTCGTCGCCTCCCTGATCATCGTCACGGCCACGGCGTTTCCGATCGCCCGGCAGGCCGCCACGGCCACGGCGTCCTCACAGGCGCCATCGCTCGACACGGTCATCAACGCGCTCACGTTCCGGAACATCGGCCCGTTCCGCACGGCCGCGTGGGTCACGGAAATCGCGGTGCCGGAGTCGCCGGCGCGCGATCACCTCTACACGATCTACGCCGCCGACGCGCAGCGGCGGTCTCTGGAAGACCACGAACGCCGGCACGACGTGGACGCCGATCTCGGACAGCGTCGGCGCGGCCGCCGTCGGCGCGGTCGCCATCGCGCCGTCGAATCCGCGCGTCGTCTGGATGGGCACCGGCGATCAGGCCAACGCGCGCTCGTCGTACTCCGGCAAGGGCGTCTTCAAGTCCACCGACGCCGGCGCGACCTGGCAGTTGATGGGCCTCCCCGACTCCCATCACATCGCGCGCATCGTGATTCATCCGACGAACCCGAACATCGTGTACGTGGCGGCGATGGGCCATCTGTTCTCGCAAGAACGAAGAGCGCGGCGTGTTCCGGACGACGGACGGCGGCGCGACGTGGAAGAAAGTGCTCTACGTCAATGACGGCGTCGGCGCGATCGATCTCGTCATCAACCGCAAGACGCCGACGACGCTGTATGCGGCGATGTACGACAAGGATCGCCGGCCGTGGCAGATCGTCGAGAGCGGGCCCGAGAGCGGCGTCTACAAGACCGACAACGGCGGCGACAAGTGGGAGCGGCTTGGCGGCGGATTGCCGACCGGCAAGATCGGCCGCATCGGCCTCGACATCTATCAGAAGAATCCGCTGATCCTGTACGCGCTGCTCGAGAACCAGAATCATCGCAGCTGGCGGCGCCGGCGGCAGCGCGGCGGCGGTGCCAGCGCAATCATCGCCCGCTGGCGCAGGGCATCATCGGCAACGAGTTGTATCGAACAGACGATGGCGGCAAGACGTGGCAGCAAGCGTGACCGACGTGAACGTGGCGGGCGGCAAGGCGCCGTACTCGTTCAATCAGATCAAGATCAATCCGTACAACGACCAGATCGTGATCGTGACCAGCGACTCGATGTACATCACGCGCGACGCCGGCAAGACGTGGAACACGGACTTCTTCCGCGGCGTGTTCGGCGACTTCCGAGTCGATCTGGTGGGATGCCGACGACGAACAGCGAATCATGCTCGGCAGCGACGGCGGCGTGAACGTGTCGGTCGACGGCGGCCGCACCGGCGACTACTTCCCCAACATGGGCGTCGGCGAAGCCTACGCCATCGGCGTGGACATGGACGATCCGTACAACGTCTACGGCGGCTTCCAGGACCACGACTCGTGGAAGGGCCCGAGCAACGGCCCGACGGGCCGCATCACGCTCGAGCACTGGGTGACGGTCGGGCCCGGCGACGGCATGTACAACGTGGTCGATCCCACCGACAGCCGCTGGGTCTACAACACGCGCGAGCTGAACCAGATGGGCCGCCTCGATCAGCGCACCGGCGTGCGCGTGAACATCGCGCCGACGCGGCCGCAGGGACAGCCGCGGCTCCGCTACAACTGGATCGCGCCCATCGCGCTGTCGCCGCACAATCCAGCAGATCGTGTACGCCGGCGCGCAGGTGCTGTTCCGATCGCTCAATCGCGGCGACACGTGGGAGGAAATCAGTCCGGATCTCACGACGAACGACCCCGCCGAAGATCGGCCTGAACGTGCCGTATCTGCACGATCACGTCGATCTCCGAGTCTCCGCTCAGGGCCGGCACGATCTGGGTCGGCACCGACGACGGCAAGGTGCAGCTGACGCAGAATCACGGCGGCGCGTGGACGGATCTGACGCCGGCGCTCGTGACGGCCGGCGCGCAAAGCCGATCGCTGGGTCAGCCGCGTCTTTGCCTCACCGCACGATGCCGGCGACGGCGTTCGTGTCCAAGAGCGGATTCCGGAACGACGACTTTCGCGCCGTACCTCTACAAGACCACCGACTTCGGCAAGACGTGGACGGCGATCGCCGGCAATCTGCCGCGCTACCCCATCAACGTCGTCGTGCAGGATCGCAAGAACCGCAACCTGCTGATCATCGGCAACGACGTCGGCGTGTTCGTGTCGGTCGACGGCGGCGCGCGCGTGGTCGCGGCTCAAAGCCAACCTGCCGGACGTCGCGGTGCACGACCTCGACGATTCATCCGCGCGAAAACGATCTCGTGCTCGGCACGTACGGCCGCGCGCTCTGGACGGGCGACATCACGCCGCTCCAGGAACTGTCGGCCGAGGTGCTGGACAAGCCGGCGTATCTGTTCGACATCGAGCCGCGGGCGCGCTACGGCTTCAGCACGCAGGGCATGAACTATCAGCCTGTTCGGCGACAAGTATCTCGAAGTGCCGAACGAGCCGGACGCGCTCGTCATCAACTACTACGTGAAGGCCGACGGCCACCGCGCCGCGATGTCACGATCACCGATCGCGGCCGGACGCGTCGTCCGTCAGGTCGACGCGGACCGGCCCGCGCGGGACTGAATCGGCTGAACGTGGGCCTTCGCCGGCGGCGGCGGAGGGCGCGGCGCGGGGCGCCGGCGGGGTCCGGCGGCGGCGACGGCGCTGCACGCCCGGCGACTACATGGTCAGCGCTCGGACGTGGCCGGACAAACGCTGACGAAGCCCGCGCGCGTTCGCGAGCGGATTCGGTGAGTCGCATGTGCCGATTCGATTCCAGCACGACCCGGGTCGTCATCGACCGACCCCACGCACGCCGGTGGCGTCGTCGTCCGCGGCGACGGGCGCGGAACTGCGCGTGCTGCTGGTCACCGCCACACGCCAGCCAAACCTCTGGGTGTTTCCGAAGGGCCACATCGAAGCCGGCGAGACGCCGGAAGAGGCCGCGGTGCGCGAGGTCGACGAGGAAGCCGGCGTGGTGGCGACCGTGGTCGCGCCGATCGGCACGCTCGAATTCCGAGAACGCGCGCGGCACTCGTGCGCGCGCAGTTCTACCTGATGACGTTCGTGTCCGAAGGTGCGCCGCGCGAGGACCGCCGCCGCGGCCTGGTTCACCGCCGACGAGGCGCGCCAGGCGCTGATCTACGAGGACGCGCGGATGCTGGTCGCGCGCGCCGCAAGCTCGGCGATCGACATGAAGCAATGCCCGACGAATGCAGACCGTCGCAGCGTGGCATCGCTCGCTGCTGGGTGCAGGTATGCCAGCGTGCGGAGCGGTCTGCGCCGACGGGTCGCCGCGCAGGCCTCGCCTCACAGCCTCCACCGGCCGCGGCACCGAAGCCCGATCGCGGCCTCGCACAACCGCCGGCGACGACGCCGCAGCCGGCCGAGCCGATCCGCGCGACGGCAGTCGGATCCGGCGCGAGCTGATCGCGCTGCTGCCCGATCGGCGCGGGCTGGACGCGCAGCAAGCCGAGAGGCGAGCAAGTCAGCTCGGGCGTCGCCATGTCGCGGCCGAAGCGGACTACGAGAAGGGTGACAGCTCCATCGATCTCGACGATCACCGATTCGTCATTCAATCACGCTGGTGCTGGCGCCGTTGACGATGTACCTGATGCCGGATATTCGAACGATCGGCGGACGGCTACAAGAAAGCCACGCCGCAGTCGGCGGCCACCCGGGCTTCGAAACGTGGAACAGCGATGCCGCACCAGGACGCCGAAGTCACCGTGGTCGTCGCAACCGCTTCATCGTCAACGCGCGCGGCCGTCAGGTGGCCAGGCATTGAACTCGGTACGCGCGCTCGTGAAGCGATCGACCTGCAAGACGTTGCGCTGCGATAAAGAACGGTGCCGGGTCTAAAGACCCGGAGTCCGTTCTCCGACTCCTCGCATACTGGAGCCCGCGGGTCTTGAGACCCGTCATCTCAAATCCTAAATCCGCCCCGCAGCGGATCGTCGTCTCTGCACGATGAACGTGTGCTCGCCGGTGATCCACGCGTCGCCGGTCAGCTCGGGCACGATCGCCGGACAGTCGCCGACGCTCGTGCGGCTCGACGACGCGGGCGCTGAACGTCGTGCCGATGATGCTCTCGTGCACGAACGGCCGTGCTGTCGTCGACGAGGCCCATCGCGTCGAGCACGGCGAGCACCGCGCACGTGCCGGTGCCGCAGGGCGATCGATCGACTTCGCGCCTCCGCGAAGATCGTGACGTTGCGCAGATCGGCGCCGGCACGGTGGGCGGGCCCGTGAAAATCGTGCCGTAGATGCCCGTCAGTCCGGGTTCGGTCGGATGCACGACGGTGAGCTGCGACTCGACCGCGTGCTTGATCGCCATGCCGGTCTGCGCGAAGCTCGGTCAGCCGCTCGGCGCGAACCGGCAGGCCGGCGGCCTCGGCGTCGACGATCGCGTAGAACGCGCCGCCGAATGCGACGTCCACCGGCACCGTGCGCGTGCCGAGCTTCACCGGCACGCCCGACGCGAGCACGAACGACGGCACGTTCGACGAACGACACCGCGTCGACGCGCGGGCCGGCCGTCCGCGTCGCGATCGATCTCGCGCGCGGGCGCGAATCTGGCCCGCCGGCGCGTCGAGTGACGATCGACGCCGAGGCCGTCGCCGCCCGGCGTGATCGAGTCCGCGCTCGAGCGCGATCGTCACGACGGCGATGATGCCGTGGCCGCACATCGTGCTGAAGCCCTCGTTGTGCATGAACAGCACGCCGGCGTCGCGAGTCCGGCCGCTCGGGCTCGGTGAGCAGCGCGCCGTACATGTCGAGCGTGCCCGCGCGGCTCGAACATCAGCGCGCGCCGCAGGTGGTCCTGATGCTGCGCGCGCCCACGCGCGGCGCTCGAGCATCGTCCGGCCCTTGGGCGCCGGCCAGCCGCTCGTAATCAGAGCGCAGCGGCTCGCCTGCCGTGTGGGCGTCAATCGTGCGTAAAGATCAGAGGTATCGGATTCCGGTCGAGCCACCGATGCGATAGTGTGCGTGCCGAGGGCTCTGTGAGCAATGCCTATGCTGTTGACCGAGACAGACGTGCGGGCCGTCCTGCCGATGCCGGATCTGATCGCCGCCATGGAAGGCGCGCTGGCGCAGTTCTCGAGCGGGCGCGTCGCACAGCCCGTGCGCACCGTGCTCGAAGTCGGCGCCGACGCGCCTACTTCGGCGTCATGCCGGCCGCCGCTCGACGATCCGCCGGCGGTCGGCGCGAAGCTCGTGACCGTCTACGAGCGCAACCACGCGCGCGGCCTGCCGTCGCACCTCGCGACCATCGTGCTGCTCGATCACGCGACGGGCGCGCTCGTCGCGCATCGTGGACGGCCGGTACATCACCGAAGCGCGCACCGCCGCGGTGTCCGCCGTGTCCGTGCAAGCATCTCGCGCGGCCCGACGCGCGCGTGCTCGGCGATCATCGGCATCGGCGTGCAGGCGCGCAGCCACCTCGAGGCGATCCGTCACGTGCGGCACGCTGACGCGACGTCCGCGTCTGGAGTCCCGAGCGCCGCGCATCGCGAGGCGTTCGCGCGCGAGATGGCGCCGCCGACCGGCCTGCCCGTGCGCGCGGTCGCCGCATCCGCTGCCGCCGCGCGCGGCGCCGACATCGATCGTGCTCGCCACCGTCTCGCGTACGCCGGTGATCGACGGATGCGGACGTCGCTGCCGGCGCGCACATCGCCGCGGTCGGCGCCTGCCGTCCCGATCAGCGCGAGATGCCGACGGCGCTCGTCGCACGCGCGCGCGTCTTCGTCGATTCGCGCGCGGCCGCGCGCAAGGAGGCCGGCGACCTGCTGATTCCCATCGGCGAAGGCGCGATCGGACCCGACCACATCGCGGGCGAGCTCGGCGAGCTGGCTGGCGGACGGGCGCCGGACGACGGAGCGCGAACAGGTCACGATCTTCAAGTCGCTCGGCATGGCCGTCGAGGACATCGTCGCCGCGCAGCTGGTCGTCCACGCGCGCCCGTGCCGCCGGATTGGGACAGGCAATTTCCTGGTAATGCGCACAAGCTCCGCGGTCGTCACCGTCGGCCTCGCGTGCTGCTTCTCGCGGCCGACGAGCGCGGCGTGGCGCAGACGACGCCGGACATCGGCCGCCAGCCGCGAAGTGACCGCCGCGTTCGCGCGCCGTCCCACAATCTCGATCACGAACAGGCGCTCGGCCACGCGCGGAAGGCCGTCCGGCTCGACCGAACAGTCCCCGGACGCATCGCACCTGGCCTCGATCATCTGGCTCGACTTGCTGTTTGGCGCGGCGCGATGACGGTCGATTCATTTCCTCGGCAGCCTGTCGTCGATGCAATTGAATCTGCCGAAGCCGGACGCGCAACTCGCCGACGAATTCAAAGGCGCCGTCAATCGCGCGATCGAGCTCGCCGAAGCGGCTGAAGCAGAAGTCGTCGGACGTCGACGCGATGTTCGATGTCGGCGCGGCCTACGGCGTGCAGGCGTCCTACATCGCCTCGATCGAGGGCAGCGTCACGGGCGCGTTCCGGCACGCCAAGCGCGCGTTCGAGATGCACAACGAAGTGCTCAAGCGCGATCCCAAGCGCGCGTCGGCCGGCATCGTCGTCGGCGCTACCGCTACGTCATCGCGTCGCAGCCCATCGCTGGTGCAGTGGTTCGCGTTGCTCGCGGGTTTCGCCGGCGACAAGAACAAGGCCATCGCGCTGCTCGAGAACGCGTCGCACGATCCGCGCGAGCCGCGTGGACGGCAAGACCGCGCTGTCCTGATCTACAGTCGCGAGGGCCGGCACAGCGAAGCGATGCGGCTGGCCGGCGAACTCGGCGGCAGAACTGCCGCGCAATCGGCTGTTCGTGCTCGAAGCAGGGGTCGGCGGCGATTCGCGCCGGGCAACAAAGAAGCCGAGGCCGATGCTCACGCGCGGGCTCGCCGCGTTCGAAAAGGACACGCGGCCAAAACTGCCGGGCGAAAAGGCGCTCTGGCTCTACAAGCGCGGTTTATCGCGCCTCAACCTGAACCGCCCACCGGACGCCACGGCCGATCTGCGCGCCTCGCTCGCCGCCAGTCCGCAGGCGTGGGTCGAGGGACGCACGCGCGTGGCGCTCGGCCAACTGGCCGATCTGGCCGGCCGCCGCCAGGACGCCATCGCGGAATACACAAAAGCGAAAGCCGTCTGCGGCGACCGCGATCAAATGTGCGCGGAAGAATCGCGCAAATACCTCAGACAACCGTTCAGTTTCGAGCACCGCTGAACGTGGACGGTTGGGCAGTCGTAAACTACCGGTAGATGGCGGGCAAACGCCGCACCTGGCTCTGGATTCTGCTCACGGTCGTCGGACTCTGCTTCATCGCGGTCATCGCGGTGGCCGGGTTCGGCATGTATTTCGTGCGCAATCACGTGAGCGCCCACACGGCCACGCCGACCCAGGCCTTCAAAGCGTTCGATGCCGCCGGCGCGCGATTCAAAGACGTCAAACCCATCTATGAAGTCGACGAACGCCGGCATCCGCGCGAACTGCGCCGGCTGAGCGAACTTCCGTCCTCTCCCGAAAGGGCTGAGTTCGTCTGGGTGCTGGCGTGGGATCCCGATCGTCAGCGCCTCGTGAAAGTGTCGCTCCCCTTCTGGGTGCTGAAATTCGGCAAGCAGAAAATCGACATCATGGAAGGCGGCTTCGACTTCCAGCGCCTGCAACTCGACGTCAATGAACTCCAGCGCGTCGGGCCGGTCCTGCTCTTCGACTACAAGTCGAGCAACGGCGAGCGCGTGCTGGTGTGGACGCAGTAGTTACTTCAGTCCTTTTACCAGGAACATCTGCGACTGCGCGGTCGCGCAGGCATACAGGTACGACTTGCCGTCCGCCGACACGCACCAGGCTGCCGACGCCGCCGAGGCTGACCGTCTCGCTCGGTGGAACGATCGTGTAGCATCTTCGTTCGTGCGCCGGAGCCGGGTCGAGCCGGAAGACGTCGACACTGCCGGTCGTGCCGTCCTTCCGGTAGAAGAACAAGCTCCGATCGTCGGCGGAGAACCGCAGCAGCACGTCCCCTGGCTGGACGCCGCGAAGCGGCTCGGGTGGGGTGCCTTTCTGATCGATGCGATAGATCATTCGCGTGCCGTCGGTGCCCCGGCCGACGATCCGGGTGCCGTCCGATGTGCCCACCTGGCGCGGACGCCCTCGGGCAGCACGGGCACCGCGTCGCCGCCGGCGAGCGCCTGCCTCCAGGCCCGCATCGGCTTGCCGGGCTTGAAGCCGTTGAAAACGAAATGCTTCCCGTCCGGCAGGAACCGCACGTTCAAGTGCTCGATATCGTCGTTCGTCAGCTTGCGCGGCTGACCCGGCGCCCGTCGGCATGAGGACGAGCTGCGTCGGCGCGATGTCGACATCCCGGCGATGACCCACTTGCCGTCGTCTGAAATCGCGTTGGCGAGACCGGTGCCCAGACGAACCGCGGGCGAGCCATTCGTGCCGCGCACGAACACGCTGTAACCCGGCCCGCCGCCCTCGCCCTGCTCCGTGAACAACACCGTTCGACCGTCGTCCGACAACTGGCATCGGTAAACCCCAATCGAGCCAGGACAGATCGCGCTCCCGCGTCTCGCCAGGCGCGAGGCCCCTGATGCCGAAGCGCTGGTGTTGTCGTGCGAGAGCAGCACGCTGCCGTCCGCGCCGATGTCCAGCAGGAGAGGGTGCCCGGCACGCGGAGCACCGTCCGGACGCGGCCATCGAGCGAGCCGGCCAGCAGCGCGCGCGCGGCCCCTTGGTCGCGCAGGTGAACCACACTTCCTGACCCGACGGCGCCCACGCGATGCCCTGCGTGCTGTCGCAGTCGACGTTCATCGACGTCTTCTTGCCCGACGCATCGATGATCGGCCGCGGTCCGCGGTCGTCGCCGACTGATCGGCTGATCGAGAAACGCGACCCGCTGGCCGTCCGGCGACACGCGGATGTGGCTGATCCAGCCGTCGGTCTCGTAGACGACCTTGCCGATCGGGAACTCGAGCTGATACTTGCCGTCGACCACGCGCGACACGGCGAGGTCGGCGCCGTCCGGCAGCCAGTCCGCATCCTGCACGTCTTCGAGCACATCGCGCATGGCCGCGCCGGACATCGGCGCGCGCGCCAGCGTGCCCCTGGCGCGCGAAGCCGCTGAAGCCGACGCGATCGTGAATGATCGCCAGCTCGCCTTTGGACGAAATCGAGACGACGTCCGCGTTCGCGTAGCTGGCAGCGGCTGCGATTCCGGGCTGTCGGCGCGGACCGAGTAGATCTGGCGCGGCGAGCCCTCCCACGTCGCCGAGTAGACGAAGGTCGTGCCGTCTGGCGTCATGCGCGCCGGCACCAGATCGGACCGCGCCGGTACGTGAGGCGGCTGCATCTCCGGGCTCGATCGGCGGTTCCGGCGTCGAGATGCCGCGGCCGGCGAAGAAGGCAGCGGCGCCGACGACGACGACGGCCGCCGCGGCCACGAGCGGACTGAGCTTCCGCGCGCGGCGGCGCGCGACTGGCGCAACGCGGCAGCGCGCGCCATCGACGCCGAGCTCTGACTCGACGCGCCCGACAGCGCCTCGAGCGCGATCGCCGAGATCGTGCGCGGAGTGGAAACGATCGGCCGGCTGCTTCTCGAGGCAGCGGCGGATGATGCGCTCGAGCGCGCCGGGCAGCGTTCGCGTTGATCCCGCTGAACTCCGGCGGATCTTCCTTGAGGATCGCGTTCATCGTTTCGACGTGCGAGTCGCCGCGGAACGGCCGCTGGCCGGTCAGCATCTCGTAGAAGCACCGCGCCGAACGAGAAGATGTCCGTGCGGTGATCGACCGCCTGGCCGCGCACCTGCTCCGGCGACATGTAGCCGACCGTGCCGAGCACGGTGCCGGGCGTCGTGTCCGCGACCGTCTGCGTCTCGCCGACCGCTCGTCCGCGCCCGGCGGTCGCCGTCGACCTTGGCGAGGCCGAAGTCGAGGATCTTCACCACGCCGTCCTTGGTGATGAAGATGTTCTCCGGCTTGAGGTCGCGATGGACGATGCCGCGCTCGTGCGCCGCGGCGATGCCGCGGACGATCTGGACGGCGAAGTCGACGGCCTTGCGGACGGGCAGCGCGCCGTCGGCCAGCCGCGCACGCAGCGTCTCGCCCTCGAGCAGCTCGGTGACGGCGTAGGCGACGACGCCGCTGGTCGGTGCCGAAATCGTGAGATCGCGAGGATGTTCGGATGCGACAGCGCCGCGACCGCCTGCGCCTCGCGCTCGAACCGCGCGAGCGCCGCCGGATCCTGGCGCCAGGTGCTCGGGCAGCACCTTGATCGCGACGTCGCGATTCAGCTTGGCTGTCGCGGGCGCGGTAGACCTCGCCCATGCCGCCCGCGCCGAGCGACGCGACGATTTCGTACTGGCCGACGTTTGGTCCCGGGCGTCAAAGGCATGTCGCGCGGGAGTCTATCCTTTCTAAGGAAGGAGAAACTTGACCGTGCTCTCGCGGGAATGTTACGGTCAGGATTCGGTCTGAGCGTGCCGGTATCGTCTAGCGGCTAGGACACAAGGTTCTCAACCTTGGAACCGGGGTTCGATTCCCCGTACCGGTACCAACATTAGCGCCCCAAGGCCTGTACGTCTATAATTGACCGTTCGCGCCGAATCGGGCGCAGGCTCCTATGAAACAGCTGATTCGCCTCGTGTTGTGTGTTGTCGGTGGCTGGCGCCGCGGCGTGTGCCGGCAGCAAACCTGACTCGGCACCCGGGCGCGACGCCGCAGGGCAAGAACGTGGATCCGGCCACTGCCGGATCGGTGTCCGGAACGGTGAAGTTCGAAGGCACACCGCCCTCGGCGGACAGTCTGCGAACTGTCGAAGGACTGCGTGGCGGGACCCGGGCCCAATCCCCAAAGCGAAGCGGTGCTGGTGTCAGCCGACGGCGCGTTGCAGAACGTCTTCGTGTACGTGAAGGACGGTCTCGACGCCGCCTACACGTTCGATCACGCCCACCGCGCCGGTCGAACTCGCACAGCGCGGCTGCATCTACACACCGCGCGTGATGGGCGTCCAGGTCGGCCAGGTCATCGACGTCGTCAACACGGACGCGACGCTGCACAACGTGCACGCGCTGCCGATGGTGAACCAGGAATTCAACAAGCACCAGCCCCTCCAGAACACGCGCATGACCGCACGTGTTCACCGCGCCGGAAGTGATGGTGCGGTTCAAGTGCGACGTGCATCCCTGGATGGCGTCATGGGTTGGCGTCGTCGCGCATCCGTTCTTTGCCGTGTCGGACAATGCCGGCAAGTTCGACATCAAAGGCCTGCCGCCGGGCACGTACACGCTCGAAGCGTGGCACGAGAAGTACGACACGGCAGACGACGACGGTGAAGATCGGCGACAAGCAGGATCAGACGGTCGTCGTTCACGTTCAAGGCCGACAGCAAGTGACCATCAGTCAGCGTCGCGCGCATCGCACTCGAAGCTGGACGACCTGCTGCAGCTCGTCAAGATCCGGCTCAACTCGCTCGTGGTCGTCACCGCCGCCGGCGGCTACTACATGGCCGCGCCGACGGTGTTCGATCCGATGGTGCTCGTTGCGACGTGCATGGGCACGGGACTGGTGGCCGGTGGCGCAGCGGCGCTCAATCAGGTGCGCGAGCGTGACATCGATCAGCAGATGAATCGCACGAAAGATCGGCCCGTCGCGTCCGGCCGCATGACCTCCGGCGAAGCGATCGCGATTGCCGGCGTGGCTGACGGCTCGTGGGCTTCACGATGCTCTGGCTTGTGGCATCGATGACGGCGGCGCTCGTCGCCGTCGCCACGTTGGTGATCTACCTGGTGATCTACACCCCGCTGAAGCGCTTCTCGTCGCTGTCGACGGTCGTGGGCGCGATACCGGGCGCGCTGCCGCCGCTGATCGGATGGACGGCAGCGGGCGGCACGCTCGCATCGCGGCGCCGTGGTCGCTGTTCCTCATCATGTTCGTGTGGCAGCTGCCCCACTTCCTCGCCATCGCGTGGCTCTATCGCGAGGACTACGCGCGCGCCGGACTGCCGATGCTACCGGTCGTCGACAAAGACGGTGTGCTGACCGGCGGCCAGGCCGCACTCTGGGCGGCGACGCTCGTGCCCGTGACACGGCTGCCCTACCTGCTGCGATTCATGACCGCGCACCTATGCGATCGCCGCGCTCGTCCTCGGCATCGCGTTCTTCGTCGTCACCGTCCGCTTCATGTTGCGTCGCACCGATGATCGCGCCCGCGCGTTGTTCTACGGATCGATCACGTACCTGCCCCTGCTCTTCGGGTTCATGGGTGCGGGACGGGTCTAGTGGCCTAGGTGCCCATCGATCAGCTTCCGCATCTGAACGCCGCGCTGAATGCGACGGCGTCGGTGCTGCTCATCACCGGCTGGCGGCTGATTAGGCAAACGCCGCATCGCCCAGCACCGCGCGTGCATGATCGCGGCCGTCATCGTGTCCGCCGCATTCCTGACGTCCTACGTCATCTACCACGCGAACATCGGTTCGAAGCCATATCCCGGCACCGGTATCATGCGCGCGGTCTATTTCACGATCCTGATTCCGCATGTGATCCTCGCCGCCGTGACGCTGCCGTTCATCATCGTGACGTTCGTACGCGGCCTACGGCGTCAGGACGACCGTCACCGCCGGCTCGCGCGCTGGACGATGCCGGTGTGGCTGTTCGTGTCGGTGTCTGGCGTGGTCGTCTACGTGATGCTGTACCACGGTAGAGCGGCGCTGATGGCTGACGAGCCCGCCCGTCCCGAATCTCTGGCTCCCGCAGTACTGGCCGACCTGGATTGGCGTCGGCATCCTCGGCTGCTGTCGCCGCTGCCGCTCGAAGCGTTGCTGGCGACTGGGCCGCGGATGTCGGCCGTCGGCGTTTTACGTCGCTGCCCGTCCGTCGCGCGGTCACGCTGCGAAACCTCGCGCTCTGCTTTCCCGATCTCGACGAGCGCGCGCGGCGGCTCGCATGGCACTCGAGTGCTATGAATCGCTGGGCATGGGCGTGTTCGAGGCGATGTTTTCCTACTACTCGCCGCAATCACGTTTCGAAGATCGCTACACGCTCGAAGGCTGGGAACACATCGAGGCCGCGCACGCAGCCAAACGCGGCATGCTGCTCCTGAGCGTGCATTCGCACACGATGGAAATCGGCGGCTGCATCGCGCTCTGGCACGTGCCGCTGGGCGCGTTCTATCGCAATCCGAAAAACTCCGGTGCTGGCCTACCTGCGCGAGCGGCAGCACACCGGCCGGCTGGCGCACATGTTCGCGATCGACGACATGAAAGGCGCGGTGCGCGCGCTTCGTGACGGCGCACTGATCTGGTACGCGCCCGACCAGGGCCGGCGGTTCAAGCACACGGTGATCGCACCGTTCTTCGGCGTGCCGGCCGTCACCAACGCGGCCACACGGTCGATCGCGCAACTGGGGCGCGCCGACGTGATTCCGTGGACGACCGTCCGCGAACGCCGCGGCGGCCGCTGGCACTACCGCATCGTCGTCCGGCCGCCGCTGCCTGATCTGCCCGGCGATCCCGTCGGCGAAGCGACGTTTGTGAACCGCATTGTCGAATCACTCGTTCGCGAAGCGCCCACGCAATATCTCTGGCAACACAAGCGCTTCAAGAATCGCGGTGGGGACTACGCGGACGAATACCTTGGCATGAAGTGATGGTGTCGTCCTAGGGTCCTGAGGTCCTAGGGTCCAACCTGCGCTAAGTTCCTATGGCGGCCTTCACCCAGTCGCGGGCGAGTGGCTGCAGCGGTTCGTAGGCCATCCACACTGATCGCGCCCAGCGGTCGACGCCGTCCATGAGCAGCACGGGTTCCTGAAGATCCTTGAGGCTGGCAATCGTGATCGCGCCGCGGTCCTCAGGGATTCCCGGTGGCGGCGGATACGGCTCGCCCTTCCAGATGGTCGCGTTCGATGAATTTCTGGAGCGCGCGGTAGTGGCGTTCGTGCCCACCGAACTCGAGCGCCAGGCAGACGCCGCCAAGATGCGCGATCAGGCCGCGCCAGCGGCCGCAGAAGTCCTCTTCGTGCTGAATCGAGTAGACGTCGTGCATCAGACGCCAGGTGGACAGGCTGCCGGTCCACGCCAGCGCGCGCACGCGCAGGGTGACGTCAGTGAAGACGTCCTGGCACTCCTGCCGTTCGCCTGGATAGCCGCAGCTTTGACACTTGATCATCGATAAATCAGGTACTTCGCGCGCAATTCGCGCCATCTTGTTTCCGCCGCCCGCCACGATTGCGCGATCACTTCCGGATCGTCGCCTGCCTGAATACGGGTGAGGCCGGCCGCTGATCCAAATTGAGACGCCGCCGGCCGCAGGTCAAGCTGATTAGGATACAACTTCACGATCGCCGACGATGATTTCTACCGCCTACTCGGACCGGCCGCAGCATCGATCGATCGGTAATGGTGATGAACACGCCCTGACATTCGTTGCCGCGAATACGCCCGGGTTGTTGGCGTGAAACGCACCGGATAGAACCGGACACCCGGCAACTGCGCGCGCGTTCAGCGCCGCGGCGAGCCGAACGCCATCGATCCACGGCGCGCCCACCTGCTCGAACGGGGTGTCGGTGCCGCGGCCGACCGCCAGGTTGATTTGTTCGAACGAGCCAATGCCCGGATAGAGCGTGGCAGCGGCCAGCCCCCGCATGGCCGGCGACGGATTGATCCACGCGAGCCCTGTTTCGTCGAACCACTGGTCGCGCTGCCAGTTGCGCATGCCGATCACGGTGAAGTCGGCGCCGATCTTCTTCTCACCGTTGAACAACCTCGCGAGTTCGCCCATCGTCAATCCGTGGCGAATCGGCATTGCCGCCAGGTAGCCCGTGAACCCGACCGCGGCTTCGTCCAGCGACGGGCCTTCGATCTGGACGCCGCCAATCGGATTCGGCCGATCGAGCACGATCACCTTGATCTTGCGCGGCGCCGCTTCCTCCATCACATAGGCCATCGACGTCATGTACGTGTAGAACCGCGATCCGATGTCCTGAAGATCGATCACGATCGCATCCACGCCGTTGAGTTGTTCGGCCGTCGGCCGCCGCGTCGCGCCGTAGAGCGAATGAATCGGGACGCCGGTCTTCTCGATCGATCGACTCCGGAACGGTCTCGTCAAGGACACCGCGAATGCCATGCTCGGGACTGAACAGCGTGACTAGTTTCACGCCCGGCGCCGCGGCGATCAGATCGATCGTCGATGCGCCGTCGCGGGCGCGGCCGATCTGATTTGTCAGCAAGTCCGACGCGCATCCCGGCGATCGCTTTGAAGCCGTCCGCGCGCAGCACGTCGATGCCCGCTAGGGTTGGCTGATCGGACTACTGCAGCGAACCCGCGGTCGAACGACGCGCGCGAGCGCCGTCCGGACCGGTACGCCGCCGCAATCGTCGCGATCTTCGCCCGCAAGCGCGGTCACGTCGCCTTTGCCGTCCGGATGCAGACGATTCGACAGGAAGATCACGAACATGCGCGACGCGGGATCGATCCAGATCGACGTGCCGGTGAATCCGGTGTGGCCGAACGAACCGACGGGAAAGAATTCGCCGCGATTCGACGAATACGCCGAGTCGATGTCCCAGCCGAGTCCGCGCACGTTCGGCTCGCCGGTCGGCGTCGCCGGTGACGTCATGCGCGCGATCGTCAGCGGCGACAACGCGCGCACGACCGATTGCGCCGCCGCCAAGCATCATCCGCGCGAACTTCACGTCAGGTCGGCGGCCGTGCTGAACACGCCGGCATGTCCGGCGACGCCGCCCATCCGGCGCGCCGTCGGATCGTGGACGACGCCGCGCAGCATCGTGCATCCCGGGCCCCGCGCATGGCCATCCGTATGGCGGCACGGTTCCGTCGGTGCGATGCGCGGACATCAGCGACGCCGGCGGCAGAAACGTCGTCTCGCGCATGTCGAGAGGCGTCGAATATCCGATCGCGAACGAAATCGCGCGAGCGGACGCCTGCTCACGCGCGCTGACGATCTCGCCGAGCAGAAAGAAGTTGATGTCGCTGTAGACGAACCGGCGGCCCGGCGGATCGGTCAGCACTTCCTCGCAGGCCAGTCGAATCGCTTCGTCGTAGCCTTTCCAGTCCGGCCCAGGTCCAGATCGGGCCGCAAGCCCGGACATGTGCGTCAGCAAGTCGCGAACGGTGACGCGGTCCTTGCCGTATCTTCGCGAACTCCGGAATGAATGTGGCGACTGGATCGGTCAGCCGAATGCGGCCTTCCTCAACCAGCATCATGACGGCCGGCGCCGTCGCCACGACTTTGGTCATCGACGCCAAATCAAAGATCGTGTCGAGCGTCATCGGCTCGGTCGCCGGCGCGACGCGCGCGATTGCCGTAGGCCTTTCTTGAAGCGCGATCGTCTCGCCTCGACCGACCACCACCACCGCGCCGGGCAGTTGATGCGCCGCGATGGCGTCGGTCACGACCGCATCGATGCGCGAGAGCCTGGCGTCGTCGATGGTCGAAGTCGGGCCGTGCTGCGCGACTGAGCGACCGCACCGTGCGTGGCGACCAGCACGATCGCGCGACGAGGGCAACCAGCGTGCGACGAACGCGCGACCGCGCCATGGCTGTCAGCGATTATAGGGTCCTTATGTCACCATAACCTCGATGTCGGTGCCGTTCACATCCGCCGCGGTACTCGGCGCGGGCACCATGGGCGCGCAGATTGCCGCGCATCTCGCCAATGCCGGCGTGCCGGTCATTCTTCTCGACGTCTCTCGCGACGCCGCCGCACAGGGCCTCGCCCGACTCTGAAGTCGCTGAAGCCGGATCCGTGCTTCGAGCCTGACGTGCTCGCGCGGATCACGACGGGCAGTTTCACCGAAGACGCCGCCCGGCTGCGTCACGCCGACTGGATCATCGAGGCCGTCGTCGAGTCACTCGACGTGAAGCGGACCCTGCTCGACCGCTCGCGCCGCACATCGCCTCGTCCACGCGTTCTGTCGTCGAATACGTCGGGCATTCCGCTGGGCGACATCGCCGACGGCGCTGCCTGCGGACTTACGGACGCGCTGGCTCGGCACGCACTTCTTCAATCCGCCGCGCTATCTGCACCTGCTCGAACTGATTCCGACGCCACGGACGTCGGCCGGACACGCTGGCTCGCGTCAGCGACTTCGCCGACCATCGCCTCGGCAAGGGCGTCGTCGTGGCGAAAGACACGCCGGGATTCATCGCCAACCGCATCGGCATGTTCGCCGCAGCGCGAGCGTTGGAGCTCGTCGCATCCGGTGAATTCACGATCGAGGAGATCGACGCCGATCACCGGCCCAATCATCGGCCGGCCCAAGAGCGCGACGTTTCGGACGATGGACATCGCCGGCGTGGACATCGTGTTCAAAGTGGCCGTCGATCTTGCGGCGCGCCTGACTGCCACGCGGCACCAACGGGCGCGACTACGAGCTGCCACCGCTGGTCGCCACGATGGTCGAGCGTGGGATGCTCGGTGAAAAAACCGGTCGAGGTTTCTATCAGCGAGTCGAAGGGACGGAGCGGACGGCGGTTCCACCATCCTGGTGCTCGATCCCGCGACGCTCGAGTATCGGCCGCAGAAGCCGGTCGCGCTGCCTTCGCTTGAGGCCGCCCGCGCGATGACCGACATGTCAGCCCGAGCTGAAGACATTGTTTCTTAGCCGCGATCGAGTCGGCGACGTCTTACGCCGCACCCTTGGTCCCACGCTTGTCTATGCCGCGCGGGTTGCGGGCGACATCGCGCACGAACCCGCCGACATCGATCGCGCGATGCGATGGGGATTCGGATGGGAACTGGGACCTTTCGAATCCATTGCCGCGATCGGTGCCGAGAACCTGGCGCTGCCGCGGAAGGCGCCCGCGATCGTCCAGCCCGCCGGAACTCGACGCGAGGTCAAACGCAACGCCGGCGCGAGCCTGATCGATCTGGGAGACGACGTGCTGTGCGTCGAATTCCATTCGAAGCTCGAACACGATCGGCGGCGACATCGTTGAAATGCTCACAGGCTGGTGTCCAGGAAGCGTCGAAGAATTTCGCGGGACTCGTCGTCGGCAACGACGCCGAGCACTTTTCGGCCGGCGCCAACCTCATGCTCATCCTGCTCGAAGCGCAGGAAGGCAACTGGGACGACATCGACGCAATGGTCCGCGGCTTTCAGCGCGCGACGATGGCGTTGAAGTATTCGCCGGTGCCGGTGGTCGTGGCGCCGGCAGGTCTGGCGCTCGGTGGCGGCTGCGAGATCTGCCCTGCACGGCGACCGCGTTCGTGCCGCGGCGGAAACCTACATGGGCCTGGTCGAAGTCGGCGTCGGTCTGTTGCCTGCCGGCGGCGGCACCAAGGAAATGCTGTTGCTGCGTGCGCGAGACGCCGCAGGAAGCCTTCGAGACGATTGGATTCGCCAAGGTCTCAACGAGCGCGGCCGACGCCCGGCGACTCGGCTACCTCCGTGATGAAGACAACGTCACGATGAATCGCGATCGGTGTGTTGGACGATGCGCAACGCGATGTGCTGGCCATGGCGCGAGCGGGCTATCAGCCGCCTAGCCGCTGCAGGACCGGATTCCAGTTGGCGGCCCGGACACGTTTGCGATGCTGAGCCTCGGCGTCCATCTGGCCGTGCGCGCCGGCACGAATCAGCGATCACGATGCGCTGATCGGCCGGCTGATCGCGCGCGTGCTGTCCGGCGGCAGCGTCGCCGCATCGCACGACCGTCACCGAACAGCAGTTGCTCGACCTCGAGCGCGAGGCATTTCTTGAAGCTGTGCGGCGAACGAAAGACACTCGAACGCATGAGCTATACGCTCAAGACCGGCAAGACGTTGAGGAACTGACGGTGATAGCAAAGGCATCGGATTTCCCGTCGCGCTCATTCCGGGCATTCAGGGTCGATGGGAGTGGATGCAGCCGACGGTTGAGGCGCTGACCGCGGGCCATCGCGTCATCAGCTGGTCGCTGGGCGAGCTGCGGCCGGAGGGCGAAGGGGACGCGCACATTCCTCGCGTGGATGCGTGCGCTCGATCGCGCCTTCGACAACGTGCACGAACGGCGGATGTCGCTGATTGGCGTGTCATTCGGCGGCCTGATCGCGGCGTGCCTACGCGGCTCGACGCCCCGAGCGCGTGACGTCGCTGATTCTGGCGTCGGTCCCATCGCCGGTTTGGAAGCCCACCCGCGGCGATCGGTTCTGCGTGAATTACCCGCGCCTCGCCATGCCCTACTTCGCAGGGCGCGCCATCGGACGCACGGGGCCCGAATTGTTCCGCGCGCGCGACTCGTGGCCGCGAACGACTCCGCCTGGGCCTGAATACGCATCGTCGCGTCATGTCCGCACCCCTGTCGCCGGTCGCTTCGGCCCGCTGGGCGCGTGAGTGGCAGCGACTACGACCTCACCGGCGAGTGCGCTCGCATCATCGCGCCGACGCTCGTCGTCACCGGCGAGCCGGAGTTCGACAAGGTGGTGCCGGTCGATCGCATCCATGGAATACGTGCGCTTGATTCCCGGTGCGACGCACGTCACGCTGGCCGGCACCGGCCACATCGGCGTCGTCACCAAACCGGCGCGGTTCGCTGAAATCGCCGGCAAGTTCATCTATGACGTCAACACCGCCGAGCGCTCGGCGCCGAGCGCCGAGGAGACGTGCACGTCATGCGTCTTGATCTTGAGCGGCCCGGCGGGCCTCCTCGAAGCCATCGATCGACGAAGGGATCCTCGCCGCCTCGCGCCGCCGTCGTCTTCGGCCATCCGCATCCGCAACATGGCGGGACGATGCATACCAAGGGCGTGTATCAGGCCGCGAAGGGACTCGTGCGCATCGGCTGCAGCGTGCTGCGGTTCAACTTTCGCGGCGTCGGCCGCAGCGAGGGCGACGTTCGACAAGGGCGAAGGCGAAATGGCGGATTTCAGGTCCGCGCTCGACTTCATGGCCGGCCGCTATCCCGACGTCCCGCTTGTGGGCCGGCGGGCTTCTCGTTCGGATCGTGGGTCGCGCTCGAAACCGGTGCGGCAGATCCGCGCGTGTCGGCATCCTGATTGCGATCGCGCCGCCGGTCAAGCGTGAGGGCTACACGTGGGACGCCACGCTCAGCCAGCGCCAAGCCGAAGTTCTTCGTGCAGGGCGATCTCGATTCGTGCAGCTCGGTGCCGGGTGTCTTCGTGGCGGGCGACGTCGGTCGCGGGCAGTCGCTCATCGTCTGGGCCATCGCCGAGGGACGGGCGGCGGCGGCCGGGGTGGATGCCTGGCTGACCGGCTCGAGCGCCCTTCCGCGTCCGATCGCGCCCACCGACCGACCCCTCACGGCCTGACCCACGACGGCTCCAGCCACCCCCATCCACGACGTCGCCAAGGGTTCGTCCAGCTGACGAGGCCTCGTGGTGACCCACGTCACAGCACCCCTAAGGTTGACGTATGCGCCGCGCCAAGATCGTCTGCACCATCGGTCCCAAGACGTCCTCCCCCGAGCAGCTCCACGCCCTGGTGCTCGCGGGCATGGACGTTGCCCGACTCAACCTCTCGCACGGTGACCACTCCGTGCACGAGCAGGTGTGCAAGGACGTGCGGGCCGCCAGCGACGCCTCCGGTCGGGCGGTCGGCATCCTCGTCGACCTGCAAGGCCCCAAGATCCGCACGGGCCGCTTCGCGGAGGGACCCGTCACCCTGCGCGTCGGGCAGCGCTTCACCATCACGACGCGTGACGTCGCGGGAGACGAGACCGTCGTCGGCACGACGTATGCCGGCCTGCCGGGTGACGTCAGCCCCGGCGACTCGCTGCTCATCGACGACGGCAAGGTCATGCTGCGGGCCATCGAGGTCACCGACACCGACGTGCTGACCGAGTGCGTGGTGCCGGGCGTGGTGTCCAACAACAAGGGCATCAACCTTCCCGGCGTCGCGGTGAGCGTGCCCGCCCTGTCCGACAAGGACCGCCAGGACCTGCGCTTCGCGATGCGTCTGGGCGTCGACATGATCGCCCTGTCCTTCGTGCGCTCGGCCGACGACATCATCGACGTCCACGAGATCATGGACGAGTTCGGCACGCGGCTGCCCGTGATCGCCAAGATCGAGAAGCCGCAGGCCGTCGACAACCTCGAGGGCATCGTCGCCGCCTTCGACGGCATCATGGTCGCCCGCGGCGACCTCGGCGTCGAGATGCCGCTCGAGGACGTGCCGCTCGTGCAGAAGCGCGCCATCGAGCTGGCCCGGCGCGAGGCCAAGCCGGTCATCGTCGCCACCCAGGTGCTCGAGTCGATGATCGAGAACCCCCGCCCGACGCGCGCGGAGGCCTCCGACGCCGCCAACGCCGTCCTCGACGGCGCCGACGCCCTCATGCTCTCTGGCGAGACCTCGGTCGGGGCCTGGCCGATCGAGTCCGTGCGCACGATGGCGCGGATCATCTCCAGCACGGAGGAGAACGGCTTCGACAAGATCGTGCCGATGGTGACCCGCCCGCAGACCATGGGTGGCGCGATCACCAGGGCGGCCGTCGATATCGGTGGGACCGTCGGGGCCAAGTTCCTCATCATCTTCACCGAGACGGGCGGTTCGGCCACGAGGATGGCGCGGCTCCGCCCCCGACTGCCGATGCTGGCCTTCACCTCGGACCCGCGGGTGCGGTCGCGGCTCGCGCTCGTCTGGGGCGTCGAGACCTACCTCGTGCCGCGGATGCAGCACACCGACCAGTTCGCCATGCAGGTCGACCTCAATCTCATCCCCCAGGGCCGGGTCGCGAGGGGCGAGCGCGTCGTCATCGTCGCCGGCTCGCCTCCCGGCATCCCCGGGTCGACCAACGCCCTGCGGGTGCACCGCATCGGCGACGCGGTCGACGGCACGGCCCCGGCCTACCGGCCCGAAGAGGTCACCGGCTGACACCCGGCTATGCTGGCCCGGCACTCCTGCCGGGGTGGTGGAATGGCAGACACGGGGCACTCAAAATGCTCTGACCGAAAGGTCGTGCGGGTTCGAGTCCCGCCCTCGGCACCGGTCGACGCGTGACACGGATCCGAAACGCGCCCGAAACCCGACGCCGGATAGGCTGGGACCGTGAGCACAGACGAGAGCACGACACCCCAGGCCGCCGAGACTCCGGCGACCCCCGCGTCGGGCGGCACCCGCATCCTCGTCGCCGAGGACGAGGCGCTGATCCGGCTCGACCTCGTCGAGATGCTGGGGGAGCAGGGCTACGACGTCGTCGGCCAGGCGAGCAACGGTGAGCAGGCCGTCGAGCTCGCCAAGGAGCTCAAGCCCGACCTCGTCATCATGGACGTCAAGATGCCGGTCCTCGACGGGCTGTCCGCGGCCGAGCAGCTGCACGAGGTCAAGCTGTGCCCCGTCATCATGCTCACCGCCTTCTCGCAGACCGAGCTGGTCGAGCGGGCCCGCGACGCCGGGGTCATGGCCTACATCGTCAAGCCCTTCACCCCCGATGACCTGCGCCCGGCCATCGACATCGCCACCTCGCGGTGGCAGGAGCTCAAGGCGCTCGAGGCCGAGATCGCCGACCTCGGCGAGCGTCTCGAGACCCGCAAGCTCGTCGACCGAGCCAAGGGCGTGCTGATGACCCAGCTCAAGCTGAGCGAGGCCGACGCGTTCCGCTGGATCCAGAAGACCGCGATGGACCGGCGGCTCGGCATGAAAGAGGTCGCCGAGGCCGTCATCAACGGGTTCCCGTCATCCTGAGGCCGCCGCGCCGGAAATCCTGCGGCGCGAGAGGTCACGACACGGTCACTCCTCGCGCGTTGGTCGTGACGCGGGGGAGTTGTCGGCCTAGCCTTCGACTCAGCCCCTGACTGGGGGAAGTGTGACATCAGGAGGACACCCGTGCGTTCTACCCTCAAGTTCGCTGTGCCGCTCGCGGTCGCAGCTCTTGCCCTCGGTGCCTGCGGCACCAAGGGCGGCGACACCCCGACGCCGGCAGCCAGCGGAGGGGCCGCGGCCTGCGGCGACTACAAGATCGGCATGTTCGGTCCCCTCACCGGGCCCAACGCCAACCTCGGCATCTACATCCAGAACGGCGTCAACCTGGCACTGGACGACTACAACAAGAAGCACCGCCGACTGCAAGGTGACCCTCGAGAACTACGACTCGCAGGGTGACCCGACGCAGGCTCCGCCGCTGGCCAAGAAGGCCATCGACGACAAGAAGGTCGTGGGCATCGTCGGCCCCGCCTTCTCGGGCGAGTCCAAGGCTGCCGACCCGGCGTTCAACGAGGCCGGTCTCGTCACCATCACGCCGTCCGCGACGGCCACCAAGCTCTCGACGAACGGGTGGAAGACCTTCTTCCGGGCCCTCGGCAACGATGACACGCAGGGCCCCGCCGCCGCCAAGTACATCAAGGACACCGTCAAGGCCACCAAGGTCTTCGTCATCGACGACGCGTCCGAGTACGGCAAGGGCCTGGCCGACATCGTCCGCACCGACCTCGGGTCGACCGTGGCCGGCAACGACACGATCCAGCAGAAGCAGACCGACTTCGGCGCCTCCGTCACCAAGGTCACGGCCTCCGGCGCCGACGCGCTCTTCTTCGGTGGGTACTCCCCTGAGGCCGCGCCGCTCATCAAGCAGCTGCGCGATGCCGGCTGGAAGGGCAAGTTCATCGTCGCTGACGGCGTCAAGGACCAGTCCTACATCGACAACGCCCAGGCGGCCGCCGAGGGCACGATCATCACCTGCCCGTGCGTGCCGGCGGACGTCGCTCCCGACTTCCAGGCCGCGTACAAGGCGAAGTTCAACGAGGACCCCAACACCTACTCGGGTGAGGGCTACGACTCAGCGACGATCCTGCTCGAGGGCATCGCCGCGGGCAAGTCGCGCGAGACGATGCTCGACTTCGTCAAGTCCTACGACAAGGCCGGCGTCACCAAGCAGCTGAAGTTCGACGACAAGGGCGAGTCGGCTGACATCAAGGTCTTCTCCTACAAGGTCGAGGGCGGCAAGATCGTCTCCGAGGGCGAGATCAAGTAAGGGAATCACCGGCACGCCGGGGGCGGTCGGGGCATAGGCTCCGACCGCCCCCGGTCGCTTGACGGCTGCAGTGCTCGATCTCATCTCGCTCCCCGGCCCGCAGGAGGTTCTTGGATGCAGTTCCTCATCGACAACTTCTGGGCGTTGACGATCACGGGCCTCACGCTCGGCGCCGTCTACGCCCTCGTAGCTCTCGGCTACACCCTCGTCTACGGCGTGCTGCGTCTCATCAACTTCGCGCACTCCGAAGTGTTCATGTACGGCACGTTCGCAGCGCTCTGGCTCGTTGTCCTGCTGGGCGGCAAGGCCGGCAGCAGCACGGGGCAGGTCATCTTCTTGATCGCGATGATGTTCGTCGCCGCCATGAGCATGTCGGGTCTGATCGCCGTACTCCTCGAGCGCTTTGCCTACCGACCCCTGCGCAAGCGCAACGCGCCACCGCTCATCGCCCTCATCTCGGCCATCGGCGCTTCGTTCGTGCTCGCCGAGATCATCGGTCTGCGCGAGAAGATCGCCAGCTGGGTGGGCCTCGACGACAACCTGCGGACCTACGTGCGCAACTCGCGCAACGCCGTCGGTCTGCCCGACATCGTCACCAAGCAGCCGGTCTTCACGATCGGTGGCTACGCAGTCACCAACGTCGACATCTTCGTCATCGTCGGCGCGATCGTCATCATGGTGATCCTCGACCAGTTCGTGCAGCGCTCGCGCCTCGGCCGCGGCATCCGGGCCGTTGCCCAGGACCCCGAGGCCGCCGCCCTCATGGGTGTCAACCGTGATCGCGTCATCCAGGTCACCTTCCTCGTCGGTGGCGTCATGGCCGGCGCGGCTGCCGTGTTCTACCTCCTGCGCATCGGCATCACTCGCTATGACGTCGGCTTCCTGCTCGGCGTCAAGGCCTTCACCGCCGCCGTCCTCGGCGGCATCGGCAACCTGCGCGGTGCCCTCCTCGGTGGCTTCGTGCTCGGCCTCGCCGAGAACTACGGCTCCGCCATCGTCGGCACGCAGTGGAAGGACGTCGTCGCGTTCGTCCTGCTCATCGTGATCCTGCTGTTCCGACCCACCGGCCTGCTCGGTGAGTCCCTCGGAAAGGCCCGCGCATGACGACCTCACCGACCGTCTCGACAAAGGCCTCGAAGAAGGACCGACCCACCCTCAACGAGCGCATCCTCGACATGCCGTTGCCGCTCAAGGTCGTGCTCTGGATCCTCTTCGCAATCTTCCTCTTCGCCCTTCCGCTGCTCAACATCCCGTTCATCACGACTCCGGACTCCGACTTCGGCGGGGTGCTCTTCACGGTCTCGACCTACGTCCTCGTCGCCCTGGGCCTCAACATCGTGGTCGGGTATGCCGGTCTGCTCGACCTCGGCTACGTGGGCTTCTACGCCGTGGGCGCCTACACCGTGGGTGTCCTCAGCTCCGAGCACGCCTCCATCCCGTGGCTGTGGTGCGTCCCGATCGCCATCCTCGTCACGATGATCTCGGGTGTCATCCTCGGCGCCCCGACCCTGCGAGTGCGTGGGGACTACCTCGCCATCGTGACCCTCGGCTTCGGCGAGATCGTGCGCCTGACACTCGTCAACTCGCAGTGGCTCGGCGGTGCCCAGGGCATCTCCGACATCCCGCGGCCGCCGGGCATCGAGCTGTTCGAGGTGCCGAGCATCGACTGGAGCACGGGCGCGCCCGTCGTCGACCTCGGCACGACCACGATCTTCCTCAAGTTCGGCATCAACGACTTCATCCCGTACTACTGGCTGGCGCTCGTCGTCATCGCGCTCGTGCTGGTCTTCGACATCCTGGTCAAGAACAGCCGCGTCGGCCGGGCCTGGGAGGCGACGCGAGAGGACGAGGACGCCGCCGAGCTCATGGGCGTGCCCACGTTCCGCTTCAAGCTCATCGCCTTCGCCATCGGCGCCGCCATCGGTGGTCTGTCGGGGGCGCTCTTCGCCGGCAAGTCGGGCTTCATCAACCCGCAGAGCTTCGAGCTGCTCCTGTCGATCCTCTTCCTCGCTGCCGTCGTCGTCGGTGGTCAGGGCAACCGCTGGGGTGTCATCCTCGGTGCGATCGTCGTGGCCTACTTCCCGGAACGCTTCCGGGAGTTCTCCGACTTCCGCGTCCTCGTCTTCGGTCTGGCGCTGATGCTCCTCGCGATCTTCCGGCCGCAGGGCCTGTTGCCCCCGAGGCGCACGTTGCGGGCCAAACGAGCCGATGAGAGACAGCACGTCCTCGAGGAAGGAGAGGCCAGTGCCTGAACCGACGAACCAGGGCCCGATCGCCGACGAGCCGATCGACCAGCCGGCAACGACGACCCCAAGCACCCCGACGACCCCGGCCGACGAGGTCACCGAGATCAACCCCGACGTCGACATCACGCCCGAGGACATCGGCGTGCCGGTCGTGGCCGAGGGCGAGCGGCTGCTCGAGGTTGACGCCGTCACGCTGCGCTTCGGTGGCGTCGTCGCGCTCGACGAGGTCAGCTTCCACATCAACAAGGGCGAGATCCTCGGGCTGATCGGGCCCAACGGCGCCGGCAAGACGACCTGCTTCAACGTGATGACGGGCGTCTATCAGCCCACATCGGGTGCGGTGAAGTACCTCGGCAAGCCGCTGGGCAAGCAGCACAAGTTCCAGATCACCAAGCTGGGCATCGCGCGCACGTTCCAGAACATCCGGCTCTTCGCCAACATGACGGCGCTCGAGAACGTCCTCGTGGGCGTCGACGCGCACCACACGACGGGCGTGGTCACGGCCATGTTCCGGCTGCCGAAGCACCGCCGGGAGGAGGCGCAGGGCCGGGCTCGGGCTGCGGAGCTGCTCGAGTTCATGGGCCTCTACGGCAAGGCCGACGAGCTCGCGCGCAACCTGCCCTACGGCGACCAACGTCGGCTCGAGATCGCCCGGGCCCTCGCCACCAGCCCGCAGCTGCTCTGCCTCGACGAGCCTGCGGCCGGCTTCAACCCGGCCGAGAAGGTCAAGCTGATGGAGCTCATCCGCACCATCCGCGACCAGGGCTACACCGTCCTGCTCATCGAGCACGACATGAAGCTCGTCATGGGTGTCACCGACCGGATCGTCGTGCTCGAGTTCGGACGCAAGATCGCCGAGGGCAGCCCCGCGGAGATCCGCGACAACCCCGCGGTCATCGCCGCCTATCTGGGAGTTGATGAAGAAGATGCTTCTTGAGGTCAAGGGCCTGTGCGTCAACTACGGCCGTATCGAGGCGATCCGCGACATCACCTTCACCGTCGACGAGGGTGAGATCGTCACGCTCATCGGAGCCAACGGTGCCGGCAAGACGACGACGATGAAGACGATCTCCGGTCTCCGGCCGGTCCGGGCCGGCACGGTGACGTTCGACGGCAGGGACATCACCGACACGCCGTCCTACGAGCGGCCGGTGCTCGGCATCTCGCAGTCACCCGAAGGCCGTGGCTGCTTCGTCGGCATGACCGTGATGGAGAACCTCGAGATGGGCACCTACGCCCGTCCGGACCGCAAGAGCAAGGCCGTCATCAAGGAGGACCTCGAGCGCGTCTTCGAGCTGTTCCCGCGGCTCAAGGAGCGCGTCAACCAGGCGGCGGGGTCGATGTCGGGTGGTGAGCAGCAGATGCTCGCCATGGGACGGGCACTCATGGCCAAGCCCAAGCTCCTGCTGCTCGACGAGCCGTCCATGGGCCTGGCGCCCAAGCTCATCCAGCAGATCTTCGACATCGTGACCGAGATCAACAGCCAGGGCACGACGGTGCTGCTCGTCGAGCAGAACGCCGCGCAGGCGCTCAAGCGGTCGCATCGGGCCTACATCCTCGAGACCGGTGAGATCATCCGGGAGGGCACCGGCAAGGAGCTGGCGAGCGACCCGGCGGTCAAGGCCGCCTACCTCGGCGGCGACGTCTGACGGCACGTCGCAGCTGGTGCCGACCGGACGGCACTCCGACGCAGATCGCCGCCTCCGGGCATCAGTGACGGGGCGTCACGACAACGTCGTGGCGTCCCGTCGCCGTCCGTCCACAGCACCGGGGGGTCCCTTCCGCCGGGCATCGGGGTACCCGTAGTCTCGGGCGGGTCACCTCGGGGCCAGAACAGGAGGGACCATGGGTCGATCCATCGCGTCGGTGCAGCGCGTCGACGAGAGCCTGCACTCACCCTTCATCGAGCTGTGGATCACCCACCGCATCGAGGGTGGCACGACGCCGGAGGCCGCGCAGCGGCTCGCTCTCGACGGCACGCTGCGACATGCGCTGCAGCGCAACGACGTCGCGGCCTTCATCGCCTTCGTCGACAGCCGGCCGGCGGGCTACCTCGTGCTCTCGGACTCGACCCGCAGCCTGCTCGTCGACGCGCCGTGCGTGTCGATCGACATGCTCTACGTCGACCCCGCCCATCGCCGGCTCGGCGTCGGTCGCACGCTGCTTGCCGCGGCCTCCCGGTATGCCGACCGGCTCGGGGCCGAGCACGTGGCGAGCCTCGTGCCCGCCCAGGACCGTGACGCCAACCGCTTCTTCGCCAGGCTCGGCTTCGCGCCCGAGACGGTGCGTCGCGTGACGTCGTCCGCGACGCTGCAACGCAAGCTGGCGGGGAAGCCGGGCCCGACGCGGGTCGCCATCGACCAGGTGATGGCCCGCCGCCGCGACCTGCGCCTGCGGCGGCGCCACCAGCCGCCCCAGGTGGCCGGCTAGCGGTCAGGCGCGCCGGCCACAGCGCGTCAGGCGCCCGGCACGGCCTCACGCAGCAGGCAGGTGATGCGCGAGGTGCAGGTGCGCCGCCCAGCGTCGTCGGTCACGACGATGTCGTAGCTGACGAGCGTGCGGCCCGCGCTGAGCAGTGTCGCCGTGCCCGTCACGAGGCCGCTGCGGGCGGCGCGGTGGTGTGTCGCGTTGATGTCGAGTCCGACGGCGATGCGTCCCGGTCCGGCGTGCAGTCCGGCTCCGATGGAGCCGAGGGTCTCGGCCAGCACGACGCTGGCCCCGCCGTGCAGCAGGCCGTAGGGCTGCGTGTTGCCCTCGACGGGCATCGTCGCGACGAGTCGCTCCGGGCTCGCCTCGAGCACCTCGATGCCCATCCGCTCGATGAGGGTGCCCTCGAGCTGCAGACCCAGGGGAGCGAGGGCGTCTGGGCCGGTCGTGTGTCGCGCGTCGGTCATGACGGCGATCGTATGCGCAACCGCCGGGCGGTCCGCCCCGTGCACCCCGACAGCCCGCTCGGCGAGCTCGAGCGCCAGCACCGGGTGCGCCGAGTGCGCCGAGGGCTCGGACTGCGTTGTCCGTGGCTGACACTAGGCTGCGCGTGTGAGCCGACTTCTCCTCCTCGACGGACACTCGCTGGCCTACCGGGCATTCTTCGCGCTCCCTGCCGAGAACTTCTCGACGAGCACGGGGCAGCACACCAACGCGGTCTACGGCTTCACCTCGATGCTCATCAACATGCTGCGCGACGAGCAGCCGACGCACGTCGTCGTGGCCTTCGACAAGTCGCGGCAGACCTTCCGCACCGAGCAGTACGCCGACTACAAGGCCGGCCGCGCCCGCACGCCCGACGAGTTCTCCGGCCAGCTGCCGCTCGTCAAGGAGGTGCTCGACGCCCTGCGCATCCGCTTCGTCGAGCTCGACGGCTACGAGGCGGACGACATCATCGCGACCATCGCGACGCAGGCTGATACCCAGGGCGTCGAGGTGCTGATCTGCTCCGGCGATCGCGACACCTTCCAGCTCGTCTCCGACAACGTGACGATCCTCTATCCGGTCCGCGGCGTGTCGGAGGTGTGGCGCCTGGGGCCGGCGCAGGTCGAGGAGAAGTACCTCGTGCCGCCCGAGCGCTACAGCGACCTGGCAGCGCTGGTCGGCGAGTCCTCCGACAACCTCCCCGGTGTGCCGGGCGTCGGCCCCAAGACCGCCGCGAAGTGGATCACCCAGTTCGGCGACCTCGAGGGCATCGTCGCCGGCGTCGACCAGATCAAGGGCAAGGCGGGGGAGTCGTTGCGTGCCCACCTCGACCAGGTGCTGCGCAACCGCCGGCTCAACCAGCTCGTCAAGGACAGCCCGGTGGGTGTCACCGTCGACGAGCTGGAGCGCGCGCAGTGGAGCCGCGAGGAGGTGCACGAGGTCTTCGACCGGCTCGAGTTCCGCGTGCTGCGCGACCGGCTCTTCGCCGAGGTCGAGGCCAGCGAGCCCGAGGCCGAGTCCGGCTTCGACGTCGATGGCACCGTGCTCGAGACAGCCGACGTGCCGGCCTGGATCGCGCAGCACCTGCCCGTCGGCGAGCGGGCCGGACTCTCCGTGGCGGGCACGTGGTCCCGCGGCGTCGGCGACCCGACCGGTCTGGCCGTCGCCGCACCGGGCGGGGCAGCGGCCTGGATCGACCTCACGGCACTGACGCCCGAGGGTGAGCAGGCCGTGGGCGCCTGGATCGAGGACCCCCGGCGCCCCAAGGCCCTGCACGACGCGAAGGGCCCGGTCGAGGCGCTGGCCTCACGGGGCTGGTCGCTGGCCGGGCTGACGAGCGACACCCAGCTCGCCGCATACCTCGTCAAGCCCGACCAGCGCACCTATCACCTCGACGACCTCGTGCTGCGCCAGCTGCACCGCGAGCTGTCGGGGTCGGCGCCCGCCGACGGGCAGGGCATGCTCGACTTCGGCGGTGACGCCGACGAGGCCGCGGCCCACCAGGAGATGGTGCGCGCCACCGCCGTGCGCGACCTCGCGGTCGTGCTCGACGAGCAGGTGGCCGCCACCGGTGGCGCCGAGCTGCTCGCCGACGTCGAGCTGCCCCTCATCGACGTGCTCGCGCGGATGGAGCGCACCGGCATCGCTGTCGACACCGACGGCCTGGACGACCTCGAGCAGGACTTCGCCGCCAAGGTGTCGCAGGCTCAGGAGGATGCGTGGGAGGCGATCGGCGGCGAGCACATCAACCTCGGCTCGCCCAAGCAGCTGCAGGAGGTGCTCTTCGGACAGCTCGGCATGCCCAAGACGAAGAAGACGAAGACCGGCTGGACGACCGACGCCGACGCGCTTGCCGACCTCTTCACCAAGACGGGGCACCCCTTCCTCGAGGCGCTGCTGCGCCACCGTGACGCCGCGCGCCTGCGGGTCACCGTCGAAGGGCTGCAGAAGTCGGTGGCCGACGACGGCCGTATCCACACGACCTACCTGCAGACGATCGCTGCGACCGGCCGGCTCAGCTCGACGGAGCCCAACCTGCAGAACGTCCCGATCCGCACCGAGGAGGGCCGGCGCATCCGTGAGCTCTTCGTCGTCGGCAACGGCTTCGAGGCGCTGATGTCGGCCGACTACTCGCAGATCGAGATGCGCGTGATGGCCCACCTGTCCGGCGACGAGGGACTCATCGAGGCCTTCCGCACCGGTGAGGACCTGCACCGCTTCGTCGGCTCCAAGGTCTTCGGCGTCGCCCCCGAGGACGTCACCGCCGCGATGCGGTCCAAGGTCAAGGCGATGTCCTACGGCCTCGCCTACGGGCTGTCGGCCTTCGGGCTGTCCAAGCAGCTGACGATCAGCACCGAGGAGGCCCGCGGCCTCATGGACGGCTACTTCGAGCGCTTCGGCGGTGTGAGCGACTACCTCAAGCAGGTCGTCGCCGAGGCACGCGGCACGGGCTACACCGCGACGATGTTCGGGCGCCGGCGCTACCTGCCCGACCTGACCTCCGACAACCGGCAGCGGCGTGAGACCGCAGAGCGGATGGCGCTCAATGCGCCGATCCAGGGCTCGGCTGCCGACATCATGAAGGTCGCGATGATCAGGGTCGACCGTGGTCTGGTCTCCTCCGGCGCGCGGTCGCGCGCGTTGCTCCAGGTGCACGACGAGCTCGTGCTCGAGATCGCACCGGGCGAGCGGGACGACGTCGAGACTCTCGTGCGCCACGAGATGGGGCATGCCGCCGAGATGGACGTCCCACTCGACGTCAACGTCGGGGTGGGCCGCTCCTGGCACGACGCCGCGCACTGACCGGTGACGAGCCGAGCAGCGAGCGCCGTTCGATGACGAGGCCGACGACGACCAGTGCCGAGGCGACCGCGAGCATGACGCTGACCACCGCGTCGACATCGGCGTGGTGCCAGGTCGTCAGTGCGACGGCACACCCTCCGGCCGCCCACATCGCCACTCCCATGGGAGCGCTCGCGGCGGCGACCCCGGCATACGCGATGACCTGCACGAGCGCCAGGCACACCCCGAGGGCGGTGAACCTCCACAGGCCCGGACCGAGGCCGGCGTAGTCCGAGCCCCCGACCAGGGTGACGAGCCAGGTGCCGAGTGGCACGGTGAGGGCGATCCCAGCCGCACCGGCGACCGCGGTCGCGACCAGGGCTCGCACGAGGGCTGCTCGTCGCCGGGACCGTTGTGCCATCGCGGGGTAGAACAGCGTGGCAAGGAAGCCGAGACCCCAGAAGGCTGCCTTCTCGAAGAGGGCGCCCACGGTGTAGGCACCTGAAGCCTCAGGGCTCAGATGGTGGCGGGCGAGCAGCACGTCGAGGCTGGAGAGGAAGAGCAGCCCCGAGGTGGGCACGACCGCTGCAGCGACGAGGCGCGGCAGGTGCCGCACGGAGCGAGGACGCTCGCGCGCCGGTTCTGACCGCCCGGGAGACCTCGGGCCGCGCGGGAGCACCGCGAGTGCGAGTGCCGCAACGCACACCCAGCCGGCGGCGAGGAGCACGATGACGGTCTCGACACCTCCGCCGATGCGGGTCGCGACCCAGGCCGCCGCGAACTTCGCCACCCCCGCGCTGGCGAGCACCACCGCGAGCCGCCCGAACCGTTCGTGTCCCTGCATCACCCCCTGGGCGGCGAAGACCACAGTGGTCGGCAGCATCACGGCGCCGACGACGACGACGGCGAGCGGGCTGAGGTGCAGCAGGTGGGCCAGCACGGGTGAGAGGACGGCGACGACGACCGCCACCGCGGTCCCGAGAGCCGCGGCGGCCCGCATGACGTCTCGGCTCACGGCGGGCGCGGTGTCGTCCCCGGTCACGGCATCACCGGGCCGGCCCCGGTCGCCGGCGTCCGAGGACGAGGCCCGCGAGACGAGGCGGGCCGCAACGAGCTGGAGCCCGACCGCCGGCACCGCGGCGAGGACGGTGAGATTGACGAGGGAGCCGACCGCGCCGAGCTCGTCGCCCCCGAGGGAGCGGCTCAGCACCGCGAAGAACGCGTAGGAGAGCAGGTTGGACGTGAGGGTTCCGGCCAGCAGCACGGCACCCGAACGTGGCGCGCTCGGACGGGCTTGAGCGGCAGCAGGCGTGCCGGTGTCGTCCGACGCCACGTCACCCGGGGGCGCCTCCTCGCGATGTGCCATAGTGCCGTGCATGATGCCAGCCCGGCGGCCTGCCGCGCTCGCCGTCGGGGCTGGGACGTGCGTCACCGTCGTGCTCGCGGCGGTGCTCCTGTGGCCGTCCCTGGGGCGCGGACAGCTCCTCTTCCGTGACTTCGTGTCGGTGCCCGATCCGTCGCTGACGGCTCGCACGGTGGGGCAGGACGGGGCGGCGCCTCGTGCTGTGCCGCTCGACCTCGTGATCGCCGTGCTCGACCCCCTCGTCCCCTCCGGGCTCCAACAGCTGCTCATCCTCCTGGCGACCCTGCTGCTGGCGGGACTGGGGGTCACGATGCTGCTGCGACACCACGGCCCCGTGGCCGCCGCGGTGGGCGCGGCGCTGGCGACCTGGTCGCCGTATGCCGTCGAGCGGCTCCTGCTGGGACAGCCTCCGACACTGCTCGCCGTCTCGACCCTCCCGTGGATCGTCCTCGTCGCCCGCGAGGTGAAGGGACCGCGCCGCTGGCTCATGCTCACGACGGTGGCCGCCCTGCCCGCCGCGCTGACGCCGGTGGGCGGCCTCACCGCCGGCATCGGCGCGGTCGTGAGCGCGGTCGCCTTCCGCCGCGCCTCCGGGCGTGAGCTGGCCGCCCTGTCTGCGGTTGTCCTGCTGTGGTGCTCGCCGTGGCTGCTCGCCGCCGTGGCCGGCAGCTCCGAGGCGGGCCAGTCCGACGGGGCGCAGGCCTTCGCGGTGCGGGCAGACGGGCCGCTGGGGGTGCTGGACGTGCTGACGGGTGGTGGGGTGTGGAGCCTGGCCGCGACGCCCGCGTCCCGCCTCCAGCTGCTGCCCGTCCTCGTCGGTGGGATGTCCCTGGTGCTCGCTTCCGCGGGCGCGGCCACCCTGCGTCGTCACCGTGGCCTGGCCGTCACCGGCCTGGCCGGTCCTCCCGTCATCGCCCTCGTGCTGGCCACGCCGGCCGGGGTGGCCGCGCTCGCCTGGGCGCAGGGTGTGCCCGGTCTTGCTCTGCTGCGTGACACGCACCGGTGGCTCGGCATCAGCGCGATGACCGTGGCGGTGCTCGCACCCCTCGGTCTGGTCGCACTGCTCCGTGCACCCGTGCTCAGGCGGGACGCGACGCGGCGGGCCGGCTCGCTCGCCGCGGCCCTCGTCGGCGTGTCGCTCGCCGTGCTGTCGGTGCCAGACGCCGCCGCACGCCTCCACACGGCATACCGGCCGGTGGGGTTCCCGGCGTCGTGGGAGCGGGTCGTGGCGACCGTGGGGGAGCGGCACGCCCTCGTGCTGCCGTGGCAGCCGATGCGGGCCGTGAGCTGGGCCGGACCACTGCCGTTCCTCGACCCCATGCCGCTCGCGCTGCGCGGTGAGGCCACCGTCGCGCGCGACCTGCTCGTCGCCCGCGACGGGCGTGTGCTCCGCGTGGGCAGCGCCGACCCTCCACAGTCGGCCGCTTGGGCCCGGGGTGAGCTCGACGCGGCGCAGCTGCGGCGACTCGGGGTCGAGGTGGTCGTCGAGTGGCTCGGCACCCCCGGGAGCCTGCCGACCTCGCACGACGGTCTCGTCGAGGTGCTGCGTGAGGATCTGTTCGCCGTGTGGGCCGTGCGTGGCTGACGACACAGGCAGACTGACGCTTGCCGCCGGCTTGCCAAGGCGTCGCGCACCGCTACCATACTCACGAGTAAGTCACGCCACGGCGGCGTGCTGGGAGGAAGTCGTCCACTGTGAAGACCACCGCACTGTCCCGAGTTCTGGCCCGACTGAACGCCACCCCGAGCCAGGGTCGCCGTGACCGCGGAGAAGTCTCCGGAGTCCTCATCGGCCTCGGGTGCGCGCTGCTCGGAATCGGCGCCGCCGTCATCGCCGTCATCGCTGTGCTGACCGCGACGGGACCGGACGACAGCGGAGCACTGATCAACGGACCGCAGCAGCCCGTGTCGCCGACCGAGATCATCCGCTACGGCGGCTGAGCGAGCTGACGCACGCGTCGGGCTGCACCCCACCCGACCAGCACGACGGACAACGAGGTTCCATGCGCATCGCCCTGCTCAACTGGCGCGACCTGACGCACCCGGAGGGCGGCGGCGCCGAGCGCTACGCCCAGACGGTCTGCGCGGGCCTCGCGCGGCGGGGTCACGACGTCACGATGTTCTGCGCGGCCCACCCGGGCGCGGCACCGGTCGAGGAGCTCGACGGCTACCGCCTCGTGCGACGCGGCGGCCGGTCGACCGTCTACCCGGCGACTCTGCGGGCGCTGGCCCGGTCGAGTCGCGCACACGGCGGCTACGACGTCGTCGTCGACACGCAGAACGGGCTGCCGTTCTGGTCACCACTCGCCACGCGGCGCGCCGGTCGTCAGCCTCGTGCACCACGTCCACCGGGAGCAGTGGCCGGTCGTCTTCGGGCCCGTGATGGCGCGGGTCGGGTGGGCCCTGGAGTCGCGGGTGTCGCCTCGGGTCTATCGCGCGCCGCCCCTACGTCACCGTGTCGGGCCGCAGCCGAGACGAGCTCATCGGCCTCGGCGTCGCGCGGTGAGGACATCGAGGTCATCCACAACGGCACCGACCGGCCGATGGCGCTCGGCGTCCCGCGCGCGCCCCTGCCCACGGCTCGTCGTGCTCGGACGGCTCGTGCCGCACAAGCGCGTCGAGCTGGCGATCGACGCTCTCGCCCGACTGCGCGAGGTCGTGCCCGGGGTCGAGCTGCGCATCGTCGGTCGACGGCTGGTGGAGGCACCGCATCGAGGAGCACGCTCGTGCGGTGGGGATGGCCGGCGCCGTCCACTTCCTCGGCTACGTCGACGAGGTGACCAAGCACCGCGAGCTCTCACCGTGCCTGGGTGGCCCTGGCTCCAAGTGCCAAGGAGGGCTGGGGGCTGGGCGTCGTGGAGGCTGCCTCGCACGGGGTGCCGACGGTCGCTCACCACGGGGCCGGAGGGCTCTCCGAGTCGATCGTCGACGGCCGCACCGGCGTGCTCGTCGACGACGTCGAGGGAATGGCCCGTGCGGCGGCCCACTTGCTCCGGGAGGAGGCGCTGCGGACGATCATGGGGGAGAGAGCCCGCGAGCACGCCGCCCTGCACACGTGGGAGGGCGCGGTCGCGTCCTGGGAGCGACTGCTCGAGCGAGTCGTCGCACAGGAGGGCGTCGGCGTGCCGGCGAGCGAGCACCGCGAGGCCGCGAGCGCCTGATGACGACCCACCCCGCACCGGGCGGTCACGGGTTGGCCCCCACGGGGTCGATCCGCCGCTCCGCACAGCTCCTTCGGGCCTTCCGGGTCGAGCAGACCGACCCCGACCGGTTCTACTCGTTGCTCGCGCTCGACTCGATCCGCGAGGTGCGCCGGTGGTGCGACCTCGACGGCACGACGGTGCTCGATGTCGGCGGTGGACCCGGGTACTTCGCCGACGCCTTCGCCGACGCCGGCGCACGGTATGCCGGTGTCGACCCCGACGTCGGGGAGCTGACGGCGCGCGGCGGCGTGGCCGGCAACATGATGCGCGCCTCGGGGCTCGCCCTACCGATCGCCTCGGACTCCCTCGATCTCGTCTACTCGAGCAACGTGCTCGAGCACGTGCCCGAGCCGGAGGTCATGGCAGACGAGATGGTGCGGGCAACGCGTCCCGGCGGCTGCGTCGTCATCTCATGGACCCCCTGGCTCTCGCCGTGGGGTGGCCACGAGACGGCGCCATGGCACTATCTCGGAGGCCGACGCGCGGCCGACCGCTATGCCCGTCGACTCGGCCGCAGACCCAAGAACGACTTCGGCCGCAGTCTCTACGCCTGCTCGGTCGGTCGGATGCTGCGTTGGCTCGAGGGGGCGTGCACCGACGGTCGGGTCGAGGTCGTCGAGGTGCTTCCGCGCTATCACCCCTCGTGGGCCCGGTGGGTCATTCGGGTGCCCGGGCTGCGCGAGGTCGTCAGCTGGAACGCCGTCATCGTCGTGAGGAAGCGGTGACGCCGTGGGCTCGCTGACCGCCGATGTCCGGGCGAGGACCGAAGGATCGGTGCAGGCCGAAGCGGCCTCACCCGGCGGCCGGCCTCCTGTCGCCACCGCCGCGCGCGCCCCGGCGGGCGGCGGAGGGGCTCCACGTCTCGTCTGGCACCTTCGGCTCGTCGCCGTCATGGTCGGGCTGGCTGCCATCTGTTTCCGGCAGTCGCCCGGTCTGGTCGTGCCGGACACGAAGCTCGACCTCACGGCCGACCCGGCCGGTTTCCTGCTGCGGGCTCTGCACCTGTGGGACCCACAGGGAGCGCTCGGTCAGCTGCAGAACCAGGCCTACGGCTATCTGTTCCCGGTCGGCCCCTTCCATCTCGTGCTCAGCGGCGTCGGACTGCCCGCATGGGTCGTGCAACGGCTGTGGTGGGCGACCATCCTCGTGGTGGCGTTCCTCGGCATGTGGCGTCTCAGCCGAGCGCTGGGCGTCGGCCAGCCGTGGGTGCGTCTCATCGTCGCCGTCACCTATGCGCTCGGACCTCGTCTCCTCAGCGAGGTGGCGGTCACCTCCGTCGAGGTGTGGCCGATCGCCCTCGCCCCGTGGGTGCTGCTGCCGCTCGTCGTGCCCGACCGGTCAACCCTGTGGCGCGCCTCCCGATCGGGGCTGGCCTTCGCCTGTGTCGGTGGGGTGAACGCCGTGGCCAGCGGGGCGGTGCTCGTGCTCCCCCTGCTCTGGGTCGTGACGCGTCGCTGGGACCGGAACCTCCTGAGACTGGGGGTCGCCTGGACGGCCGCAATCGTCATGGCGTCGGCGTGGTGGGTGCTCCCGCTGCTGGTGCTCGGGCGCACCAGCCCGCCCTTCCTCAGCTGGATCGAGAACGCCGCCGTGACGACGGCGACGGCGAGCCCCTTCGAGGCCTTGCGGGGCACGAGCGCCTGGCTCGGCTTCCTCGCGACCCCGGCAGGCCCGTCGTGGCCGGCCGCCTGGCTGCTGCTCACCTCGCCCCTGCTCATCGTCGCGACCACGACCGTGGCCGCCCTGGGCCTCGTGGGCCTCGCCCTGCGCGGCAACCCGCATCGACCGTTCCTGCTCCTCGCGCTCGTCGTGGGGCTCGGCCTCGTCACCCTGGGGAATCCGACGTCGGGGTGGTTCGCCGACGACGCGCGAGCGCTGCTCGACGGAGCACTCGCGCCGCTGCGCAACACGCACAAGTTCGAGCTCGTCGTGCGCATCCCGCTCGTCATCGGCGTGGGGCACGTCCTGATGCGCGCGCACGCCCTGCTCCGGTCACGTCGCGTGGCGCTGCCCGACTGGCTGCGCCGGGGCGTCCCCGCCGTCGTCGTGACGTCGCTGCTCGTCGTCGCCTGTGCTCCGGCGGTCGGCGTCGCGCTGGCCCGCCCAGAGGGCTACCGCACGATCCCCGAGCACTGGCGGCAGGCCGCGGCCTGGCTCGACGCTCAACCGGGTCCCGGGGCCACGTTCGTCACCCCCGCCGCCAGCTTCAGCGACCTGCTCTGGGGCTCGACCAAGGACGAGCCGCTGCAGGCGCTCGCCCGTCGGCCCTTCGTCGTGCGGGACGCCGTGCCGCTCGGGTCCGCAGGTGCGACCCGGCTGCTCGACTCCCTCGAGGACCGCCTCGGCTCGGGCCAGCGCATCGAGGGGCTGCGCGACGTGCTCTCGGCATCCGGCATCGGTTTCGTCCTCGTCCGCAACGAGATCCGGCTCGACGCTCAGGGATCTCCCCCCGCCGCCGTGACCCGCGCGCTCGTGGAGTCCGGCCTTCCCCGGGTGGCGTCCTTCGGCCCACTGACCGGGCGCCTACGGCGAGTCAGAGTCGCTCACCGTCGACCATCGCACCCTCGTCCAGCGACCCGCGATCGAGATCTACGCCGTGGGCGGCGAGCAGTCCGCGCGTCTCGTGCCGACCGACGACCTGGCGCGGGTGACGGGTGGCCCCGAGAACCTGCTGGGAGTGACCCAGGCCACCGGGCGACGTGACGTGCTCGTCGGGAGCGACGCCGAGTCGTTGCCGTCGGCCGGGACGGCGCGTCCGTGGCTGCTGACGGATGGTCAGCGCCGACGAGAGGTCGACTTCGGCTCCGCATCCGACAACACCTCGCAGCTGCTGGGCCCACAGGATCCCGGACGGTCCGGGCGATCGGTCATCGACTACGTCTCTGATCCGGGTGGCCCCCGACGACCCTGCGCTGGCAGGGCGTGCGCTCCGTCACGGCGTCGTCATCGGCCTCTGATGCCACGGCGACCCTGCGGCTCGGCCCGGCGAACGGACCTGCCGCAGCCCTCGACGGTGACCTGCGCACTCGCTGGGTGAGCGGCAGCTACGGAGCAGCCGTCGGCGAGTGGATCCGGGTCGACCTCGACGCGCCCACGGATGTCTCGGGCACGACGATCTCCGTATCAGGCAACACGCCCGTTGCGGCCGAGCCCACCGTCCTCCGCGTCGAGACGGCGATGGGCACGACGACGAGCGAGGTGCGTCCGGGGCCGATCCTGCCGCTGCTCACGCCACCCGGTCCGACGAGCTGGCTGAGGATCTCCCTGGCCGGCACCGGAGAAGGCGCCTCGAACGGCTTCTCCATCAACGAGATCGGCATTCCTGGCATCGGAGGCCGGCCCGACGGCCGTCCTTCCGGACGGTGACGGCACGCCTGATGCCGTGCTGCTGCAGGAGGGCGCCAGAGGGCGCAGCGAGTGCCTCACTCTCGACGGGGTTTCGCGCTGCTCGCCGACCCTGGGCCAGGAGTGGGAGGAGACGGGATGGGCCCGCCAGTGGAAGGCCGACCGAGCCTCCACGTATGCCGCCTCCGGCACGGTCAGGGCTCTCGACGGGCCGGCCGCGGAGCGCCTGCTGGCCCTGCCCTCAGGGATTGAGGCAACGGCGTCGTCGCGGCTCGTCGACGCACCTGCCGGCCGGCCGGAGGCCGCGCTCGACGGTGACCCCGGCACGGGCTGGGTCGCCGGCGAGGTGGACCCCGCGCCGTGGTTCAGCATCCGGCTTCCGCAGCCGCGCGTGCTGGACGGGCTCACCCTCACCAAGTCCTTCGATCTCGCGGCGTCGACTCCGGTCGAGGTGAGAGTCACCTTCGACGACGGCACTACCGTCACTCGCCGGGCTGACTCGGATGGACGGATCTCGTTCCCAGGCAAGCGAACTCGCACCCTGAAGTTGTCCTTCGGTGACGTGAGGCTGCTCGAGAACATCGACTCGGCGACGGGGCGTCGCACGTTTGCGCCCACCGGCTTCAGCGAGCTTCAGCTGCGCGGGGCCGCCGACCTGCTGCGGCCGTTGCCTCGCGAGCAGGCGACCGGGGTGCCCTGTGGCTTCGGTCCGCAGCTGGAGGTCGACGGACAGCGCGTCCTCACCTCCGTGACCGGGCGCGTGGGCGATGTGCTCACCGGCCGCAGCCTCCGCTGGCAGGTGTGCAGCGACGGTTCGACGCTGACCATCCCGTCCGGCGACGTTCTCCTGCGTGTCCGGGCGAGCGCGGAGTTCGCTCCCGTCCAGCTCGACCTGCTCGGTGCCGGAGTCCCGCGTCGGGCGGCGGGGCAGACCGGCGTGAGCGTGGAGCGACCGACGACGGGTGAGGTCGTCGCCCCGGTGCCGGAGCGGCAGGCGTCCGCCACCCTCGTGCTGGCGCAGAACTTCCACGTCGGCTGGGAGGCGAGGACGACGGACGGCCAGGCACTGGCGCCGGTGCGTGTCAACGGATGGCAGCAGGGGTGGGTCGTGCCACCGGGCGCGGCGACCACCGTCGTGGCGAGCTTCGCACCGGACGTGGCCTACCAGCTCGCATTGCTCGTCGGTGCGCTCCTCCTGCTCGTCGGCATCGTGCTGGCCCTCACGCTGGGTGGACGCGATGGTGGCACCGGCCCGCCCCACGTGTCGCCGGCTCGCCCGCTCATCGCGCTCGTGGCCGCGGCGGTGCTCGTCGCGGTGGCGGGTGGCCCGGTCGGCGCCGGTGCGTTGGCGCTGGCGGGGGTCGTGGCCCTCCTGCCGGGAGCAGGACGACACGAGCGGCCGGACCCGGTCGTGTGGTGGGCGGCCGGCAGGAGGCGGCGTCGGATGCTGCTGGTCGTCGCGGCCCTCGCACCGGTCGTCGCGGCCGTCGCTGTGGCCGCCACCCCGTGGCCCGAAGGTCGCCTGGGCATCGAGTCGTGGCTCGTTCAGGCAGGTGTGTGGCTCGGGGTCTCGGCCTCGCTGTGGGTCGCGCTCGGCGACGGGCGGCGACTGCCGCGGCCAGGCAGCGTGCGCACCCGGCGCATCACGGGTCGCTCGACGACGACGTAGCTGAGCGCAGCCACCGCGAGCGCGAGCCCTACCGTCAGCAGCCACCGTTGCCAGAAGCCGCCACCAAAGGTCTCGAGACCGAGCCATCGGCTCACCAGCTCCAGGACCAGTACGTGGTAGGCGAAGACGCCGTAGGAGATGAGTCCCAGCCCGACTCCCACCCTCCCGGCCAGGGCTCGCACGGCCGCGGGCTCGCCTGCGGGTGGCACGGCAAGCACCGTCGGCAGGACGACGAGGGCACCGATGGCGGCATACAGCAGCGTCTTGGTCGCGGCCTGCAGGGGAGTGGGCTCGCTGAGGTCGAGCGGCCCGGCCACGGGGGTCGAGGCCAGCACGAGAAGGGCGGCGGCGACCGCCCACAGGGTGCCCGGGTAGCAAGCGAGCCGGTCCAGCCGGCCCGAGGGCAGCACGCCGGTGGTGCGTGCCGCGTGCCACACCGCGAGCAGCATGCCGAGGGCGAACCACCCCACGAAGCCCGGCAGCCACAACCGCGCCTGGCTCTGGCCCATCAGGGTCGCACCGGCCATCCAGGCCGGTCCCGCGACGACGAGGACGGCCGCGGCCCCAGTCATCCGGCGCACCCAGCTCCGGTCGCGCGGGCCCCGGCAGGCGAACGCCGCCACGAGGGGGAGCACGAGATAGAAGGCCACCTCGGTGCAGAGGCTCCAGAGCTGGGTCAGTCCCACCGTCTGGGGGGTGCCCACATAGATCTGCACGAGGAACGCGTGCGCGAGGTAGTCGGACGCCGGCGCGTCCGACTCCCTGACGAGCAGCCACGCTGCCGCGACGACCAGCCACAGCACCGGAAGGATGCGCGCGGCGCGTCGCACGAGGTATGCCGCCGGGCGGGGACGGCGGTGCCCCTGCAGGTGGCCCATGGCGTGGGGACGGAAGAGCAGGAACCCGGACACGACGAAGAACAGCGCGACCCCGACGTCGAGTCTCGACAGGATGCCGGCGAACCGACCTTCGAGCGACTCGCCGCTCTCGAAGCCGACGTGCGTCGTCAGGACCGCGAGCGCTCCGACGAGGCGCAGCCCGTCGAGCGCGCGGAAGCGTGGCGGATGCGGGGCAACCGGGGGCGGGGTCATGAGGGGGCGGGGGTCGGGAAGCCGACCTGGACGTCACCCACGCAGAAGTTCACACCGGGCGAGAGCCCGGTCACCGTGATCCGGTCGCCGGCAGAGACGAAGGAGACCCAGACCTCGCCCAGGCCCTTGGTGAACGGCACCGAGACGGTGTCGCCACCGAGGGACACGCTCGCGACGGTCGACTGGTCGGCGAGATAGCCGAGCCGCACGGCCCAGCCCCACTCGGCCACCGGCTTCGTCAGCGGCACCTCGATCGTGCCGCCGTTGGCCGCGTAGCACCCGGTGCGGGGCACGGAGGCGGCCACTTCGGACATCCCCATCGGCACCAGGGAGCCCTGGGGGTCGAGGACGTAGGGGTTGACGAAGGCGCGGCGCGCGCGGGAGTCGAGCCGGGTCTGCTCGTCGACGAGCGGCGAGAGGTAGCGGCTCGTGAGGTTGTACTGGGCGAAGAGCGGCCCGATGATGCCGCCGGGCACCTCGGTGTCCCAGACCCGGGCGTCCGAGGGAAGCCGGTCGAGCGACGACATCGTGTTGGTGACGAAGGCGCGGGCCGGGTTGCCGGTGCTGAACCGCGCGTAGTTGCCCATGGCGTGGAAGGACAGGCCCGTGACGAGGGCAGCGAGCAGGACCGCGGCGATCACCCCGACCCGGCGGGGCACGGCGGCCAGCAGCTCGCGTCCGGTCGAGGTCCAGGGGTGGGACTCGCCCCGCAGTGGCATGAGGCACGCGCCGAGGGTGACGACGAGCGGCACCGTGGCGTCCGCGAGGTAGCGCGTCTCGAGGGCGACGATGGCGCCGCCGTAGGCGACCCGACCGGCCGCGATCGTGGCGAGGGAGCCGAGCAGGTAGACGGCGAGCGCCAGCCAGAAGCGCCCGACATGACGACGCACGAGCAGCGAGCCACACAGCACGGCCGCGGCGAGGATCCACATGAGCCAGTCGAAGGCTCGCGGAGAGTCCACGATGGCGAGGGCGTAGCTCGTCGGCTGCCAGTCCCACGGACCGCCGAAGGCGCCCGGGATCAACGTGCGGAAGACGCTGAGGTAGAGGAAGTCGGTGAGGGGACCGGCTGGCGGCGGCGTGACCGGCGACTCGTTGCCGGCGCTGCGCACGCCCGGGAGGTAGAGCACGAGGTAGAGCGCACAGGCGGCGAGGTAGCCGAGCCAGAGGGGGGCGGTGCGCCGAAAGATCGCCCACGCAGGACGCAGGCCGCGCCGGGCGCCGGGGGTGATCGCGAGCGTGAAGAAGACGAGGTAGGGCAGGAAGATGACGATCTTCTCGAAGCTGGCGAGGCCGACCACCAACCACAGGACGGCGAACACACCGTCCCGACCGCGACCGTGACGGACATAGCGGGTGTGCGATCGCAGCGCTCCGGCGATGGCGATCATGAGGGGCAGCCAGATGATCGCGGCGGACAGCCACGTGAAGGCCGGGAGCGTCAGCGGTGTGAGGCAGAAGATGCCGTAGGGCAGCAGGACCAGCCACCGGCGGCCGAAGAGCTCGACGAGCAGCGACCACACGAGCACGGCCAGCACCGCCTGACCGGCGATGAGCACGACGACGGCCACGGACCAGTTGAGCGGTGCGAGGTGTGCGAGCAGCCACATGAGGCCGAAGCCGATCGGCTCGAAGTGTCCCGTGTGGACCCGGGTCAGGTAGTCCCAGCCGAGGCTGTTCTCGACGGCCCTGGCGCTGAGCATGAAGTCGTCGGTGATGAAGAAGCTGTCCTTCACGACGCTGAGCCGCACTCCCAGCGCGATGACGGTCAGGACGATCGCGACGGTTCGCAGCGGGTCGCGCAGCAGCCAGTGGGCATCGTCCGGCGCCGTGTCCCCGGCCTCGGGAGAGGGTTCGCGCGGGTTCGCGCGCTGGCCGGCGTGGTGAGTGCCGGCCACCCCTGTTTCGGTCGCCATACCCTGCTTCATCCTCCGACACGCCGTTGTGGTGACGGCTCACCGTACACGCTGATAAGGTCCGCACCGAAGGGGTTGGTTACCGGTGCGTAACCCCGCCCTCTGACAACGTCGTCACCATCACCGGGAGTCCTTCGTGCGTCGTGTTTTCGGAGCAGTTGCCCTTGTCGTCGGTGTCACGCTCCTCGTGCTCGGCGCGGTCTCGCGCCCGCTCATCTACGACCGGCTCGCGACCGTCTCGCTCGACCAGCGGTCGACGTCGGTCTCCGAGGGTCAGAACATGGCGACACTGCGTGTCTGGAGCGACGACGCCGGCAAGTCGCACTTCGACCAGCTCTCCGACGTCACGGTGCGCAGCACCCGGCAGGTCGTCGGCATCCCGGGCATGGTGCCCGAGGACCAGATCGACACCACTGCCGTCTGGCAGACCGGGGTCACCTCGGAGGCCGTCGGCATCGGCCCGCTGACCTACAGCGAAGAGCTCGTGACGTTCGACCGCAAGACCGGCCTGACCACCGGCGACGACCGCGACGTGCGCTCCGCGGGTGACCTCGCCGACCCGGACAAGATGGTGCCGGTCACGCACGAGGGCCTCTTCTACAAGTTCCCCTTCGCGGTGCAGAAGACCACCTACCCGTGGTGGGACGGCGACCTCGCCCAGGCCGTCGACATCTCCTTCGTCCGTGAGGAGGAGCTCTACGGCACCAACACCTACGTCTTCCAGCAGGTCATCCCGCCGACCGAGGTGCCGCCAGCTCGCACCGTCCCGGCCGCGGTCTTCGGCGGCACGGGGGACGACGTCCAGGCGACGGTGAGCTACGGCAACACGCGCACCCTGTGGATCGAGCCCAACACCGGAGTGATCATCAAGGGCCAGGAGCAGGTCGACAAGGCGCTGATCAGCACCACCGGCACCGTGGCGACGACCAAGGGCACGATCGGCTACTCCGACGAGACGGTCCGCGACAACGCCGAGACCTGGGGCTCGAAGGGGCGGTTGCTCGGCTTCCTCGGAGGTGCCTTCATGTGGGTGGGCATCATCGGGGGGCTGCTCCTCATCACCCTCGGTGCCGTGCTCGTCGGTCCTCGCCCCGCGTCGACGGCCGGCGGCCACACCCCTGGCCAGCGGTCCAGGCACCGCGCGCCGAGATCCGAGGGCGTCCAGGGCGTCGACGGGCTCGGGGTCGGTGACACGGGCGAGACCGGTCCCCGTCGTGAGCGCGCCGGCGCCTGAGCCGTTCGGTCCAGCAGGCGTGTCACTCCGGCGCAGGCTTGCGGCAGACGAACACCGCGGTGCCCGGGAAGAGGCGCCCGCGCAACGGTGACCAGGCGCCCCACGCCTCGTCATGGCCCTCGGGCCACTCGGGCTCGACGAGATCTTCGAGCACGAGCCCCGCGGCGCTGAGCTCGCGGACCCGGTCGCCGAGCGTGCGGTGGTGCTCGACGTAGGTCGCCGCGCCCGTCTCGTCCTGCTCCACATAGGGCGTGCGGTCGAAGTAGGACTGGCGCACGACCAGCCCCTCTGGGCCCGGCTCGTCGGCGAACGCCCACCGCATGGGGTGCGTCGTCGAGAAGACGAACCGGCCGCCGGGGCGCAGCACCCGAGCTGCCTCGGCCATCACGACGTCGGAGTCGCCGACGAAGGGCACGACGCCGTATGCCGTGAAGACCGTGTCGAAGGCACCGTTCGGGAAGGGGAGGGTGCGTCCGTCGCACTGCACGAACGGCACGCGGCTCGCTGGGGGCACGCGGCTGTTGACCTCGAGCCCCTCGAGCACCATGCCGGCAGACAGGTCGGTCGCGACGACGGTGGCCCCGCGGGCGGCGAGCCACCGCGAGCACTGGCCCGAGCCGGCCCCGATCTCGAGCACCACCTGACCCCGCGGCTCGCCGAGCAGGGCGGCGTCCTGCTCGCGCAACCGCTCCGGTCCCCAGACGAAGTCGGTGTCGCCGAGGAAGTCGCCGTGCTCGACGTAGTAGCCGGCGGCCTCGCCGTCCCACCACGTCCGGTTGGCCGTGACCGTCTCGGCCGGAGGAGCGGCACGTCGGGTCACCTCGGACGGCGTGCTCACGGCATACCCCCGCCTCTTTGACCCCGTGCTGACAGCGCGGATAGGATGACCGCGCACATTCGTGTGCGCACGACACTGTTCAACCTGTCCATAAAGGTGTCGGGGCGCAGAGCACAGCTCGCCCGCCGCGACGTCCCCAATCTAACCGTCCACAATCGGAGTTCCTACTACATGACTGCCTACACGGTCGAAAAGACCGCGCCTGAGATCGCCATCAACGACATCGGCTCTCAGGAAGACATCCTTGCGGCGATCGACGCCACCATCAAGGACTTCAACGACGGCGACATCGTCGAGGGTGTGATCGTCAAGGTCGACCGGGACGAGGTCCTGCTCGACATCGGATACAAGACCGAGGGCGTCATCCCCTCGCGCGAGCTGTCCATCAAGCACGACGTCGACCCCGGCGAGATCGTCAAGGTCGGTGACGAGGTCGAGGCCCTCGTCCTCCAGAAGGAGGACAAGGAAGGCCGTCTCATCCTGTCCAAGAAGCGCGCACAGTACGAACGCGCCTGGGGCACGATCGAGAAGGTCAAGGAAGAGGACGGCGTCGTCACCGGCACCGTCATCGAGGTCGTCAAGGGTGGACTCATCCTCGACATCGGCCTCCGCGGCTTCCTGCCCGCCTCGCTCGTCGAGATGCGCCGTGTCCGCGACCTCCAGCCCTACGTCGGCAAGGAGATCGAGGCCAAGATCATCGAGCTCGACAAGAACCGCAACAACGTGGTCCTGTCGCGCCGTGCCTGGCTCGAGCAGACGCAGTCCGAGGTGCGCACGACGTTCCTCAAGGAGCTCCAGAAGGGCCAGGTCCGTTCGGGCGTCGTGTCCTCCATCGTCAACTTCGGCGCGTTCGTCGACCTCGGCGGCGTCGACGGTCTCGTCCACGTCTCCGAGCTGTCGTGGAAGCACATCGACCACCCGTCCGAGGTCGTCGAGGTCGGCACCGAGGTCACCGTCGAGGTGCTCGACGTCGACATGGACCGCGAGCGTGTCTCCCTGTCGCTGAAGGCGACGCAGGAGGACCCGTGGCAGCACTTCGCCCGCACGCACGCCATCGGCCAGGTCGTGCCCGGCAAGGTCACCAAGCTCGTCCCCTTCGGCGCGTTCGTGCGCGTCGAGGACGGCATCGAGGGCCTCGTGCACATCTCGGAGCTGGCCGAGCGACACGTGGAGCTGCCCGAGCAGGTCGTCAACGTCGGAGACGAGATCTTCGTCAAGGTCATCGACATCGACCTCGAGCGTCGCCGCATCTCGCTGTCGCTCAAGCAGGCCAACGACCAGTCCGTGCCGGTGTCGGAGTTCGACCCGACCCTCTACGGCATGGCTGCGGAGTACGACGAGGCCGGCAACTACAAGTACCCCGAGGGCTTCGACCCGGAGACCAACGAGTGGCTCGACGGCTTCGAGACGCAGCGCGAGAAGTGGGAGAAGCAGTACGCCGAGGCCCACGCCCGCTGGGAGTCCCACAAGTCGCAGGTCGACGCCGCGACGAAGGCCGACGCCGAGGCTGCTGCCGGTGGCAGCACGTCCACGTCGTACTCCTCCGCCACGGGCGACGTCGCCGAAGACAGTGACGCCGACGGTGCCGACCGTGGCCAGCGCAGCAGCGCTCCGGCCCCTGTCGAGGGCACGCTGGCCTCTGACGAGGCGCTCGCTGCGCTCCGTGAGAAGCTGACCGGCAACTGAGCCTCACCGCTCCGAAGGAGCCCCGGACCCTTGTGGTCCGGGGCTCCTTCGCTGTCCCCGTCTCAGGATGCAAGAAGCTGGCGGGCCGATATCAGACTGAACGCATAGGAATTAGATCGCTCGGCCATCGTAGGCGGATTCTCGAATTCGATTGATCCACAAGGGAGTTGACGGATCCTCCACCACCGCGGGTCGTCCTGGACACGGTCTGGGACGACCCGTTTCGTCGTTTGACGGGCCACGTGGGCTCTTCGTAGTGTCATCCACAGGTCAAGAGTTCCAGTGCCAAGCCCCGGCTCGCTGGACAGCAACCCTCCTCCGCGGCGGGGTGCTCCGGGTGAATACCTGGCCGTCGCCGTCTCGGCGCCGGCAAGCGCGGACTCGAGGTGCTCGGGTCCAAGACCCAGGAGCAGAGATGACGCGCAGGATGGGCACCCACCTGGTGCTTCGCCGTCACATCGACCTGCTCCGGGTGTCCAGCGCGCTCTGTCGTCCCTGACGACGTCACCGGCCACGAGGGCCGGTCAGCAGCACGCAGTCCCCCGGAGGTCTCGACCGAGACCCCGCACCCGGCCCGCACTTCCGCCCGCGGACGGGTCGTCGAACGCACCCACCGAGGAGCTTTCTGTGTCCACCACCTCTGTCGCACGGCCCGTCGGGGACCACCCGCCGGTCGACGACGCCGACCTCGCCGGTGAACGGCAGGGCGGCGACGACTCGGAGCGCCGTGACTCCACCGGCACCGTTCTCACGGTCGTCCCGCGCCGCAGCCCCTGGACGTGGATCGGCGTGGCCGGGGTCGCCGTCCTCGTCGCCATGTTCGTCAACGGCCTCGCCACCAACCCCGGCTGGGACTGGCCGACCTTCACCCGCTACTTCGCCACCGAGACCGTCATGCGGGCTCTCGGCACGACGATCCAGCTGACCCTCCTCGGGACAGTCGCCGGCTTCGCGCTGGGCCTCATCCTGGCGGCGATGCGTTTGTCGCACAACGCGTTCCTGCGCACGGTTGCCTGGGCCTACATCTGGGCGTTCCGATCGATCCCGCTCATCGTGCAGCTGCTCTTCTGGTTCAACATCGCCTACCTCTACCCGACCATCAGCTTCGGGCTGCCCTTCGGACCGTCGTTCGGCAGTGTCTCGACCAACGACCTCTTCGGGGCCCTCGGCGCCGCGGTGCTCGGTCTCGCCCTGCACCAGGCGGCCTACGCGGCGGAGATCATCCGCGGCGGCATCCTCTCCGTCGACGAGGGGCAGCGCGAAGCCGCGTCGGCCCTCGGCATCCCCCGACGTCGCCAGTTCACGAAGATCGTGCTGCCGCAGGCGATGCGCTCGATCCTGCCCAATGCCGCCAACGAGGTGATCAGCCTCTTCAAGGGCACGTCGATCGTCTCGGTCCTCGCCATCCCGGAGCTCTTCTACCAGGTGCAGGTGATCTACGGCCGCAACTCACGGGTCGTGCCGCTGCTCCTCGTTGCGACGGTCTGGTACATCATCCTCACGACCCTGCTCACGATCGGGCAGTACTACGTCGAGCGGCACTTCGCCCGGGGCAGCGCCCGTTCGCTCCCGCCGACGCCACTTCAGCGGTTGCGTGCCTGGTGGGCCGGGTTTGCCATCCAGGAGTCCCAGGACACCCGTCGTCCCGAGGAGGTGGCCCGATGACCGCCGTCGTCGACCTGCGCGGTGTCACGAAGTCGTTCGGGGCCCACCGGGTGCTCGACGACGTCGACCTCGAGCTCGCCGAGGGCACCGTCACCGTCATCCTCGGCCCGAGCGGCTCAGGGAAGTCCACCCTGCTGCGCACCATCAACCACCTCGAGAAGATCGACCGTGGCCAGGTGCGCGTCAACGGAACGCTCATCGGCTACCGACAGGTCGGCGACCGCCTGCACGAACTGCCGGAGCGCGAGATCCTGCGCCAGCGCAGCCGGATCGGGTTCGTCTTCCAACAGTTCAACCTGTTTCCGCACCTCACGGTCCTCGAGAACGTCGTCGAGGCGCCGGTGTCGGCGCAGGGCCGTCGCCGGTCCGAGGTCGAGGTCGAGGCACGGGGCCTGCTCGAGCGGGTCGGCTTGGGAGACAAGGCTGCTGCCTACCCGCGCCAGCTCTCGGGCGGTCAGCAGCAGCGCGTCGCGATCGCCCGCGCCCTCGCCCTGCACCCCGACGTGATCCTCTTCGACGAGCCGACCTCCGCGCTCGACCCCGAGCTCGTCGGGGAGGTGCTCACCGTCATCAAGGAGCTCGCCCGGGACGGAGCGACCCTCGTCGTCGTCACGCACGAGGTCGGCTTCGCCCGCGAGGTCGCCGACACCGTCGTCTTCCTGGACGCCGGCCGTGTCGTCGAACAGGGCCCACCGAGCCAGGTCATCGACCACCCGCAGCACGAACGCACCCGCGCCTTCATCGACCGCGTCCTCTGACGCAACGTCCGCACCCACCACCACACACCACACCCCTCCGGCCGACCGGCCAGCCAAGACTCGCACCCCACCGGGTGCCGAGAGGAGTCCCCATGTCCGCACACCCCCCCACCCGTCGCCCGAGGCCGTATGCCGCCGCCACGCTCGTCGCTGTCGCCGCGGCCGCCGCGGCTGCGCTGAGCGCCTGCTCCGGCGCCGCGGAGGCCAGCTCCGCTGGTCCCGCCGCGCAGACAGGCCCCGTCGTCAACACCGCACCCGACCAGAAGCGCCTCACCGCGACGAAGGACGAGAAGGCCGCTGCGCTGCTGCCCGCCGCCATCCGGGACCGAGGCACGATCATCGCCGCCAACGCCGGAGCGGGCGGCGGCACCCCGCCGCTCGTCTTCACCGCCGACGACGACAAGACCGTCATCGGCGTCGAGGTCGACCTCGCGCACCTCTTCGCCGACAAGCTCGGCCTCAAGGTCGAGACGCCGGCGACGAGCTGGGAGAACGTCTTCCTCGGCATCGACTCCGGCCGCTACGACGTCGCCCTGAGCAACGTCACCGTGACCGAGGAGCGCAAGGAGAAGTACGACTTCGCGACGTACCGCAAGGACGACCTCGCCTTCGAGGCCCCTCGGGGCGGCTCGTGGAAGGTCACGAGCGCCAAGGACATCGCCGGCAAGACCATCGCCGTCGGGTCCGGCACCAACCAGGAGAAGATCCTGCTCGACTGGAACGACGCCAACGTCAAAGCCGGGCTCGCCCCCGCCGAGGTCAAGTACTTCCAGTCCCAGACCGACTACTACCTCGCGCTCTCCTCACGTCGGATCGACGCGTACTTCGGCCCGAACCCGAGCGTCGCCTACCACGTGGCGACCGCGGGGCAGACGGAGGCGATCGGTCACTTCTCCGGTGCGGGTGACTCCCTCCAGGGGCTCATCGCCGTGCTGACGAGGAAGGGCTCCGGGCTCGCCGCGCCGTATGCCGCCGCCATCAGCTCGGCCATCGCCGACGGCAGCTACGCGAAGGTCCTCCAGCGCTGGAACCTCGGCACCGAGGCGCTCGAGAAGTCCGAGGTCAACCCGCCCGGTCTGCCCAAGACCAACTGAGCCGTCCACCACTTCCCAGGAGACGAAACACCATGCACAGCAATCTGATCCACGCACCGGGCCGCCGCCGCACGTTCCTCGTCGCTGCCGCAGTCCTCTCGACCCTCGGGGTGCTCGGCGCCTGCGCCGACCCGGTGAGCACCGCGACGACGCAGGTCGACCCGGCGGCACTCGGCGACTCGAAGGTGCTCCCGGTGTCGTTCGACACGTCGGCCGAGGCCACGCGCGTGGCCGGCACCCTGCACCCCGAGCTCGCGGCCACCCTCCCGGCCGACGTCAAGGCCAGTGGCACCCTGGTGATCGGGAGCGGCGGCGCGGGCGGCGGCATACCCCCGCTCGCGTTCACCGCGGACGACAACCGCACCCCCATCGGGGTGGAGGTCGACGTCGCCCACCTCGTGGCCGACGTCCTCGGGCTCGAGGCCGACGTGCAGACGACGAGCTGGGAGAACCTCTTCATCGGCATCGACTCGGGCAAGTACCAGGTGGCGATCTCCAATGTCGGCGTCTCCGAGGAGCGCAAGGAGAAGTACGACTTCGCGACCTACCGGCTCGGACTGCACGCCTTCGAGGCGAAGAAGGGCACGACGCTCCAGGTGCGTGGGCCGGCCGACATCTCGGGCAAGAGGGTCGCCGTCGGGTCCGGCACCCTGCAGGAGGCCATCCTGCTGCGCTGGAACGAGGACAACGAGAAGGCCGGACGGGCGCCGGCCGAGATCGTCTACTACCAGGGCACGACGGAGTACTACCTCGCGCTCGACTCCGGCCGCATCGACCTCTACCTCGGCCCCAACCCGACGGCGACCTACCACGTCGTCACCGCCGGCAAGACGCAGATCGTCGGCACGGTGTCGTCGAGCTTCCCGATCCCCGGGAAGGTCGGGGTGCTGACGAAGAAGGACAACGGCCTGGTCAAACCCATCTCCGACGCCATCAACGTCGCCATCGCGGACGGCAGCTACGGCAAGGTCCTGGCGCGCTGGGGTCTGGCTGCTGAGGCGGTGCCTGCGTCAGAGGTCAACCCGGCGGGGCTGCCCAAGCCCACCGAGACCACGGTGAAGTGAGGGACCGACATGGCCACCATCGTCACGCTCGCCTCCAGCCCGTCGGCGACGTCCCGCACCGACGCCGTCCTCGGCCACATCGAACGCCGCCTGACCGTCCGCGGCCACATCGTGCAGCGTGTCGTCATCCGTGACCTGCCCGCCGAGGCGCTGCTGCGGGGCGACGTCACCGACCCGAGCATCGCGGCCGTCGTGGCGCAGGTGGCCGCGGCTGACGCGGTCGTCGTCACGACGCCCGTCTACAAGGCGGCCTACACGGGGCTGCTCAAGACGCTGCTCGACCTGCTCCCGCAGTACGCGTTGCGCGGCAAGTCCGTCCTGCCGGTCGCCACTGGCGGGAGCGCCGCCCACGTCCTCGCCGTCGACTACGCGCTGCGCCCGGTCCTCGTCTCGCTCGGGGCGGAGCACGTGACGCAGGGGTGGTTCGTGCTTGGCCTCGGACGTGCAGGTCTATCCGGCCGACGGGGGTGTCCTGCTCTCCGAGTCGGCGGCGCGGGCCCTGCACCTCGTCACCGAGTCGTTCCTGACGCACGTCGCACGTCACCGTCGAGAGGACACGCCGTCCACCGACGACGACGTGGTGCTGCGCGTGTCGCCGCACGACGACGTCGCGGCGCCGCTGCTCGAGGACCTCGTCGTGGAGTACGGCACCCGCTATGGGCTCTCCACGCCGAACACCCAGCTGACCGAGGTCCCGGTCAGCGACTTCGATGGGCCGCACGGAGCGTTCGTCGTGATCCTGCGCGGCGGGCAGACGATCGCCGGCGGCGCGATCCGCCGCCACGACGACGAGACGGCTGAGGTGAAGCGGGTGTGGACCAACGCGCAGTTCCGGCGCCAGGGACTGGGCCGGCGCGTGCTCCTCGAGCTCGAGAAGGCAGCGGCCGGCTTGGGCTACCGCAGGATCCACCTGACGACCGGGCCTCGCCAGCCCGAGGCGAGGGCGCTCTACCTCGCGGCCGGCTACCTGCCCGCCTTCGACCTGCACGCCGACCCGGAGTCGATCGGTCCGCACGCCTTCGACAAGGAGCTGCCGGCTGAGACGGTCCGATCCGCCACGGCCGCCAACGGATCGGTGCCGTGGTCGATCGGCACTGGCATCCTTCCGGGCGACGCCCACGGCCTGCGGCCCTACCAGGACTGGGGCGCAGCGTGACCGAGCGTCGCATCGTCGTCGTCGGGGCGGGTCCGCGCGCGCTCGGGATCGTCGAGCGGCTGGGCGCCAACGCCGGACACGTCGGCAGCCCGTCAGAGCGGGTCGACGTCCACGTCGTCGACCCGCACCCACCCGGCGGGGGGCGCGTCTGGCGGGCGTCCCAGTCGCCCCTGCTCTGGATGAACTCCGAAGCGCAGGACGTCACGGTGTTCACCGACGCGTCGGTCAGGTGCGCGGGGCCGATCGTGCCGGGGCCGTCCCTCGCCGAGTGGGCCGCCGGCCCTGACGCCACGCCAGCGGCACAAGGGATGACGGCCCGCGCGTTCGCGCCGCGCGTCGTGCAGGCCGACTACCTCGACTGGGCCTGGCGCCGGGTCGTCGACGCACTGCCGCCGCGTGTCGCCGTCCACGCCCACCGTGGACGTGCGATCGCCCTCGTCGACGACAGGGGGAGCCAGCGGGTGACGCTGGCTGACGGCCGCACGCTCGAGGCCGACCTCGTCGTGCTCGCCCAGGGCTACCTCGACCAGGCGCCGGCACCGGAAGAGCAGCGGCTGCTCGACGAGTCGCACCGGGCCGGCCTCACCTACGTCCCGCCCGGCTACACCGCCGACCTCGACCTCGAGGAGCTGCGGCCCGGCGAGCCCGTCGTCGTGCGGGGCATGGGGCTGGCCTTCGTGGACCTCATCGTCCTGCTCGGCGAGGGCCGGGGCGGCAGCTTCACGGGGGAGGGCGCCGACCTCACCTACCACCCGAGCGGGCGCGAGCCGGTGCTCCACGTCGGATCGCGCCGCGGAGTGCCCTACCACGCCAAGCTCGGCTACCAGATCCGCGGCACGGACGGTCCCGCCCCGCTGCGCCACCTGACACGTTCCCGCCTCGCGGCGCTCGGCGGCGGGACGTCCGCGCTCGACTATCGCTCGCAGGTGTGGCCGCTGATCGTGCTCGAGCTCGCGGTGGCCCACTACGGCAGGCTCTTCGAGGCGCACCCCGAGCGCACGCGGGGCACCTTCGAGGCGCTGGAGCGGGCTCTCGTCGACGCCGACTGCACGGGAGAGGGCCTCACCGCTGCCGCGTGCGCCCACCTGTCAGACCCCGGGGACCTCTTCGACATCGCCCGGATCGACCGCCCGCTCGAGGCGGTCGTCGACGACACGACCCCGCGCGGCGAGGTGGAGCGTCTCGTCGCGGAGCACGTCGCTCACGACGTGACGCGGCGCGCCGACCCCTCACGTTCGAGCGACCGCGCGGTCTTCGACACGCTCCTCGGGGTGTATGCCGCCCTGGCCGAGCTCGTCGTGTCCGGGCGCCTCCTCGACGAGGACCGAGTGCGCCACGTGGAGGGGCACTTCCACGGCCTCTTCTCGTTCCTCGCGAGCGGGCCGCCGCCGCGGAGACTCGCCGAGCTGCTCGCGCTGCACCGGGCGGGCATCGTCCGGTTCATCGGCCCGAACCTCCAGCTCGCGGTCAGGGACGGTGCCTTCGTGGCGCGGTCCGGGGACCGCGTCGTGCAGGCGCGCGCCGCCGTGGACGCCCGGCTGCCCCGGCCCGACAGCACCCTCGTCACGGACCCGCTCGTGGCAGCGCTGCTCGCCTCCGGTGAGCTGCGCTCGCGGCCCGTCACGGCGTCGGACGGGACGATCGTGGGTGCCGGGCAGCTCGTCGCGGACTCTCGCACCCGCGCCGTGCGTGCCGACGGGACCGTGCACCCGCACCGCCATCTCGTCGGGCCCGCGGTCTCGGGGTCCGCCGGAGCCGGTGGCTTCTCCCGACCGCACTTCAACGGGCCCGGTTTCCGGCAGAACGACGCCGTGGCCCGCGACCTGCTCACGACCCCCATCGCGGCCCATGGCCCCGGCGCGCCTCTGCGGGCCCCGACGGCCACCCCCTTCCCGCACCACACCCGTGAGGTCACCAAGGACGTCACGAGTTCCATCTCCACATCCATCACCACAGCCGTCACCACATCCATCGCCACATCCATCGCCACATCCATCACCACGGACAAGGAGCACCGCCATGCCAGTTGAGTTCCTCGGCATCGCCGCCAACCACGACGGAACGGAGGCCGCCGCTCGCAGCGGGGGAGCCCTCGACCTGACCTACGCCACGAAGCTCGCCCGGGCCCACGAGGACAACGGCTGGGATCGCATCCTCTTCGCCTACCACTCCGGCTCGCCCGACCCGGCACAGGTGGCGGCGCACGTCGCCGCCACCACCGATCGGCTCAACCTCGTCGTCGCGCACCGCCCCAACACGGCCTACCCGACCCTCACGGCGAAGACGTTCGCGACGCTCGACCACATCAGCAACGGTCGCTTCGAGGTGCACGTCATCACCGGAGGCAGCACCGCCGACCAGGCCGCCGAGGGCGACCACCTCGACAAGGACGCGCGCTACGCCCGCACCCGGGAGTTCATCCAGATCCTCAAGCGGGCGTGGACGAGCGACGCGCCGTTCGACTTCGCGGGAGAGCACTACCGCTTCGAGAACTTCGTGGCCGACATCAGACCCCTCCAGACCCCGCGGCCGAGGATCTCGTTCGGTGGGTCGAGCCCGGCGGCATACGCCGTGGGGGCGGCCGAGGCCGACGTCTTCGCCCTGTGGGGCGAGCCGCTCGCCGGCACTGCAGAGCAGATCGAGCGGATCCGCGTCGCCGCGGCCGAAGCCGGGCGTCCACTCCCGACGATCCAGGTCGCGTTCAGGCCGATCATCGCCGAGACGGACGAGCTCGCCTGGCGCAAGGCCGAGCGCACGATCGGGGCCATCCGAGCGCACCAGGAGGCCGGGGGCGCGTCGACCCGTGGGCACCTCCGCAGCAACTATCGACCCGAGAACGCCGGCTCCCAGCGACTGCTTGCCGCTGCGGGGTCGGGGGAGCGGCACGACCGGGCGCTGTGGACGGCGACCGCCGCCGCAACGGGGGGCGGGGGCAACTCGACCGCGCTCGTCGGCAGTCCCGAGACGATCGCCGCCGCCCTGCTCGACTACTACGACCTCGGCGTGCGGATCTTCTCCGCCCGCGGCTACAACCTCTACGACGACGCCGTCGACTTCGGCCGTTACGTCATCCCGCTCGTGCGGCAGGAGGTCGCGCGCCGCGAGGCCCGCGAGGGCGAGCAGCAGCGCGAGGCAGTCGCATGAGCACGCGCGAGGAGTGGCTCGCCTGGCGGGCCGCGCGCGAGGCCGACCTCGCGCAGGACCACGGCTGGTTGTCCCTCACCGCGTTCGCCTGGCTGGCGGACCGACCCACCGCCGTGACCGACCTGCCGGGCACGTGGTGGGCCGACGCGGGTGGGGCGCACGTTTCCGCCGCCGATGAGGACGGACTGGTCGTCGACGACGTGGCGGTCGCGGGCACGGCCACCGCGGATGTGCAAGAAGGGGCATCGCTCCTGTGGGTGCGCCACGGCCAGCGCGTGGTCGAGCTGCTTCGCAGGGGTGGGCGGCTCGCGGTGCGCGTGCGCGACCCACGCGCCTCGACGCGGCGCGACTTCGCCGGGGTGCCCACCTACGAGCACGACCCGAAGTGGGTCCGGCCGGCGCGGTTCGTGCCCGCGTCGTCACCCCGCGTCGTCGAGGTGCGCACCGCCCGCGCCGACCTCGTGCAGCAGGCGCGGCTCGTCGGCGCCGTCGACGTCGACATCGCGGGGGAGCGACACCGTCTCGACGCCGTGGCGATCGGCGACGGCCTCGGTCTGCTCTTCCACGACGCGACGAACGGCCGGACGACGGCCCGGTGGCGCACCGTCGCGACGTCGTCTCCCGACGCCGCGGGCAACCTCGTCGTCGACTTCAACCGAGCCGTCAATCTCCCGTTCGCGTTCACGGACCACGGCACCTGCCCGGCCCCCCCGGCCAACAACTGGCTCGAGCTCGCGGTCACGGCCGGGGAGAAGCGTCCGGCATGAGGTTCTGCACCTACACCCTTCTCGACACGAGTCCCGACCCTGTCTCGGGGCTCGCCCGCACTCAGACCGAGGCTTTCGAGCACGTCGCTCGACAGGCGGAGTGGGCCGAGGAGCTGGGGTTCGACGGGTTCGGGGTCGGGGAGCGACATGCCCAGCGGTTCGTCTCATCCTCCCCGCCCGTCGTGCTCGCGCACATCGCGGGGCGGACGTCCCGGATCCGCCTCCTGACCACGGTGACGGTGCTCTCGCTCCTCGACCCGGTGCGGGTCGCCGAGGACTACGCCACGCTCGACCACCTGAGCGGCGGCCGGCTCGATCTCATCATCGGCAAGGGCAACGACCCGGAGCAGAACGCGCTCTATGGCTATGACCTGGACGGCCAGTGGGAGCGCAACGCCGAGAAGTACGAGCTGCTGCGGCGCCTGTGGCGCGAAGAGGAGGTGACGTGGAGCGGTCGCTTCAGGCCACCGCTCGTCAGGGCGACGACGCAACCGCGGCCGCTCCAGCAGCCCATTCCGGTCTGGCACGGCTCCGCCAGCTCCACGGAGTCGACAGAGCTCGCGGCCCGCTGGGGAGACCCGATCTTCTCTGCCAACGGATTCCACCCGATGGAGAAGTACGCGGCCCTCGTGCGCCACTATCGGGAGCGCTGGGAGGCCCACGGCAGGCACCCGGACGATGCTGTCGTCGGGGCTGGGTTCCTCGGGCTGCTCGTCGCTGCCACGAGCCAGGAAGCCCTACGCCTCTACCGGCCCGCCTTCGAGGCCTTCCGTGATTCCCCGGGGGCCAAGCACAACCAGCTGCCCTTCACGACGGTCGAGGAGTACGCACGCGACAGCTCGGCACTCATCGGCTCACCAGAGCAGGTCATCGACAAGATCGAGCGCTATCACGAAGCGTTCGGGCACGAGCTGTCCGGCATCTCGCTCGACGTGCCCGGTCTGCCCGAGGCGGTGACTCGGCAGAGCGTCGAGAGGTTCTTCGGCGAGGTGGCACCGACGGTGCGCCGTGCCCACCCACGCCGCGAGGAGTCCCGGTTGGCTCTACGCTCGTGACATGGACTCTCCTCCCGCTGGAGACCCTGCACGCCGGTGGACCGCTCGGGGATTCGACCTCCAGGGCCACCGCGGAGCCAAGGGCCTCGTCGTCGAGAACACCCTGGAGAGCTTCACCGCTGCCTACGCTGCCGGCGTGTCCGGCGTCGAGCTCGACGTGCGGCTCTCGGCGGACGGCGAGGTCGTCGTCTGGCATGACGCTGTGCTGCTGCCGCACAAGGCACGCTCGGCGACCCCCGGCCTCGTGGGGTCGCGGGTCGCCGACCTGACCCTGGCCGAGCTGCGCAACGTCGACGTGGGGAGTCAGACCCTCGAGGCGTTCCCCGGCCAACGACCGTCGCCCGGAGCCCACATCGCGACGCTCGCCGAGGTGCTGGCCCTGGGTCGAGACCACCCGTCCGACGTCTGGTGGACGGTCGAGCTCAAGGTCGACCCCACCGACCCGGCCGAGGTCGCGAGCCGTTCCATGCTCGTCGAGAAGGTGCTCGCCTGCCTGCACGAGGCCGGCCTCGACGACCGGAGCTTCGTGCACTCCTTCGACTGGGCGGTGCTGGAGCTGTCGCGTGACCTCGCCCCCGCCGTGGCGCGCTCGGCCCTCGTCGAGGCGGGGGTCACGTGGGTGCCGGGCAGCCCGTGGACGGGCAGTGTGCGCGTGGGGGAGACGCACATCGACGTGTGTGCGGGCGCCGCTGCGGTCGGCGCCCACGTGGTCTCGCCCGAGCACGTGCTCGTCGACGAGGCCTTCGTCTCGCGGGCCCGCGAGCTCGGGCTCGGCGTGCTGCCCTGGACCGTCAACGACGTGGGCACGATGCGGGCCCTCGCCGAGGCGGGTGTCGACGGTCTGGTGACCGACTATCCCGACCTGGCCGCGGTCGTGCTCGCCGACCTCGTCGGGTCGATGCCCTCGGACGCATCCCCGAGGCCTCCGAAGGCGGCTGTGGCCCCGGGCGAGGCCGGGCGATGAAGAGGGTCCGAACCAGTGGTCCGAACCCTCTTCACCCCTCCTGAACCCCGTGCGGGGCGGAGCCGTCTCGGCGTCCATGGCACACTCGTGCGGTCGACAGGTCGCCGCTGTGGGCACCGAGACCGAGCGTGGGACGAGCGGGTGGGACCCCTGCACCCACCCGTTCGTTGGAACGCCGTTCCAGCGGACGTCATCATCCAGTCGAAGGGCACCGATGTCAACCGATCGGGCATACGACATGAGCTCACGCGCGGAGGCCGCGCAGGCGACCCGACGCCGGATCATCGACGCCGCCGGTCCGATGCTCCTGCGCGAGGGCTACCACGCCATGTCGATCAGCCGCCTCGCGGCGGCTGCGGGCGTCAGTGCCCAGACGGTCTACAACGCCATCGGAGGCAAGGCCGCGGTCGTCAAGGCCGTCTATGACGTCACCCTCGTCGGCGACGACGAGCCCATCCCGATGCCGGAGCGGCCCGAGTTCCAGGCGATGTCGGCGGCCCCCGACTGCAACGCCTTCCTCCGGGCCTACGCGGCCCTCTGCGCGACGATCTACGAGCGCACCGGCCCACTGCTCGGCGTGCTCCTCGCGCAGGGGGCCGGCAACGACGCCGGGCTGCAGGACTTCGTCGCGACCATCGAGCAGGAGCGCCGCGCCGGCAACACCAACGTGCTGGCCGCGCTGGAGCGTGTCCACGGGCTGCCACCGGATCTCGACCGCACGCGCTTCATCGACATCGTCTGGGCAGCCACCGCTCCCGAGACCTACGACCGCTTCGTCCGCCGCTGCGGGTGGGCCCATGAGATGTATGCCGCCTGGCTGGCCGAGGCGCTCGTCGGCGCCTTCCAGAGCGCCAGCGCCACGACGGCACACGAGGCCACCTCGGTTGCCACCGCCACCTCGTCAGCCACCGCCCGCAAGGAGTAGTCCGTGCCCCGACAGATCGCCACGAACACGAGCGTCGATCATGACGCGCTACTCGACTTCGTCAAGCCTCGGCACTCGATGGTGCTCATCACCGCCCGGTCCGACGGGCGGCCTCAGGCGTCGCCCGTCACGGGCGGTGTCGACGAGCAGGGCCGCATCGTCATCTCGACCTACCCCGAGCGCGCCAAGACCGCCAACGTCCGCCGGCGGCCGGAGGTGTCGGTGCTCGTGCTCTCCGACGACTTCGGTGGCGAGTGGGTGCAGGTCGACGGCGACTGCGAGGTTCTCGACCTGCCCGACTCGGTGGAGCCGCTCGTCGACTACTTCCGCGCGATCTCGGGGGAGCACCCGGACTGGGACGAGTACCGCCAGGCGATGCGCGACCAGGGCAAGTCGCTGCTGCGCATCACGCCGACCCGCTGGGGTCCCGTCGCGACCGGCGGCTTCCCGGCCCGGCTGGCCGACTGAGACCGTGCCGATTGTGACCGCTGTGCTGCGCGTCGGGGTCACCGGGGGCATCGGCTCGGGCAAGTCGAGCGTCGCGGCTCGCCTGCGAGCCTTGGGCGCGCATGTCGTCGACGCCGACGCCGTCGCGCGTGAAGTCGTCGAGCCGGGCACGCTGGTGCTCGAGATGATCCGAGCTCGCTTCGGCGACAGCGTGATCCGCGACGACGGCACTCTCGACCGGGGGGCTCTCGCCGCCATCGTGTTCAGCAACCGAGGCGCCTTGGAGGACCTCGAGGAGATCACGACGCCTGCGATCGGCGCTCGCGTCACCAAGTTGCGCGGCCGGACACCCGTCGGTGGTGTCTCCGTCTTCGACATGCCCCTGCTTGTCGAGCGCGGCCTCTGGGTGCACGAGCACCTCAACCTCGTGGTCGACGTCGAGGCCGACACCAGGGTGCGTCGGCTCGTCGAGCAGCGGGGTCTCGACGAGGGCGATGCCCGCGCGCGCATCGCCGCGCAGGCGACGGACGCCGAGCGCTGTGCCGTCGCAGACGTGCTCCTCGACAACCACGGCACCCCGGAGCAGCTCGAGCGACGCGTCGACGCCCTGTGGCGCGAGCGCATCGAGCCGTATGCGGCCAACCTCCGCGCCGGCACACGCACCCGCCGGGTGGGGCAGGGTGCGGTCGTGGACCCACAAGCTGACTGGGGACTGCGCGGCGAGCGCGTGGTCGCCAAGATCGGCGCAGCCCTCGCGCGGAGCGGGGTGGCGACAGAGGTGTCGCACATCGGCTCGACTGCGGTGCCGGGCCTCATCGCCAAGGACGTCATCGACGTGCAGGTCGGGGTGCGCCATCTCGCCGATGCCGACCGAGACGATGTGCGCGTCGCGATGGGTGATGCGGGCTACATTCTCTCCGAAGCGAACTCGACCGACACGCCCAAGCCCGGAACCGACCCTGCCGCGTGGGGCAAGCGCTTCTACGGTGGTTGCGACCCCGCGCAGGTCGTGCACGTCCACATCCGCGAGCTCGGCTCTCCGGGCTGGCGATTCGCGATCCTCTTCCGTGACTGGCTCGTCCACGTGCCGGCCGAGCGCGAGGCCTACGCCGCCGAGAAGCGACGACTCCTCGCGATCGACGACGACACCGACTCCTACGTCGCGGCCAAGGAGCCCTGGTTCGACACAGCCTGGTCTCGCGCCCAGGCGTGGGCCGACGAGACCGGCTGGCGGCCGTAGCGCGAGCCGGCGACGCGGCATACCGGAGACGTCTGTGGTGTTGTGGCTGGCATGCGCGGTGAGTACAAGGTGCCCGGAGGCAAGCTCGTGGCCGTCGACCTCGAGGTCGACGGGGAGAGGCTCGGCGACGTCAGCGTGTCGGGTGACTTCTTCCTCGAGCCGGACGAGGCCCTCGGCGACATCAACGCCGCGCTGCGCGGGATGCCCGTCGAGGCGGGCGTCGACGAGCTCGCCGCTGCCATCCAGGGCGCATTGGGCACGGAGGTGGCGCTCATCGGTTTCACGCCCGAGGCGGTCGGCATCGCGGTGCGGCGCGCCCTCGGCAAGGCGACCGGCTGGCACGACCACTCCTTCGACGTCATCCCGGCGCGGGTGCTGCACCCGGCCGTGCACGTCGCCCTCGACGAGGTCATCGCCCGCGAGGTGGGCTCGGGGGAGCGGCCGCCGACACTGCGCTTCTGGGACTGGGACAGCCCGCTCGTCGTCATCGGGTCGTTCCAGTCGGTGCGCAACGAGGTCGACCCGGACGGCGCGGACCGGCACCAGATCGACATCGTGCGACGCATCTCGGGCGGTGGGGCGATGTTCATGGAGCCCGGCAACTGCATCACCTACTCGCTCGTCGTGCCGGGTTCGCTCGTCGAGGGGCTGAGCTTCGAGCGGTCCTACTCCTTCCTCGACGACTGGGTCATCGGCGCCCTGGCCGACGTCGGCGTCGCGGCGCACTTCGTGCCGCTCAACGACATTGCCAGCGACCAGGGCAAGATCGGCGGCGCCGCGCAGAAGCGCTTCGCCGACGGCACGGTGCTGCACCACGTGACGATGAGCTATGACATCGACGCCGACAAGATGCTCGAGGTGCTGCGCATCGGGCGCGAGAAGATGAGCGACAAGGGCCACCGCTCGGCCAACAAGCGCGTCGACCCGATGCGGTCGCAGACCGGCCTGTCGCGCGACGCCATCCTCGAGGCCTTCACGGCTGCGTTCGCTGCGCGCTACCGCACCCGGCTCACCGACTACACGCCCGGCGAGCTGGCCGAGGCGCAGCGCCTCGTCGAGACGAAGTTCTCGACCCCGGAGTGGACTCACCGGGTGCCGTGAACCGGCAACCGGTGGACTCAGCGCCAGGCGGCCTGCCGGACGGCGACGGCCATCGAGGGCGCCAGCGGCAGACGCGGGATGAGGGTGGCACCGACCGCGTGGTAGAGGTCGGCCTTGCCCGGCCACACGGTGTCGGTCGGCTCGTTGGCGGGGTCGAGCTGGTGGTGCCATGACCCGTGCTCGGCATCGATGAGCACGAGCGAGATGTGGTCCCACCACCCGGCATAGCGATCTGCGTAGGCGGGCTCGCCCGTGCGCTGGTGCAGCGCGGCGGCGGTCGCGGTCGCCTCGGCAGCGACCCAGTGCATCCGGTCGCGCACGACGGGAGCTCCCGACCAGTCCGTCGTGTAGACGAAGCCGGGGTGCCCGTCGACGTCCCACCCGTCCGCCACGGCCCGCTCGAAGAGCGCCTCGGCAGCGGCGAGCAGGCCCTCGGGGGCGGCGTCGCCCGCTGCCGCCGCCGCGGCCTCGCCGTGCAGCATGAGGCGGGCCCACTCGAGACCGTGCCCGACCGTCGCGCCGTAGGGCTTGAACGGGTCGTCGGGCCGGTCGGCGTTGTGCTCGAGCTGTGGCTGCCAGGTGTCGTCGAAGTGCTCGGGCAGCCGCCAGCCGTTGACGCTCGCCCAGCCGGCGACGCGCGAGAGGATGCCGAGCGCGCGTCGTCGCCAGGTCGAGGCTGTCGCGGCGTCGCCGAGCACCTCGGCGAGCACGTCGGCGGCGGCGAGCATCGCCTCGGTCGAGTGCATCGCCGCGTTGATGCCTCGATAGCCGTCGAGCTGCTCGAAGCCGGTGTCCCACAGGTCGACCGGCAGGCCCGCCTCGGCATCCCAGAAGTGCTGGTCGAAGACGCCAAGCGACTCCTGCAGCAGGTCGGCCGCGCCGGGCCGGCCGGCTGCGGTGGCCGACGCGGCGGCCAGCACGACGAAGGCGTGGTCGTAGCAGGCCTTGCCACGCGCCGCGGTGCCCGACCCGTCCACCGACGGGAACCAGCCGCCGTGGTCGGCGTCGCGCAACGGGCCGGTGAGTCCCGCCAGTGCGGCGTCGGCGATGGGCGCGCTGCCCGGCACGCCGAGCAGAGCGCCGAGCGAGTAGACGTGCACCATCCGCGCTGTGATCCAGGTGTGGACCCCGCGGCCCGGCTCGGGCTGCCCCTCGTCGTCGAGCCAGTAGGCGCCACCGCCGGGAGCCGGGCAACGCGTACCGAAGGCCAGCAGCGACCGGCAGTGGTCGTCGAGCCAGGCCCGGTGCGTCGGCTGGTCGGGCCAGGCGACCGGGGCGTGGGACGGGTCGCTCATGAGGTCCTCCGGCGCAGGCGTAGCGTGACGATCTGGAAGGGTCGTAGCGCCAGTGTGCCAGCACCGTCGCGGCCGCGGTGGCGCTCACGGCTCGTGGTGGGCGCGGGTGGGCACGTGCGCGCTGACCCACGGGCACCGGTCACCCGAAACCTCCGGCGGCGTCGGCGCTGCGCCGCGCCGCTGCCGCGGTCCGCGCCTACGCTCGGGTGATGGTCAGGTCGCCGAGGCGCCTCGCTGCGGTGCTGCTCGGCTGTTGCCTGGTGGCAGACGTGGTCGCAGTGGCCTGGGCCGGGGGCGGCGCGGCACGCTCCGCGACGCCCTCTGCAGCATCGGTGGCGGCGTCGGGAGTCCAGCCCCCGACGCAGGCGACCCCGGCAACGACGCCGACGCCGACGCCGCCCACGACTCCCACGCCGCCGAGCTCAGCACCGCCGGATCGGATCACGCTCGCCTTTGCCGGCGACGTCCACTTCGAGCGCGCAGCCCGCACTCTGCTCGCCGACCCCTCCCCGCTGACCACCGGCTTGCGCGACACGATCGGCCGTGCCGACTTCGCGATGGTCAACCTCGAGACCGCGCTCGGAGAGGGCGGAGCGCCCCTGCCCGGCAAGGCGTATGCGTTCAGGGCCCCGGTCAGCAGCCTGGACGTCCTGGCCCGCGCGGGGGTCGACGCCGTCAGCATGGCCAACAACCACGCCGCCGACTTCGGTGATGCCGTCTTCGCCCAGACGCTGGCGGCCCGTCGTGCAGCGCCGATCCCGATCGTGGGGGTGGGCCGTGACGAGGCGGAGGCGTTCGCGCCGCTGCGTCTCGAGGTGCGAGGGGTCTCGGTCGCGGTGCTGGCTTCCTCGCAGCTGCGCGAGGAGACCTCGCGCGATCATGCCGCCGGCCCTGCCAAGCCCGGCATCGCCACGAACCTCGACCCGGGGCCCCTCCGACGAGCCGTGCGCGCGGCCGCTGCGACGAGCGATCTCGTCGTCGTGATGATGCACTGGGGCAGCCAGTACACCAGCTGCGCCGACGAGCGACAGCGCGAGACGGCCCAGCTGCTCGCCGCCGACGGTGCCGATGTCATCGTCGGGGGCCACGCCCACCGGCCGCAGGGCTCCGGGTGGCTGGGGCAGAGCTACGTGGCCTACGGGCTGAGCAACTTCGTCTGGTACAACAACGAGGGAGCCGGCGCCCAGACCGGGGTGCTGACCGTGACCGTCGATGCGGCCGCCGCCCGCGCCGAGAAGGGGCGCACCGGCCGGTCACGCCCGCTCGTCGTCGGCGGCGAGTGGTCCCCGATGCTCATCGGGACCGACGGGGTGCCCCGACCCCCGACGTCGGCTCCGGTGCGGGAAGGCCTCGTGGCGGGGTGGGAGACCGCCACCCGGTGCGCCCGCCTGTCCGCCGCACCCGGCTGACCGGCATACGGCATCGACCGGGTCCGAGCAACGGGTCCGAGCAACGGGTCCGAGCAACGGGTCCGAGCAACGGGTCCGAGCAACGGGTCGGCTCAGGTGCGAGGCGGGCGTCGAAGCCGTCGTCGGCGTTGTCGGGTGCGTTGTCGGTGGTCGGACGTACGGTTGACGCATGCGTCCCACGACCGACCTCCAGCGCACGGTGGCCCCCTTCGAGGTGATCTCGGACTACACCCCCAGCGGCGACCAGCCGACGGCGATCACCGAGCTCGCGCGCCGCGTCAGGGCAGGCGAGCAGGACACCGTGCTGCTCGGCGCCACCGGCACCGGCAAGTCGGCGACGACGGCCTGGCTCATCGAGCAGGTGCAGCGACCCACCCTGGTCATGGCGCCCAACAAGACGCTGGCCGCCCAGCTGGCCAACGAGTTCCGCGAGCTGCTGCCCAACAACGCCGTCGAGTACTTCGTGTCCTACTACGACTACTACCAGCCCGAGGCCTACATCCCGCAGACCGACACCTACATCGAGAAGGACAGCTCGGTCAACGACGAGGTCGAGCGGCTGCGCCACTCGGCCACCAACTCCCTGCTCACCCGGCGCGACGTCATCGTCGTCGCGTCCGTGTCGTGCATCTACGGCCTCGGCACGCCGCAGGAGTATGTCGACCGGATGGCCCGGCTCCGAGTCGGCCTCGAGATCGAGCGTGACCAGCTGCTGCGGCGCTTCGTCGAGATGCAGTACACCCGCAACGACCTCGCCTTCACCCGCGGCACCTTCCGCGTCCGCGGCGACACCGTCGAGATCATCCCGGTCTACGAGGAGCTCGCGATCCGCATCGAGTTCTTCGGCGACGAGATCGAGCGCATCTACACCTTGCACCCCGTGACCGGAGAGGTCGTCAACGAGGAGCAGGAGATGTACGTCTTCCCGGCCTCGCACTACGTCGCCGGTCCCCAGCGCATGGAGCGCGCCATCCGCGGCATCGAGCTCGAGCTCGAGGACCAGCTGGCGCTCTTCGAGAAGCAGGGCAAGCTCCTCGAGGCCCAGCGGCTGCGGATGCGCACGACCTATGACCTCGAGATGATGCGCCAGGTCGGCTTCTGCAACGGCATCGAGAACTACAGTCGTCACATCGACGGTCGGACCTCCGGCTCCGCCCCCAACTGCCTGCTCGACTACTTCCCCGAGGACTTCCTCCTCGTGCTCGACGAGTCGCACCAGACGGTGCCGCAGATCGGCGCGATGTACGAAGGTGACATGTCGCGCAAGCGGATGCTCGTCGAGCACGGCTTCCGGCTCCCCAGCGCGATGGACAACCGGCCGCTGAAGTGGGAGGAGTTCCTCGAGCGCATCGGCCAGACGATCTACCTGTCGGCGACGCCCGGCGAGTACGAGCTCGCCAAGTCGGCCGCCGGTGGTCCGCCAGTCGAGCAGATCATCCGCCCCACCGGGCTCGTCGACCCGCAGGTCGTGCTCAAGCCGACCAAGGGCCAGATCGACGACCTCATGCACGAGATCCAGGAGCGCACCAAGGTCAACGAACGCGTGCTCGTCACGACCCTGACGAAGAAGATGGCCGAGGACCTCACCGACTACCTCCTCGACAAGGGCATCCGGGTCCGCTACCTGCACAGCGACATCGACACGCTGCGGCGCGTCGAGCTCCTCCGCGAGCTGCGGCAGGGCGTCTACGACGTGCTCGTCGGCATCAACCTCCTGCGTGAGGGTCTCGACCTGCCCGAGGTGTCGCTCGTGTCGATCCTCGACGCCGACAAGGAGGGCTTCCTGCGCTCGGCCCGGAGCCTCATCCAGACGATCGGCCGCGCCGCCCGCAACGTGTCGGGGCAGGTGCACATGTACGCCGACAAGATGACGCCCTCGATGGAGCAGGCCCTCGACGAGACCAACCGCCGCCGCGAGAAGCAGATCGCCTACAACACCGAGCACGGCATCGACCCCACCCCGCTGCGCAAGAAGATCGCCGACATCACCGACCTGCTCGAGCGCGAGGACGCCGACACCCAGGAGCTCATCGGCTCCGGACGCATGCAGTCCCGCGGCAAGAGTGGAGGCGGGCGAGGCGCCATGGCCGCCGATGTCGGCGTGTCCGCCGGTGGCCGGTCCGAGCGTCCGGCCGACATGGCTGCCTCCGAGCTCGCCGGGCTCATCCAGGAGCTCACGACCCAGATGCACCAGGCCGCAGCCGAGCTGCACTTCGAGCTCGCGGCGAGGTTGCGCGACGAGATCGGGGACCTCAAGAAGGAGCTGCGGCAGATGAGCGCGGCAACGCGCTGAGGTCCCCGCGATCCGTCGCCGGCGCCGGAGTGACCGGCGTCACGCGCCCACCCCTCGGGCGCAAGTTGAGCGGATGGGAGCCGGGTGAGAGGATCAGGCGTTCACGGAGGGGAGTATCCCTGCTGCGACGGGCTCGTCATCACGGATCGGCCTCACCGCCGGTCCCGGACCCGTCGGTCCACCACGAGGTGGGCGGGAGAGACCTCCGGTCATTGATGTGTTGACCGGAAGGTTGTGCCCATGAACGTTCCCACCTGGGGATGGTTTCTGACGATCGGTCTGATGACCGTCTTCCTCGCCATTGACGTCTTCGTCATCGCGCGGCGTCCCCATGTCCCCTCGATGCGCGAAGCCGGAACCCACCTTGCGTTCTTCGTCGGCTGCGCCATCCTCTTCGGCCTCTTCGTGTGGTGGCAGTGGGGTCTTCAGTACGCCGGTGAGTTCTACGCCGGATGGCTGACCGAGTACTCGCTGTCGGTCGACAACCTCTTTGTCTTCCTGCTCATCATGAGCAGCTTCAAGGTGCCGCACAAGCTCCAGCAGTCGGCCCTCATGGTCGGGATCATCATCGCGATCGTGCTGCGCGGCATCTTCATCGCCCTGGGGGCCGTCGTCATCAACGCCTACGCCTGGGTGTTCTACATCTTCGGCGCGTTCCTCATCTACACGGCCGTCAAGCTGGCCAAGGGCGGTGGGACCGAAGACGACGAGTACCACGAGAACCGCTTCCTGCTCTGGGTCGAGCGGCGCTTCCCGGCCACGAAGGAGTGGCACGGCACGAGGCTGACGATCGTCGAGAACGGCAAGCGCCTCATCACGCCGATGCTCATCGTCATCCTCGCCCTGGGCACCACCGACCTGCTCTTCGCACTCGACTCGATCCCGGCGATCTACGGGTTGACCAAGGAGCCCTACCTCGTCCTCACGGCGAACATCTTCGCCCTCATGGGTCTGCGGCAGCTCTACTTCCTCATCGGTGGACTCCTCAAGCGGCTCGTCTACCTCAGCATCGGGCTTGCCGTGCTGCTCGGCTTCATCGGGATCAAGCTCTTCCTCCACGCGCTGCACGAGAACAACGTGCCCTTCATCAACGGCGGCGAGCCGTTCGACGTGCCCGACATCCCGATCACCGTGTCGCTGGCTTCGATCGTGCTCATCCTCGGCGTCACCACCATCGCGAGCCTGCTCAAGACGCGCAGTGACAACAAGAAGGATGACGCGGCCGGCATCACCCGCGACTCCGACGGCAACGTCATCGACCCGGCCGCGAGCTCGGCGCCCTCGGTGCCGACGCCCCACGAGGCTGTCGGGGGCGAGCACGCCACGCCTCAGCACGACGCGGGCGACCCCGCCGAGCGCGCCCCCAAGGCGTAGTCAGCAGGCTCACCCCGCGTCGAGGGTCACCTGGTCACCGACGGCGATCGTGCCGGAGGTGAGCAGGCGCAGCACGGCGCCGCCGCGGTCATGCAGAGCGCGCGCGGCGCCGGGCCCCAGCGTGTCGTCGAGCAGGCGGCACGGTGCGGCGACCCGGACGACCTCGAGCTCGACGTCCCCGATGGTGACGCGAGTGCCCGGCTTCGTCGGGACGGGTCCACCCGACACCGTGATGTTGCGGCGGGTCAGGCCCGGGTCGACAGGGCGTCCGAGGTCGTCCGCCGCCGCCTGCAGCGCCTCGATCGACTGGATCGTCACGTGGCGGTGCTTGCTGCCGTGGTAGCGATCGCCGACGAGCCCCGCCCCGGCCTCGGCCTCGACGCTCGGGACCGCGCGCGTCGGCAGCCGCCGCCCGGGCGCGGTGTGGATCGACAGCACCGTTGCCTTCACCCCGACACGGTATGCCGCGCCGTGCCGAACCCGCGAAGCGGTCACCGCACCCGGTGCGCGACCAGCCAGCCGGCGGCGGCGGGGACGGCCATGGTGCCGAGCACCGCGACGTAGGCCGCGGGCACGCCGGACCCCGCAGCCGCGAAGACGATGGCCGACAGGGCGAGGGCGGTCGCGGCTCCGGCGGAGTCGCCGATCTGGAGGGCCGAGCTGACGAAGCCCTGCCCCGTGGCGTCGGCGCGCCCGAGGGCCTGGGCCGTGACGCGAGGGTAGAGGGTGCCGATGCCCAGACCGAGCAGTGGGAAGAGGGTGATGACGACCCAGGAGGGTGCCTCCGTCGCGACCGCCGCGGCCAGACCGACGAGGGTCGCGGTCATCAGCGCCAGGGACACGGCAGCGGTGCGCCCGATCTCGAAGTGGGTGTCCCACGCGCCCTGCACCCACGACCCGACGAACCACGAGACGCCGGTCAGTGTGAGCGCGATGCCGGCCACGCTCGGCGAGAAGCCGTCGCGGTCCGTGAGCAGGCGCGGCAGATAGACCTCGGCCCCGGTGAACGCGGCGAAGGCGAGCCCGCGCAGCAGCACGTCGGTCGGCAGACCGCGGCCAGCCAGCAGGGTGCCCCGCGGCAGCAGCGGGAGCAGCGCCCCGACGACGACGACGAGCGCGGCGACTGCGAGCAGCACGGTGAGGCCACCGGCCAGGGTGTCGAGCCGCTCCGCGACGAGGTTGAGCACCAGCACCGCCACCGCGAGCACGATGGAGGCGCCCACGGCCCGCCACCTCCACGGCACCGCGACGACGTCCTGACCCAGTCCCCGCACGATGCGGGCCAGCAGCGCCGCTGCGCCGAGCAGGACGATGATGGCCAGGCCGAAGACCCATCGCCATCCGATCGTCTCGGCGATGACGCCGGCGACGAACGGTCCGACGATGGACGGCACGACCCAGGCAGCCGAGAAGCCGGCGAGGATCGCCGTGTGCAGCCGCGGCGGGTAGATGCGGGTGACGAGGACGTAGAGGGCGGTGCTCGTCATGCCGGCCCCGAGTCCCTGCACGACCCGGGCTCCGACGAGAACCGGCATCGTGGGGGCGAGGCCGGCGCCGATGAGGCCGAGGGCGAAGAGGACGAGGCCGAGCACGAGGGGCGGCCGTGGGCCCCGTCGGTCGGCGAGGTTGCCCGACCAGACGATGCTGACGATGCCGGCAGCGAGCGTGGCGGTGAACGCCATCGCATAGAGCGACTCACCCTGCAGGTCGCGGGCGATCGTCGGCATCACGGTCGTCAGGGCGAGGGCCTCGAACGCGTGCAGCGAGACGAGCGCCAGCGTCCCGACCGTCGTGGCGCGCAAGGCCGGCGAGAGCAGGCCTCCCGCGCTCATGCGGAACTCGTCCCGGGCTCATCCGAGCTCAACGCGGGCTCATCCCACGTCATGCGAGCTCACCCCGGCTCATCCTGGCCTCACCCCGGCGCGATCGTCGGGTCAGGAGCGGTCGGCCCCGACGGTGCCGGCTTCGCGACACCGTCCGGTCCGCCGCGCTGCGAGCCGAGCACGATGGCGCTGGCGACCACGACGAGGGCCATGCCGGCGATCTGCGCGGGGTCGAGCACCTGGCTCAGCACGACGAAGCCGGCGACCGCGGCCACGGCCGGCTCGAGGCTCAGCAGCACCCCGAAGACGCGCTGGGCGAGATGCCGCAGGGCGACGAGCTCGAGCGAGTAGGGCAGCACGGAGGAGAGCACCGCGATGCCCAGCCCGAGGGCGACGTCCTGCCAGGTCCAACGGTCGACCGTGGTCAGCCCGAGGGGCGCCACCGCCGCCGTCGACACGACGAGGGCCAGGGCCAGCCCGTCGAGGCCGGGGAAGGCCCGACCCGTGCGCTGGCTCAGCACGATGTAGGCCGCCCACATCGCTCCGGCGGTGGCGGCGAAGGCGATGCCGACCTTGTCGAAGCGGTCCCAGGCGTTGTCGAAGGCTCCTGACACGAGCGCCACCCCGAGCCCCGCGGCCAGCACGGCCAGCAGGTCGCGTGGTCTGCGGGAGAGCACGGCCGCCAGGGTGAGTGGCCCGAGGAACTCGATCGTCACGGCCACCCCGATCGGCAGGAAGGCCAACGACGCGTAGAAGGTGGTGTTCATCGCCGCGAGAGCGAGCCCGAAGAGGACGACGGTGACCCAGTCCGAGCGGGAGCGGCCGCGCCACGAGGGGCGGGCGACGGCATACAGGATCGCGGTGGCGAAGAGCAGCCGCAGCAGCACCGACCCGGTGGCGCCGATGCGGGGGACGAGGGTCGCAGCGAACGCGCCGCCGAACTGCACCGACACCACACCGACGAGGACGAGCAGCGGGGCGGTGCGGTGGTCGACTCTCACGGGTGCGGCAGTCGGCCCGCGGCCACGAGGGTCGCGAGGCGCTCTGGGGGCAGGTCCTCCTCCACGAGCACGCCACCGGTCTCGGAGGCGTGCACCATGCGACCCGGTCGCACGACGATGCCCACGTGGTGGATGCGCCGGCCCGGCCGGGCGAAGAAGTAGAGGTCGCCCGACTGCACCTCGTCGAGCGCCACCGGCCGCGCGGTGTCCGCCTGCGCGTAGGCGTCGCGCGCGACGACCTGGCCGAACTGCCGCCACGTGTGCAGCACGAGACCGGAACAGTCGAAGCCCAACGGGGAGATGCCGCACCACAGGTAGGGCAGGCCCAGGTGCCGACGCGCCAGCACCACTGCCGGGTGGTCGTCGTCGGTCGCAGGTGTCGGGGTGTCCGCGGCAACCGGTGGCGCCCCCGCGGCCGGCGCGCCGCCCACGGGGGTGAGGTGGGCGGCCGGCACCCAGCCGGGGTAGCCCCGGTCGTCCTTGGGCGAGCGCTGCCACGGCGCGACGACGCGGGCCCAGCGTCGCGAGGGGTCCGCTGAGGGGGAGCGCTTGGAGCCCTCGGTGCGGACCACGGTCACGGGCTCACCGCGCAGCAGCTGTGACTCCACCCGGCCGTGCAGGCCCAGCCGGCCGTCGCCCGACTCGTCCTCGCCGGCGTGCGCATCGAGGGCGGCCAGCCAGGCGACGGCATCGGGGCGGTCGCGCAGGATCGGCGCGTCGACCGGTCGAGGGCTGTCGGGACCGACCCAGAGTGTCGTCACGGGCACGCTCACCGTGTGCGTGTGCGAGGGGGGCGGCGGGTTCCCCCCGGCAGAGGGCTGCTGGCAGAGCTCACGCCTGCATCCTGCCATCCCGGTCGCGGCCCCTGCTGTCGCGCCCCGCGCGGGGCAGCAGAGGTGCGAGGCACGGATCGCCCCAACGTCTGGTCGCAGGAGCCTCCGAGCCGTTACCGTCGAAACATGGACGAGCGAATCACCGTCGAGGGATTCGATCCCCCGAAGAACCTGCGACATGGACCTGACGGCGACCTGGTCGACGTGCAGGGTTGGATCCACGCCCCGGTGGCGTGGGAGGGCGGTCCTCGCCTCGAGCGGGCCTGGCGGCAGCGACACGGTCGCTCACGCCTGGGCGTCGGGCTCGCCGTCGCGAACAACCCGCGCCGCCACATCCTGCTGACCAACGTGCCGCCCGAGCTCGACTTCCTGCGGGCCGAGCTGGAGTCGCTCATCGCGGAGGTGCTGGCGGCCGGCGACGACCACCAGCACGAAGCGAGCAGCTGAGTCTCCACAGTGTCCGGCCGATAGGCCCGGAACGCCCGCGCGGGTGGCGCGTGGCCTCCTAGGGTGTGCCCATGAGCAGGGCGACGATCGTGACCGTCGACGACGACCCGATGGTGTCGGCAGCCATCACCCGTGACCTGCGCACACGCTACGGCGCCGACTACCGGGTCGTGCGCGCGTCCTCGGGCGCCGAGGCCCTGGCTGCCGTCACCCGCCTGCTGCTGCGCGACGAGCAGATCGCGCTCGTGTGTGCCGACCAGCGGATGCCCGGGATGTCGGGCATCGAGCTGCTGGCCCACGTGCGTCAGCAGGTGCCCGACGCCAAGCTGCTGCTGCTGACGGCGTATGCCGACACTGACGTCGCCATCACCGCGATCAACGAGATCGGCCTCGATCACTACCTCCTGAAGCCGTGGGATCCGCCCGACGAGCGGCTCTACCCCGTCATCGACGACCTGCTCGGCGACTGGCGCCGCGGGCATCCCGAGCACACCTCGGACGTGCGCATCGTCGGCCATCGCTGGTCGGAGCGCAGCCACGACTTGAAGACCTTCCTCGTGAGCAACCACGTGCCCTACCGCTGGTTCGACGTCGAACGCGACGAGGAGGGCGCGCGCCTGGTCGACCTCGCCGGCGCCACCACCGCAAGCCTGCCCCTCGTGCTGGTCCCCGACGGTGAGGCCCTTCGGTCGCCGACGATCCTCGAGCTTGCCACGGCCATCGGCCTGCGCACGACGGCCGCGCGGGAGCTCTACGACGTGTGCATCGTCGGCGGTGGCCCGGCCGGGCTCGCCGCGGCGGTGTATGCCGCGTCGGAGGGGCTGAGCACCGTCGTCGTCGAGCAGTCGGCGCCGGGCGGTCAGGCAGGACAGAGCGCCTCCATCGAGAACTACCTCGGTTTCCCCCGCGGACTCTCCGGCGCCGACCTCGCCGGGCGCGCGCTGGCCCAGGCTCGCCGCTTCGGGGCCGAGCTGGTGCTGGCCCGCGACGTCGTTGCGCTCGAGGCGCGCGGGCCGGTCAGGGCGGTGCGCTTCGACGGCGGTGACATCGAGGCCCGAGCCGTCATCGTCGCCACCGGGGTCTCCTACCGCACTCTCGAGGCCGAGGGTCTGTCCGCGCTCATCGGGCGGGGCGTCTACTACGGCGCCAACGCGAGCGAGGCCACCCAGTGCCGCGGCGACGAGGTCTACATCGTCGGCGCCGCCAACTCCGCGGGCCAGGCCGCTCTCAACATCGCCCGCCACGCCGCGCGCGTACACCTCGTCGTGCGCGGAGCCACCATCGCGGACACCATGTCGGAGTACCTCGTCGAGCGCATCCTCGCCTCGCCGACGGTCGAGGTGCACCTGCGTACCGAGGTGGTGGCCGCCACTGGAGAAGGACACCTCGAGCGGCTCACCCTCGCCGACCGCGACTCGGGTGAGCGGACCGAGGTGGCCGCGAGCTGGCTCTTCATCTTCATCGGCGCCTCGCCTCGCACCGACTGGCTCGGTGACGAGATCCTCAGGGACGACAAGGGATTCGTCATCACGGGCGGCGATCTGGGGGCGGCGGCGCTGGAGCCGTCGGTGGCGCCGGGCGGAGCGGCACCCCGAGTGCCCTTCGCCCTCGAGACGAGCCTGCCTGGAGTCTTCGCAGCCGGTGACGTGCGCCTCGACTCGATGAAGCGCGTCGCCTCGGCGGTCGGCGAGGGCGCCATGTCGGTCTATTTCGTGCACCGCTACCTGGCCACGATCTGATGCAGGCCGACGACCTCGGAAAGCTGCCGATCTTCGGCGGGCTCGAGCGACGATCAGCTGGGCGCGCTCCTCGCCGCCGGCGACGTGGTCCGGGTCGAGCCGGGCGCGGCGTACTTCCGCGAGGGTGAGCACGCCGACCACTGGTGGGTGCTCGTCGACGGAGCCTTGGAGCTCGTGCGCCACATCGGTCGCGAGGACGTCGTGGTCGGTCGGATGGACCAGCCGGGCCGGTGGGCGGGCGGGTTCCGGGCGTGGGACGAGCACGGTGTCTACCTCGCCACGGCGCGTGGCATCGCGCCGGGTCGCCTGCTTCGCGTCCCGGCCGACGCCCTGCGCGAGCTCACCCATGCCTGGCTGCCGATGGCAGGTCACCTCATTGCTGGTCTCTACGGAACGGCGCGCTCGATCGAGGCCACCGCGCGCCAGCGTGGGGCGCTCATCACCTTGGGCACCCTCGCGGCGGGTCTCGCGCACGAGATCAACAACCCGGCGGCGGCCGCGTCGCGCGCAGCCGACGAGCTGACGTCGGTCAGCGGACTGCTCCTGTCGTCATTGGGCACCATGGCGGCCGCGCGGATGACTCCCGAGCAGTTCAGCAGCCTCGACCGGCTTCGTCAGCAGATCGAGCCGCCGACCACCCTGCAGGATCCCCTCGACGTGGCCGACCGTGAGGAGGAGCTGGCTGACTGGCTCGTCGCCCACGGGGTCGAGCGGCCCTGGGACATCGCCCCCGACCTCGCGACCGCCGGTGTCGGTCGCGACTGGTGCGACCGGGCCGCGGCCGAGCTCGGGCCCGACGTGCTCGCGCCGTCCCTGCGTTGGGTCGCCAGCACAGTCCGTGCGCATGACCCTCCTGACGGAGGTGCGGGAGTCGACGCGTCGCGTCTCCGAGCTCGTCGCGGCGGTCAAGTCCTACTCACAGATGGACCGCGGGTCGCTGCAGAGCGTGGACGTGCGTCAGGGCCTCGAGAGCACTCTGCTCATCCTTGCGCCCAAGCTGCGGGGTGGGGTCGTCGTCGAGCGGGACCTGGCCGACGACGTCCCGCCCATCGACGCCTACGAGGGCGAGCTCAACCAGGTCTGGACCAACCTCGTCGACAACGCCGTCGACGCCATGGACGGCGTGGGAACCTTGCGCCTGTCGACGCGTCTCGACGGCGACGCGATCGTCGTCGAGGTGGCTGACACAGGCGAGGGCATGACTCCCGAGGTGGTCGAGCGGGCGTTCGAGGCGTTCTACACGACGAAGCCGGTCGGCAAGGGGACGGGTCTCGGCCTGGACATCGCTCGACGGATCGTCGTGGAACGTCACGGTGGGGCCATCGAGGTGGACTCCGGGCCGGGCCGCACCGTGATCCGGGTGCGGCTGCCGCTCCGACAGCCCTAGCGATGGGTCTGCGACGCCTGGCGAGCCCAGGGCGTCGATCGTCCCCAGGTGCGGATCACCCTCGGGGGCTTCCGGCCCGCCTACCAGCCGCGCTCGCGCCACTCCTGCAGGTGTGGGCGCTCCGCCCCCAGCGTGCTGTCGTCGCCGTGTCCGGGATAGAACCACGTGTCGTCGTCATAGACGCCGAAGACGCGAGTCGTGACGTCCTCGATGAGCGCGTCGAAGCTCTGGCCGGGCTGCTTGGTGTTGCCGATGCCGCCCGGGAAGAGACTGTCGCCGGTGAAGAGGTGGGTGCGTCCGGCGGGGTCGTCGTTGTCGCGGTAGGCGAGCGCGATCGAGCCGGGAGTGTGCCCCCGCAGGTGCAGCACGTCGAGCGTCACCGCACCGACACGGACCGCGTCGCCCTGCCCGACCGCGTCGTCGACGGGCACCGGCAGGGCGTCGGCGTCCTCACGCCCGGCGATGGTGCGCGCCCCGGTGGCCGCCACCACGTCGGCCAGCGCCCGCACGTGGTCCCAGTGCTGGTGGGTCGTCACGACCACGTCGAGGCCGTCGCCGTGCGAGCGCACGAGGTCGAGCAGGGCGGGGGCGTCGTCGGCCGCGTCGACGAGCAGCTGCCTCCCCGTCTCGCGGCAGGTCAGCAGGTAGGCGTTGTTGGACATCTCCGACACCGCGAGCTTGTGGATCGTCAACCGCGGCAGCTCGCGGACGTCCGCCGCCCCGCCGGGGGCCACGGCTCCCGTGTAGTCGTCGACAGGGTCACTGGCGCTCGCGCCGAGATCGGTCATGCTCAGCCTCCGAAGGGAAGCGTGGGTCGTGGGCCGTCGATGGTCACGTCGTCGGTGCGACCGCGGGCGATCCAGAGGAGCAGACCAGCCGGGCTGCCGGTGACGAGGGTGGCACCATCACCGATGACGGCCACCTCGCCCCCCTCGGGTGTGGCCAGCCGCACCGACGGCGCATCCTCATCGGTGCCGAGGCGCTCGACCCCCTCCTGCAGGAAGAGGTCGACGAGGTCGGGCGCGACTCGGTCGTAACGGAAGCACGCGTCGAGGTCGACGTGGTGGAAGACGAGCTCGCGCAGGCGCATGAACGGCACCCGGCCGACCGAGAGGGTGGGTCCACCCGGGACGCGCTCGACGACGACGTCGGCGTGCTCGGGGCCCAACGCGGCGAGCAGGGGGGCGAGGCGGTCGGCGGACTCCAGGATGTCGGCGGCCTGAGCCGCGGCCGGGCGACGCGCCCCAGCCTCGATCTCGTCGTCACGAGCCTGCTGCGACGCATACATCGTGCCCGGCTCGCCGGTGAGCGCGACGGCACACACCCGGGCGAGGGCGTCGGCGTTGCGTGCCACGTGGGAGAGCACGTGCCCTCGCGACCAGCCCGCGCACAACGATGGTGCGAGGACGGCGTCGTTGCGCAGCGAGGCCGCCGTCTCGACGACCCGCTCCGTCTCGGCCGCGATGTGCTCGGCGGTGACGTCACTCCACCTCATGTCGCTCCTCCCTCGGTGCCCGGGCGGTCGCCCGCTCTCCGCCCTCCTCGGCGAGGGCGAGGGCCGCGCCGACGAGAGCCAGGTGCGAGAACGCCTGCGGAAAGTTCCCGACCATGCGGCCTCCCACGGGGTCGTACTCCTCCGACAGCAGCCCGAGGTCGTTGGGGAGGCGAACGAGTCGATCCATGAGCGTCGTCGCCGCGTGCCACATACCCGCCCGTGCGTATGCCGTGACGAGCCAGAAGGAGCAGGCGAGGAAGGGGTGCTCGTCGCCCGGCAGCCCGTCGACCCCGCTCTGGGTGCGGTAGCGCAGCACGAGGCCGTCGCGCAGCAGGTCCTCCTCGACCGCCCGGATCGTGCCCACCATGCGCGGGTCGTCCCCGTCGACGAGGCCGATGGAGCTGAGGGTGAGCAGCGACGCGTCGACGTCGGTCGTGTCGTAGTGCTGGACGAAGGTGTTGCGGCCGGCGTCATAGCCCCTCGTCAGCACCTCGTCGCGCACCTGCTCGCGCAGCGCGCGCCAGCGCTCGACGGGACCGTGCAGGCCGTGATCCTCAACGCCCCGGATCGCCCGGTCGAAGGCGGCCCACACCATGGCGCGCGAGTGCGTGAAGTGCCGCAGCGGCCCGCGGATCTCCCACAGACCGTTGTCGGGTTCGTCCCAGTGCTGGGCGAGGTGGTTGACGAGGGCGCACTGCAGGCTCCACGAGTCGGCCGACTCCTCGAGCCCGCGGGAGCGGGCGTGCTCGAGCGCGATCATCACCTCGCCGAGCACGTCGGTCTGACGCTGCGACACGGCGGCGTTGCCGGTGCGCACGGGCGACGACGCGGCATACCCCGGCAGGTGGGCGAGCTCCCGCTCGACGATGTCTCTCGCGCCGTCGACGCAGTAGAGGATCTGCATGTCCTCGGGGTCGCCGGCGACGGCGCGCAGCAGCCAGCCGCGCCACGACTCGACCTCATGGAGGTAGCCGCAGCCGAGCAGCGCCTCCAGCGTCAGAGCGGCGTCGCGCAGCCAGCAGAAGCGGTAGTCCCAGTTGCGCACCCCGCCGAGGTCCTCCGGGAGGCTCGTCGTCGGCGCCGCGACGATGCCGCCGGTCACGCCGTGGCTGAGGATGCGCAGGACGAGCAGCGACCGGGTGACGGCGTCGGCATACGGTCCCGCGTAGCCGCTGCGGGCCGTCCACGACTGGCTGAGGCGAAGCGTGTGCTCGATGCGGGCCCCCACCTCGAGGGGTGGGGGCACCGGCTCGTGGCTGGGGAACCAGGTCGTCGAGAAGGTCAGCACCTCACCGGCGGTGACGTCGAACTCGTCGACGTGGTGACCGTCCTGCGCGTGCGGAAGACGGTGGCCACGCAGCACGAGCATGTCGGGCCCCGCGATGGCACTGATGACGTGGTCGGAGCGCCCCTCGCGGTCATCGAGACGCCGGGTCACCCATGGGCGCGTCTGGCCGTAGCCGAAGCGCACGACCCACTCGTGGGCCATCCGGACGGAGCCCTCGAGACCCTCGACGCGCCGCAGCACGTCGGCGCGGCGGTCGGCGATCGGCATGAGGTCGGTCACGCGCACCGCACCCGTGGGCGTTCGGTGCACCGTCTCGAGCACGAACGACCCGTCGACGTAGCGCCGCGTCGACACGGCGTCCTCGTCAGCCGGTCCGAGCAGCCAGCGGCCGTGCTCCGGGGTGCCCAGCAGGGCCGCGAAGCACGCGTGCGAGTCGAAGCGAGGCAGGCAGAGCCAGTCGATGGACCCCCGCCGGCTGACGAGGGCGGCCGTGCCCAGGTCGCCGAGCACGGCATACTCCTCGATCGGCGTGGGCACGTGCTCGCGGCTCATGCGCCCGAGTATGCCGTCCGATGGGGCCCCAGCAGTCCCTTGCGTCCCTGCCGACGTCCGCCGACGTCCGCCGGCGTCCGCCGGTTGTCGAGGGTCGCGGCACTGTCGGAGGTGCCACCTAGCATGTCGGGGTGACTGTTACGCCCACCGGCTCCTCCCACTCACTCGTCGTCCGCGGCGCGCGCGAGCACAACCTCCGCGACATCTCGGTCGACCTGCCCCGCGACAGCCTCATCGTCTTCACCGGCCTCTCCGGCTCGGGCAAGTCCAGCCTCGCGTTCGACACGATCTTCGCCGAGGGCCAGCGGCGTTACGTCGAGTCGCTGTCCGCGTACGCCCGGCAGTTCCTCGGCCAGATGGACAAGCCCGACGTCGACTTCATCGAGGGCCTCTCGCCCGCGGTGTCGATCGACCAGAAGTCGACCAACCGCAACCCGCGCTCGACGGTCGGCACGATCACCGAGGTCTACGACTACCTTCGCCTGCTCTTCGCCCGGGCGGGCCGCCCGCACTGCCCGGTCTGTGGTGAGCCCGTGACCCGGCAGTCGCCGCAGCAGATCGTCGACCAGCTGCTGCTGCTGCCCGACCGCACCCGCTTCCAGGTGCTGGCCCCGGTCGTGCAGGGCCGCAAGGGCGAGTTCGTCGACCTCTTCGCCGAGCTGCAGACCAAGGGCTTCTCGCGCGCCCGGGTCGACGGCGAGGTCATCTCGCTCGCGGAGCCGCCCGCGCTCGAGAAGCAGCGCAAGCACACCATCGAGGTCGTCATCGACCGGCTCGTGGCCAAGGGCGACGACACGTCGGCCAAGCGCCGGCTCACCGACTCCGTCGAGACCGCCCTCGGCCTGGCCGGGGGCATCGTCATCATCGACTTCGTCGACCGCGAGGCCAAGGCGGCCGACCGCGAGCGGCGCTACTCCGAGAAGATGGCCTGCCCCAACAACCACCCGCTCGGCATGGACGAGGTCCAGCCGCGGTCGTTCTCGTTCAACTCGCCCTTCGGCGCGTGCCCCGTGTGCACCGGCATCGGCACCGAGCTCGAGGTCGACCCCGAGCTGATCGTGCCTGACGACGACCTCAGCCTCGCCGAGGGCGCCATCCAGCCGTGGGCGCAGGGGTCCGGCTCCGCCGAGTACTTCCAGCGGGTCATGACGGCGCTCGCCGAGGACATGAAGTTCTCGATGGACGCGCCCTTCCGGTCGCTGCCGGCGCGGGCCAGGGAGGCGCTGCTCCACGGCCAGAACTACAGGGTCCACGTCAAGTACAAGAACCGCTACGGCCGCGACCGGTCCTACACGACCGGCTTCGAGGGCGTCGTGCCCTTCATCAAGCGACGGCACGGCGAGACCGACTCCGAGTGGAGCCGCGAGCGCTACGAGGGCTACATGCGCCAGGTGCCCTGCCCTGTCTGCAAGGGGGCACGCCTCAAGCCCGAGTCGCTCGCGGTGCTCCTCGGCGGCAAGAACATCTCCGAGGTCTGCGCCCTGGCCATCAACGAGGCGGCCGGCTTCCTCGACACCGTCGACTTCACGGTGCGTGAGAAGCAGATCGCCGAGCGGGTCATCAAGGAGATCGACGCGCGCCTGGGCTTCCTGCTCGACGTCGGCCTCGACTACCTCTCGCTCGACCGGCCCGCAGGCACGCTCTCCGGTGGTGAGGCGCAGCGCATCCGCCTGGCCACGCAGATCGGCTCCGGTCTCGTCGGCGTCCTCTACGTCCTCGACGAGCCCTCGATCGGACTGCACCAGCGTGACAACCACCGGCTCATCGAGACACTGACCCGCTTGCGTGACCTCGGCAACACGCTCATCGTCGTCGAGCACGACGAGGACACCATCGCGTCAGCCGACTGGGTCGTCGACATCGGCCCCGGCGCGGGGGAGCACGGCGGCCACGTCGTCTACTCCGGCGCGGTCAAGGGCCTGCTCGAGCACCCCGACTCCGTGACCGGCATGTATCTCTCCGGCCGCCGCGAGATCCCGACACCCGACGTGCGCCGCGGCCACGACGGCCGCCAGATCACCGTGACCGGGGCCCGCGAGAACAACCTCCAGAACGTCTCGGTCGACTTCCCGCTCGGCAACCTCGTGGCCGTCACGGGCGTCTCGGGCTCCGGCAAGTCGACGCTCGTCAACGACATCCTCTACAACGTGCTCGCCAACAAGCTCAACGGAGCGCGGCACGTGCCGGGCCGGCACAAGACGGTCACCGGGCTCGAGCAGCTCGACAAGGTCGTCCACGTCGACCAGAGCCCGATCGGACGCACCCCCCGATCGAACCCCGCGACCTACACCGGCGTCTTCGACAACATGCGCAAGTTGTTTGCCGAGACGACGGAGGCCAAGGTGCGCGGCTACCAGCCGGGCCGGTTCTCCTTCAACGTCAAGGGCGGCCGCTGTGACGCGTGCTCCGGTGACGGCACGATCAAGATCGAGATGAACTTCCTGCCCGACGTCTACGTCCCGTGCGAGGTCTGCCACGGGGCTCGCTACAACCGCGAGACGCTCGAGGTGCACTTCAAGGGCAAGACGATCTCGGACGTGCTCGACATGCCGATCGAGGAGGCCGCCACGTTCTTCGAGGCGGTGCCCGCGATCGCGCGCCACCTGCGCACCCTCAACGACGTCGGCCTCGGCTACGTCCGCCTCGGTCAGCCGGCACCGACGCTCTCCGGTGGTGAGGCCCAGCGCGTCAAGCTCGCGAGCGAGCTGCAGAAGCGATCCACCGGCCGCACCATCTACGTCCTCGATGAGCCGACGACGGGTCTGCACTTCGAGGACATCCGCAAGCTGCTCGACGTGCTCCAGGGGCTCGTCGAGAAGGGCAACACCGTCATCGTCATCGAGCACAACCTCGACGTCATCAAGAACGCCGACTGGATCATCGACATGGGCCCCGAGGGCGGCTCGCGGGGCGGCGCGGTGATCGCTGAGGGCACGCCTGAGGACGTCGCCGACGTCGAGGCCAGCCACACCGGCCGCTATCTCAAGCCGATCCTCGAGCGCACGGCTCGCACGACGACCCGCAAGCCGGCGGGTCGTGGCAGCACAGCCCGCTCCCAGCGACCCGAGGGGGCTCGCACCACCACCTCGGCCAGGATCGCCGCACCGGCTGGCACCAAGGCGAGCACGAAGGCGAGCACCAAGGCCAACGACGCGACCACCACCAAGGCCGGCGCTGAGGCGTCGGGCACGACCGGCGCCCCGGCGAGTGGCAGGACGAGCACCACGACGAGCAGTCGCGCACGAGGAGGTGCCACCACTGCCGCCGCCAAGAAGACCACGTCGAGCACGACCGTCCGCAAGACGAGGTCCACGAGCACGACGACCCGGAAGAGGAACGCATGACCGAGCGCACGCACTCCAGCACCACCGAGCCGACGACCAGCACCTCCCTCCCCGCGGAGAGCGGCACCCGGGAGAGCAGCCAGGATCGGGGCGACACCCGTGACGCAGCCGCGCGCGTGGCCCGCCTGACCGGCCGACGAGGCGTCCTGCGAGCCGCGGGCGTCGTCGTCGGAGCCGGGGCACTGGCGGCCTGCAGCAGCCCGCCGGTGCCGGAGGCCCCAGCAGGAGCGTCCTCCAGCTCTGCGGCCGCGGCGACGTCGGCGACGTCGTCGGCCACCGCGTCGGCCTCCGAGACGAGCGCCACCTCGGCTGCGGCCGGCGGCGGGACTCCCATCTCGGAGATCCCGGTCGGCAGCGGCAAGGTCTTCGCCGACACCAAGACGGTGGTGACGCAGCCGAAGGCCGGCACCTTCAAGGCCTTCGACGCGGTCTGCCCGCACCAGGGATGCACGGTCGCGTCGTTCGAGGGCAGCCAGATCGTCTGCCCGTGCCACCAGAGCCACTTCGACTCCACCACCGGAGACCGGGTCTCGGGGCCTGCACCGACAGGGCTCACGCCCAAGACGATCACCGTCACAGGCGACACCTTCACGGTCACCTGAGCAGAAGCACCTCCCGTATGCCGTTCGGTTGGCGCGACGACGACGCCAACCGGACGGCCGACGACTCATGGCTCACGACGCCCGGCCGCTGGCGTCCGCGGCCAGACGGCATACGCCCGAGGTGGCGCTCACGTGCGACGTGCGGGCTGCACCGACCGGTGGAAGAGCCAACCGGCGAGCCCGAAGAGCGTCATGAACATCGCGGTGATCCCGAGAATCTCGGCGACCGACGCGCCCGCCGTGTCCTGCAGGCCGGCGATGAGCGCGACCACGGCCACCACGCCGAGGGCGACCACGGTCGCGGCCATGGCCATCGCCGTTCCGCGGGGCCGAAGCCGCGCGACGGCCATCCCCACCGCGGCGACGGCGGCGACCCCGACGTAGAGCAGATCGTGCCGCCCACCCGCCCCGATCACCCCGAGGGCGCCGATCATCCACAGCAGCAGCAACGTCGAGCCGATGGCCACGGCGAGCGCGGCGCGGTAGGTGGTTCGGGTGATCGGCATGCTGTCCTCCGGGGGGACGGGTGGCTGAGCGAGACGTCGTGAGCTGCTCTCCCGACGCTAGGCGTCGCCGTGCGAGGAGGGGGTGGACTCGGCGTGTGGATGCGGTGGAGAAGGTGTGCAGATCGGCCGGGGTTGGGTGGAGGAGGGGCTGTCGGCGGGCCGACATAGGGTGGATGCGTGGGCGACCCGAGGAGCTATCGACCCAAACCGGGGGAGATCCCGACCGACCCGGGGGTCTACCGCTTCCGTGACGGCCACGGGCGGGTCATCTACGTCGGCAAGGCCAAATCGCTTCGGCCACGGCTCTCCTCGTACTTCCAGGACCTCACGGCCCTGCACCCGCGCACGGCGACGATGGTCACCACCGCTGCGTCGGTCGAGTGGACCGTCGTGCGCACCGAGGTCGAGGCGCTCCAGCTCGAGTACTCCTGGATCAAGGAGTTCGACCCTCGCTTCAACGTCAAGTACCGCGACGACAAGTCCTACCCGTTCCTCGCCGTGACGATGGGCGAGCAGTTCCCCCGCGCTCAGGTGATGCGCGGCGCCAAGCGTCAGGGCACCCGCTACTTCGGCCCCTACGGTCACGCCTGGGCCATCCGCGAGACCCTCGACCTGCTGCTGCGCGTCTTCCCGGTGCGCACCTGCTCGTCCGGCGTCTTCAAGCGGGCAGCGGCCAGCGGACGCCCCTGCCTGCTCGGTTACATCGACAAGTGCTCCGCGCCCTGCGTGGGTCGGGTGACCGCGGAGGAGCACCGGGCGATCGCCGACGACTTCTGCGACTTCATGACCGGCAACACGTCCCGCTTCGTCAAGCGGCTCGAGGCCCGCATGCGTGACGCGGCGGCGGAGCTCGACTTCGAGCAGGCCGCGCGACTGCGCGACGACATCGGCGCGCTGAGCAAGGCCCTCGAGAAGCAGGCCGTCGTGCTGGCCGACGCCACCGACGCCGACGTCTTCGCCCTCGCCGACGACGACCTCGAGGCTGCGGTGCAGGTCTTCCACGTGCGCGGAGGCCGCATCCGAGGTCAGCGCGGCTGGGTCGTCGAGAAGGAGAGCGAGGACCTACCCTCCCTCGTCGAGCACCTGCTCCTCCAGGTCTACGGCGACGCCGAGCGCGAGAGCGTCCCGCGTGAGGTGCTCGTGCCGTTCGAGCCCTCCGACGTCGACGCCGTCACCGAGTGGCTCTCGGCGGTGCGTGGGTCTGCGGTCAGCGTGCGGGTGCCGCAGCGCGGCGACAAGCGCACCCTGATGGAGACGGTGCGCCGCAACGCCGAGCAGTCCCTCGCCCGGCACAAGGTGGCTCGGGCCGGTGACCTCACCCTGCGCAGCCTTGCGCTGCAGGAGCTGCAGGACTACCTCGAGCTCGTCGAGGCGCCGCTGCGCATCGAGTGCTACGACGTCAGCCACGTGCAGGGCACCAACGTCGTCGCCTCGATGGTCGTCTTCGAGGACGGGCTCGCGCGCAAGAGCGAGTACCGCCGCTTCATCGTGCGCGGGGTGGCGCCGGCCGGGTCGGACGAGCCGGTCACCGTCGACGACACGGCCGCGATGCGCGAGGTGCTGACCCGTCGCTTCCGGCGCTACCTCGAGGACGCCGAGGGCGCCGGCGACCTCGATCTGTCGACGGGCGTCGTCAGCGACGGTCCCGCGTCCCAGGGCATCACCGGGGGCATCACCGGGGGCATCACCGGGGGCGCTGACACGGGCACGGGCACGGCCACACGAGAGGGCAGGTCAGAGGGCACGAGCGAGACCACGGACTCGGACTCCGAAGGGGACCGCCCGGCGTCGGGGCCGATCGATCCCGAGACGGGGCGGCCCCGGCGCTTCGCCTATCCGCCCAGCCTCGTCGTGGTCGACGGCGGACTCCCACAGGTCAACGCCGCGCAGGCGGTGCTCGACGAGCTCGGCATCGAGGAGGTCGCCCTCGTCGGGCTCGCCAAGCGCCTCGAGGAGGTCTGGCTGCCCGGCCTCGACCACCCGGTGATCCTGCCGCGCACGAGCGAGGGCCTCTACCTGCTGCAGCGCCTGCGTGACGAGGCCCACCGGTTCGCCATCACCTTCCACCGCCAACGCCGGTCCAAGGCGATGACGACGAGCCAGCTCGACGGCATACCCGGTCTGGGGGCGAGCCGCCAGAAGGCTCTGCTGCGGCACTTCGGGTCGGTCAAGCGACTGCGCCAGGCAGAGGCCGCCGACATCATGGCGGTGCCCGGAATCGGGCCCTCGCTTGCCACGGCCATCGCGACCCACTTGGCTGAGGGTGCACCGCCGGAGCCAGCCGTGAACCTCACGACGGGAGAAGTCCTCGAATGACCACCGACCCCACGCGGGTGCCCAGCCGGACGCTGGCCGACGCGCCCATCGTGATCATCACCGGCATGAGCGGTGCCGGGCGCTCAACGGCTGCCAACGTGCTCGAGGACCTCGGCTGGCTAGTCGTCGACAACCTGCCGCCGCAGCTGCTCTCGGCGCTGGCCGACCTGCGCGACGAGGCCCGCGAGCGCAACCCCGACGCGGCCATGCAGCAGGTGGCGGTCGTCGTGGACGTGCGCTCGCGAGGCTGGTTCGGCACGCTGTCCGAAGCCATCACCGCGGCTCGCGACCGCGGCCAGCACCCGAGCCTCGTCTTCCTCGACGCAACCGACGAGGCGCTCGTCCGGCGTTTCGAGAGCGTGCGTCGACCGCACCCACTGCAGGGCGACGGTCGCCTCCTCGACGGCATCCAGCTCGAGCGCACCATGCTCGTCGACCTGCGCTCGAGTGCCGACGTCGTCATCGATACCTCCGGCCTCAACGTGCACCAGCTGACGGCCAAGCTCTCGTCGCTCTTCGCCGGCGACCGGCGAGCGCAGCTGCGCATCGCCGTGATGTCCTTCGGCTTCAAGTACGGCCTGCCCCTCGACGCCGACGTCGTCTTCGACATGCGCTTCCTGCCCAACCCCTTCTGGGTGCCCGAGCTGCGGCCGCTCACCGGTCGCGACGAGCCGGTGGCCGCGTTCGTCATGGCCCAGCCCGGCGCCGAGGAGTTCCTCGACCGCGCGTCCGACCTGCTTGCGACGATGATCGAGGGCTACGTCCGTGAGGGGCGTCGCTACGTCACGGTGGCCGTGGGTTGCACGGGCGGCAAGCACCGCTCGGTCGCGACCGCCGAGGCGCTGAGCACCCGCCTGGCCCGCATCGACCGGGTCGACACCTTCGTCGTGCACCGTGATCTCGGGCGTGAGTGAGACCGGACCGACGACGCTCGTGACCCCACCGCCCCCACCGCCGCCGGCGCCCCTGGTCCCCGACCACCACCGCAGCATCGTCGCTCTCGGTGGCGGTCACGGACTGTCGGCCGCGCTGACCGCGTTGCGCCTGCTGACCGACAGCGTGACCGCGGTCGTCACCGTCGCCGACGACGGTGGATCGAGCGGTCGACTGCGCGACGAGTTCGACGTGCTCCCACCCGGTGACCTGCGCATGGCACTGTCGGCGCTGTGTGACGACAGCGAGTGGGGCCACACCTGGCGCGACGTGCTCCAGCACCGCTTCTCGGGCGCCGGCGACCTCGCCGGTCACGCCCTCGGCAACCTCATGATCGTCTCGATCTGGGAGCTGCTCGGCGACACGGTCGAGGGCCTCGACCTCGTCGGACGCCTGCTGGGCGCGCGGGGCCGGGTGCTGCCGATGGCGGGGGAGCCGCTCCAGATCGTCGCCGAGATCCGCGGTCACGACCCCCAGCACCCCGACGAGTCGGTCGAGGTGCGCGGCCAGCACCGGGTCGCTTCATCCCCCGGCATCGTCTCCTCGATCGGGATCCTGCCCACCTGCCCCACCCCGTGCCGCGAGGCCATCGAGGCCGTCGCGAGGGCAGACTGGGTGATGCTCGGGCCGGGCTCGTGGTTCACGTCCGTGATGCCACACCTGCTCGTGCCCGACCTCGCCGACGCCCTCGTCGCGACGAAGGCGCGCCGACTGCTCAACCTCAACCTCGAGGTGCACAAGGGCGAGACCCGCGACTTCCGCGCCGAGGACCACCTCGCGTCGTTCGCCAGCAACGCACCGGATCTGCGGCTCGACTACGTGCTCGCTGACCCGAGCGTCGTGCCCGACCCGCCGGCCCTGCGCGCGGCGGCCGCCGAGCTCGGGGCCGAGCTCGTCGTCGCCCCGGTCGAGGCCCGGCGCCACCCCGGGGTGCACGACCCCCTGCGCCTCGCGGCTGCGCTGCGCGACATCATCGCCTGAGGTCTCGCACCCCGCTCGGACGAAGGTGCTTGATGGGGGTGGCAGGATGAGGCGCATGGCGATGACAGCGAAGGTGAAGGACGAGCTCTCGAGACTCGAGGTCACCAAGCCCTGTTGTCGCAAGGCCGAGGTCTCGACGATGCTGCGGTTCGCAGGCGGGTTGCACATGATCGGCGGGCAGATCGTCGTCGAGGCCGAGCTCGACACCGCCAACTCCGCGCGTCGCCTCCGCCGCAACATCACCGAGGTCTACGGCCACCGCAGCGACGTGCTCGTGCTCGCCGCCGGCGGCTTGCGTCGCGGGTCGCGCTACGTCGTGCGGATCGTCGAGGACGGCTCGACGCTGGCCCGTCAGACCGGTCTCGTCGACGCCCGCGGCCGACCCGTGCGCGGCCTGCCGCCGAAGGTCGTCAGTGCATCGGCGTGTGACTCCGAAGCGGCCTGGCGCGGCGCCTTCCTCGCCCACGGGTCGCTCACCGAGCCCGGCCGGTCGTCGGCCCTCGAGGTGACCTGCCCCGGTCCGGAGGCTGCCCTCGCCCTCGTCGGTGCGGCACGGCGGCTCGGCATCCAGGCCAAGGCCCGTGAGGTGCGCGGCGTCGACCGCGTCGTCATCCGTGACGGCGACGCGATCGGTGCCCTGCTCACCCGACTCGGCGCTCATGACGCCGTGATGGCCTGGGAAGAGCGGCGCATGCGTCGCGAGGTGCGCGCCACCGCCAACCGCCTCGCCAACTTCGACGACGCCAACCTGCGCCGGTCCGCGCGCGCCGCCGTGGCGGCTGGTGCTCGGGTCGAGCGCGCCATGGAGATCCTCGGCGACGAGATCCCCGATCACCTGCGCGAGGCGGGCACCCTTCGGCTCGAGCACAAGCAGGCGAGCCTCGAGGAGCTGGGCCAGCTCGCGCAGCCGCCGATGACGAAGGACGCCGTGGCCGGCCGCATCCGCCGACTGCTCGCGATGGCCGACAAGCGCGCCGAAGAGCTCGGCATCGCCGGCACCGAGTCGAGCCTCACTCAGGACATGCTCGAGAGCTGAGGCGCGCCCGCCGTGCCGCGCACCGAGCCTCTGAGCCGGCCCTGAGCCGGCCCTGAGCCGGCCCTGAGCCGGCCCGCACCCGGGGTGAGCGACCGCTCACCATGCCCTGAGACGTGCGCCTCGCCCCCGAAGCCGACGCACTAGGGTGGTCGTGATCGAGGCCACCCGACGTCGCGTGGTCCCAGGTCTGACACACCGTCCGACACAGTCTCACCCGAAGAGGTGCTCAGCAGTGACCGTTCGCGTTGGTATCAACGGCTTTGGCCGCATCGGCCGCAACTTCTTCCGAGCCGTCCTGGCATCCGGAGCCGACATCGAGGTCGTCGCCACGAACGACCTCATGGACAACAAGACCCTCGCCCACCTGCTCAAGTACGACTCCATCCTGGGTCGTTTCCCCGGGGAGGTCACCTACGACGAGACCTCGATCGTCGTCGACGGCAAGGCGATTCGCGTCTTCGAGGAGCGCGACCCGGCCGCGATCGACTGGGCCGGAGTCGGCGCCGACGTCATCATCGAGTCCACCGGCTTCTTCACCGACGCGCAGAAGGCCAAGGCGCACATCGACGGTGGCGCCAAGAAGGTCATCATCTCGGCCCCGGCCAAGAACGAGGACATCACCATCGTGATGGGCGTCAACCACGAGCTCTACGACCCCGCCGCCCACACCGTCATCTCCAACGCCTCGTGCACGACGAACTGCCTCGCGCCGATGGCGAAGGCCCTCAACGACGAGTTCGGCATCGTCAAGGGCCTCATGACGACGATCCACGCCTACACGCAGGACCAGAACCTGCAGGACGCGCCGCACAAGGACCTCCGCCGGGCGCGCGCCGCCGCGCTCAACATCGTGCCGACGACCACCGGCGCGGCCAAGGCCGTCGCCCTCGTGCTGCCCGAGCTCAAGGGCAAGCTCGACGGCTACGCGCTCCGCGTCCCGGTGCCGACGGGCTCGGCCACCGACCTCACCTTCGAAGCAAGCCGTGAGACGACCGTCGAAGAGGTCAACGCCGCCGTCAAGGCCGCCGCCGAGGGCCCGATGAAGGGCTTCCTCGTCTACACCGAGGACGAGATCGTCTCCAAGGACATCGAGACCGACCCGGCGTCGTGCATCTTCGACGCCGGCCTCACCAAGGTCATCGGCAACCAGGTCAAGGTCGTCGGCTGGTACGACAACGAGTGGGGCTACTCCAACCGCCTCGTCGACCTCGTCAACCTCGTCGGCAAGTCGCTCTGACGCGCTCGGCCACCGCCCCGGCAGCTGCCGGGGCGGTGGCCGCCGCCATATCTCCAGACCATCCCGCCAACGGAAGAGGCAGACCGCGTGAAGACGACCGGCGACCTCGGGGACCTGCGCGGCAAGCGCGTCCTCGTCCGCTCAGACCTCAACGTGCCGCTCGACGGCACGACCATCACCGACGACGGCCGGATCCGGGCGTCGGCACCCACGATCAAGAGCCTCGCCGAAGCCGGCGCGCGCGTCATCGTCTGTGCGCACCTCGGTCGTCCCAAGGGCGCTCCGGAGGCCAGGTACTCCCTGGCGCCCGTCGCTGACCGCCTCGGCGAGGTGCTGGGCATCCCGGTCGTCTTCGCCGACGACACCGTCGGCGAGGACGCCCAGGCCAAGGCGGCCGCGCTCGAGGACGGCCAGGTGCTGCTGCTCGAGAACCTCCGGTTCAACGCCGGCGAGACGGCCAAGACCGATGAGGACCGCGCTGACTTCGCCGGCGAGCTCGCCTCTCTCGCAGACGTCTTCGTCTCGGACGGCTTCGGTGTCGTGCACCGCAAGCAGGCGTCCGTCTACGACGTCGCTCGCCTGCTGCCGCACGCCACGGGCGACCTCGTCTCGACGGAGGTCGACGTGCTGCGCCGCCTCACCAAGGACCCGGAGCGCCCGTATGCCGTCGTGCTCGGGGGCGCGAAGGTGTCCGACAAGCTCGGCGTCATCGGCAACCTGCTCGGCACGGCCGACCGTCTCCTCATTGGCGGCGGCATGGTCTTCACCTTCCTCGCGGCGCAGGGTCACGAGGTCGGCAGGAGCCTGCTCGAGGCCGACCAGATCGACACGGTCAAGGGCTACCTCGAGCGTGCCCACAAGGAGGGCGTCGAGATCGTCCTGCCGGTCGACATCGTTGCCGCCGACGCGTTCAGCGCCGACGCCGCGCACGACATCGTCGCGGCCGACGCGATCCCGGCCGACCGCATGGGCCTCGACATCGGCCCGGAGTCGAGCAGGCTCTTTGCCGAGAAGCTCTCCGACTGCCGCACCGTCTTCTGGAACGGCCCCATGGGTGCCTTCGAGATGGAGCCGTATGCCGCGGGCACCAAGGCGCTCGCCCGGGCCCTCGTCGACGTGACGTCGGCCGGCGCGCTGACCGTCGTCGGCGGCGGCGACTCCGCCGCAGCCGTGCGCCAGCTCGGCTTCCAGGACTCCGACTTCGGCCACATCTCGACCGGTGGCGGGGCGAGCCTCGAGTACCTCGAGGGCAAGGAGCTGCCCGGTCTCACGGTCCTCGAGGAGGATGACGCCTGATGGCGAAGAACGCCCCAGCGCCCCTGAGCGGCCGCGTGCCGCTCATGGCCGGGAACTGGAAGATGAACCTCGACCACCTCCAGGGCACCCACCTCGTGCAGAAGCTCGACTGGACGCTGCGTGACGCCAAGCACGACTACTCCGCCGTCGAGGTCGCGGTGCTGCCTCCCTACACCGACCTGCGGTCGGTGCAGACCATCGTCGAGGGCGACAAGCTCGAGCTGAGGTACGGCGCGCAGGACCTGTCGCCGCACACGTCCGGCGCCTTCACCGGTGACATCTCCGGCGCCTTCCTCAAGAAGCTCGGCTGCACCTACGTGTGCATCGGTCACAGTGAGCGGCGCGAGGGCCACGGCGAGACCGACGAGATCGTCGCGGCCAAGGTCAAAGCGGCCTACGCGCACGACCTCACGCCGATCCTCTGCTGCGGCGAGGCCCTCGACGTGCGCAAGGAGGGTCGTCAGGTCGAGCACGTGGTGGCGCAGCTGCGCGCCGCGCTCGACGGGGTGTCCAAGGAGCAGGTCGCGTCGATCGTCATCGCCTACGAGCCCATCTGGGCGATCGGCACCGGCGAGGTCGCCACCCCGGAGGACGCGCAGGAGGTCTGCGCCTCGATCCGCACGCTGCTCGCCGAGCTCTACAGCGGCGACGTCGCGGACGGCATACGCGTGCTCTACGGCGGAAGCGTGAAGTCGGGCAACGTCGCGGCGATCATGTCGCAGGAGGACGTCGACGGCGCCCTCGTGGGCGGAGCCTCGATCGACCCGGCCGAGTTCGCGTCCATCTGTCGCTACCGCGACCACCTCGCCACGAGCTGAGTCCCCATCCCTGCCTGACCCCGCCTCGGGCCTCGGTCCGCGGCGCAGCGTTCGGTCGATCGGGCAGGGGGAAGGTATCCTTGCCCGAGTCCCGGTAGCGATGCCGTGGCAGATGACGTCCCGACGATTTGGAGTGACCCACGTGGATGCGGTTCGCATCGCCCTGCAGGTCCTGCTGGTGCTGTCCAGCCTGGTCCTGACCCTCTTCATCCTGCTGCACAAGGGCAAGGGTGGTGGCCTCTCCGACATGTTCGGCGGAGGCATGTCCACCTCGCTCGGCGGCTCGTCGGTGGCCGAGCGCAACCTTGACCGTTTCACCGTGGCCGTGGCTGCGGTCTGGGCGACGGCCATCATCGGACTGGGCCTGCTGGCCCGGTTCGCAAGCTGAGAGGACGACACCATGGCGAGCGGCAACGCAATTCGCGGAAGTCGGGTCGGCGCCGGCCCCATGGGCGAGGCGGAGCGCGGCGACGCCGCTCCTCGCGTCCACATCTCCTACTGGTGCTCCAACGGGCACGAGACGCGGCCGAGCTTCGCTCAGGAGCCCGGCATGGTGCTGCCCGAGACGTGGGACTGCCCGCGCTGCGGCCTCCCCGCCGGCCAGGACAAGGACAACCCTCCGGCCCCGCCGAAGGTCGAGCCCTACAAGACGCACCTGGCCTACGTGAAGGAGCGGCGCAGCGACGCCGACGGCGCGGCCATCCTCGACGAGGCCCTCAGCACGCTGCGCGAGCGCGGCCTGATCCAGTGACCTGACGGTCCGACACGACCACGAAGGGCCCGGGAGATCCTCCGGGCCCTTCGTCATGTCGTGGAGGTTGGGGTCGGTATGCCGTCCGGTGCGGTCGTCAGCCCAGGGTCCCCGCCGCGTCGGCGTCGAGCAGCCACAGGGTGGCGTCGCTGCCCCGTGGCCCGGCCGCCGGCACGTCCCAGCGGTCGGCGCCGGGCGCGAGCGCCGCCGCGACCGACTCAGCCTTGTCTCCGCCGGCGACGAGGAACCACACCTCGCGGCTGCGTTCGAAGCACTCGAAGGTCAGGCTCACCCGGTCCGGTGGCGGCTTGGGTGAGTCGTGCACCGCGACGGCGATCGCGTCGGCCTGCCGCTGAGCCGGATGGTGCGGGAAGAGCGATGCGACGTGCCCGTCAGGGCCGACTCCGAAGAGCACGACGTCCCAGGCTCCTTGACCGTGCTCGCGGATCGTCTGCCCATAAGCCTCCGCGCTGGCCTCGGCGCTCTCGGACGCGTCTGGCCCTGCAACCCGGTGCACCTTGTCCCGGTCGAGTCCCAGTGCGGTGAGGCCGGCTTCGTCGTTCTGGGTGTCGTTGCGCTCGGGGTCACCGGCCGGGAGGTAGCGCTCGTCGCCCCACCAGACCCGCACCCGCGACCAGTCGACGGCAGTGCGGCCCGGGGTGCGGGCCACGGCGGCGATGATCGCCGAGCCCATCGACCCACCGGTGAGAGCCACCTGGGCCTCCGGGCTGCGGGTCTGCGCGTCGATCAGGGCCGTCACGAAGCGGGCCGCCGCGGCGTCCGCCAGCGACTGCTTGTCGGGGTGGACGACGACCCGCGGCTCGCCGGTCACGAGGTCGCCTTGCTCGTCGCTGCCTTGGTGGTGGAGCCCTTGGTGGTGGAGCCCTTGGTGGTGGCGGCCGTCCTCGTGGTGGTCTTCTTGGTCGCGGTCTTCTTGGTCGTGGTCTTCTTCGTCGCGGTCCTCTTGGTCGCGGCCTTCTTCGTCGGGGACGACGACGAGGTGGACAACGCGGTGGCTGCCTCCGCGCGCTCCTTGTCGGCCTGCTTCTCACGTGGTGTGCGTTTGCCGGCGAGCTTGCGCACCGTGGCGGCCCGCACCTGCTCGGTCTCGGCGTGCTCCGGGGCGGGCGGCGCCGCGATCATCGCGCTGGCCTCCTTGGCCGACACGTCACGGCCGAGGCGAGCCGCGAGACGGCGCGACTCCGCCGGGTCGGGCGCCTTGCCGGCCTTCGCCGCCGAGGCAGCGGTGAGTCGCACCGGCTGGAGCGCCTGGAGCCCGTGCAGCAGGGCGTCCTCGTAGGCGTCGTCAGGGTCGAGCCGGCGCAGCTCGTCGGCGAGGCACTCGGGCACCTCGCGCCGCGGCAGGCTGATGCGGCGGTCGGGCTGTCCGGCCTGGGAGAGCGTGGCGACGGCGTCGCCGGGTCGCACGAGGTCGATCGGCCCGCTCTTGCGGTCGAGCCGCACCGAGCTGATGCCCGAGCCACGTGGCGTCGAGACGCGGTGCACCGGCACCTTGAGGCGGCGCTGGAGCCATGCGGCCAGCAGGTCCGACGAGGGCGAGTCGGGCGCGCCGCTGACGACGGCGCTCGTGATCGGCTCGTAGGGCGGCTGGTCGAGCGCCGCGGCCAGCAGACCGCGCCACCGAGTGAGGCGGGTCCACGACAGGTCGGTATCGCCCGGTGCGTAGGTGGCGGCGCGCTTCTTGAGCATGGTGCGCGGGTTGCGGTGCTGCGCCGCGTCGGTGATGCGACGCTGGGCCATCGCTCCGATGGGGTCCCGTCCGACGTCGGCAGGGGCCTCGCCCGGCCACCACGCGACGATCGGCGAGTCGGGCAGCAGCAGCGGCACGACGACGCTCGGACCGTGGTTGGCCAGGGCGCCATAGAGGCGCAGCACGACGATCTCGCTCGCGCCCGCGTCGCCGCCCAGACGGATCTGTGCGTCGAGTCGGTTGCGACCCCGACGGTCGCCGGGGATGACGACGATGATGCGGCAGGGGTGCTGCCGGCTCGCCTGGTTGGCTACGTCGATGGCAGTGCCGGCATCGATGTCCTCCACGACCACCACGAGCGTGAGCACGCGGCCCAGCGCCATCGCACCGACCTCGTTGCGCAGGCGGACGAGCGTCTTGCTGATGCCCGTCGTCGTGGTGTCGGTCAGGTCGCGGATCATGGCATCCTCCACGTGCGTCCGTCGCGTGCGAGCATCCGGTGGGCCGACTCCGGACCCCAGCTTCCGGCGACATACTGCTCGGGCTTGCCCGCCTTGGCCCAGTGCTTCATGAGCGGATCGAGGATCCGCCACGACGACTCGACCTCCTCGTGCCGCGGGAAGAGCGGCGGCTCCCCGAGGAGGACGTCGAGGATGAGGCGCTCGTAGGCCTCGGGGGAGGCCTCGGTGAAGGAGGAGCCGTAGCCGAAGTCCATCGTCACGTCGCGCACCTCCATCTGCGCACCGGGCACCTTGGATCCGAAGCGGATCGTGACGCCCTCGTCGGGCTGCACGCGGATGACGATGGCGTTCTGGCCGAGCTCTTCCGTCGCCGTGTGCTCGAAGGGCAGGTGCGGGGCGCGCTTGAAGACGACCGCGATCTCGGTGACCCGCTTGCCGAGCCGCTTGCCGGTGCGCAGGTAGAAGGGGACGCCGGCCCAGCGACGCGTGTCGACCTCGAGGGTGACCGCTGCGAAGGTCTCGGTGGTCGAGCCCTTGTCGACGCCGTCCTCCTCGAGATAGCCGACGACCTCCTCGGCGCCCTGCCACCCGCCGGCATACTGCCCACGAGCGGCACCCTTGTCGAGGTCGGCGGGCAGTCGGACGGCGGACAGCACCTTCTCCTTCTCGGCGCGAAGGTCCTTGGCGTCGAAGGAGACGGGCTCCTCCATGGCCGTCAGCGCGAGCAGCTGGAGGAGGTGGTTCTGGATGACGTCGCGCGCGGCGCCGATGCCGTCGTAGTAGCCGGCTCGACCACCGATGCCGATGTCCTCGGCCATCGTGATCTGCACGTGGTCGACGTAGTTGGCGTTCCACACCGGCTCGAAGAGCTGGTTGGCGAAGCGCAGGGCGAGGAGGTTCTGCACCGTCTCCTTGCCGAGGTAGTGGTCGATCCGGAAGACGGAGTCGGGCGGGAAGACGCCCTCGACGATCTCGTTGAGCTCCTGGGCGCTCTTGAGGTCGTGACCGAAGGGCTTCTCGATGATGACGCGCCGCCAGCTGTCGCCCTCGGCGGTCGTCAGCCCACACCGCTCGAGCTGCTCGCACACCGTGGCGAAGAAGCCCGGCGGGATCGAGAGGTAGAAGGCGTGGTTGCCCCCGGTGCCGCGGTCCTCGTCGAGCTCGTCGACCGTCTTGGCGAGCAGGTCGAAGGCAGCCGGGTCGTCGAACGTGCCGGGCACGAAGCGGAACCCCTCGGAGAGGTTGCGCCACACGTCCTCGCTGAAGGGCGTGCGCGCGTGCTGCTTGACGGCGTCGTGGACGACCTGGCCGAAGTCCTGGGTTGCCCAGTCGCGCCGGGCGAAGCCGACGAGCGAGAAGCCCGGTGGCAGCAGTCCCCGGTTGGCGAGGTCGTAGATGGCGGGCATGAGCTTCTTGCGGGCGAGGTCGCCCGTCACGCCGAAGAGGACGAGACCGCACGGACCGGCGATGCGGGGCAGCCGCTTGTCCTGAGCTGTGCGGAGGGGGTTCTCCCCGTGGGCGATTCGCGCCGGGGTCATCCACGCCCTCCCTGCGAGAGCGCGGTCATGACCTGGGCCAGTCCGGCGTCGTGGTCGGTCAGGTGCAGGCGCAGCACCGGGCGGTCGTGGTCGGCGAGCACCTGGGCGTCACCGCCTGCCTGCGACGCGATGAAGTCGCCGAAGGTGAACTCGCGTCCGGGGACCGGGAGGTCATGGCCCGGGGCCGTGGTGATCTGCACGTAGACGCCCACGGCGGGGCCGCCCTTGTGGAACTGACCCGTCGAGTGCAGGAAGCGGGGCCCCCAGCCGAAGGTCGTCGGGCGACCGGTCCGCTCGGCAACCCTGGCTCGCACGTCGGCGAGCGAGGCGTCACCGAGCCGGTCGAGGTAGGCCATGATCGCGACGTAGCCGCGCTCGGGGTCGAGCTGCCCGAGCAGCGCGTCGAGCGCCTCGGAGACCGTCGATGCGGAGCCCAGCCAGTCGCCGCCCATGGCCCGGATCTCGACGGCGCCGTCCGTGGCCGCGGGTGCCTCGCTCGCAGCGGCGCCCTGGTCGAGGAGGGCGCGCGCGGCCTTCTTGGCCGACTCGACGTCGGGCTGGTCGAAGGGGTTGATGGAGAGCAGGCGCCCGGCGACGGCGGTCGCCGCTTCCCAGAGGAGCAGCTGTGCACCGAGCGCGCCGCTGACACGCACGTCGTCACCCGAGGCGACGGTGTCGTCGTCGACGGGCACGAGCCGGGTCACGAGCACGTCAGCGGCAGGAGAGCGCACCTCGGGCGCGTCACTGCCCTCGACGACGACGGGCAGCACACCGGTGCCGTCCTTGCCGGTGGACTCGGCGATGAGCTGCTCGGCCCAGTCGGCGAATCCGATGATGCCGGAGCCCTCGTCGACCAGCACGAGCTTGTCGCGCAGTGGCTGGGTGCCGGCCATCGCGGCACCGAGGCGCAGGGCCGGGTTGGCCTCGTCGTCCTCGGCGAGCAGGTCGGCGACCGACTCGGCCTCGTCGAGCAGGGCGCCGACGTCGACGCCCGCGAGTCCACTGGGCACGAGGCCGAAGGCGGTCAGGGCGCTGTAGCGGCCACCCACGTCGGGGTCGGCGTTGACGACGCGGTAGCCCTTGCCCCGCGACTCCTCGTCCAGCGGACTGCCCGGGTCGGTGACGATGACGATGCGGGTGGCGGGGTCGATGCCGGCATCGCTGAACGCACCCTCGTAGGCGCGGCGCTGCGAGTCGGTCTCGACCGTGGAGCCCGACTTGCTCGAGACGACGACGACGGTGCGCTCGAGGTCGTCGCCGAGCGCGCGTCGGACGTAGTCGGGGTCGGACGAGTCGAGCACGACGAGGTCCTTGCCCGCGGTGGCGCAGATGACCTCGGGCGCGAGGGAGGACCCACCCATGCCGCAGAGCACGACGTGCGTGAGGCCGCGGCTCGCCAGGTCGTCGCGGAGCGCCTCGATCTCACCGACGAGCGGCCGCGACGAGCGGGGCAGTCCGACCCACGAGAGTCGGACGCGCGACTCGGACTCGGCCTCGGGGCCCCACAGCGTGGCGTCCTGGGCGAAGAGCCGGCCCGCCACGCCGTCGGCGACGAGCACTGGCACGTGGCGCGAGATCGCGTCGGCCGCGGCGCCGGAGGCGCTCACCGACAGCGAGCTCACGCGGACACCTTCGACATCTCGGCGGTCACGCCGTCGAGGAGCTCGCCCCAGGCCTTCTCGAACTTGCCGACACCCTCCTCCTCGAGCAGCTCGACGACCTCGGTGTAGGAGACACCGACGCGCTCCAGGTCGTCGAGGACCTCGCTCGCCTGTCCGTAGCCACCGGTCACCGTGTCACCGTGGATGTCGCCGTGGTCGGCGGTCGCCTCGAGCGTCTTGCCCGGCATCGTGTTGACCACGTCGGCGGCGACGAGCTCGTCGACGTACATGGTGTCGGGGTAGGCCGGGTCCTTGACTCCCGTGGACGCCCACAGGGGTCGCTGCACGTTGGCCCCCTCGTCGGCGAGCGAGCCCCAGCGGGGGGTGGAGAAGACCTCCTCGAACGCCTGGTAGGCGAGCCGTGCGTTGGCCAGGCCCGCCTTGCCCTTGAGCGCCCTGGCCTCGTCGGTGCCGATGTCGTCGAGGCGCTTGTCGATCTCCGTGTCGACGCGCGAGACGAAGAACGAGGCGACCGAGTGGATCTTCGAGAGGTCCTTGCCGGCGGCGTGGGCCCGCTCGAGGCCCTCGAGGTAGGCGTTCATCACGGCGCGGTAGCGCTCGAGCGAGAAGATGAGAGTCACGTTGACGCTGATGCCCTCAGCGATCGTCGCGGTGATGGCCGGCAGGCCGGCCTTGGTCGCGGGGATCTTGATGAGGACGTTCTCGCGGTCGACCGCGGCGTGCAGCTGCTTGGCCTGGGCGACGGTCTGGTCGGTGTCGTGCGCGAGCCGCGGGTCGACCTCGATCGACACGCGGCCGTCCACCCCCTTCGTCGAGGCATAGAGGTCCGTGAAGAGGTCGCACGCCTCGCGCACGTCCGACGTCGTCAGCTCGAAGACGACCTCCTCGACGTCCTTGCCGTCGGCCGTCAGCGCCGCGAGGTCGGCGTTGTAGCGGTCACCCTTCGACAGGGCGGCCTGGAAGATCGAGGGGTTGGAGGTGAGTCCGACGACGTTGCGCTCCTTGACGAGGTCGGCGATCTTGCCGGTCTCGAGCAGCTCGCGTGACAGGTCGTCGAGCCAGATGGAGACGCCTGCATCGGAGAGGGCCTGGGTGTTCGGGTTGGACATGCTGATCACTTCCCCTTGCTCGTGGCGGATGCTGCCGACTGCGAAGCCTTGTGGCTCGCGTTCACATCGGCGCCCATGACATCGGTCGAGGCGCTCTGGGCGGCTCGACCCGGGTTGGTCTCGGTGGCCCTCGGCGCCCTGCGCGCGGAGGCTCCGGCGGCCTTGAGGGAGTCCCTGGCGGCTTTGACGACGGCGTCGGTCGTGATGCCGAACTCGCGGTAGAGGGTCGCCTGGTCGGCGGAGGCGCCGAAGTGCTCGATGCTGACGCTGCGTCCGGCGTCGCCGACGATGTCGCGCCAACCCATCGAGACCGCGGCCTCGACGCTCACCCTGGCACGCACAGCCGGGGGCAGCACCTTGTCCTGGTAGGAACGGGTCTGCTTCTCGAACCATTCGCGGCAGGGCATCGACACGACGCGCGTCGCGACCTTCGACTTCTCGAGCCGCTCGGCCGCCTGCACGGCCAGCTGCACCTCGGAGCCGGTCGCGATGAGGATGACGTCGGGGTCGCCCTTGCGCGACTCGTCGACGAGGACGTAGGCGCCCTTGGCGACGCCGCTGACCTTGCCGTACTTCGAGCGGTCCCAGGTGGGGACGTTCTGGCGGGTGAGGCACAGCGCGGCGGGCCCGTTGCCGCCCGTGAGGATCTGCGCCCACGCGGCCGCGGTCTCGTTGGCGTCGGCGGGTCGCACGACGTCGAGTCCGGGGATGGCACGCAACGCCGCGAGGTGCTCGATCGGCTGGTGCGTCGGGCCGTCCTCGCCGAGCCCGATGGAGTCGTGCGTCCACACGTAGGTGACCGGCGCCTGCTGGATGGCCGCGAGGCGCACCGCCGGGCGCATGTAGTCGGAGAAGACGAGGAAGGTGCCTCCGTAGGGGCGGGTCAGGCCCTCGAGCGCGATCCCGTTGAGGATCATGCCCATGCCGTTCTCGCGGATGCCGAAGTGCAGCGTGCGACCGAAGGGGCCGCCCTTCCACGTCGACGTCTGCTTCGAGCTCGGGACGAAGGAGGGCTGGCCCTCCATCGTCGTGTTGTTGGACTCGGCGAGGTCGGCCGAACCGCCCCACAGCTCTGGCATGACGTCGGCGATCGCGGTCAGCACCTTGCCGCTGGCGGCGCGGGTCGCGAGACCCTTCTCGTCGGCGGGGAAGGTGGGCAGCGCCTTCGAGAGGCCGGCGGGCGCCGTGCCTGCGAGGATGCGGTCGAGCAGCGCCGCGCGCTCGGGGTTGGCCTTGCGCCAGGCCTTGAAGCCCTTGTCCCACTCACGGTGGGCCGCCTTGCCGCGCTTGACGATGTCGCGCGCCTGCTTGAGCACGGCCGGCTCGACGACGAAGGACTTCTTCGGGTCGAAGCCGAGCAGCTCCTTGGTGGCGGCGACCTCCTCGTCGCCGAGCGCGGAGCCGTGCGACTTGCCGGTGTTCTGCTTGGTCGGCGCGGGCCACGCGATGATCGTGTGCAGCACCACGAGGGTCGGCTTGTCGCTGACCTTGTCGCCCGAGCGGATGGCCGCGAGCAGGGCGTCGACGTCCTCGACGTAGGTCGCGCCGTCGGCGTCCTTGCGCCAGTCGACCTCGACGACGTGCCAGCCGTATGCCGTGAAGCGGGCTGCCACGTCCTCGCTGAACGCGATGTCGGTGTCGTCCTCGATCGAGATCTGGTTGGCGTCGTAGACGACAGTGAGGTTGCCGAGCTCCTGGTGGCCGGCGAGCGAGCAGGCCTCGTGGGTCACGCCCTCCTGCATGTCGCCGTCGGAGGCGATGACGTAGACGTGGTGGTCGAAGGGGCTCGTGCCCGCCTTGGCATCGGGGTCGAAGAGGCCGCGCTGGCGGCGCTGCGCCATCGCCATGCCGACGGCGGAGGCGAGCCCCGAGCCGAGCGGTCCGGTCGTGATCTCGACGCCCTTGGTGTGGTGGACCTCAGGGTGACCCGGCGTCTGCGAGCCCCAGGTGCGCAGCGCCTTGAGGTCGTCGAGCGAGAGGCCGTAGCCGGAGAGGTAGAGCTGGATGTACTGCGTGAGGCTCGAGTGCCCGCACGACAGGACGAAGCGGTCCCGGCCCAGCCAGGACGGGTCGCTCGGGTCGTGCGTCATGACGTTCTGGTAGAGCAGGTAGGCCAGGGGAGCGAGCGACATCGCGGTGCCCGGGTGGCCGTTGCCGACCTTCTGCACGGCGTCGGCCGCGAGCAGCCGCGCCGTGTCGACCGCCCGCACGTCGAGGTCGGACCAGCCCGCCTTCTTCGCCACCGGGCTCGGCAGCCCGGGATCACGTCCCGCCAGGGGGCCGGATGCCTTCGCCTTCCTCGGAGCGCTCGGACGGGTGGGCTTCTTCGCCGACGTGGCGGTGCTGGTCACGAACGGGTCTCCTTCGCCAGAAAGGTGGATCTCACGTATGCGGCGAGCCTAGTCCCAGCGTGGATGCACGCTGACAGCACGACCGGTTCGTGGGCGCGAGCGTGGCATCCGCGCGGGCGAGAGGCCGCGGGCACGGGGTGAGAGGTTGGGGTGGACCGGCCGACGGGTGACGAAGTGAACCGCTCCGTCGCCCGTCGGGGTGACGGTCTAGACTTGCGACGCCATGCTCCGTACCCGCCCGTCGGAGCGACGAACCCAGCGATGAGGATCTCAGTGACAACGGTGGACCCCCGCGCCGACCTGTCGGCGCTGCACGGTCCCGACGGCAGTGGACCCACGTTCGTCCTCGGGCAGTACGTCTCGCTCATGAAGCCGCGGATCATCGAGCTGCTGCTCATCACGACGATCCCCGTCATGTTCCTCGCGCAGCAGGGCGTGCCGGACCTCTGGCTCGTCGTCGCCACGGTCGTCGGGGGCACCCTCTCGGCCGGGTCGGCCAACACCCTCAACTGCTACATCGACCGCGACATCGACGCGGTCATGCACCGCACGAGCAACAGGCCCCTCGTCACGGGCACGGTGTCGCCGCGCGGGGCGCTCATCTTCGGCGTCACGCTCGCCGTCGTGTCCACGCTGTGGTTGGGGCTGCTCGTCAACTGGCTGAGTGCCTGGCTCGCCCTGGCCGCGCTGCTCTTCTACGTCTTCGGCTACACGCTGCTGCTCAAGCGGCGCACCACCCAGAACATCGTCTGGGGCGGTGCCGCGGGGTGCATGCCCGTGCTCATCGGCTGGTCGGCGGTGACCGGCTCGGTCAGCTGGTCGGCCTTCATCCTCTTCATGGTCATCTTCTTCTGGACGCCGCCGCACTACTGGCCATTGTCCTTGCGCTACAAGGACGACTACGCCAACGCCCACGTGCCGATGCTGCCCGTGGTCGAGCGCTTCGTCGTCGTGGCGAGGCAGATCGTGGCCTACTCGTGGGCCATGGTCCTCACGTCCCTGGCGCTGATCCCGGTGCAGCCGATGGGGTGGGTCTACACCGTCGCCGCCGTCGCGTCGGGCGCGCTCTTCCTCGCCGAGGCGCACCGTCTCCTCGCCCGCGCCCGGGCCGGCGCCGCAGACGACGCCCTGCGCCCGATGCGTCTCTTCCACTTCTCGATCACCTACCTGACGATCCTCTTCGTCGGCGTCGCGCTCGACCCCATCTGGCACGTCGCCCTGCCGCTGCCGCGCTGACCCCACCGCGGGCACCCCCGGGGCGTCTGCCCGACGAGCACCGAGCGGGTGACTCGCGCCCTGCGTCCGGTGCCGACCGTCAGGCCGTCCCCACCGGGGCGCCGTCCTCGAGGTAGAGCGTGCCGGCGTCGCCGGACGACTGCATGATCGCGTCGAGCAGCCGAGCGTTGTAGGGCGCGACGCGAGCGGGCCAGTCGTGCGGAGCCGCCCAGTGCACGCCCCGGATCTCGCGGGCCTCGAGGCGGGCCGCGTCGGTGAAGTGCGGGTCGACGACGCCGAGGTCGAAGACGAAGACCGTGGCGTCGGCCCAGCCGAGCAGCGGGGGCAGCCAGTTGACCGCGAGCAGCGAGCGCACCACGACGTCGAGGGAGAGCTCCTCACGCACCTCGCGCACGACGCACTCGGCCGGTGACTCGCCCCGGTCGACGACGCCGCCCGGCAGGTCCCACTCCCGCTTGTAGACGAGCTCGCAGAGCAGCACTCGTGACGCCGCGTCCGGTGCCCGATCAGGCGGCCCCGGCGCGCAGGACGCCCTGCGCGATGGCGCGCTTCGTCGGCAGGCTGGAGTCGAGCAGGGCGGTGAAGCCCTCACGGGTTCCCGGCGGCGGGTCGTCGACGAGACGCCCGAGCAGGACGGTGTCGTGCACCTCGCCCGCCAGCATCGTGTTGCCGCGGAGCAGTCCCTCTCGCCGCAGACCCGCGCGGTGGGCGATGCGCAACGAGGCCCGGTTGAGCGGGTTCGACCTCGGCCTCGACTCGGCGCAGACCCAGCTCGTCGAAGGCCCAGTCGACGAGGAGCCGCACGGCCCGGGAGGCCACGCCGCGACCGCGGAAGGGCGCATACGTCATCCACGACAGCACGCCCACCCCGTCGGAGCGTCGGCGCACGTCGACGGAGCCGGCCGGCTCGCCGCGCCACTCGACGAGGAAGGTGACCTTCGCCCGCGAGTCCGCCCACTCGGCGTGCGTCTGCGCCACCCATGCCGCCTGGCGGTCACGTGCGGGAGGCTCCGTCTCGAGGTCGAACCAACGCGCGATCTCGTCGTCGTGCAGCGGCAGGGTCGGCTCGACGTCGGCGACGGTCCACGGCCGGAGGCGCAGGTCGCCGTCGTCGAGGGCGGGCTGCTCGTCGCTCACCCGTCCCACCCTACGGTTGCGGCGGGGTCAGACGGGGTGGCGCCGCATCGCGAGCACGCCCCAGGTCAGGGAGGCCACGAGCAGACTTGCACCGAGCATGTGCAGGAGCACGAGGATGACCGGCAGGGCGGTGAAGTACTGCACGTAGCCGATGGCGCCCTGGGCCAGCGTGACGGCGAGGACGACCCACCACGCCCGGCGCGGCTCGTCGGTCCTGGCGGTGATGAGCACCGCGACGAGGGTCGCGACGACGAGCCCGCAGAAGAGCATGACGGCGTCGGCGTGCAGCCACGACACGACGCGAGGGTCGAAACCGGTGCGGGCGGGGGTGTCGGCGTCGCCTGAGTGCGGGCCCGAGCCGGTGACGATGGTGCCGAGCACGACGACGACCGCTCCCACGAGGCAGGTCACGAGGGCGACCGCCCTCGCGATCGGGTGCACGAGCAGCTCGCCCGGACCGGACACGTCGTCGCGTGAGCCCCGCACCAGAGCGGTCGACAGGACGATGAGCACCATCGAGAGCAGGAAGTGCCCCGCGACGAGGTAGGGGTTGAGACCGGTGAGCACCGTGATGCCGCCGAGGATCGCCTGGGCGGGGATGCCGGCGAGCACGCCCAGTGCGACGAGCTGGATCCGGCCGCGCCGGGGCCACTGCGTCAGCACGGCGTAGAGCGACGCGATCGCGAGGATCACGACGACGAAGGTGAGCAGGCGGTTTCCGAACTCGACGAGGTCGTGGATCGAGCTCTCGTCGGTCCGCACCGGGGTGAAGGAGCCGGGCATGCACTCGGGCCAGGTCGGGCAGCCGAGACCGCTGCCCGTGAGGCGCACGACGCCACCGGTGACGACGATGCCGATCTCGGCCGCGAGGTTGGCGACGAGGATGCCGCGGGCCCAGCGCAGCGGCATCACGGGGAGGCGGGAGGTCACGGTGGAGACGAGCGACACGGACGAAGCGTAAGCGGTGGCCCACGGCTCGTCCTCACCCGCCCCAACTGCTCCCCCGGGAGGCGGTCGGTCAGCCCGTCGCGGGCTCAGGCCAGCCCTGCCCAGGTCACCTGGGCGCCGGCGTGGCCGGCGAGCCCGACGGTGATGAGGGCTGACAGAGCCGAGACGACGAGCAGGATCGCCAGAGGGATCTCCAGGGTGCGACGGCGGGGCTCGTCGTCGTCGGGCGCCCGCAGGAACCAGGCCGAGGCGAGGCAGAGCACCATGAACACGAGGCAGAGCAGCTTGGCGCGGTCGCCCCACTCGACGTGCTCTGCGAGCAGGTCGAAGTCGGTGGTGCTGGCGCGCACCTGCGACACCCGGCGTTGGAGCTCCTCGCCGCTCTCGGCGGCGACGAACGCCAACACACCGGAGACGACACCGGCGATGGCGACCGGCCAGCGCAACACGTGCCGCCAGGTCGGCCGCACGGCGAAGGCGATGGCGACGAGGGCCGACAGGGGCACGAGCACGACGACCGCGTGGATGATCAGCGGGTGCATCGGAAGCCCGAGGATGTAGTCGAACACGGTCGCCTCCAGGTGGTCGGGGTCTGCTCGCTGCCTGTCGCCGAGTGTGCCCTACGCGTCAGTCGTCGAAGCGGAAGAAGCGCACGGCCAGCGCGGTGGCGGTGGCTCCCCACACGACGACGACGCCGAGGGCCGGCAGGTTCAACGTGCCATCGATGAGGGCGGAGCGCAGTCCGTCGGCCAACCCTGCCGACGGCAGCAGCGCCGCCATTCCGGAGAGGCCGTCGGGCAGCTGGGTGCGGGGCACGACGACCCCGCCGCCGACGAGCAGCAGCACCCACAGGAGGTTGGCCAGCGCGAGCACCGCCTCGGCCCGCAACGTCCCGGCGAGCAGCAGCGCCAGTGCGACGAAGGCCCACGTGCCGACGATGACGAAGAGGACGGCATACGGCACGCCCGAGAGGTCGGGACGCCAGCCGAGGGCGACGCCCAGCGCGGCGATCACGGCGATCTGCATGATCTCGACGGCCAGGGTTGCCACCGCCTTGGCGGTGACGAGGCCACTGCGGCCGAGGGGGGTCGTGCCGAGGTAGCGCAACACGGCGTACCGGCGGTCGAAGCCGGTCGAGATGGCCTGCGAGGTGAAGGAGGCCGAGATGACGCAGAGCGCGATGACGCCGGGCACCGCCACGTCGATCCGCTCGCCCGGACCCAGCGAGGGGGAGTCGGTGACATGCAGGCCGACCAGCACGAGCGCGGGCAGCACCATCGAGACGAGCAGCTGCTCGCCGTTGCGCAGCAGCGTCGAGGTCTCGAAGCCGGCCTGCGCGAGGATGCGCCGGGCCGGAGCCGCCGCCCGGGTCGCCGGCAGCGGGGGAGCGGTGGTCATGCCGCCCCCCTCCGCGTCAGGCTGAAGTAGACGTCCTCGAGCGAGCGGGCGCCGACGACGGCGTGCAGTGCCCCCTCCGCCACCGTGCGCCCGGCACTCATGATGACGAGGTGGTCGGCGAGACGCTCCGCCTCCTCGAAGGAGTGCGTCGTCACGACGATCGTCGTGCCGGCGTCGCGCAGCTCCCGGATGAGCTCCCACACGTCGAGCCGGCCGTGGGGGTCGAGACCGGCGACCGGCTCGTCGAGGAAGAGCACCTCGGGACGGCCGAGCATCGCGGCGGCCAGGGCGAGGCGCTGCTTCTGACCACCGGAGAGCCGTCGCACGGTCGTGCCCGCGAAGTCGCGAACCCCGAGGCGCGCGGCGACCGCGGCCACGTCGGCGGGCTCGGCGTAGAAGCGGGAGAGGTGTTCGAGCAGGCGCATCGGGCGCGCGCCGTTGGGCAGGCCACCGCTCTGCAGCATCACGCCCACGCGGGCCCGCTGGTCGGGCCCGGCGGTGGCCGGATCGACGTCCAGCACGCGGACCGTGCCCGTGTCGGGGCGCTGCAGACCGACGGCGCACTCGATGGCGGTCGTCTTGCCGGCGCCGTTGGGTCCCAGCACCGCAGTGACCCCGCCCGAGGGCGCCTCCCAGGACAGTCCGTCGAGCGCGTCGACGGTCCCGAAGCGACGACGGACGTCGGCCAGTCTCACCGCTGCGGTCATGGCTGATGAGTCTAGGCTCGGTGCCACCGCACCCGTTGACCGCCCGCCGGTCGGCCAGCAGACCGCCCCTGACGACGACTCGGCCGCCCCGCTGCCGACCGACCCGAGACTGGGAGAGCCCGACCCGTGAAGATCGACCCGGCCGCTCGGCCGTTCACCGCCATGGCTGCCGTGCCGACGGTGGTCGCCGCCGTCGCCCGGCGACCGCGCACCACGCTCGCTCTGGGCCTGCTCACGGCCGGCGTGACGCTCTTCTTCCGCGACCCCGACCGCACGCCGGACCGCTCGCCGGTCGCCGATCCCGACGTCGTGCTCGCGCCGGCCGACGGCATCGTCACCCACGTCGGTGAGCCGCAGCCGGGCATCGCGCCGCCGGGGGACTGGCAGCAGGTCAGCATCTTCCTGTCCCTGCTCGACGTCCACATGAACCGCTCGCCCTACGGCGGTCGCGTCATCGACGTCACCCACACGCCGGGGCGTTTCCTCGCGGCCTACCGCGCCGAGAGCGCGATGAAGAACGAGCGCAGCGAGATCATCGTCGAGCGGGTCGTGCGGGGCGCCCCCCGGCGGGTCATCTACCGCCAGCTCGTCGGTCAGCTCGCCCGCCGCATCGTCACGCGCATCGAGCCCGGCGACGAGGTCGCCACCGGCGAGCGGATGGGCCTGATGAAGTTCGGCTCGAGGATGGACGTCTTCCTGCCACCGGAGGTCGTGCTCGAGGTGACCAAGGGCAAGCGCGCCGTCGGTGGCGAGACGGTCCTCGGCCGCTTCCCCGCCACGGGTCCGTCGTGACCACCGAGGGCGCTGGGGGCGCTGGGCGGCGCCGAGGGCGCCGAGATCGCCGAGGGCGCTGAGCACGCCGGAGGCAGTCACGACATTGAGGGCGCCACGAGCCGTCGGGCGCGCATCGGTCGGCGCTTCCAGCTCGTGTCGGCGACCGGAGCCCGTGTCGTGCCATGGAGCCGGCTCAACCCCCGGGTCCGTGCCCGTGCGGTGCTGCCGAGCCTCTTCACCCTCGGCAACATGATCTGCGGCTTCTCGGCGGTGCTGCTGTCCTTCCAGAGCCACTACCGCGCCGCGGCCGTGCTCATCGCCGTGTCGATCGTGCTCGACATCGCCGACGGCGCGGTGGCGCGGGCGGTCGGGGCGATCACGCCCTTCGGGCTGCAGTTCGACTCGCTCGCCGACCTCATCTCCTTCGGCATCGCACCCGCCGTCCTCGTCTACACGTGGGCGCTGCCCGCCTACCCCGCCTGGGCCTGGGCCGGTGCGATGTTCTGGCTGGCCTGCGCCGCCTACCGGCTGGCCCGCTTCAACGTCACGATCGACCCGCTTGCCGACAAGCGCTACTTCATCGGGCTCGCGAGCCCCGGGGCGGCGGGTGTCGTCATCGCGACGGTCCTCGCGATCGGGGAGCCGCTCTACGACTGGGCGCCGTTGCTCCCCGTTGCGGCCGGTGTCCTGCCCGCCGCCCTGATGGCCTCGTCGTTCCGCTTCCGGTCGTTCCGAGACCTGCTCTCACCGCGTCACCTGCGCATCTCCGTGCCGCTCGGCCTCGTGCTCGTGCTCGGCCTCGTGTTCTTCCCGGGCACGACCGCCCTCGTCGTCGCCTACGGCTACGTCCTCACCTGTCCGCTGGGGTGGATCACGGCGCCGCTGCGGCGGCGCTGGTTCGGACCGGACGCGGTCGCCCCGCCGCGCCGGCGCCTGCCGTCGGTCATCATGCCGCCGGAGTCCGACCCCGACTACATGGACCCCGAGGCCGACGACGACCCCGCCCACACCGGCCCCAGCGGCGCCTCCGGTGACGCGTCCGGACCGGGTCGGCGACCCGGTTAGGGGACTCAGGGGACTTAGGTGACCCTGACTAGCAGTCGCCGGGATAATTACGTCACAATGGTGTGGTGTTTATCCGTGAGCAGTCGCAGCGCGACATCAAGGACGGCGAGCACGCCTCGCCGCTCGAGTCGCGCACGCGCTCCCGGGTGCTGCACATGGTCTCCTCCGACGGCCCGGTCACCGCTGCCGAGCTGGGTCGCCACCTCCAGCTGACGCCCGCCGCCGTGCGCCGCCACCTCGACGTGCTCGTCGAGCAGGGCGCCGTCGAGGAGCACGTGCCGACCGCGGCCCGGCGTGGCCGAGGGCGTCCCGCCCGCGCCTACGTCGTCTCCGACGCCGGGCACAGCGCTCTCGAGGCCGACTACGACTCGCTCGCCGTCGAGGTGCTGCGCTTCCTCGAGACCACCGCCGGTCCCCGAGCCGTCGCCGACTTCGCGCGCAGCCGCGTCGCGACGCTCGAGGAGCGGTATGCCGTCCGGCTCGCCGGTGCGGGCACCGACCCAACGGTGCGCACCGCGGCGCTCGTCGAGGCACTGAGCGAGGACGGCTTCTCCGCCACCGCGCGACCCGTCGGCGCGGGCGGCCTGACCGGCGTCCAGCTCTGCCAGGGGCACTGCCCCGTGCAGCACGCTGCAGCCGAGTTCCCCGCCTTCTGCGAGGCCGAGACCGACGCGTTCTCGCGCCTGCTGGGCGTGCACGTGCAGCGTCTCGCCACCCTCGCCGGCGGCGACCACGTGTGCACGACCTTCGTCCCGACGGGTGATCCCACCCGCCAGACACGGAAGACGCCCGAGCCGACCGGTGTTGACGCACCCGAGGCCACCACACGGCATACCGCACAGGGTGTCGTCCCGAGCGGCACCGACCACCCCGACAGCACGAAAACCCCGACGCGAACCCCACGGCACGACCGCACGCACGTCAAGGAAGGTTCCTCATGACCACCCACATCGAAGAGCTCAACCCGGGACTCAAGGGCATCGGCACCTACGAGTACGGCTGGGCCGACAGCGACGCCGCCGGCACCAACGCGCGCCGAGGTCTGAACGAGGACGTGGTGCGCGACATCTCGGCCCGCAAGAGCGAGCCCGAGTGGATGACGAAGCTGCGCCTCAAGAGCCTCACGCTCTTCGGCAAGAAGCCCATGCCGTCGTGGGGCTCCGACCTCACCGGCATCGACTTCCAGAACATCAAGTACTTCGTGAAGTCGACCGAGAAGCAGGCGGCCACGTGGGACGACCTGCCCGAGGACATCAAGAACACCTACGACCGTCTGGGCATCCCCGAGGCGGAGAAGCAGCGTCTCGTCTCCGGTGTCGCGGCCCAGTACGAGTCCGAGGTCGTCTACCACCAGATCCGCGAGGACCTCGAGCAGCAGGGCGTCATCTTCCTCGACACCGACACGGCGCTCAAGGAGCACGAGGACCTCTTCCGCGAGCACTTCGCGACGGTGATCCCCGCCGGCGACAACAAGTTCTCGGCGCTGAACACCGCGGTCTGGTCGGGTGGCTCGTTCATCTACGTGCCCAAGGGCGTCCACGTCGACATCCCGCTGCAGGCCTACTTCCGCATCAACACCGAGAACATGGGCCAGTTCGAGCGCACGCTGATCATCGCCGACGAGGGCTCCTACGTGCACTACGTCGAGGGCTGCACGGCGCCGATCTACAAGTCGGACTCCCTGCACTCGGCCGTCGTCGAGATCATCGTCAAGAAGAACGCCCGCGTGCGCTACACGACGATCCAGAACTGGTCCAACAACGTCTACAACCTCGTCACGAAGCGCGCCACCTGCGAGGCGGGCGCGACGATGGAGTGGATCGACGGCAACATCGGCTCCAAGGTGACGATGAAGTACCCCGCCGTCTTCCTCATGGGCGAGTACGCCAAGGGCGAGACGCTCTCCATCGCCTTCGCCGGCGAGGGCCAGCACCAGGACACCGGCTCCAAGATGGTGCACGCGGCCCCCCACACCAAGAGCTCGATCATCAGCAAGTCGGTCGCCCGTGGCGGCGGTCGCGCGTCCTACCGCGGACTCGTGCAGGTGCTCGAGGGCGCCTCGCACTCGGCCTCGACGGTGCGCTGCGACGCCCTGCTCGTCGACACCATCAGCCGCTCCGACACCTACCCCTACGTCGACATCCGCGAGGACGACGTCTCCATGGGCCACGAGGCCACGGTCTCCAAGGTGTCCGAGGACCAGCTGTTCTACCTCATGTCCCGTGGCATGGCCGAGGACGAGGCCATGGCGATGATCGTGCGCGGCTTCATCGAGCCGATTGCCCGTGAGCTGCCGATGGAATACGCCCTCGAGCTCAACCGCCTCATCGAACTCCAGATGGAAGGAGCCGTCGGCTGATGCCCGTTGCCGACACGCTCGTCGACACGGACGCCTCCGTGACCGACGCCAGCCCCACCACGCACCGCGACCCGCAGTCCGCCTCCGCGGCCGGTTTCGTGCCCCAGCAGTCGCGCGCCGAGCGCGCGGCGTCCTTCGAGGTCGCGGCGTTCCCGCCGCCCACCGGCCGTGAGGAGGAGTGGCGCTTCACCCCGGTGAAGAAGCTCTCCGCCCTGTTCGGCGAGGGCGCCACGGGCCACCTCGACTGGACCACGAGCCTGCCCGAGGGCGTCACGACCTCGACGATCTCGGCGGCGCAGGCCCGCGACCTCGGCGTCCTGCCCCCGCAGGACCGCGCGGCCGTCCTCGCCGCGGCCTCGGCCGACGGTGCCGTCCTCGTCGACGTCCCTGCTGACGCGGAGCTCAGCGAGCCGGTGCGCATCCGCCTGCACGGCACGGGCGCCGACCCGGTGCACGGTCACGTCGTGGTGCGGGCCGGTCGCTTCTCCAAGGCACTCGTCGTCGTCGAGCACACGGGGAGTGCCAGCTTCTCCCAGCTGCTCTCCGTCGTCACCGGTGACGGGTCCGACGTCACCGTCGTGACCGTGCAGCGCTGGGAGGACGACGCGCTCCACCTGGCCCAGCACGACGCCCTCGTCGGCCGCGACGCCCGCTTCAAGCACGTCTCGGTGACGCTCGGCGGCAAGGTCGTGCGCATCAACGCCAACGTGCGGTATGCCGGTCCGGGCGCCGAGGCGACCCTGCTCGGTGTCTACTTCGCCGACGCGGGCCAGCACCTGGAGCACCGTTCCTTCGTCGACCACAACGCGCCGCACTGCAAGAGCCGCGTCACCTACAAGGGCGCGCTGCAGGGCGAGTCCGCCCGCACCGTCTGGGTCGGTGACGTGCTCATCCGGGCGGAGGCCGAGGGCACCGACACCTATGAGCTCAACCGCAACCTCGTGCTCACCGACGGCGCCCGCGCCGACTCGGTGCCCAACCTCGAGATCGAGACGGGCGAGATCATGGGAGCGGGGCACGCTTCTGCGACAGGGCGATTCGACGACCTGCAGCTCTTCTACCTGCAGTCCCGCGGCATCACCGAGGACGAGGCCAAGCGCCTCGTCGTGCGCGGCTTCTTCGTCGACGTCATCCGGGAGATCCCGCTCGCCGACCTGCGCGACGAGATCACGGCGGCGATCGAGGACGAGCTCGCGAGCACCGACTACGCCGCCCCCACCCAGCAGACCCCCAGCCAGCACGACAGCCCGTACGCCAGCCCGTACGCCAGCAAGGAGAACTGACCCGATGAGCAAGCACACGCTCGAGATCAAGGGACTCACCGTCTCGGTCGAGACCGAGGACGGCCCCAAGGAGATCCTGCGCGGGGTCGACCTCACCGTGAGGTCCGGCGAGACGCACGCGATCATGGGTCCCAACGGCTCCGGCAAGTCGACGCTCGCCTACAGCGTCGCCGGCCACCCGAAGTACACCATCACCGGTGGCACCGTGACGCTCGACGGTGAGGACGTGCTCGCCATGTCCGTCGACGCGCGCGCCCGCGCCGGCCTCTTCCTCGCGATGCAGTACCCCGTCGAGGTCCCCGGTGTCACGGTCAGCAACTTCCTGCGCACGGCCAAGACCGCGATCGACGGGGAGGCCCCCAAGCTGCGCACGTGGGTCAAGGACGTCAAGTCGGCCATGGGCAACCTCAAGATGGACCCGGCGTTCGCCGAGCGCAGCGTCAACGAGGGCTTCTCCGGTGGGGAGAAGAAGCGCCACGAGATCCTCCAGATGGAGCTGCTCCAGCCGAAGATCGCGATCCTCGACGAGACCGACTCCGGCCTCGACGTCGACGCGCTCAAGGTCGTCTCCGAGGGCGTCAACCGCGCCAAGGAGGCCAGCGACGTGGGGGTGCTGCTCATCACCCACTACACGCGCATCCTGCGCTACATCAAGCCCGACTTCGTGCACGTCTTCGTCGACGGCACGATCGTCGAGCAGGGTGGGCCCGAGCTGGCCGACCGCCTCGAGGACGAGGGCTACGACCGCTACGCCACGACTGTTCCGGCCGTCCAGGCCTGAGGGAATCACACGAGATGACTTCTGCTGCAGCGTCGTTCACGGATCAGGAGCTCACCGCACTACGCGGCGAGTTCCCGATCCTGGCGCGCACCGTGCGCGACGGCAGCCCCTTGGTCTATCTCGACTCCGGGGCCACGTCGCACAAGCCGGTCGCGGTGCTCGACGCCGAGCGGACGTTCTACGAGCAGCACAACGCCGCGGTGCACCGTGGGGCCCACCAGCTCGCCGAGGAGGCCACCGACCACTTCGAGGCCGCCCGTGCGTCGGTGGCCGCCTTCGTCGGTGCGTCGGCTGACGAGGTCGTCTTCACCAAGAACGCGACCGAGGCGATCAACCTCGTGGCCTACGCCTTCTCCAACGCCTCGCCGACCGACGGCCCCAAGGACGAGCGTTTCGTGCTGCGTCCGGGCGACGAGATCCTCGTGACCGAGATGGAGCACCACGCCAACCTCGTGCCGTGGCAGGAGCTCGCCCGGCGCACCGGGGCGACGTTGCGCTGGATCCCGGTCGATGGCGAGGGGGCGCTCGACCTCACTGGTCTCGGTGACCTGCTGACCGAGCGCACCAAGGTCTTCGCCATCACCCACGTGTCCAACGTGCTCGGCACGATCAACCCCGTGAGTGAGCTCGCGGCGCGGGCTCACGCCGTCGGGTCGCTCGTCGTCGTCGACGCCTGCCAGTCCGTGCCGCACCTGGCCGTGGACGTCGCCACCCTCGGCGCCGACTTCGTCGCCTTCAGCGGCCACAAGATGTATGGGCCGATGGGGGTCGGGGTGCTCTGGGGCCGCGCCGAGCTGCTCGAGGCCATGCCGCCCTTCCTGACGGGCGGCTCGATGATCGAGCTCGTGACGATGGAGCGCTCCACCTACGCGCCGGCCCCGCAGAAGTTCGAGGCGGGGGTGCCCAACGCCGCGCAGGCCGTCGGTCTCGCGGCTGCCGTCCGCTGGATCGAGCGGGTCGGCATCGAGCGCATCCACCTGCACGAGCAGCAGCTCGTCGAGCGCCTCATGGCAGCCCTTGCCGCGCGTCCGTGGGTGCGCGTCGTCGGGCCGGCTGCGGGCCAGCCGCGCGGCGGGGCGGTCGCATTCGTCGTCGAGGGCGTGCACGCCCACGACGTGGGCCAGATCCTCGACGACGCCGGTGTCGCCGTGCGCGTCGGCCACCACTGCGCCTGGCCGCTGCACCGCGCCCTCGGGGCGGCTGCCACGACACGAGCCTCGTTCGGCGTCTACAACACGACGGCCGACGTCGACGCGCTCGTCGACGCCCTCGACCGGGTGCCGGTGGTCTTCGGCCTCGGCCTCGAGAGGACGGCCAGCTGATGGACCTCTACCAGGAGCTCATCCTCGAGCACTCCAAACGACCGCACCACGCCGGCCTGCGTGACCCGTTCGACGCCGAGGTGCACCACATCAACCCGACCTGCGGCGACGAGGTGACCCTGCGCGTCGAGCTGACCGGGGCGGGTCACGATGCCGTCGTGCGCGACGTGTCCTACGTGGCTCAGGGCTGCTCGATCTCCGTCGCGAGCGCCTCCGTGCTCGCCGAAGAGGTCATCGGCCGGCCGGTGGACGAGGCGCTCGAGACCTTCGAGGCGATGCGCGCCATGCTCACCTCGAGGGGCCAGGTCCCGGGTGACGAGGCGGTCATCGGCGACGGCGTCGCCCTCTCCGGCGTCTCGAAGTATCCCGCGCGCGTCAAGTGCGCCCTCCTCGGCTGGACCGCCTTCACCGACGCCCTCGCCCGGAGCGGCGTCGACATCAGCACGACCACCGATTCGACCCCCAGACAAGGAGTCTCGTCATGAGCCAGACGAGCGAGCAGACCCCGACCAACGTCGCAGACATCGAGGAAGCCCTCCGCGACGTCGTCGACCCCGAGCTCGGCATCAACGTCGTCGACCTCGGCCTCATCTACGGCGTGACCGTCGACAGCCAGTCGCACGCCGTCATCGACATGACCCTGACGTCGGCGGCGTGCCCGCTCACCGACGTCATCGAGGACCAGGCCGCGCAGGCCCTTGAGGGCCTCGTCGCCTCGCACCGCATCAACTGGGTGTGGATGCCGCCGTGGGGCCCCGACAAGATCACCGAGGACGGCCGCGACCAGCTGCGCGCCCTCGGCTTCAACCTCTGACCCGCCGCTGACGCCGACCGCGCCGATGACGTCCCCCACCCGCGTCATCGAGGTCGCACCGGAGCGGCTGGAGCGCTGGCTCGCCGGCTTCGCCGAGCGGCACGGGCACACCGACGCCACCGAGGAGAGCACTCCCGGTGGCGTGGTCGTGTCCGCGCACGCCACCGACGGATCCTTCGTCGTGGCAACGCCTTTTGCCCACGAGCCGGTGGGGGTCGTGCTGGTGCGACGCGGCGGGTATGCCGTCGGCCTCGCCTCCGGTGGCACGTTCTCCGCCTCGAAGGTCGGCGCCCGTCACGTGCAGTCCCGCACGGCGGCTGGAGGCTGGTCGCAGCAACGCTTCGCGCGTCGCCGGGGCAACCAGGCCGACGCGCTGGTCGACGCCGTCGTCGGCCACGCGCGGCGCATCCTCCTCGGTGACGACGAGTCGCCACCCACGGGGGCCTCCGCACGCGGTGGGCCCTCCGGGGCGGCCCGACCGGACGGCATACCTCGGGGGCTGGTCGTCGGGGGAGACCGCACCCTCGTGCGTGAGGTGCTCGAGGCGTCGTCGCTGCGCGCGCTGGCCGGCCTGCCGATGCGAGAGCTCTATGACCTGCCCGACCCCAAGCGTGACGTGCTGGAGACGGCCCTGCGCCGTGGGCGTGCGGTGCGCATCGAGCTCACCGAGGCGCCCGCCCCCTCCTAGTCGAGTGCCCACTTCCCGACGGGCCGGGTTCACGTCGAGTCCCAGTTCCCGACGGGCCGGTCCACGTCGAGTGCGCAGTTTCTCCCGTGCGGTGCTGGAGGCGGCGGTCGTCAGCTGACGGTCTCGACGCCGAAGGTGTTGCACTGGTTGATGTCGCCGGTGCGGTAGCCCTGCGTGAACCACTTCATCCGGGCCTCGGCAGAGCCGTGAGTCCAGTTCTCCGGCGTGACGCGGCCCTGCATCTTCTCCTGGATGCGGTCGTCACCGACTGCCGAGGCGGCCGAGAGTGCGGACTTGATGTCCTCCTCGGTGATCTCCTTGAGCAGCGGTTTGCCGGTGGCGTCGGTGGTCTCGGTGGCGTGCTTGACCCACGTGCCGGCGAGGCAGTCGGCCATCAGCTCGGTGCGCACGGCGCCGGAGTTGGGACCCTGGGGGTCCTTCTGGGCGCGGTCGAGGATGCCGAGGAGGTCCTGGATGTGGTGGCCGTACTCGTGCGCGACGACGTACTCCTTCGCGAGCTGCCCGCCGTCGGCGCCGAACTTGCTCTCGAGCTCCTGGAAGAAGCTGGCGTCGACGTAGACCTTGGAGTCGAGCGGGCAGTAGAAGGGGCCGACCTGAGAGTTGGCCGTGCCGCAGGCCGACGAGGTCTGGCCCTGGTAGATCACCGTCTTGGCCGGCTCGTAGTTCATCTGGTACTTCGGCAGCTGCTTGGTCCAGTAGTCCTGCACGCTGTTGACCGTCGCCACGACGAGGCACACGTCGTTGCGGTTGGCGTCCGCGCCGGTCTTGCAGGTGGCGATCGAGGCATCGGGCACCTGCCCCGCCGCCGAGACCTGGTCGCTCTGCAGCTGCTCGGAGGGCAGACCGCCCGAGCTCGAGCCGCCGGAGTCACCGCCACCGAGCACGTTGCCGCCGAAGATCAGCGTGAGGATGAGCAGGATGAGCCCGCCGATGCCACCGCCGACCTGGATGCCGCCGGGGAAGCCGCCGCCACCGCCGCCACCCCTGCTGCCGCCCGACTCCACCTGCGAGGTGTCGAGCTGGGCGCTGTCGTTGAAGCTCATGGACCGCTCCTCGTGCTGGGGACCGGGGGCCACCCCGATCCGGTCGCGATCACCCTAGTGCGGGGGACCGTAGCCGTATGTTGCCATGGCTTCCTGTACCCGGTCGGCGGTCCTTTCGCGCGCTCGACAACGGTCAGGTGACGATGACCGCGTCCGGGATGGTCGTCGTCAGGCGCATCCGCACCGCCACTTCGTCGCCGATGCGCGGCGGGGTGACCCCCTCCGGCAGGGCGAGCAGGCTGCACTGCATGTGGGGTGGCTCGGCGAAGCGCGGCATCGTCCCCGACACGGTGAAGGGCGAGCGCACGCGGTGCGCCGCCTCGAGCACGCCCTCTGCGACGGCGATGGCACGGGTGCGTGCCGTTGCGGCCGAGGACGGGCTCTCCATCGCGACGCCATGCGACGTGCCGCCGCTGACGACGACGAGGTGCCCGGAGGCGACCGGGCGCTGTCGGTAGCCGACGCGCGTGCCCTTGGCGACGGGCCGCACGTCGAGCACGTGCGAGCGCACCTCGTAGGAGGCCGGGTCGGCATACCAGAGGTCCGTGCCGATGCGTGGCAGCAGCTCCACGCCGGAGTGCCGTGCCGCGAGGGCCGCCAGCTCCGCTGACGACACGTGCGAGACGAACCAGCGCCGCACTCCGGGCACCGCCGAGACGAAGCGGCTGATCTCCTCGACGTGGCCCGTGCCGAGCGGCAGGTGCAGCGTCACCGCCTCGGCGTCGGCGTCGGCCGCGAGCGCCGCGAGCTGCGCCACCGGCGCACCGAAGCGGTTCATCGACGTGAGCGCCTCGACGACGACGCGGGCACCGGGCGCCTCGGCGCGCAGTGCCTCGAGGTCGGGGCGGGTCGTGACGGTGTGGACGACCCTGGTGCTCGCCAGGTCCGCCAACCCGGCGTGCACGGCCGCACGGAAGGGCTCCATGACGAGCACGTCCTGACCGAAGGCCGCGAGCGCCGACGGCAGCTCGACGTAGGTCCCGGCAGCGATCATCGGCACTCCGAGCCGCGACGCCTCGGCGCACAGGAGGTCGCGACCAAAGCCGTAGCCGTTGCCCTTGACGACCGGCACGACGCCGGGGTGGTCGGCAACGAAGCGGTCGTGGGAGGAGCGCCAGCGCTCACCGTCGACGTGCAGCACGAAGGACACGAGTCACCGCCGCTTCATGTAGAGATCAAAAGCCTTGTAGAGCAGGCGATTGAGCGGAAGGTCCCATTCGCCGGCGAGTCGCACGGCCTCACCCCCGGTGCCCACCTTGAAGCGGATCAGCCCGATGTGCGGGTTGTCGCTCGCCACCGTGTTGGTGATGCCGCGCAGGTCGTAGACGGTGGCCCCGGCGGCGAGCGAGTCGCGCATCATCCGCCACTGGATCGCGGTCGACCCCTGCAGCTCGCGCTTGGCCGCGGTCGACGCTCCGTAGGAATACCACGCGTGGCCGCCGACGCGGATCCAGATCGTCGCGGCGAGCACCTCTCCTTCGTGCTCGGCGAGGTAGACCCGGATCCGCTCGGGGTCCTCGGCCGACATCACGGCATACATGTGCTCGAAGTACTCGCGTCCCCGCGGCGTGAAACGGTCACGCTCGGCGGTCTCGACGTAGACGCGGTGGAAGGCCGCGATGTCGCTCGCGTCGCCGACCCGCACCTGCACGCCGTTGCGCTCGGTCTTCTTGATGTTGCGTCGCCACAGCTGGTTCATGCCCGCGAGCAGGTCGGCCTCGGTGCGCCCCGCGAGCGGCACCTGGAAGACGTACTCCGGCTGCCCGGCCGTGAAGCCGTCGTCGGCGGAGAGGTGACGGAAGCCCAGGCGCTCCAGCGTCTCGACGACGGAGAGCCCCACGGTGTCGGAGGCGCTGGGCGGCGCGTCGTCGTAGCGCCGCACCGAGTCGCTGGCGATGGCCTCCTTGATCGTCGCCGCGTCCCAGCGGTGCGTCGCGACGGGCGGGCCGAGCCGCAACGCGAAGGCGCCCTTGGCCTTGAGGTGGTCGCGCAGGGCGCGCAGGAGCTCCACGAGTCTCGGCGAACCCCAGTCGATGCACGGCCCCTCGGGCACGTAGGCGAGCGACCGCTTGACCCGGGGGAGCGACCGGTGCAGCACGAGCGCCGCGCCGACCATCTGCCCGCCCTCGAACCAGCCCACCGACTCGTGCCGCCAGTCGCGCTTCACCTCGCCCCACGCCGGGGTCTGCAGGAAGCTGGCCGAAGGCTGCGTGCGCAGCCAGACGCGGTGCTCCTCCGCGGAGATGTCACGGACGGTGATGGGGGCGTTCACGGTCGCTCACGCTACCCGAGCACGACCGCGGCGCCGCACACCTCACCCGCCCGGCGGCATACCTCAGTCGTGCGCAGCCATGAGGACAACGGCCACCGCAGCCGGTATGCCGGGTGGCTCAGCCCCAGCCCATCGTGCGCGGGTCGGGGGGGAGCCGGGGGTTGAGCAGGTGGGAGACGAGGGCGGTCCAGCCCGTCTGGTGGGTGGCGCCGAGCCCCTCACCGGTGTCGCCGTCGAAGTACTCCGAGAAGGTCGGGTGCTGGCTCCACAGCGGGTCCGCGGAGGCCTCGATGCGCTTGCCGTCGGACGGGCGGCGGCCGTCGACGGGGCGGAAGAGCGCCGTCAGGCCGCCGTCGATGAGGTCTGCCGCATCCTCGAGCGTGCCCCAGTTGCCCGACCCCGTGGGCAGCTCGATCGTGAACGAGTCGCCGAAGTAGCGCCCGTAGGTGCGCAGCTTGTCGGCGAGCAGCACGTTGACCGGGAACCACACGGGGCCGCGCCAGTTGGAGTTGCCGCCGAACATGCCGGTGCGCGACTCGCCCGGCTCGTACTCGATCGACACGGTCTCGCCGCCGAGGGTGGCCGTGACCGCCTCCCGGGTGGCCGCCGACAGCGAGCGGATGCCGAAGGGCGAGAGGAACTCGTCGCTGTCGAACATCCGCTCGAGGATGCGCCGCAACCGCTTCGGCGGCACGAGCGTGAGCAGCATCTTGCCGTCGTCGCGGCGCAGCATCGGCCTGACGAGGTCGGGGCGGCGCTCCTGCAGCCACTCGAAGTTGCGCGTGATGTCGGGGCACTCGTCGACGACCCACGGGGGCACCTCGGTCGCGCCGAGGATCGGCAGCAGGCCGACCATCGAGCGCACCCGCATGTGCGGCGCCGTGCCGTCGGGCTGCACGAGGACGTCGTAGTAGAAGCCGTCCTCCTCGTGCCACAGGCGCTTGTCGCTCGAGCCGAAGTGCCGCATCGCCTGCGCGATCGAGAGGAAGTGCTCGAGGAACTTCGTCGCGACGTCGTCCCACGCCTTGTCGGTGCGGGCCAGCTCGAGGGCGATCTTGAGCATCTGCTGGCAGTAGAAGGCCATCCAGCTCGTCGCATCGCTCTGCTCGAGCCGGAAGCCCGGCGGCAGGGGAGCGGAGCGGTTGAACAGGCCGATGTTGTCCATCCCGAGGAAGCCGCCCTCGAAGAGGTTGGAGCCGTTGGCGTCCTTGCGGTTGACCCACCACGCGAAGTTGAGGAGCAGCTTGGTGAAGACCCGGGTGAGGAACTGCCGGTCGCGGTAGCCGTCGATGCGGTAGACGTGCCAGGCGGCCCAGGCGTGCACGGGAGGGTTGACGTCGCCGAACTCCCACTCGTAGGCGGGCAGCTGGCCGTTGGGGTGCATCGCCCACTCCCGGCACATGAGGACGAGCTGCTCCTTGGCGAACTCCGGATCGACGTGCGCGAGTGGGATCGTGTGGAAGGCGAGGTCCCACGCGGCGAACCAGGGGTACTCCCACTCGTCGGGCATCGAGATGACGTCGGCGAGGGAGAGGTGCTTCCAGTGCTCGTTGCGGCCCTTGTGGCGCGAGGTCGGTGGCGGCGGGGCGGCAGGGTCGCCCTCCATCCACCGGGCCACGTCGTAACGGTAGAGCTGCTTGCCCCAGAGCAGGCCGGCATACGCCCGTCGTGCGACGTGGCGGTCAGGCTCGCTGAGCGAGGGGTGGATGACGTGGCCGTAGAACTCGTCGGCCTCCGTCCGGCGGGTGCTGAGGACGGCGTCGAAGTCCTCTCCGAACCAGTCAAGGCCCGGGTCGCTCGTGGCGAGCCGCAGGTCGACCGTCACGGTCTCGCCGGGCGCGACGGAGTCGAAGCGATACCAGAAGGCGCACTTCGAGCCGTAGCCCGACGGGTTGACCGCCTTCGTGCGGCCGTGGACGACGCGCTGGTTGATGGCGTCCTTGGGATAGAGCGACTGGTTGGCCAGGGCCTGCTCGCCGAAGAGGTGCTTGGCGTTGGTCTCGTTGTCGCAGAAGAGCGCTGTGGGCGAGCCCGCGGCGGCCACGACGTAGCGCCCGAGGAAGCCGTGTGAGACCTCGGCCGCGCGGAAGCCGCGCGGTGGCCGCCCGTTGCGCCTGATCTCGTGCAGCTCGGTGACGCGGTCGTCGAGTCCCCACGACCAGGTGTTGCGCAGCCAGACCGTCGGGAGCACGTGGAGCGGCGCCGCCACGGGCCCGTGGTTGGTGGCGGTGATGCGGAGGCACACGTCGTCGGGCCCCGCCTTGGCATAGGTCAACATGACGTCGAAGAACTCGTGGTCGTCGAGGATGCCGGTGTCGCCGAGCTCGAACTCGCGCTCGTCGCGGGTGCGCTCACGGTTCTCACGGCGCAGCTGCTCGTAGGGGAACTCCGCCTGCGGGTAGCGGTAGAGCCACTGCATCCACGAGTGGGTCGGCGTGCCGTCGATCGCCCACCAGTACTCCTTGGCGTCCTCGCCGTGGTTGCCCTCCTCGTTGGTGAGGCCGAAGAGGCGCTCCTTGAGGATGGGGTCCTTGCCGTTCCAGAGGGAGACGGCGACGTTGAGGAAGCCGAAGCGGTCGCTGATGCCGCCCAGCCCGTCCTCGCCCCATCGGTAGGCGCGCGACACGGCGTGGTCGAAGGGAAAGGCCGACCACGCGTTGCCGCTGGCGGAGTAGTCCTCGCGCACGGTGCCCCACTGCCGACCCGACAGGTAAGGACCCCAGAGCCGCCACGGGGCGTCGGCCCCTGCCGACTTCATCAGCCGCGCATGCTCGGCGCCCTGCGGTTCACCTGCTGGCAGTGGGCTGTTCATGGGCACATGGTGCTGCATCCGTGTGTCGACGCGGTTACGGGTCTTGACCCTCGACGGGGGTGAGCGGGCGTGGGCGGGGCGGCGGAGCACAAACGCGTCGAGAGCACCCCTTGGGCGCTGGCAGAATGGGGAAGGTCATTCGGCCGCTGACGTAGTGCGGCACCAGAGAGGAACTGCCGTGATCGTCGCCACCGGGATCGAGCTCCGTGCTGGGGCGCGCCTGCTCGTCGAGGACGCCAGCTTCCGGATCGACGCGGGCGACCGCATCGGCCTCGTCGGTCGCAACGGAGCGGGCAAGACGACCCTGACGAAGGTGCTCGCCGGCGAGGGCATGCCGGCCGCCGGCACCGTGACCCGCACGGGCGCCGTGGGCTACCTGCCGCAGGACCCCCGCACCGGTGACCTCGAGATGCTTGCCCGCGACCGGATCCTGTCGGCCCGCGGACTCGACACGATCGTGCGCCAGCGCTCCGAGGCGGAGGCCAGCATGGGCAGCGACGACGAGAGGGTCCGAGACAAGGCCATGCGCCGCTACACCCGCCTCGAGCTGGAGTTCGAGGCCCAGGGTGGATATGCCGCCGAGTCCGAGGCCGCCTCGATCGCGAGCGCCCTCAACCTCGAGGAGCGCATCCTCGGCCAGCCGCTCGGCACCCTCTCGGGCGGTCAACGTCGCAGGGTGGAGCTGTCGCGAATCCTCTTCTCGGGCAACGAGACATTGCTGCTCGACGAGCCGACCAACCACCTCGACGCCGACTCCATCGTGTGGCTGAGGGAGTATCTCCGCGCCTACAAGGGCGGGCTCATCATCATCAGCCACGACGCCGAGATGCTCGACGCTGTCGTCAACAAGGTCTACCACCTCGACGCGAACCGCTCGGCCCTCGATGTCTACAACGTCAACTGGAAGACCTACCTCCAGGCTCGTGAGACCGACGAGAAGCGGCGCAAGCGCGAGCTCGCCAACGCGACGAAGAAGGCCGGCGCGCTCATGGCGCAGGCCGACAAGATGCGTGCCAAGGCGACCAAGGCCACGGCGGCGCAGAACATGGCCAAGCGTGCGGAGCGGCTCCTGGCCGGCGTCGAGGGCGAGCGCCAGACAGACAAGGTGGCCAAGCTGCGCTTCCCGAAGCCCGCGGCCTGCGGCAAGACGCCGCTACGGGCATCGGGCCTCTCGCGCTCCTACGGCTCCCTGGAGGTCTTCACCGACGTCGACCTCGCCATCGACCGCGGGTCCAAGGTCGTCGTGCTCGGCCTCAACGGCGCCGGCAAGACCACCCTGCTGCGCATGCTCGCCGGCGTCGACGCCCCCGACACGGGCGAGGTCGAGCCCGGCTACGGTCTGCGCCTCGGCTACTACGCGCAGGAGCACGAGAACCTCGACGTGAGCCGCACGGTCCTCGAGAACATGAAGTCGGCCGCGCCCGAGCTCGGTGAGACCGAGGTGCGCAAGGTGCTCGGCTCCTTCCTCTTCTCGGGTGACGACGTGCACAAGCCCTCCGGCGTGCTCTCCGGTGGGGAGAAGACCCGGCTGTCGCTCGCGCTGCTCGTCGTCTCCGCGGCCAACGTGCTCCTGCTCGACGAGCCGACCAACAACCTCGACCCCGCCTCGCGCGCCGAGATCCTCGGGGCGCTGTCGACCTACGAGGGTGCGGTCGTGCTCGTCACCCACGACGAGGGAGCGGTCGACGCCCTCGAGCCCGAGCGCATCCTGCTGCTCCCCGACGGTGTCGAGGACCTCTGGGGTCCCGACTACATGGACCTCATCTCGCTCGCCTGAGGTCAGATAACCAATAGTGTTGGCTCACATAATGGATGCTTATTGTATTTGGCGTGGCACCTCGGCACACTGAGGTGCATGCCCACCGACCACCACCTCACCTGCCCGTTCTGCTCGGGTGATGACGTGACGCCCTTCCCGGACCCGACCGCAGCGTGGTCGTGCCTGGACTGTGCGCGCGTCTTCCGGGTCGAGCTGGTGCAGCCTGCGTCGGTGACCGGGTGGGGTGTGCTGCGGGTCGTGCCGCCCGCGCGAGTCGCTGCGGCTGCCTGACCCGTCCCAGGCGGGCGTCCCTGCATCCCCGGTATGCCGCGAGGTCGTGGTCGGGTCGTCGTCCGCGAGTAGGCCGCGAGTAGCCTGCCAGCCATGACCACCGCCGCGAGCCACCCGCACCCCCACCTGCGCGTCGAGACCGACGGCCCGGTGCGTGTCATCACGCTCGACCGGCCCGACAAGCGCAACGCCCAGACGCCCTCGCTCTGGCGCGCGCTCGCCGAGCAGGCGCGCACGCTGCCCGACGGGGTGCGCGTCGTGGTGCTCCGCGGCGCTGGCGAGGCCTTCTCCGCGGGCGTCGACACGGCGTTGTTCAGCCCGGCGGGCATCGAGGGCGAGGAGAGCATGGGCGACGTGGCCTCCCAGGGGGCGGCGGGCCTGCACCGGTCCATCGCGGCCTACCAGGAGGGGTTCACGGCGTGGGGGGAGAGCCCGGCCCTCGTCATCGCCCAGGTGCACGGCTACGCGATCGGGGCCGGCTTCCAGCTGGCCCTGGCCGCCGACCTGCGCGTGGCCTCGCTGGACGCGTGGTTCGCCATGCGCGAGACGAGCCTCGGGCTGGTGCCCGACCTCGGCGGCACTGGACCGCTCGTGCACCTCGTGGGCTACGCCCGGGCGCTCGAGATCTGCGCCACCGGACGACGGGTCAGCGCGCCGGAGGCGCACGCCATGGGCCTGGTCAACGCGATCGCGCCGGCCGCCGACCTCGACGAGGCGACGTTCTCGCTCGTGCAGCATGTGCTGACCGCGCCCGAGGCGGCGGTGCGCGCCCTCAAGCCGCTGCTCCGGTCGGCGATCGGGTCCGACCGCGACACCCAGCTCGCGGCCGAGCGGGAGGCGCAGGGCGGGCTGCTCCGCGCCCTGCTGGGCGGCGCCGACAGCTGAGCGCGGCCCCGTCCCGGGGCGCCGGTGGCGGCCCGGGGGAATCGCTGTCACCACCTCGCGGTTGGATCGGGGGAGGACAGGAGGTCGGTGGATGGGCATGCAGCCGTGGATGGCGATGCGTTCGATGTCGCGTGACTCGTCGGTCGCCGAGCGCCGGCTCTCACCGGGCACCCGTCGACGTGTCCTGACGTATGCCGCCCCCTACCGTCGGGCGATCATCGCCTTCCTCGCCGTCGTGGTGCTCGACTCCATCCTCGTCGTCACGGTGCCACTGCTGCTCAAGAGCCTCGTCGACGACGGCGTCATCCCCGGCGACTCCTCCGTCGTCATCCGGCTCGCCCTCGTCGTGGCGGTCATCGCGGTGCTCGATGCCGTGCTGACGGTCGTGTCCCGGTGGTACTCCTCCCGGATCGGCGAGGGACTCATCAACGACCTGCGCACCCAGGTCTTCGCGCACGTCCTGCGCCAGCCGATCGCCTTCTTCACCCGTGCCCAGACCGGCTCGCTCGTCTCACGCCTCAACAACGACGTCGTCGGCGCGCAGCAGGCCTTCACCTCGGTGCTGTCCAACGTCGTGTCCAACATCGTCTCGGTCGTGCTCGTCGTCGGCGCGATGCTCGCGCTGTCGTGGCAGCTGACGCTCGGCTCACTGCTGCTCGTGCCGCTCTTCCTCATCCCGGCCAAGCTCATGGGCAGACGCCTCGCCGATCTCGCGCACCGGCAGATGAATCTCAACGCCGACATGGGCACGCGGATGACCGAGCGCTTCAACGTCGCGGGAGCCCTGCTCGTCAAGCTCTTCGGCTCGCCCGTGCGCGAGGAGCAGGAGTATGCCGAGCGTGCGGGCCGGGTGCGCGACATCGGCGTGCAGATCGCCTTCAACCGCACCATCTTCATGGCTGCCCTGACGCTCGTCGCGGCGCTCGCCACGGCGATGATCTACGGCTTCGGCGGCATCATGGCGGTCAACGGCACGTTGTCGGTCGGCACCCTGCTGGCCCTCTCGGCCCTGCTTGCGCGGCTCTACGGTCCTCTCACCTCGCTCTCCAACGTGCGGGTCGACATCATGACCGCGCTCATCTCCTTCGAGCGGGTCTTCGAGGTGCTCGACCTCGAGCCGCTCGTCACCGAGAAGGCCGGTGCCATCGACCTGCCCGCGGGGTCGCTCGGTGTCGAGCTCGACCACGTCGGCTTCCGCTACCCCTCGGCCGACGAGGTGTCGCTCGCGTCGCTCGAGTCCGTCGCCTCCGGCGACCGTCGCGGGAGCGGAGTCGTGCTGCACGACATCACCGTCTCGGTGCCGTCCGGTGCCCTCGTGGCCCTCGTCGGCCCGTCAGGCGCGGGCAAGACGACGCTCACCTCGCTCGTGTCGCGGCTCTACGACCCCACGACCGGGGCGGTCCGAGTCGGTGGCGTCGACCTGCGCGACGTGACCTTGACGTCGCTGCGCGACCGCGTCGGGGTCGTGACCCAGGAGGCCCACCTCTTCCACGACACGATCCGCGCGAACCTGCTCTATGCCCGGCCTGAGGCGAGCGACGGGGAGATCCATGCTGCGCTGCGTGCGGCCCAGATCAGTGAGCTCGTCGACGAGCTGCCCGAGGGGCTCGACACCGTCGTCGGCGACCGCGGTCACCGTCTCTCCGGAGGCGAGAAGCAGCGCCTGGCGATCGCGCGGCTGCTGCTCAAGGCGCCCGACGTCGTCGTGCTCGACGAGGCCACCGCGCACCTCGACTCGGAGTCCGAGGTGGCCGTGCAGCGGGCCCTCGACGCCGCCCTCGAGGGTCGCACGTCGATCGTCATCGCGCACCGGCTCTCGACGATCCGCCAGGCCGACCTCATCGTCGTGCTCGACCACGGTCGCGTCGTGCAGATCGGCCGGCACGCTGACCTGCTGGCAGCGGGAGGCCTCTATGCGGTGCTGCACGCGACCCAGTTCGACGAGGGCCGGCAGGACCACGTCCGCGACTCGGATGGCCACGAGGAGGCCCTGGGCGCCGACGTCCTCGGCCGCGTCTGAGCGACAGCCGCGCGAGCCTGAGCAGCCGAGGTGACACGTCGGTCGCGGCTCGTCGGCGCGCCGGGCACCACTGCCCAAGCCCGGAGGTCCTGCGTCAGGCGTCCTCCTCGTCCCAGATGCGGACCTTCTTGGCCTTGACCGGGCGCGCCTCGCCGGCCATGCCATCGCCGCTGGAACCACCGCTGGCGGCGTCCCCCTCGTCCCCGGCGCCCCGTCCGGCGGCGCGCTCACGACGCATCACGAGCAGGATGAAGATGAGACCGCCGGGCATGAAGAGCCACCACTGGTAGGCGTAGGCCTGGTGGGGCCCGAGGTTCTCCTCGGGCCGGGGCAGAGGCCGCACCGGGTGCGCCCCGCCCACAGCAGCTGGCTGCTCCGCACCCAGCACGAGGTAGACGTCGTCGGCGGAGAGCTCGGGGCGCAGGGCCCGGGAGTCGGCGAGGCTGATGCTCGCGAGCTGGGGCGGCGGGAGGTCACGACCCAGCTGCGGCTCGCCGGTGCGCAGCCACCCGGTGAGGGTCACCTCGCCCGACGGCGGCGGGTCGGCCGGAGGCGCGGTCTCGGCATCCTGCGCGTTCGGCACCCAGCCTCGGTCGACGAGGATCGTCCGCCCGTCGGTCGCGAAGGGCGTGAGCACCTCGAAGCCGACGGTCTGATCGAGCGTGCGGTTGCGCACGAGCAGATCGCGCCCTGCCGCGAACGTGCCGGTCAGCGTGACCCGCGTCCACTGCTGCTCGAGGCCGAGGGGGCCGAGCGGCTCGAGACTGCTCAACGGCACGGGGCTGGCGCCGTAGTTGGCCGCGATGGCCTCGACCTTGGTGCGCTGCTCGACGTGACGCTGCCACTGCCACTGGCCGGCATAGAAACAGGCGACACCGAAGAGGACCGCGACGAGGGTCCCCAGCAGCCAGCGCCGCGTCAGCCAGAGTCGGAGCACGCTTCGACGGTACCCCGGCCTACAGTGGTTCTCATGACCCGCCTCCCCGACCCGACAGTCCGGTCGGCTGCGCCCACCCGACCTGCTGGCCTCCGTGGTCTGGCCGACCAGTTCGGCAGGGTTGCCCGTGACCTGCGGGTCTCCGTCACCGACCGGTGCAACCTGCGCTGCACCTACTGCATGCCGGCAGAGGGCCTGCCGTGGCTGCCCAAGCCCGACATGCTCACCGACGAGGAGCTCGTGCGGGTCGTCGGCCTCTTCGTTCGGGACGGCATCACCCAGGTGCGTCTGACAGGCGGTGAGCCCCTGCTCCGCCGATCGCTCGTCGACGTCGTGGGCGCCATCGCGGCGCTCGACCCGCGTCCGCGCATCGCGATGACCACCAACGGGGTCGGGCTGGACCGGCTGGCCCGTCCACTGGCAGACGCCGGTCTCGACCGGGTCAACGTGAGCCTCGACACCATCGACTCCGAGACCTTCACGCACCTGACGCGGCGCGACCGGCTCTCCGACGTCGAGGCCGGCCTCAGGGCCGCTGCCGACGCAGGGCTGACCCCGGTCAAGGTCAACGCCGTCGCCATGCGGGGCATCAACGACACCGACGTCGCCGACGTGCTCGCGTGGTGCCTCGACCGGGGCTACGAGCTGCGCTTCATCGAGCAGATGCCGCTCGACGCGCAGCACGCGTGGGACCGCGGCGAGATGGTCAGCGCCGACGAGATCCGTGCCCGGCTCTCCGAGCGCTTCACCCTGACGCCCCTCCCGGCGGCCGACCGGGGGAGTGCTCCGGCCGAGCGCTTCCTCGTCGACGGCGGACCGGCCACGGTCGGCATCATCGCCAGCGTCACGCAGCCCTTCTGCGCCGCCTGCGACCGCACCCGGCTCACGGCTGACGGTCAGGTGCGCAACTGCCTGTTCTCGACGACGGAGACCGACCTTCGCGGGCCGATGCGTGAAGGCGCCACCGACGACGAGCTGCTCGGACTCATCCGCGGCGAGATGTGGCGCAAGCGCCGCGGCCACGGCATCGACGACGCCGACTTCGTGCAGCCCGACCGGCCGATGTCGGCCATCGGAGGCTAGCCCTCCGCGCGTGCCCTCACCCGTCGGCGTCGGTCAGCTCGTCGACGGCCACGACCTCGATGAGAAAGCCGCGCAGCGCGAGGAAGTCGGCGAGCGACTGGCGGTGGTCGTCGCAGGCGAGCCACACCTTGCGCCGCTCCGGCGTGTGCAGCTTCGGGTTGCGCCAGATCACGGCGTGGCCCGCCGAGCGCCGGCACCCCTTGGCGCTGCAGAGGTGATCGTCGACGGGTGCGACGTCGCCGATCACTGCCCGAGGCGGGGCGTGCGGTCGACCGGTGGGGTGACCGGCTGGATCGAGCCGGGCTCACGCGGCCGCACCGCGTTGGCGACGATGACCGCGAAGTAGGGGATGAGCACGGCGCCCGCGACTGCAGCCCAGCGCAGCCAGCCCGACGTGACGAAGACGAGCCCGAAGCAGAGCACGCGGATGCCCATCATCACCAGGTAGCGCCTGACGCGCTGATCCTGGTCGTCGGTGGTGGAGCTTGCCGCCGACGTGACGCTGTGCACCACGGGCCCGTTCCGGAGTCTTGCCACACCACCACGATAGATCGATGCCCGGCGGTCGGCCACGAGGCTGTCTACCCTTCGGTAGTCCGTTAGGTTTCGGGGCAGGAATCGACCGCCGGCAGGGCCGGCCCAGGAGGAGCGCAGTGACCGCAGAGGCGCAGGAGAAGACCCCCCGCAACGTGCTCATCACCGGCGGCAACCGTGGCATCGGGCTGGCCATCGCCCGGGCCTTCGTGGCCGGTGGCGACAACGTCGTGATCACTCAGCGCTCGGGGGAGCCGCCCGAGGGACTGACCGCGGTGCGGTGCGAGGTCACCGACTCCACCTCGGTCGACGCCGCCTTCACCGAGGCAGAGCAGATCCTCGGCGGCCCGGTCGAGGTGCTGATCGCCAACGCCGGCATCACGAAGGACACCCTCCTCATGCGCATGACCGACGAGGAGTTCGACAGCGTCATCGACACCAACCTCGCCGGTGCCTTCCGGTGCGCTCGGCGTGCCGCCACCGGCATGATCCGCAAGCGTCGGGGCCGCATCGTGCTGATCAGCAGCGTCGTCGGCCTCTACGGCTCGCCCGGCCAGGCCAACTACGCCGCATCGAAGGCGGGGCTCGTCGGCCTCGCCCGCTCGATCTCGCGAGAGCTCGGCGGCCGCGGCATCACCGCCAACGTCGTCGCTCCCGGCTTCATCGAGACCGAGATGACGGCCGTACTGCCCGACGAACAGAAGAAGGCCTACCTCTCCACCATCCCGGCGGGCCGCTTCGCGACCCCCGAGGAGGTCGCCTCCGTCGTGCGGTTCGTCGCGAGCGACGACGCCGGCTACGTCACCGGCGCCGTGATCCCCGTCGACGGCGGGCTCGGCATGGGGCACTGACCCCGACAGGGCGGCATACGGCCGTATGCCGTGAGTCGCCTTGCGCAGCAAGCCTCCCCCCACCCACTCGAGAAAGTCACAGGCATGGGAATCCTCGAAGGCAAGAAGCTCCTCATCACCGGTGTCCTCATGGACAGCTCGATCGCGTTCCACGTCGCCAAGATCGCTCAGCAGGAGGGCGCGACGGTCGTGCTCACGTCGTTCGGTCGGACGATGAAGATCACCCAGACGATCGCCAAGCGGCTGCCCGAGACGCCCGTCGTCATCGAGCTCGACGTCGCTGACCAGGAGCACCTCGACACCCTGGCCGACCGGCTGCGCGAGCACGTCGACGGACTCGACGGCGTGCTGCACTCCATCGGCTTCGCGCCGCAGGGCGCCTTCAACTTCCTCGAGGGCACGTGGGAGGACGTCTCGACCGCGGTGCAGATCTCGGCCTACAGCCTCAAGTCGCTCGCCGTGGCGGCGCTGCCCCTGATGTCCGAGGGCGGCAGCGTCGTCGGCCTCACCTTCGACGCCAAGTTCGCCTGGCCGGTCTACGACTGGATGGGGGTGGCCAAGGCCGCCTTCGAGTCGACCAACCGCTACCTCGCGCGTGACCTGGGGCCCAAGGACGTGCGCTGCAACCTCGTCGCTGCTGGCCCGATCCGCACGACGGCGGCGAAGTCGATCCCCGGCTTCGAGCAGTTCGAGAAGATCTGGGACGACCGGGCCCCGCTGGGTTGGGACGTCAACGACCCGGCGCCCGCCGCCAAGGCGTGTGCGGCACTGCTCTCGGACTGGTTCCCGGCCACGACGGGCGAGATCGTGCACGTCGACGGGGGCGTCCACGCGATGGGGCAGTGACCGTCCGTGAGGCGTGGGCGCCGGGCAGCGGCAGTGGTTGAGGCTCGCTAGAGTCCTGCCCATGCCCGACGCAGGTAGCCCCGCCACACCCGCCCTGACGTCCGAGCCGGGCACCGGCTCCGACACCACCTCGCCGGTCGCCGCGACGGCTGTCGAGGCGGCCGCAGAGGTGCGTGGTGAGGGGCCCGATGGCGGGCCCTCCGCGAACGCCGCCGAGGTGCCGTCCGTGCGGGTCGACGAGGTGCGGGTGCTCGACGGCCCCAACCTCTACTTCGCCCGGCCCGCGATCAAGGTGAGCCTGCACCTGCACGGCTACCTCGCGATGCGCCGCACCGAGGCCGAGGCGCTCGCCCGACGACTCGGGATGCGCAACGCCCGCCCCGGTCGTCGCGGCACCGCCCTGCGGCAGCGCTTCGTCATGCGCGTCATCCGCACGGTCACCAAGCGGGTCGGCTCCGAGATCGGCGTGGGCCGGCTCGGGGTGCGCGTGCGCGCCGGCCAGAGCGTCGAGGACGTCGTCATCGCGTTCCCGTGGGTGCACCGCACCCGCGGGCAGATCGCCGGGGAGCAGATCGGTGCGATGCTCGCCGCCCTCCTGGACCGGGGCCGACGGCCGCAGGAGGTCATCGAGGCTGCCGGTGCCGTGATCCTGGCCGCGCCGGACGGGCCCGCGCCCAGCGTCCTCACGCCGCGAGTGCCGGTCGCCTCCGTCACGGGCACCAACGGCAAGACGACGACGACACGGCTCATGGCGCACATGTGCATGACCGCCGGGCTGTGCACCGCGTGGAGCTCGACCGACGGGGTCGTCGTCATGGGGGAGACCAAGGAGGAGGGCGACTTCTCCGGACCCGCCGGCGCGCGCGGTGTGCTCGAGACACCCGGGCTCGAGATCGGCATCCTCGAGACGGCGCGCGGCGGGATGCTGCTCAAGGGCATGGGCGTCACGCAGAACGACGTGAGCGTCGTGACCAACGTGAGCGCCGACCACCTCGGGGTGCATGGCATCGACACGCTCGACCAGCTCGCCGAGGTCAAGGCCATCGTCACGACCGTGACCAAGCCGGAGGGCTGGGTCGTGCTCAACGGCGATGACCCACGTGTCTGGGCGATGCGCCACGGCATCAAGGCCAAGCCGTGGGCCTTCAGCCTCGATGCCGCCTCGCCCGCGCTGTGGGAGTCGATCAACCAGGGCGGGCGCGGCATCACCGTGCTCGACGGCGAGATCGTCGTGCTGTCGCAGAACGGCGACCCCGACCGGCTCGTCAGGGTCGTGGACGTGCCGATGACGCTCTCGGGCCTCTCGCTCAACAACATCGCCAACGCCCTGGCTGGTGCCGCCGCTGCCTTGGGTCTCGGCGTCGCGCGCTCCGCCGTCATCGAGGGCCTGCGCACCTTCGCGCCCGACCCGCAGCACAACTGGGGCCGGATGAACACCTACTCGATGCCGCTCGAGTCAGGGGGCCGCGCGACCGTCATCATGGACATGGCGCACAACGAGGCCGGCCTCGAGGCGCTGCTCGAGGTGGCGCACGGGCTCGCGGCCCCGGGCGGGGCCGTGCGGCTCGGCCTCGGCTGCGCCGGCGACCGCACCGACGACGCGATCATCTCCATGGGTGAGATCGCAGGTCGCAGCGCCGAGGAGGTGGCCCTCAAGGTCGCCTCGCACTACCTGCGGGGTCGGACCGCCGAAGGGCTGCTGGACCTCTTCCGCGAGGGTCTGGCCAAGGTGGGCGTGCTCGACGTGCCCGGTTACGGCACCGAGCTCGCCGCGCTCGAGGCGCTGGCGCCGCACGCGCACGACGGTGACGTGCTGGCTCTCATGTGCCACGCCGAGCGTGCCGAGGTCGACGCCTGGATCCGTGACCAGGGTGGCACCGTCGACGACGCCCGCACCATCCGCCGGAAGGTCGTCGCCGCCCGGGGCGAGCACGAGCTCGAGGCGGAGATCACCGCGCTCTGGCAGACGGAGGATGCGGCGACCCGCGTGACCGCAGCCCAGCAGCTCGTCGACGAGCACCCCGGCGATGCCCGGCTCGTCTTCGAGCTCGCCGGGGCCAGGGACGCTGCCGGCGAGGAGGAGTCGGCCATCGGGCTCTACGAGGAGGCGCTGGCAGGCGGTCTCAAGGAGCCGCACCGGCACCGCGCCCAGCTGCAGCTCGCCTCGAGCCTCCGCTCGGTCGGACGGTCAGCAGAAGCAGCGCTGGTCGTGGCCGATGTGCTCGAGGCGCGACCGCACAACACCGCCGCCATCATGTTCCGCGCCCTCGTGCAGGCAGACCTCGGTCAGGAGCGCCAGGCCGTCGCCGACCTGATCCGAGCCACCCTCGAGGGGACGTCGGACGTCGACACCCAGTCCTACCGGCGGGCACTGCGCGCCTACGCCGACGAGCTCGCCCCACCGCGCTCGGACTGACCACCCCAGCCGCCCGGCATACCCTCCGGCGTGATGGCTGCCAGATGCGACGGGGTATGCCGTTCGGTTCGTGGCCCTCGACGTGAACCGGCTCGAGTGCCCAGTCCCCGACAGGGTGTCCCGGTCGAGAACTGAGCAATCGACTCAGATGGCGGTGTCGTCGAGCGGCTGGTGCGGCTCACCGGGGACGACGGCCAGTGCCTCGCCCTCGGCCTCACTGCCCTCCGCCTCCGCCGTCGAGGTCATGGTCGTCGGGTCGAGGTCGGGGTCGCTCGTGGCTGCGCCGGCCATGCCGATGCGGGCGCCCGCCTGAGCGTGCTTGGTGCGCTCCTCGAGCTCTGCGACGACCATCGCGTGCTGGTCGACGCACATGACGACGAGGTCACCGGGGTTGGTCCGGGCCAGGACGTGGCGCGCGGCGTCGAGCTCGTCGAGGACCACCTCGACCTGTCGGCAGCGGGCACCCTCCTGCATCGCCGTCTGGGCGCCCTCGGCGATGAGGCCCGCGGTCTCACCCGCCTTGCGCCCGCGGAGGCGCTCGTCCTCGCGGATGACGAGGACGTCGAAGTGCTGGGCGGCCACGTGGCCGAGCTCTCGCATGTCGTCGTCGCGCCGGTCACCAGCCGCACCGATCATGCCGATCCGCGAGGTCTTGGCGAGGTCGTGCTGCCCCTGCTTCTGGGCGGCATAGCGGTCCACGAACGCGCCCAGCTCCTTCATGCCGGCCGCATTGTGGCAGTAGTCGACGAAGACGTCGGCGTTGCCCACCTCGATGAGGTTGAGGCGACCGGGGGAGAGGTAGTACGTCGTGGCAAAGGTGCGTAGCCCCTGCCGGATGTCGTGCAGCGGGGCCCCCGCCGCGAACGCAGCGCCGGCGGCGGCCAGGGAGTTGGCCACGTTGAACCGGGCCGCGCCGCCGAAGGTCGCGGGCAGCAGGTGGGTCCACGCGAGCTGCATGCTGCGACGGCCGTGCTTGATGACGATCATCTCGCCGCGCTCACTGGGCTCGAGCACGACCGCCCGGCCACCACGACGGCAGTAGTCGTCGACGAACTCGCGGACCTCGCTGCCCGGCTCGGCCATCGTGAACCAGACGATGCCGCCCGAGCACTTGCGGCGCATGTTGCGCACGTTGGGGTCGTCGGCGTTGAGCACCGCGAAGCCGTCTCGCGGAACCGCCTCGACGATGACCGCCTTGACGTCGGCGAGCTGCCGCAGCGTGTCGATCCCCTTGAGCCCGAGGTGATCCGGCTGCACGTTGGTGACCACCGCGATGTCGTTGCGGTCGTAGCCGAGACCCTCGCGCAGGATGCCGCCGCGCGCGACCTCCATGACGGCGAAGTCGACGCGCGGGTTCTGCAGCACCATGCGCGCGGACCGGGGGCCGGAGGCGTCAGCCTTGATGACGAGGCGCTCGTCGATGACGACACCGTCGGTCGAGGTCATGCCGACCTTGCGGCCGAGACCCTTGAAGATGTGCGCGATCATGCGCGACGTCGTCGTCTTGCCGTTCGTGCCGGTGACGGCGACGATCGGCACCCGCGACTGCGCGCCCGGCGGGAAGAGCAGGTCGACGACGGGCTTGGCGATGAACTGCGGCTCACCCACGGTCGGGTGCGTGTGCATGCGGAAGCCCGGCGCCGCGTTGACCTCGCAGATCGCGCCGCCGGTCTCGCGCACCGGGTAGGTGATGTCGGGGCAGATGAAGTCGATGCCCGCCACATCGAGACCGACCATGCGGGCGGCCTCCTCGGCGATCTCGACGTTGTCGGGGTGGGCGTCGAAGGTGCGGTCGATCGAGATGCCGCCCGTCGACATGTTGCCCGTCAGGGCGAGCTTGACCATCTCGCCCTCGGGAGGCACGGAGTCGAGCGAGTGGCCCTGCCCGGCAAGGATCTCCTCGGCGTTGGCGTCGATCCGGATCTTGGTGAGGACCTTCTCGTGACCGACGCCGCGGCGCGGGTCGGCGTTGGTGATCGCGACGAGCTCGGACACGGTGCTCGAGCCGTCACCGATCACGTGGGCGGGCACCCGCTCGGCGATCGCCTGCATCTTGCCGCCGACGATGAGACAGCGGTAGTCGCGTCCGGTGACGAAGGACTCGACGATGATCGTGCCGCGCCGGGACTCCGCCTTGGCGATGTCGTAGGCCTTCTCGACGTCCTCGTCGCTCATGAGACCCAGGCACACCCCGCGGCCGTGGTTGCCGTCGAGCGGCTTGACGACGACGGGGAAGCCGATGCGGCGGGCCGCCTCGACCGTGCCGCGCATGGTGCGTGCCGACTCCTGCTTCGGGACGGGAAGCCCGGCCGAGCCGAGCAGCTTGGTCGTGAGGTCCTTGTCACTGGCGATGTCCACCGCGAGGGCTCCGGTCCGCGACGTCATCGTGGCGCGGATGCGCTGGGCGTGCACGCCCTGGCCGAGCTGCACGAGCGAGGCGGCGTTGAGACGGATGAAGGGAATGTCACGCGATGCGGCCTCCTCGAGGATGGCCGCTGTCGAAGGACCGAAGGCGACGCGCTCGGCCTGGCGCAGGAAGGCGTTGAACTCGGTCTCGAAGTCGAAGCCCTCCTCGGGCTCGACGAGGTGGTTGAGCAGCCGGACCGACAGCTGGCCGGCCGCGACCCCCACCGTCTCGTCGGTGTAGCTGTAGACGACGTTGTAGCGGCCGCGCACCCCCTTGACCCCGCGCGTCTTGCCCCGGCGCGACTCGTGGCCGGCGAGGGTCTGGAGCTGGAGTGCGACGTGCTCGGCGACGTGCCCGAGCCAGGTGCCCTCGTGGAGCCTCTCGACGAAGCCGCCGCGGCGACCCCGGGAGCAGGTGTGGTTGTGCAGCCCGGGCACGGCCTCGAGCAGCCTCTCGGTGAAGCCCGGCAGCGAGACGGTCGGATAGTCCTCGAGAGAGCCGAGGTCGACGACGAGGTGGATGGCCGCCTGGTAGGACCAGATGTTGGGGCCCCGGTAGATCCGCGTCTCGCGGATCGTGAGGTCCGGGCGGGCCGGACCGGTGGGGGTGGGGACCTCGACGGCCATGGAACTCCTCCTGCGGGTCGGCTGGACGGAACTGCTCGTGGGACTCAGTGAGCTGCGCTGCTCGAGGTGGAGCGGGCGGCGCGGACCTTGGCCGGCACGACCGCGCCCTCGATGTCGGGGTGACGCTCGACGAAGGCCGTCAGCTCCACGTGCTGCAGGTCGAAGGTACTGCCCGTGGGAAGGGTGTGCACCACCGCTCCGGAAACCAGCAGCGGGGCACCCCGCCTCGCGTCGGGGGCGTCGGTGATGGCGTTGCGGGCGTTGACGACGAAGATGGCGCCGGCACCGATGACCGACATGACCCGGCCATCGCGGATCTCGGCCGCGGTGTTCTCGTCGATGCCCATCCCGAGCAGGTTGGGGGAGGCTGCGACCATCGACAGGAGCCGTCCATAGCGGCCGCGCTGGTCGAAGTGCTGGTCGATGATGACGTCCTCGACGAGCCCGAGCCCCGCCGAGATCTGGCTGGCGCGCTGGCGGGGGGTCAGCCCCTCCTCGCCGAGCGAGATCATGTAGCGGCTCATGATCGAGGCGCCGGCCGAGGTGCCGGCGACGACCGCGCCACGGTCGTAGGCGCGCACGATGGCATCGCCCACCGGCGTGCCGACGATGTTCTGAGCGAGCTTGACCTGGCTGCCTCCGGTGATGAAGATCCCGGTCGCCGCGTCGAGCGCAGCCACCATCTCGGGGTTGCCGGCCCCACGGCGGGTGGTGGGGTGGACGACGGAGACGTCGCCGCCGCGCAGCCGGGTGAAGACGTCGGTGTAGGCCTCGGACACCTCGAGCGCGAACGACGATGCCGTCGGGAGGACGACGAGGTGCGAGTGGCGCCCACCTGCGAGCTTGACGAAGCGCTTGAGCACGACCGACCGCCCGATGCGATCCTCGGCGCCCCCGATGATGAGCAGGGTGCGGCGTGGGGTGGACCGCTGGATCGATCCGGACGATGTCACGCTCTGCATCGGGCCAGCCTAGTGAGACGTGTGGGGGACCGGAGGAGCGTGGGTCGGCGTGCCGTCGCCGAGATCGGCTTCCTCGATCTCCTCGCGGGAGATGCCGAGCAGGTAGAGCACGGAGTCGAGATAGGGAACGTTGACCGAGGTCTGCGCCTGCTCCTGCACGATCGGTTTGGCGTTGAAGGCCACCCCGAGGCCGGCGACGTCGAGCATGTCGAGGTCGTTGGCGCCGTCTCCGATCGCCACGGTGCGGCTGAGGGGCAGGTCCTCCTGCTCGGCGAACTCGCGCAGCGCCCGGGCCTTGCCCGCCCGGTCGACGACCTCACCGACGACCCGTCCGGTGAGCCGGCCGTCCTCGATCTCGAGGCGGTTGGCGCGGGCGTGGTCGATGCCGAGGTCGTCGGCGAGTGCCCCGACGATCTCGATGAAGCCACCGCTGACGAGGCCCACCGTGAAGCCCAGGCGCTTCAACGTGCGCACGAGGGTGCGCGCCCCGGGTGTCAGCTCGACCGCGGCCCGCACGTCGTCGAGGACCGACGCCGGCAGGCCGGCGAGGGCGGCCACCCTCGCCCGCAGGGACTCCTCGAAGTCGAGCTCGCCGGCCATCGCGCGGGCCGTCACCTCGGCCACCTCGGCCTCGCGGCCACAGTGCGCAGCGAGCAGCTCGATGACCTCCTGCTGGATCAGGGTCGAGTCGACGTCGAGCACCACCAGTCGCCGCCCACGGCGGGCCAGGCCGCCGGGGGCGACGGCGATGTCGATGCCCTGGGACGTGGCGACGAGGGCCAGCTCGGTGCGCAGTGACGCGACGTCCGCCCCGGAGATGTCGAACTCGACGGTCGTGACGGGGTAGCGCGAGAGCCTGCGGATGCGGTCGATGTTGGCGCCGTGCTCGGCGATGCGGCTGGTGACGAGGGAGACCGCATCGGCGCGCAGGGGGGCCCCGAGCACGACGACCGCAGCGCGTCCCTGTCGCGGACGTGCGTTGTCGCCGCTGCCCTCGCTGACCATGAGCTGGAGGCCGAGCCGGTGGGCGGCCACCGCAGCAGCGTCACGCAGCTGATCGACGTGCTGGCCGGGGCGCAGCAGCAACGTGAGGGTGAGGTGACCCTGCACGACGACCTGCTGCATGTCGAGCACCTCGGCGCCGACCCCGGACAGCGCGCCGAGGAGGGTGCCCGTGACGCCGGGACGGTCGTCACCCGTCACCGTGATGCTCAGGGTGTGGATGTCGGGACCCTCCGGGGCCGCCTGCGCGGACGATGCGCTCGCTTCGGTCACGCGTGTCAGGGTAGTGAGGCCGCGGCGGCGCCCGCCCAAGCATCCGGCATGCGACCGGTGGCGCTCAGGAGGGGGTGACCCCCGTGGCCGCCGACGAGCGGTTGACCTCGTCGCGCCACTGGAGCAGATCGCGCACGCGGGCGAGGTCGGGGTCGTGGGCGGCGACGCTGGCCGTGAAGAGGCGCGTGCCGACGTCGTGCAGCTGCTGGGCGTTGCCGGCGTAGTCGCCCGACTGATCCGGGTTGCGCCCCGGCACGAAGGCGACGCCTGCCGACCGCTCGATCTCGAGGGGATCGCGGCCGCGTCTGGCGCACCACTCGTCGAGCACCCGGTGCTTGTGTGCGATCTCCTCCGGACCACCGAAGCCGTGCCAGATGTCGGCGTGCTCGGCGACGATGCGCAGGGTCTTCTTCTCGCCGCCACCACCGATGAGGATCGGGATGTCGCGGGTCGGTGCGGGGTTGAGCCTCGTCCACCGGTCGCGGATGATCGGCAGGTCGCGAGCGAGGTCGTCGAGTCGACCACCCGCCGTGCCGAAGTCGTAGCCGTACTCGTCGTAGTCGAGCTGCTTCCAGCCCGACCCGATGCCGAGCACGAGCCGGCCGCCGCTGATGTGGTCGACGGTGCGCGCCATGTCGGCGAGCAGGCTGGGGTTGCGATAGCTGTTGCACGTGACGAGCGCGCCGATCTCGACGCGCTCGGTGGACTCGGCCCAGGCTCCGAGCATCGTCCAGCACTCGAAGTGCATGCCTCCGCTGTCACCGCTCAACGGGAAGAAGTGGTCCCAGTTGAGGAGGACGTCGACGCCCATCTCCTCCAGCGTCGCGGCGGTCTGGCGGAGCTGGGCCCAGGTGGCGTGCTGTGGGGGCACCTGGATGCCCACCCTGGCTGGTCGAGGGTCGGAAGCGCTTGCGGGAGTGACCTGCTCGTCGGTCATCGTGTGACCGTCTGGCCCTTGCCGACCACGACGATGCCCGTCTCGGTCACGTGGAAGCCACGCGCGCGGTCGTGCTCGTGGTCGATGCCGATCTGAGCGCCCTCGGGCACGACGACGTTCTTGTCGATGATGGCGCGCCGGACCTGGGCATGCCGGCGCACCTCGACGTTGTCAAGCAGGACGGAGCCCTGGAGGCTCGCATAGGAGTGCACCTTGACGAGCGGCGAGAGGACCGAGGCATAGACGTGAGCGCCCGACACGACCACTCCCGGCGAGACCGCGGAGTTGAGCGCCTCTCCGATGCGGTCCCCGCTGCCGTGCACGAACTTCGCCGGCGGGTAGGGGCTGTGGCTCGTGTAGATCGGCCAGTCGTAGTTGTAGAGGTTGAAGACCGGGTGGATCGAGATGAGGTCCATGTGCGCGTCGTAGTAGGAGTCGATCGTGCCGACGTCGCGCCAGTAGCCCCGGTCACGGTCGGTGGCCCCGGGCACCTCGTTGATGCCGAAGTCGTAGACGGCGGCCTCACCGCGGCTGACGAAGTCGGGCACGATGTCGCCGCCCATGTCGTTCTTGCTGCCCTCGCGGTCGTGGTCTCGGACCACCGCAGCTTCGAGGGCGGACGCCGTGAAGACGTAGTTGCCCATCGAGGCGAGGATCTCGGCCGGGTTGTCCGGCAGTCCCTGGGGGTCTGAGGGCTTCTCGCGGAAGGCGGCGATGCGCTGCGGGTCCTCGGGGTCGACCTCGATGACGCCGAACTGGTCGGCCATCGCGATCGGCTGGCGGATCGCTGCGACGGTGCATGCGGCACCCGACTCGATGTGCTGGTCGACCATCTGGCTGAAGTCCATGCGATAGACGTGGTCGGCTCCCACGACGACGACGATGTCGGGCTTCTCGTCGTGCATGAGGTTGAGGCTCTGGTAGATCGCGTCGGCGCTGCCCAGGAACCAGTTCTTGTCGACCCGCTGCTGGGCCGGCACGGTGGTGATGTAGTTGCCGAGCAGGGTCGAGAGGCGCCACGTCTTCGTGACGTGCGCGTCGAGGCTGTGCGACTTGTACTGCGTCAGCACGACGACCTTGCGGTACTCGGAGTTGACGACGTTGGACAACGCGAGGTCGATGAGGCGGTAGATGCCCCCGAAGGGCACCGCAGGTTTGGCACGGTCGGCCGTCAACGGCATGAGCCGCTTGCCCTCACCCCCCGCCAGGACGATTGCAAGGACCTTGGGACCACCGGCAGCGCTTCGTCGAGCCATGCACGCCACCCTAGGGGCAAGCTCGGCGGACCGGCAGGTCCAGCGCACGGATGGACTCGTCTCTCCGCGCCTCGCGATCGCTGGGCGGCTAGGGTCGGAGCGTGCGCGTCGACATCCTCAGCAAGGAGTACCCCCCGGCCATCTACGGAGGAGCCGGAGTCCATGTGGCCGAGCTCGTCCGGGCCCTGCGAGAGCGCGGCGACATCGACGTGCAGGTGAGGTGCTTCGGCGCCGCGCGAGACGAAGCAGGCACCACGGCGTATGCCGACCTGCCCGAGCTCGGCCAGTCCAATGCCGCCCTGCAGACCCTCGGGGTCGATGTCAGCATGGCTGGTGACTGCGTCGGTGCCGACCTCGTCCACTCCCACACGTGGTACGCCAACATGGCCGGTCACCTGGCGTCGCTCCTCGGCGGCATGCCGCACGTCGTGACCGCACACTCCCTCGAGCCGATGCGCCCCTGGAAGGCCGAGCAGCTGGGCGGTGGCTACCGCGTCTCGTCGTGGGCCGAGCGCACCGCCTACGAGGCCGCCGCCGCCGTCGTCGCGGTCAGCGCTGGCATGCGTGAGGACATCCTCAAGAGCTATCCCTCACTCGACCCCGCCCGAGTTCACGTGGTGCACAACGGGATCGACTCGCAGCTGTGGTCGGCCGACCGCTCCCCGCAGGCCACCGAGACCGTGCGACGACACGGTGTCGACCCCGACAAGCGGTCAGTCGTCTTCGTCGGTCGCATCACCCGCCAGAAGGGCCTGCCCTACCTCCTGCGCGCGTGCGCCGAGCTGCCACCGGACGTGCAGCTGGTGCTCTGCGCCGGGGCTCCCGACACCCCCGAGATCCTTGCCGAGGTCGAGGGCCTCATGAACGACCTGCGCTCGCAGCGTGAGGGCGTCGTCTGGATCCCCGACATGCTGCCGCGCGCCGAGGTCATCGCCCTGCTGAGCCACGGCACGGTGTTCGCCTGCCCGTCCGTCTACGAGCCGCTGGGCATCGTCAACCTCGAGGCGATGGCGTGCGAGCTGCCCGTGGTCGCGACCGCGACCGGCGGCATCCCCGAGGTGGTCGTCGACGGCGAGACGGGCTGGCTCGTGCCCATCGAGCAGGTGCAGGACGGCACCGGCACGCCGGTCGACCCCGAGCGCTTCGTGGCCGACCTGGCCGCGGCGCTCACCGAGGCCGTCTCGGACGCCGACCGGGCGGCGGCCTTCGGCAGGAGGGGACGCACCCGCGCCGTCGAGTCCTTCTCGTGGGCGTCCATCGGCGACCGCACACTCGAGGTCTACCGCACGGTCCTCGACACCTGACGCGCTCCACGGAGTGGGTCACCCGATGAGGCGACCTGCCACGGCATACCTCGATCCGGTGACCTCGGCGGGCCCCCCGAGGATCATCTCGAGCAGGTCGGCCGGCTTCGGGTAGTCCGCGCCGAGTGCCTCGAGGTAGGCGGCGTGTGCCGCCAGCGAGGCGACGGCACCGTCGAAGTGCTTGGAGACGTCGACGAAGTGGGTCGGCTCGGGGTCGCCGACGATGATCAGCTTCGGCACCTGCCAGGGCTCCAGCCCCTCATCGAGCAGGTCGGGGAAGATCCACCGGTTCCCGGCGTCAGCCTTGGCGTCGACCGTGGCGAGCCCGACGGCGCGGTGGTCTGCCTGGTTGACGAACCCACCCGCGAAGCGGTCGGCATACGTCATCCCCACGACCAGGTCGGGGCGCCGGATCCGGATCTCGCGTGCGATCGCCCGGCGCAACGGCAGGCCGTGCTCCACCGTGCCGTCGGTGAAGCCGTCGAGGAACTCGACGACCTCGACCCCCACGTGTGCGGCGCCTTCGCGCTCCTCCTGCTCACGCGCGGGACCGGCCTGCTCGGGAGACATCGTGTCGATCCCCGCCTCGCCGCGCGTGACGAGGAGGTAGGTCACCGTCTTGCCGGCCCGCACCCACTTGTCGACGGCGCCGGCGGTGCCGTACTCGAGGTCGTCAGGGTGCGCGGCCACGCACAGCACGGTCTCGAAGGTCGTCTCGTCGAGGGGCTCCAGCCTCGGTGCATCGCTCATGCAGCCGAATCTAGCGACCTTGGCGGCGCGCCGGTCGGATGTGAGGATTGAGCCATGCTCCCGATCGACCTCGCCCGACGCCTGCGCACCGCTGGTCTCACCTGGACCCCCGGCGCCGGTGACCGCTTCGTGCTCCCCGTCGCCGGCATGGAGGAGGAGGTCTTCGTCATCAGCGACCTCACCGTCGACGTCCACCACTTCAAGACGGGCGACGTCATCGGCTTCAACGGCACGACGGAGTGGGCGCTCGACAGTGTCGAGCAGGACAAGGCGATCTGGCTCCCGCGCGAGGACCAGCTGCGTGAGCTGCTCGGCGACGCGTTCGTCGCGCTCGAGCAGCTCGACGGGGGGTATGCCGTGTCGTTGCGTCGCGCCGACGGCTCGCTCGAGCGCCACGCCGACATCGAGGCCGAGCGCGCCTACGCCCGAGCCCTGCTCGCATCGCTCTCTCGGGGCGCGGGGGACTGAGCGCCGCAGATGGGGCTACGCCGGGCGCCAACCGGCGAGGGTCATGACGGCGACGTTGGCCGCTTCGGCGAGCGCCGAGTCGGCGTCGCCGCCAAGGGCGCGCAGAGCCGTCGAGCGTGACGTCATCGTCGAGGTGTCGACGCCGTTGGAGCCGAGCGCGGTGAGGCTCGTGGCCCGGTCGGCGAGCTGGGAGGCCGTGCCGGCCAGCGACATGATGCGCAGGGCACGCCCGGGAGTCGAGCGCGGCACCCCCCACAGCTTGGTGTCGAGATCGGTCTGTGCGGCTGCGCGGGCCTCCTGACCCCAGGGTTGACCGCCGATGTCGGCCAGCCGCGTCGTGTGCTCCGCCAGTCGCGTGAGCAGGGTGCGTTCGACGTCGCGCAGGTCGAGCATCTCGAGCCGGTGACGCGGGACAGGCTCCGCCTCGTAGGCCGTCCAGTCGATGCGGTGCCCGACGTCGCCGTCGGGTCCGAAGGTCGACAGGGTCGGCACGAGCAGCCCGCCGATGCCGGCGACGTAGACGCACTCGCCCGCCTCGGCGGCGTGCGCCGTGGCGGCGCCGGACGCGCGCGGCATACCGCTCGTGTCACCCGCCCGGGGGAGCGCGACGAAGAGCGCGCCCTCGCCGAGGTCACGCCACACGTCGAGACGGGCGAGGTCTCCGGCGACGTGGTCGAGGTCGGGGAACGACCGCGCGAGGGCCTCCTTCGTGGGCAGCTCGCCGCGCCACGCTGCAGTCACCCACAGCGCGAGGCGCACGGAGGCGGGGAGCTCGGACATCCAGACATCGTAGGTCGGAGTGAGGGGCCGAAGCCCAGATGGTGTCGCACGCGGGAGCATCGCGGCCGTGCCATAGGGTCGGGGCATGAGCGACGTCCTCGCCTTCGCCGGTGTCACCGTCCGTCGCGGATCGTCGACCTTGGTCGAGGACGTGACCTGGGAGGTCGAGGAGGGCGAGCGCTGGGTTGTGCTCGGCCCCAACGGCGCCGGCAAGACGACGCTGCTGCAGATCGCCGCCGCGCGCATGCACCCGACGATCGGGGTCGCCGGCATCCTCGGCGAGGTGCTGGGCGCGGTCGACGTCTTCGAGCTGCGGCCGCGCATCGGGCTGGCGAGCTCGGCGATGGCCGAGCGCATCCCCGCCGACGAGGTGGTCGGCAATGTCGTGGTGACGGCCTCCTACGGCATCATCGGCCGCTGGCGGGAGCAGTACGACGACCTCGACTACGCGCGCGCCATGGAGCTGCTCCGGGCGCTCGGGGCCGAGCACCTCGCCGACCGGCACTACGGCACGCTGAGTGAGGGCGAGCGCAAGCGGGTCCAGATCGCGCGCGCCCTGATGACCGACCCCGAGCTCATGCTGCTCGACGAGCCGGCGGCCGGGCTCGACCTCGGCGGCCGCGAGGACCTCGTGCGCCGCCTCGGCGACCTCGCGGCCGACACCGAGGCCCCCGCCATGGTGCTCGTGACACACCACGTCGAGGAGATCCCGCCCGGCTTCACGGACGTACTCTTGATCCGCGGTGGACGGGTGGTCGCCGCCGGCCCGATCCCGCTCACGCTGACGGCCGACAACCTCAGCGCGACGTTCGGGCTGCCTCTCGTGCTCGAGCAGCACGGGGAGCGCTACACGGCTCGCGCCAGAGTGTGATGCGATCGAGCCCCGCTGCACCGCCGGCCGTCCGGGGGAACTGAGGCACAATCGGAGTCGTTACAGGAGTGACACAGGGGACGTCGGTCGCCGAGGCGCCGACCCGAGGAAGGCGAGGTGTCCGCGGTGGGCGAGGAATACGCATGGATGGTCTGGCTCGGAGTGGCGCTCGTCCTCGTGGCCATCGAGACCGTCACGGTCGACCTCACCTTCCTCATGCTCGCAGGCGGCGCCGTGGGGGCCTCGGTCGCCGCAGCCTTCGGTGGCGGCCCGTTGGTCCAGGCGGTCGTCGCGGCCCTCGTCTCGGTGGCACTGCTCGCGATCGTGCGTCCGTGGATGAAGCGTCGCCTCGCCGGCAAGGCCCCCGAGATCATGGGGACCGCCGCCCAGGTCGGTCGCTCCGCCTTTGCGCTCGACCGCGTGACACCGGCAGGTGGCAGGGTCAAGCTCTCGGGCGAGACGTGGTCGGCCCGCACCCTCTCGGACAACATCGAGCCGGGCGAGGAGGTCGTCGTCGACTCGATCGACGGCGCCACGGCCATCGTCAGCAGGGCCCACGTCGTCGGCAGCTGATCCGCTGACGCCGGGGCGCACCCCAGACACAGAAGAGACGTCACACACCCGGACGATCCACTCGGACCGTCCGACCAACCGCATCCTCGGGGAGCGGTCGACACACAGGGAGAAGGTCGAGAAGGTCGTGGACCCGCTACTCATCATCCCGCTGCTCATCGTGCTCGTGGTGATCGTCGTGCTCGTGCGCACGGTGCGCATCGTGCCGCAGCAGACCGCCCAGATCGTCGAGAGACTCGGTGGCTACAACAAGACGCTGACGGCGGGGATCCACTTCCTCATCCCGTTCGTCGACAAGGTGCGCGCCAACATCGACCTGCGCGAGCAGGTCGTCACCTTCCCGCCGCAGCCGGTGATCACGAGCGACAACCTCGTCGTCAACATCGACACCGTCATCTACTACTCGGTGACCGATGCCAAGGCCGCGGTCTACGAGATCGCCAACTTCATCCAGGGCATCGAGCAGCTCACGGTCACCACGCTGCGCAACGTCATCGGCTCGCTCGACCTCGAGCAGGCGCTGACGAGCCGCGACCAGATCAACGGCCAGCTCCGGGGCGTGCTCGACGAGGCCACGGGCAATTGGGGCATCCGCGTCAACCGCGTTGAGCTCAAGGCGATCGACCCGCCCCACTCCGTGCAGGAGACGATGGAGAAGCAGATGCGCGCCGAGCGTGACCGGCGCGCTGCGATCCTCACGGCCGAGGGCTTCAAGCAGTCGGCGATCCTCACGGCCGAGGGCGAGAAGCAGAGCCAGATCCTGCGCGCCGAGGGCTCGGCGCAGGCCCGCATCCTCGAGGCGCAGGGTCAGGCACGGGCCATCCAGCAGGTCTTCGCGGCGATCCACCGCGGCAAGCCCACGCAGAAGCTGCTCGCCTACCAGTACCTCCAGGTGCTGCCCCAGCTCGCCCGTGGTGACTCCAACAAGATGTGGATCATCCCGTCCGAGCTGACCGACGCCCTCAAGGGCATCGGCAACGCGCTCGGTGGCGCTGAGCCCCGGCCCGAGCCCGACCCCGACGACGAGAGCTGGGAGGGGGAGCACGAGCTCGAGGATGCCTTCGCCGAGACCGTCCTCGAGGACCCTGCAAAGGCTCTCGCCGAGGCCCGGGGGCAGGCCGCACAGGCCAGCGCCGAGTCGACAGAGCACGCAGCACCCATGGGGCGTCAGCAGCCGCCCCTGCGTCGGCCGGCCGACCAGGTGCCCCCGCCGCTGGCAGCTCCCTACCCCGTGACCCCGCCGCGGACGCCGGAGGCCCCGGCCGCCCCGGCACCCGGTGACCTCCCGGAGCCCCCGCAGACGCCCGAGGGGCCGACAGCTCGCTGAGCGGCGCGCACGAGGACGACACCCGGCACCCTTGTAGGGTGACCGGGTGTCGTTCTGGTCCTACCTCGCCATCGCGCTGGCGGGCACCGGGGCCGGCCTGATCAACACGGTCGTCGGGTCAGGGAGCCTCATCACGTTCCCGACGTTGCTCTTCTTCGGCGTCAACCCGCTCGTCGCCAACGTGTCCAACAACATCGGACTTGTCGCCGGGGGCGTCACCGGCTCGTGGGGCTACCGTCACGAGCTGACGGGGCAGGCTGCCACGCTGCGTCGCCTCATGCCGTTGTCGTTCGTCGGCTCGGTCATCGGGGCGGGCCTGCTGCTCGTGCTGCCGGCCAGTGCCTTCCAGGCGATCGTGCCCGTGCTCATCCTCGTCGCGCTCGTCCTCGTCGTCTTCGGCCCCCGCATCCAGCGGTGGGTGGCTCCGGCCGAGGGCGAGGCTGTGCCGCGCTGGCACGGACCCGCCATGGGAGTCGGCGTCCTGGTCGCCGGGATGTACGGCGGCTACTTCGGTGCCGCGCAGGGCGTGCTGCTGATGGGCATCCTCAGTGCGCTGAGCGCCGAGCCCCTGCAGCGCCTCAACGGCTACAAGAACGTGCTGGCCCTCGTCGTCAACGTCGTCGCCGCCGCTGTCTTCGTGCTCTTCGCGCGGGACAAGATCGACTGGCTCATCGTGGTGCTGATCGGCGTGGGGGCCTTCGTCGGCGGGATCATCGGCGCGCACGTCGGCCGGCGGATCCCGCCGAGCATCCTGCGCGCCCTCATCGTGGTCATCGGTGTCGTCGCCGTCGTCAAGCTGGTCGGGTTCTCCTGACTCCCTGGGCCTGATGGGCAGGCCCCCGGGGCGCAGGTTGGGCCTTGCAGGACGCCACTACGGTGTGGTGGTGCCGATCGCGATCACCGACTCCACCGACCCGAGACTCGAGGACTACGTCTCGTTGACCGATGTGGCGCTGCGCCGGCGCACCGAGCCCGAGCGCGGGCTCTACATCGCCGAGAGCCAGAAGGTCATCCGGCGGGCCCTCGCGGCCGGTCACCGGCCGAGGTCCTACCTGATGGCCGAGCGGTGGGTCACCGACCTCGCAGACCTCGTCGATGCGGCTGAGGCGGACGGCATCCCCGTCTTCGTCGCGGCTCACGACGTCATCGAGGCCCGCACCGGCTTCCACCTGCACCGCGGCGCCCTCGCATCGATGCAGCGCCCGGAGCTGCCGAGTGTCGAGGCGGTCGTGCGCGGTGCCCGCCGCGTCGTGGTCGTCGAGGACGTCGTCGACCACACCAACGTCGGCGCCATCTTCCGCAGCGCGGCGGCGCTGGGTGCCGAGGCGGTGCTCGTCTCGCCCCGCTGCGCGGACCCCCTCTACCGCAGGTCGATCCGCGTATCGATGGGCACCGTCTTCCAGGTGCCGTGGACGCGCATCGACCCGTGGCCGGAGGGAGTGGACCGGCTGCGCGAGCTGGGATTCGTCGTCGTCGCGATGGCCCTCACCGACGACTCGGTCTCGCTCGATGCGCTGGAGTCCGAGGCTCCCGAGCGCATCGCACTCGTCGTGGGCGCCGAGGGCGACGGCCTGTCGTCTCGCACCGTGGCCTCGGCCGACGTCACGGTGCGCATCCCGATGGCGGGTGGGGTCGACTCGCTCAACGTGGCAGCAGCAGCCGCCGTGGCGATGTGGGCGCTGCGGGTGCGCGACTGACGTCAGTCGTTGGCTGCAAGCGGGCTCAGGTCGTGCGGACGAGGCGTCGCAGGAGCCGGTCGAGCTCCGTGGCCGGGTCGTCGCAGAGTCCGCCGTGCACCGGGCCGGGCTGCACCACCGTGGAGCGGGGGGCGATGATCCACCCGAAGCGCTGGCCGGGCTTGTCGAGGCTCGGCAGGCCCCGCCCCGTCTCGCCACGGCAGACCGCTCGCACCCGCTCGAGCATCGCCTGCACGCCGTCCAGGTCGCAGGTCGGCGCAAGGGCGGACGCGCGGGCCGGGTCGAGCTCCCACACCGCGTCGAGGAAGTCGGCGTCCTGGCAGTAGAGCACGACGCCGACGTTGATGAACTCCTCGCGGTCGACACGGGGGACGAGGCGCAGCAGGACGTACTGGTAGCCCTTCACGCGGCGGCCCCCGCCGGCAGCCAGACCGCGGGCGAGCCCAGCCGCGCCTGGAGCATGAGCAGGTATGCCGCTCGCACCGCCGCCACGTCAGTGAGCTCCGCGGTCGGCTCGAGCCACTCGTCGGGCACGTCGGCCACCACGCTCCGGAGGGCGTCGTCGCTGAGCGCCGCAGCCAGCTCGTCGTGGCGGCCCCGCACGTCGCCGGCGACGTCGCGCAGCACGTGACGGCTCGCGTCGAAGGGCTGCGCGGCGAACCGCTCGGGGGAAGGCCCGCGGCTCGGCCAGGAGTGGTGGAAGTAGAGCGCCGCCCCGTGGTCGATGGCCCAGGTGCGCCCGTGCCAGACGAGCAGGTTGGGGTTGGACCACGTGCGGTCGACATTGGCCGTCAACGCGTCGAGCCAGATGATGCGCTCGGCGAGGTCGGCCGACGGAGGACGTGACCCGTCGTAGCCGAGTGAGCCCGGGAGGTAGTCGACCCCGAGGTTCGTGCCGACCGATGCCGTGAGCAGGTCCTGCACCTCCTCGTCGGCCTCGTAGCGGGCGATCCGGGCGTCGAGGTCGACCACCGCGAGATCGGGCACGGGCACCTCGATGAGACGGGCGATGCCGGCCACGACGACCTCGGCCACGAGCACCTTGAGGCCCTGACCAGCACCACGGAACTTGAGGACGTAGGTGCCGTCGTCGTCGGCTTCGACGATGCCCGGCAGCGAGCCACCCTCTTTGAGGGGCGTCACGTAGCGGACGGCATTGACCTCGAGCAGCACGCGGTCAGCCTAGTGGCCGTGCGTCGTCGAGCCGGCCGACCCGTGCCCACTGGCGGGGGAGGAAGGTCGCCGTCGCGCCGTAGATGACGGCGAAGCCGAGGATCGGCCACCACACGAGACCCGAGGTCGGCAGCAGGACGGCGCCGAGGGCCGCCGCCGCGACCATGCCGGCGTTGTAGACGACGTCGTAGGCCGAGAAGGCCCGGCCGAGCAGGTGGTCGGGGACGTGCACCTGCATGAGCGAGTCGACGGTGATCTTGACGCACTGCGACGTGAAGGACACCGCAAAGCCGATGACGACGATCGCCCACGGCTGGAGGAGGGGACCCAGCACCGCGCACACGAATGCGCCGATCGCGAGCATGCGCGCGGCATACGGCACCGCCCCGAGGCGCGGCGCGAGCCACGGCGTGACGAAGGCCGCGAGGGTGAATCCGGCGGCTGCGCCCACGGCGCCGATGCCGAAGTTGAGGGCGCCGTGACCGTGCTCGAAGGGGCCTCGGAAGAGCAGCAGCGACTGGAGGAGGAAGAAGCCGAAGGGCAGGCGGGTGAGGAAGACGAGGACGAGGAGCAGTCGAGCCCGCCGGGGACCCGTGACCACGGCCTCGACGATGCCCGCGAGCACCGACCCGGCCAGCTGGCCGAGAGCGGGTGCATCGCTCGTGTCGTCGGGGCCGATGAAGGGCAGCCGGCTCGCCGTCCAGGCGGCGCAGAGCACGCCCAAGGCAGCGGCCAGCACGACGACGAGGTCGCTGGCGCCCACGGCGCGCATGCCGGTGCCGACCGCGCCGCCGAGGAGATAGGCGATCGACCCGCAGGTCGGTGCCACGGAGTTGGCGCTGACGAGGCGGTCGCGGGTGACGACGTGCGGCATCGCCGCGGCGAGCCCGGCGAGGATGAAGCGGTTGACGGAGAAGACGAGCAGCACGAGCGCGAAGAAGAGAGCATCGGTGTCGGGGCTCATCACGAGCGCGGCGACGCCCACGAGGGCGACCACCCGGATCAGCTGACTCACGACGAGGACCCGTCGCCGGTTCCAGCGGTCGAGCAGCACCCCGGCGAACGGCCCGAGCACGCTGTAGGGCAGCAGCACCACCGCGAAGGCGAGCGCGATGCTGCGCGCGTCGGCGGCCTTCTCCGGGTTGAAGAGCACGTGGCTGGCCAGCGCGACCTGGAAGACGCCGTCGCTGAACGACGAGGTGATGCGGGCGACGAAGAGCCTGCGGAAGTCACGCAGGTGCAGCAGCGTCCACACCGCGCGCAGGAAAGTCACGCGGCACAGCGTACGTTGCACCCGCCGAGAGCCCGCTGTCAGTCTGCGACGCGTCCGCACACGCAATGGGCGGGGCGGTGACCGGGTTGGCGTGCCCGCATCTGGCGGTGCCACCGCCTCACCGACATCCGCTCCTCCCCGGCTTCGGCATCACGCGGCCGCCCTCAGGTCGCCGCTGATCCAAGACGTGGCACCCGATCTGGCCGAAACCCGCTCGGGAAAGGGTATGGACAGCAGAGGTGCAGGGGGCGCGAGATCACCACCGAGCCAAGGAAGGAGTGCCTGCTGTGGCGTGGGTGCCGCAACAGGCGCAGCCATGACATGAGTGCGGCTAGCGACAACGAAGGACTACCCACGTGCCCGCAGTGCGGAGCGACGCGGAACCGGAACGCGGTGCCGTACCAGAGCGCAGAACCCGCCGTGGCGACCTACACGTGCGCCGCCTGCGGCGCCCAGTTCGAGAGTTGGGCTGAGCCGAACCTTGGTCCGCCGATGTCGGCCGATGACGCAGCACCGACGTCAAGCACCTCCTGACTGGCTCGATCACCGCGGGCGGCCTTGCCGCGCCGCTGAATCGGACCTGCGCAGGGCCCACGACACGGACGCGTTGATGGGCTTGTCGGGCTCGAGGTCGAGCGGGTGCGGCGGTCCAAGGCGTCGATGACAGTGGGGCAGACGTCCACGTCGTAGAGCCTCTCGACGCTCTGCATCCCGCCCGGGCTCTCCGCGTTGATCTCCACCACCTTGTCGCCGATCACGTCGATGCCGACGAGGAACATGCCGTCGGCAACGAGCTTCTCTCGCATCGCGTCGATGATGCCGAGCTCCGCGTCGCCGATGTCGAGCGGGACCGAACGAGCGCCCGCGCTGATGTTGGCCCGCGGGTCGTTGCCGGTGGGCACACGGCGGAAGGCGGCCGTCTTCCCGTCCCGCTCGAGGAGGCGCCCTTCGAGCAGGAAGATCCGGACATCACCGTCCTCGCCGCCGTCGACGAACTCTTGAGCAAGCGCGTAGCCGTCCTGTAGCACCGCCTCCGTCATCTGCGCGAGGTTCGTCTCCCCCTCGTCCGCGATCATGAAGACGTTCCGGCCTTTGGCTCCGTACAAGGGCTTGATGACGCAGTGGCCGACGTCGGCGACGAACCGTTCGATCGCGTCCGGGTCGCGCGTGACCAGCGACCGCGGACGGATCTTCTCGGGGAACTCCTCCAGGTACAGCTTGCTCGTCGCCCGGACCAGGGACATCGGGTCGTTCACCACGGCCACGCCGCGCGCCTTGAGCATCTGGCCGAGGACGACACCCAGTGGACTTGCCCACGGCCGCTGCTGCAGATCCTCGATCGACTCGTTGCGCAGGAACAGCGCGTCGAGCTCGTCCATGGCGATCCGTTCGGCATCGCTCGCCTGGATCCGCTCCATGAAGCCGGCCAAGGTGTCGTCGCCGTGCAGCTGGGCGGCACGGGCCCGGGCCACGAGCTGCCCGTCGCTCTCCCCGAGCTCGACGTCTCCGACCCCGACGTACCACACCTCATGGCCGCCCTGCGCCGCAGCCCTCGCCAGCCGAGTCGTCGTGTACTCGTCCACCTCGGTGCCGACATCGTTGACGAAGAAGGCAATCTTCATGCCGACACATCGCTCTCGTAGAGGTCCGTGACCGAAGCGCCCGCGCGCAGCCTGTCCAGGCGTTCCTCGGCGCCCGGCACGTCCAGCCAGCGTGGACGGACCCAAGGCGGCTGGAGCAGCTCGCGCTCGAGCAGGTCCTGGATGAGCGGGACGTGATCCAGGGCGAACTTGCCGACGAACAGGACATCGAGGCTGCTGCCCTCCGCGAGGAACTCGAGCAGACGGGTGATGCCCCGCAGGTAGATGGCGTCCTTGACCGAACCCCCACCCACCACGACCCGAATCGCAATGGACCACGCGGTCCGCGTCGGTATCCGGTAGTCGGCCCGGAGCGACTCGAAGATCTCGAGGAACCCGGCGCCCTCGAGCATCCGGTCAGCGGCTACGACCCGAGCGGCAAGCACTCGCAGACGCCGCGGGTCCAACCCACCGGTCAGGTACTCCGCGAGCACCGCGAGCCCCTCCTGGGTCTCGTCATAGCCAGGTAGACCGATCGTCAGCAGCGTCAGCGGCTGCCTGGCGCCGTTCTGGTAGGTGACGACGTGCGTGCCGACCTCGTGGTGCAGCAATGGCGCGACCCGATCCGCCCTGACCGCGGCCGCCTCGGGAATCAGCAGCCGGCCGAACGACACCATCAGCTCCGAGATGTCCGCCCGCACCTCGATGCGCACCGGGAAGTCGGGGTACACGGCGCGGTATCGGCCGAACTCCGCGGCAGCCGCTTCCGCGAATGCCCCAGCCGTGACGCTCTCGGTGCTGGCAGCCTGAGCGGGGATGATCTCGAGCAGTTCCTCTGCGGCAGACCTCAGGGACCGCGAGACCCCACCGTAGAGCTGCAGCGAGCCATACACGAACCGTGACGTGTCGCGATCCTCCAGGGCCGTGATCTGACGTGCTATCTCATCGCGCTTCGCCCGGAACAACGTGTGCAACGCAGGGTCGGCGACATTCTCGATCTCGAGGCCGTAGAGGTCACGCCGCACCAGGTCTGGCTCGAAGTCCAGTGGCCTGAGCCGCAGAGTCGGCGCGGTGGCGAAGTCGCTGCGCTCGAAGTCCGCCCAGGCATCGGCCGCGTTGACCGGTGTGGTGCCCAGCAGCAGATCGACGGCGCGCTCGATCTCGGCGAGACGGGCGTCGATCTCGAGAGCAGCCTCAAACTGCGCGGTCGGGGACGACACGGCATCAACATACCCACATCGGCGCGCGCCCTGGCTGGCCGCGACGGGCACACAGCCCACGTGACAAAGGCCCCGGGCCTCTGACGTGCAGAGACCCGGGACCCGAGTGGTGTCGAGGGGGGGACTTGAACCCCCACGCCCGTTAAGGGCACTAGCACCTCAAGCTAGCGCGTCTGCCATTCCGCCACCCCGACAAGGTGATGCGCACGGACCCCGTGAGAGGCCCTTGCGGCGAGTGGAAACGTTAGCACGGGGCTTGTGCGGGAGACGAATCGGCTGCGAGCGCCCGCCGGGGTGAGCGAGGCGACCCGGCGGCATACGCTGAACGCCATGACGACCGCCGACCGCGCCGACCTCGCCGCCACCGACGACGACAGCGCCGGGTCCCTCCGGCCCGAGGACGAGGTCGCCCGCATCTGCGCAGACCTCATCCGCCTCGACTCCACCAACCCCGGCGACGGCACGGGACCGGGGGAGCGGGAAGCGGCCGAGTACGTCATGGCGCAGCTGGCCGAGGTCGGTCTCGAGGGCGAGCTGCTCGAGAGTGCTCCGGGACGGGCCAACGTCGTGGTGCGGCTCGAGGGCGAGGACCCGGGCCGCCCGGGTCTCGCGGTGCACGGACACCTCGACGTCGTGCCGGCGAACGCCGCCGACTGGCAGGTCGACCCCTTCGCGGCCGAGGAGCGTGACGGCTGCATCTGGGGCCGCGGCGCCGTCGACATGAAGGACATGGACGCGATGATCCTCGCGTCGATCCGCGACTTCGCGCGCACCGGCACGAGGCCTGCCCGGCCGACGACCTTCGTCTTCTTCGCCGACGAGGAGGCGGGCGGTATCTGGGGCAGCCACTGGTTCGTCGACCACCACGCGCAGTGGCTCGAGGGCGTCACCGAAGCGGTCAGCGAGGTCGGCGGCTACAGCGTCACGCTCCCGACGCCCGAGGGCGACCGCCGCGCCTACCTGCTGCAGACGGCGGAGAAGGGCATCGCGTGGCTGCGCCTGCAGGCCCATGGCCGGGCCGGCCACGGCTCCGTGCCCAACGACGCGAACGCCATCGTGCGTCTCGCCGCTGCCATCGGCCGGATCGCGGCCCATGAGTGGCCGAGGGAGTACATCGCCTCGGTGCGCCAGCTGCTCGAGGGCGTCAGCGAGATCACCGGCATCACCTATGCCGCCGACGACCTCGAGCCGCTGCTCGCGACCCTGGGCGGCGCGCAGGGCTTCGTGCGCGGCACGCTGCGCGACACGGCCAACGTGACCATGCTCGAGTCCGGCTACAAGCACAACGTCATCCCGCAGACCGCGACGGCGGCGGTCGACTGTCGCTTCCTCCCCGGGCACGAGGACGACCTGATGGACACCATCCGCGCGCTCGCCGGCGAGCACGTCGAGGTCGAGGTCGTGCACCGCGACGTCGCGCTCGAGGCGCCCTTCGACGGCCACCTCGTCGAGTCGATGAAGCAGTCGCTGCTGCGCGAGGACCCCGGCGCGGCGATCCTGCCCTACTGCCTGTCCGGAGGCACCGACAACAAGGCCCTCGGGCGGCTCGGCATCACCGGCTACGGCTTCGCGCCGCTGCGGCTGCCGGCCGACCTCGACTTCGCCCCGATGTTCCACGGCATCGACGAGCGTGTGCCGGTGGAGTCGCTGCGCTTCGGGGCGCGGGTGCTCTCGGACTTCCTGCGCACCTGCTGACCGCTCCACGCGGTCGCCGGTCGAGAAGTGGTCGACGCCGGCCCTGATGTCTGCTCAGGCCGTGCGGTCGACCCGCATGATCCGGCGGCGCAGCCACATCCGCCGCACGCCGCCCTCGTAGACGACGCTGCGCGCGAGCTCCCACCGGCCGTACTCGGCGTGCTCGCGGACCTCCTGGCGGGCGGCGGCCTTGGAGGTGTGGCGGTCGAAGGTCAGCACCCGGTACTCATACTCCAGCATCGCTGCCATTCTGACATCGATCCGTGACCGGTCGCATCAGGTGCACGCGATACCCTCGCCCGGTGTCGGCCGACCGGCCGACCACCGACAGGGGGACCACGTCGCGCTCTGCGGCCGGGTCCAGGGGCCAGGAGGTCAGTGACCATGCCAGTGCCGTTCCGCCGCGTCGCGGCAGCGCTCATCCTTCCCGCCGTGCTCGTCACGGCCGCGTGCGGCAAGCAGGCCGAGCCCACGCCGGGGGCCAGCACCCCGGCGGCGGCCACGACGCCTGCCGCGACGGGCACGTCATCGGCTGCCACGTCGGACGCCGCCCCGACGAGCGCCCAGCCCTACCAGGACAAGGCGGCCCTCATCGCTGGGCTGAAGTCGGGCGCTGCGTCGGCGACGTCCGCACACGTGACGATGGACATGAAGGCCGCCGGCCAGAGCCTCGCCATGGAGGGCGACACGAAGATGGATGCCGCGAGCCCGGCGATGCAGATGTCGATGGACATGGGCCCGCAGATGAAGCTGCAGATGCTGCTCGTCGACGACCGGGCCTACATCAAGGGGATCCCGGGGATCCCGGACGGCAAGTGGGGCGTGGTCGACAGCAGCTCCGAGGTGGGCAAGCAGCTGGCGAGCTCCCTCGGGCAGGCCGACCCGACGAAGATGTACGACCAGTTCGAGAAGGGCGTCACCGCCGTCAAGCCGCTCGGTGAGGAGTCCGTCGACGGCGACCCGACGCACAAGTACGAGCTCACGCTCGACACCACGGCGATCGCGCAGTCGTCCCCGGACGCGGCCCAGCTGCCTGACACCATCACCTACACGGCGTGGATCGACGACGCCGACCACCTGCGCAAGGTGACCTTCGACGTGCTGGGCTCCCAGGCGACGATGACGATGAGCAAGTACGGCGAGCCCGTGGACATCACAGCCCCAGCCGCCGGCGACACCGTGAAGGCTCCGCTCTGACGAGAGTGACGCCATGACGAGGCGCTGACGTCGAGACGACGTCGGGAAGGCGTCGGGACAAACGGATCGGTGACTGCCGGGCCGCGAGCACTCCTCGCCGCCCGGCCGCCGCTTTTGCGCGCCGCAAACGGGTGTCCGGCCGGTGGGCTTGTCGACTACGGTCGTGCCATGACTGTGGACCCCCGCTCTGCCCTCGAGTCGCTCGTCACGGCGCTCGAACGCCACTTCGAGGCAGCCACGGCCAGTCGTGACCCCGACCACCCCATGGTCATCGCTGCCGCGACCGACCTCGCCGAGGCCTTCGACGACTACGACGAGGCGCTCTACGTCGCGACCGAGGTGGCCACGCCGCTGGCGATCTACGGCGAGGAGCTCGAGGGTGACGACGACGACGAGGACGGCGGCGTCTACGCCGGGCTGGAGTCGGAGGACTACGACGAGGACGACGACGACGACGACGATGACGACGATGACGATGACGACGACGACGACGACGATGACGACGACGACGACGACGACGATGACGACGAGGACCCGGCGGACGGCCCGCAGGTCGACCCGCGTTCCTGACCTCCCCGGGGCGCCCGCCTGAGGCCGACCCTCAGGCAGACACGTCGTCGAGCGCGGAGGCGATCTCGTCGGGCAGCACGAGGTCGAGGCTGCCGAGCGCGGCCCGCAGCTGACTGGAGGTGCGCACCCCCACGATGGGTGCCGTGACCCCGGGCCGGTCGCGCACCCAGCTGAGCGCCACCTCGGCGGCGCTGACGCCGAGCCCGCGCGCCGCCATCGTGACGGCCTCGGCGACCTGCACGCTGTGCTCGTCGAGGAAGCGGTCCACGAAGCCCGGGAAGTCGTCGGACGCCGCCCGCGACCCCGACGGTATGCCGCTGCGGTACTTCCCGGTCAGCACGCCGCGCCCGAGCGGCGACCACGCGAGCAGTCCGAAGCCGAGCGCCTCGGCAGCCGGGGCGACCTCGTCCTCAGGCAAGCGGCATACAAGCGAGTATTGAACCTCGTTGGCCACCAAGGGAACTCGTGACTGTTCGAGCAGACTCGCGGCACGCGCCGACTGCCAGCCGCCGTAGTTGGAGACCCCGACGTAGCGGGTCCTGCCCGAGGCCACAGCCCACTCGAGCGCTGACAGGGTCTCGGCGAGTGGAACCTCGTCGGACCAGGTGTGCACGAGCCAGAGGTCGACGTGGTCGGTGCCCAGGCGCCGCAGCGACGTCTCGAGCTGCGCCATGAGGCCGCGGCGGGACACATCCACCCGTCGCGCCCCGCCGGTGCGTGAGATGCCCGACTTCGTGCAGACGACGAGCTCGCCGCGGTCGACCGTGTCGGCCAGCAGCTCGCCGAGGATCGTCTCGGACTCACCCCCGCCGTAGCCGTAGGCCGTGTCCACGAGGTTGCCGCCGGCATCGAGGAAGGTGCGCAGGTGGTCGCGGGCGTCGTGCCGGTCGACCGCGTTGCCCCACGTCATGGTGCCGAGCGCGAGCGGGGTGACCGAGAGCCCCGAGGTGCCGAGTCGCCTGCGCATGACCGAACGCTAGCCGCTCACTCGTGCCCCCGTCGCACCGGCAGGCGAGTCCGCGCGCCACTAGCCTCGACCCATGCGCATCGGAGTGAACCTCGGCTACTGGGGACGTGGCGTGACGGGGGCCGACCAGGTCGCGCTCGCCCGGGAGGCCGACCGGCTCGGCTACGACAGCGTCTGGGTGGCCGAGGCCTACGGCTCCGACAGCCCCTCGGTGCTCGCCTGGGTCGGGGCGTTGACCGAGCGGATCGGGCTCGGCTCGGCGGTCATGCAGATCCCGGGCCGCACCCCCGCGATGACCGCCATGACCGCGGCGACCATCGACACGCTGTCGGGCGGCCGCTTCCGGCTCGGGCTCGGGGTCTCCGGGCCGCAGGTGAGCGAGGGATGGCACGGGGTGCCCTTCAAGAGCCCGCTCGGCCGGACCCGGGAGTACGTCGAGATCGTGCGGGCTGCCCTGCGACGGGACACCGTGAGCAGTCCGGGCCCGCACTACCCCCTGCCGCTACCGGGCGGACCCGGCAAGCCGCTGCGCCTCTCGGCCCGCACGGTGCGCCCCGACGTGCCGGTCTACCTGGCGGCCGTCGGCCCCAGGAACCTCGAGCTGACCGGCGAGATCGCCGACGGCTGGCTCGCCATCTTCTTCAGCCCCGACCACGCCGGCGACCTGCTCGCGACGATCGAGCGGGGGCGACGGACCGCCGGGCAGCTCGCCGCGGGCGCAGGCGAGGCAGCTCCCGCGACGGGGCGCGAGGTCATGTCCGGCTTCGACGTCGTCGCCACGACGCCGGTCGTGCTCGTCGACGACGTGGAGCAGGCCGCGTCGCACGTGCGTGACTACTGCGCGCTCTACATCGGCGGCATGGGCTCGCGCGAGCAGAACTTCTACAACCAGCTCGCCTGCCGGATGGGCTTCGAGCGCGATGCCGAGCGCATCCAGGACCTCTACCTCGCCGGTCGTCCTCGCGAGGCGGCGGCAGCCGTGCCCCTGGAGTTCATCGACGAGACGGCGCTGCTCGGCTCCCCCCGGCGCATCGCGCAGCGGCTGCGCCGCTACGAGGACGCGGGTGTCACGACGCTCTCCATCGCGACCGGCGGCGGCATGACCCGCGAGCAGGGCCTGGCGACGCTCGCGGCCGTCGCGCAGATCGCCGACGTCGGGCCGCCCCGCTGACCACGCTCCGCGGGGCAAGGCCACGAGGCTGACCCGACAGCGGCCGTGAGGGGCTCCCAGCGGGTCATCGGGATAGGCTGCGACACTGTGCCGCCGGGCCGCCCGTCCACGCCGGACGTGCGGCCGTCCTTGTCCCCAGTGCAGAAGGCCCTCCCTGACCCATGGCAGACCTCAGCTACCTCGACGCGATCATCCTCGGCATCGTCGAAGGTCTCACCGAGTACCTCCCGGTGTCCTCGACCGGGCACCTGACGATCGCGGAGAAGCTCCTCGGCCTCGAGGTCGACGACCCCGCGGTGACGGCCTACACGGCCTTCATCCAGATCGGCGCCATTGCCGCGACGCTCATCTACTTCTTCAAGGACTTCGTGCGTTTCGCGCTCGCCTGGTTCCGCGGGCTGCGCAACGTCGAGGCGCGCCGCGACCCCGACTACGGGCTGGCGTGGGCCGTCATCATCGGCTCGATCCCCGTCGGGCTCGTCGGCTTCCTCGCGCGGGACATCATCTCGGGACCGCTGCGCAGCCTCTGGGTGGTGGCTGCTGCGCTCGTGGTCTGGAGCATCGTCATCGTCGTCGCGGAGCGGATGCACACGACGTTCGAGCGTCAGGGCCGTCTTCGCGGCGAGCACTCCGTGCGCCCGATCGACGGGCTCATCATCGGTCTCGTCCAGTGCTTCTCGCTCATCCCCGGCGTCTCCCGCTCCGGTGCCACGATCTCGGCCGGCCTCATCCTGCGCATCGACCGCGTGACCGCGACGCGGCTCAGCTTCTTCCTCGCCATCCCGGCGCTCACCGCGGCCGGCCTCTTCCAGGCGGTCGAGGAGAAGGACGGTCTCAGCGCCCTCGGCATCGGGCCGGTGCTCGTCGGCCTCCTCGTCGCCTTCATCGTGGCCTACGCGACGATCGCGTGGCTGCTGCGCTTCGTCGCCAACCACAGCCTGCTGCCCTTCGTCTGGTATCGCGTGATCCTCGGTCTGGTCGTCGCCGGTGTCGCTCGGCGCGGGCCTGCTGAGCGCCACCTGACCGCTAGAGCCAGCCGGAGCGCTTGAAGGCGCGATAGAGCCCGAGGCACGCGGTGGCCATGACGAGCAGCACCACGTAGTAGCCGTACTGGAACTCCCCGTCGCCCAGGCGCACGCTCGCCGTCAGCTCGGGCATGTGCTCGAAGTTCATGCCGTAGATGCCGGCGATCATCGTCGGCACGGCAGCGATCGCGACCCAGGCAGAGATCCGGCGCATGTCGGCGTTCTGCTTCACCGAGACGCTCGCCAGGTGCGCCGACAGCACGTCGGTGAGCAACCGGTCGTAGGACTCGACGTGGTCGTTGACGAGCCGCAGGTGGTCGGCGACGTCACGGAAGAACGGCACGATCGCGTCGGGCAGCCGTTGCCCGGTGCGCTCCAGGTAGCTCGACAGCGTGTCGGCCAGGGGCTGGGTCGCCCGCCGGAACTCCAGCACCTCGCGCTTCAGCCGGTAGATCGTGTTGGCGTCGCCGCCAACGTCGGAGGCGAAGACCTGCTCCTCGATCTGCTCGAGGTCGCGGCGCACCTCGCGGTCGACGACGAGGTAGTTGTCGACGACGGAGTCCATCACGGCATGCAGCACGGAGAGCGGTCCGTGGCCGAGCCGCTCGGCCTCGCTCTCGAGCCGCTGCCGCACTCCCGCAAGGGGATTGCCCTCGCCGTGGCGCACCGTGACCGCGAAGTAGTCGCCGATGAAGAGCATCACCTCGCCGGTCTCGATGTCGCTCGTCGACTCGATGTAGCGCAGTGTCTTGAGCACGACGAAGGTCGAGGACTCGTAGTGCTCGATCTTGGCGCGCTGGTGGCCGTGCACGGCGTCCTCGACCGCGAGCGGGTGCAGGTGCAGCTCCTCGTTGACGAGGTCGAACTCCTCGTCGGTGGGGTCCTTGAGACCGATCCAGAGGAAGCCGTCCTGAGTGAGGCGCAGCACGTCGAGCTCGTCGCTGAGGTCGCCGCAGCCCTGCCGCTGGCCCTTGCGGTAGATGGCCTTGTCCACGATCACAGACCTACTTCACCACGTGCGCGAGCCCACGGCACGCACGTGGCTGCTGACACGGCATACGTGCGCGGTGGCGCGTCCCGATGGCGCCGGGGTGGTGATGGCCGTATGCCGTGCGGTCGGGTGCGGCGTCTAGGCTGGCGCTCGTGCCCACCGTGATCTTCGTGCGCCATGGGCGCTCGTCCGCCAACACCAGCGGCACGCTCGCCGGCTGGATGCCCGGGGTGTTCCTCGACGAGACCGGGGAGGTGCAGGCCGACGGCGTCGGCCAACGCATCGCCGCGGCGTCGTTGCCCGTCGTCGAGGTCGTCAGCTCCCCCCTCGACCGGTGCGTGCAGACCGCCGACCGGGTCGCGGCGCCGTTGCCCGAGCACGTGCGTCGCAGCCTGCACGACGGTCTGGGGGAGTGCCGCTACGGGGCCTGGACGGGGCGCCCGATCAGCCAGCTCGCGTCCGAGGAGCTGTGGAAGGTCGTGCAGGACCGCCCGAGCGAGGCGCGCTTCCCCGACTCGGCGGCATACCCCGCGGAGTCGCTCGCCGAGATGCAGACCCGAGCCCTCGACGCGGTGCGTGAGATCGACGCCCGCGTGCTCGACGCGCACGGCGCGGACGCGATCTGGGTGGCGGTGTCGCACGGCGACGTCATCAAGTCGATCCTGTCGCACGCCACCGGGGCCCAGCTCGACGACTTCCAGCGCATCCACGTCGATCCGGCCTCGGTGAGCGTCGTGCGCTACTCCAGCCGCAAGCCCTTCGTGCTGCGGCTCAACGACGTCGGCGGCGACCTCGCCGGACTGCGCCCGCCGGAGCGGTCGACCGTCGACGACGGCGACGCCGAGGTCGGCGGTGGGGCCGGCCAGCACGGTGGCGGGCCGGGCGCGGGTGGGTCCGATCCGGTCGGCTAGGGTCGAATCATGACGCTCCAGGACTTCGATCCCGCCGAGCGCTTCGTGGCCGGCACCGTCGGACCTGCCGGCCAGCGCGCCTTCTACCTGCAGGCCAGCGAGGGCCCGCGGGTCGTCACGGTGGGCCTCGAGAAGCAGCAGGTGTCGGTGCTCGCCGACCGCATCAACGACGTGCTCGACCAGCTCGCCCCCGCTGCGGGGGTCGAGCCCGGGCAGCCCGGCGGTGCGCCCGAGGACACCGATCCGCTGCTGACGCCCTTCGACGAGGACTTCCGCGCGCAGACCCTCTCGCTCGCGTGGGACGAGGAGCGGCAGCGACTCGTCATCGAGTGCCACGACCACGACCCCGACGAGATCGACGACGACGACGAGCCCCCGGTCGAGGACGTGGCGCTCGCGCGCAACACGCTGCGAGTCAGCCTCGAGCCGGCAGCCGCGCGCGCCTTTGCACGACGCAGCAACGCGCTCGTCGCGGCCGGACGGCCGCCATGCCCCTTCTGCGGGGGGCCGCTCGACCCGACCGGGCACATCTGCCCGCGGGCCAATGGCTACAAACGCTGAGCCGACGCCCCCACCCCCTGACCTCACCGGCGAGCTCGAGGTGGTGGGCCGGATCTCCGGCTCGTCGAACCTCGCGATGCTCGCCCGGCTGCTGCCGGCGGACGACGCCGGAGACGACGCCGATCCCGTCCACGTCATCTACAAGCCGGTGCGCGGCGAGCGGCCGCTGTGGGACTACCCCGACGGCACCCTCGCCGGGCGAGAGGTCGCGGCCGCCGTCGTGTCCGAGCTCGGTGGCTGGCATCTGGTGCCGCCGACGGTGCTGCGCGACGGACCCCTCGGACCAGGCTCGGTGCAGCTGTGGATCGGCGACCCCTACGACCCCCTGGCCGACGACGTCGTCGTCGACCTCGTGCCGGAGGGTCGCACGCCGCCGGGATGGCACGAGGTGATCGACGGGGAGACCCCGAGTGGCTCGAAGGTCACGGTCGTGCACTCCGGCGCCGCCGACGTGCGCTCGCTCGCCGTGCTCGACGCAGCGATCAACAACTCCGACCGCAAGGGGTCGCACTGCCTGCGCGACCGGTCCGGCCGGCTCTGGGCCATCGACCACGGAGTCAGCCTGTCGGCCGAGCCCAAGCTGCGCACCGTCCTGTGGGGCTGGGCGGGGGAGCGGCTGCCGGTGGCCGAGCGGGAGCGGCTCGAGCGTCTGCTCGACGTGCTTGCCACGGCGGACGGGACCGAGCGCCTGGGGGCGCTCCTGCCCGAGCACGACGTGGCGGCCCTCGTCGGGCGCGTGGACCGGCTGCTGCGGGTCGGCATCCACCCGCACCCGAGCCCCGGGTGGCCCGCGGTGCCGTGGCCGCCGCTGTGACCCGCGTCGCGCGAGGATAGAGTCCTGCCGTGAGAAGCTGGCCGACGCCGTTCATCCCGCACCTCCCCGGCCAGGCGCCGGAGGTGCGCGTCCGCGACACGGCGACGGGCCAGGTGGTGCCGGTCGCGACGCGAGACGAGGTGTCGCTCTACGTCTGCGGCATCACCCCCTACGACGCGACGCACCTCGGCCACGCGGCCACCTACATCACCTTCGACCTGCTCGGGCGGGTGCTGCGAGACAGCGGCCACCGCGTGCGCTACGTGCAGAACATCACCGACATCGACGACCCGCTCCTCGAGCGCGCCGAGCGCGACGGCATCCCGTGGGAGGACCTCGCGACGCGCGAGATCGCGCTCTTCCGTGAGGACATGACGGCCCTCGCCGTCATCCCGCCCGACGAGTACCTCGGCGCCGTCGAGAGCATTCCCACCTTCGTCGCGCCCATCGAGCGGCTCGTGGCTGCGGGCCTCGCGTATGCCGTGCCTGCCCCCGACGCCTCCCGCGACGGCGCTCACGACGTCTACTACGAGGTGGCCCGCGACCCGGGCTTCGGCTCGGTCAGCCACCTCGACGAGGACGGCATGCTGGAGGTCTTCGCCGAGCGCGGGGGAGACCCCGACCGTGAGGGCAAGCGCGGGCGGCTCGATGCGCTGCTCTGGCGGGCGCACCGCGAGGGTGAGCCGGAGTGGGACGGAGCGTCGCTCGGTTGGGGCCGGCCCGGGTGGCACATCGAGTGCGCCTGCATCGCCCTGGACCACCTGGGGGTGCCCGTCGACGTGCAGGGGGGCGGCACCGACCTGATCTTCCCGCACCACGAGATGAGCGCCGCGCACGGACGTGCGCTCGCCGGCACTGCGTCCTTCGCGGCAGCCTTCGTGCACCAGGGCATGGTCGGGCTCGCCGGCGAGAAGATGAGCAAGAGCCGTGGCAACCTCGTCCTCGTGTCCGACCTGCGAGCTGCCGGCGTCGACCCGATGGCGATCCGGCTCGCCCTGCTCGCCCAGCACCACCGCGACGACTGGATGTGGGAGAACACCCAGCTCGTGGAGGCGCAGCAGCGGCTCGCGACCTGGCGAGCGGCACTCTCGGGCAACGGCGGACCGGTCGCCGACCAGACCGTCGACGACATGCGGGCCGCCCTGGCCGACGACCTCGACAGCCCGCGGGCGCTCGAGGCGGTCGACCGATGGGCAAGCCAGTCGCTGACCCGCGGCGGCGAGGACCCCGGAGCGCCGGGCGTGCTCGGCCGGGCCCTCGACGCCCTCCTGGGCATCCGCCTCTGAGGCCACCTCCTGGGCTCGAAGCCACCCTCCCGGGTCCACGCCACCCGGGAGACGGTGGCTTCGTACCGAGCCGGTGGCTTCGTACTGAGACGGTGGCTTCGTACCGAGCCGGTGGGGTCCCGCCGAGCGGGGCGCGTCAGCGGCCGGTCTGGTCGTCGTCGCGCCCGCGGAGGTAGCGCTCGAACTCCCGGGCGATGGCGTCACCGCTGGCCTCGGGCAGCTCGGCGGTGTCCTGGGCCTCCTCGAGCGACTGGACGTACTCGGCGACCTCCTCGTCGGACTGCGCGAGCTCGTCGACGCCGCGCTCCCAGGCGCGTGCCTCCTCCTCGAGCTCACCGTGGGGCACGGTGACGCCGAGCAGCGCCTCGATGCGCCGCAGCAGGCTGAGCGTGGCCTTGGGCGACGGCGCGCCGCCGGCGTAGTGCGGCACCGCGGCCCACGCCGAGACGGTCGGGATGCCCGCGTCCGTCGCGCTGTGGCTGAGCACGCCGACGATGCCCGTGGGGCCCTCGTAGCGCGAGGCCTCGACGTCGAAGCGGTGGATCGCGGCCTCGTCGTCGGCCGTGGCCGTGACGGGGATGGGGCGCGTGTGGGGCACGTCGGCCAGCAGGGCGCCGATCGTCAGAACGGTCGTCACGCCGAGTCGCTGGGCCAGCTCGACCAGCTCGAGCGAGAAGGAGCGCCAGCGCATGGACGGCTCGATGCCCTGCACGAGCACGACGTCGCGGTGGAAGCCGGTCTCGGTGGCCACGAGGACCCGGGTCGTCGGCCACGACAGCATGCGGCGACCCTCGTCGAGCACGACGCGGGGCCGGTTGACCTGGAAGTCGTAGTACTCCTCAGGGTCGAACGCGGCGACGACCTCGGCCTCCCAGACGTCCGCCAGGTGGCGCACCGCGCTCGTGGCGGCCTCGCCCGCGTCGTTCCACCCTTCGAAGGCGGCGATGAGCACGGGCTCGGTCAGCTCGGGGACGTCCTCGAACTCCAGCACGCGGCCTCCTTCACTGTGGTTGCCGATCGGCTGCCGATGGGTCCCGGGTGAACCCTTCACCTCAGCCTATGGGGTCGCGCCGCCCCCATGCCCGATCTGGCGGCGCGCGCCCCGCGAGTGCGATGCACCCTCCGACCCGCCGACCCCCGCCGACCCCCGCCGACCCCGCCGACCGCATCGAGCCGGTATGCCGTCCGGCCCGGTGCGGATGGACGCCCGACCTCGGCGTGACCAGGCGTGACCCAGAGGGACCACGGCGTGAAGCGGCGTGACCAAGGGGCAACCGGCCACACCACGCGGTGGCACCGGTCCGTAGAATCGGGCGGGTCCGCCCTCATCCGACAGCTGTCCCCACCGGCCACCGGCCCGCTAGGAGTCCCGTTGCCCCTGTCGCCCCGACAGCGACCCGACGTCACCGAGTCACTGACCGCTGCCCTGAGCGAGCGGATCATGGTCATCGACGGCGCCATGGGCACCGCCATCCAGCGCGACCGACCCGACGAGGCCGGCTACCGCGGCGAGCGCTTCGCCGACTGGCCGAGCGACGTGCAGGGCAACAACGACCTGCTGACCCTGACGCAGCCCGAGATCATCGCCGGCATCCACCGCGAGTACCTCGAGGCCGGCGCCGACATCATCGAGACCAACACCTTCAACGCCAACGCGATCTCGCTGTCCGACTACGGCATGGAGGAGCTCGCCTACGAGCTCAACTTCGAGGCCGCCGCGCTGGCCCGCCGCGAGGCCGATGCCATGTCGGAGCGCACCCCCGACCGGCCCCGCTACGTCGCGGGGGCGCTCGGGCCGACGACGCGTACGGCCTCGATCTCGCCGGACGTCAACGACCCCGGGGCGCGCAACGTCTCCTACGACGCGCTCGTCGCGGCCTACCTCGAGGCTGCTCGAGGCCTCGTCGACGGGGGCAGCGACATCATCATCATCGAGACGATCTTCGACACGCTCAATGCCAAGGCGGCGATCTTCGCCGCCCTGACGCTCTTCGAGGAGCAGGGCCGGCGCTGGCCCGTCATCATCTCCGGCACGATCACCGACGCATCGGGGCGCACCCTGTCGGGCCAGGTGACCGAGGCCTTCTGGGACTCCGTGCGGCACGTGTCGCCGCTCGCCGTGGGCCTCAACTGCGCACTCGGGGCCAAGGAGATGCGGCCCTACATCGCCGAGATGGCGCGGATCGCCGACTCGTTCGTCTCCTGCTACCCCAACGCCGGACTGCCGAACGCCTTCGGTGAGTACGACGAGGCGCCGGAGGAGACCGCCGCGATCGTCGGGGAGTTCGCCGAGGCCGGTCTCGTCAACCTCGTCGGAGGGTGCTGCGGCACGACGCCCGACCACATCGCAGCCATCGCCAAGGCCGTCGACGGCCGTCCGCGGCGCGAGGTCGCCACGATCGCTCCGGCGATGCGCCTCTCGGGGCTCGAGCCGTTCACCGTCACCGACGACAGCCTCTTCGTCAACGTCGGCGAGCGCACCAACATCACCGGTTCGGCCCGCTTCCGCACGCTCATCAAGGACGGCGACTACGACACCGCCCTGTCGGTGGCCGCGCAGCAGGTCGAGAACGGCGCCCAGGTCATCGACGTCAACATGGACGAGGGCATGATCGACGGCGTCGCGGCCATGGACCGCTTCCTCAAGCTCGTCGCGAGCGAGCCCGACATCAGCCGGGTGCCCGTCATGATCGACTCCTCGAAGTGGGAGGTCATCGAGGCGGGCCTCAAGTGCGTGCAGGGCAAGGCGATCGTCAACTCGATCTCGCTCAAGGAGGGCGAGGAGGCGTTCGTCCGGCACGCTCGGCTCGTGCGCAAGTACGGCGCTGCGGCCGTCGTCATGGCCTTCGACGAGGACGGCCAGGCCGACTCCCTGACGCGGCGCCAGCAGATCTGCGCGCGGGCCTACCGCATCCTCACCGAGGAGGTCGGCTTCCCGGCCGAGGACATCATCTTCGACCCCAACGTCTTCGCCGTCGCGACCGGCATCGAGGAGCACGCGTCCTACGGTCTCGACTTCATCGAGGCCACCCGCTGGATCAAGGCCAACCTCCCCGGGGCCAAGGTCTCCGGAGGCATCTCCAACGTCTCCTTCTCCTTCCGCGGCAACAACCCGGTCCGCGAGGCGATCCACGCCGTGTTCCTCTACCACGCGATCGCCGCGGGACTCGACATGGGCATCGTCAACGCGGGCGCCCTCGTCGTCTACGACGCCGTCGACCCGGAGCTGCGCGAGCGCATCGAGGACGTCGTGCTCAACCGCCGACCCGACGCGGCCGAGCGGCTGCTCGAGATCGCGGAGGAGCACAACCGGGCCGGCCAGGCGGCCGAGGTCAGCGAGGAGGAGTGGCGTGCCCTCCCCCTCGGGGAGCGCATCACGCATGCCCTCGTCAAGGGGATCGACGCGCACGTCGAGTCCGACACCGAGCTCCTCCGGGCCGAGATCGCCGAGCGGGGCGGGCGGCCGATCGAGGTCATCGAGGGGCCGCTCATGGACGGCATGAACGTGGTGGGCGACCTCTTCGGTGCGGGCAAGATGTTCCTCCCGCAGGTCGTCAAGAGCGCGCGCGTCATGAAGAAGGCCGTCGCCTACCTCATCCCGTTCATCGAGCAGGAGAAGATCGACGACCCCTCGCTCGCGACGCAGAAGGACACCAACGGCACGATCGTCATGGCGACCGTCAAGGGCGACGTGCACGACATCGGCAAGAACATCGTCGGCGTCGTGCTCCAGTGCAACAACTACGAGGTCATCGACCTCGGCGTCATGGTGCCGGCGCAGAAGATCCTCGACGCGGCGAAGGAGCACGAGGCCGACATCATCGGGCTGTCGGGCCTCATCACCCCCTCACTCGACGAGATGGTCAACTTCGCCGCCGAGATGCAGCGGCAGGGCCTGACGATCCCGCTGCTCATCGGCGGGGCGACGACCTCACGCGCGCACACCGCCGTCAAGGTCGACAAGCGCTATGACGGGCCGGTGGTGTGGGTCAAGGACGCGTCCCGGTCCGTCCCGGTGGCCGCGGCGCTGTTGAGCGACGAACAGCGACCCGGCCTGCTCGCCAAGGTCAACGCCGACTACGACTCGCTGCGCCTGCGGCACGGGGCCAAGACCGACCGCCGACTGCTCAGCCTCGAGCAGGCGCGCGAGCGCCGCACGCCGATCGAATGGTCGGGCTACCGTCCGCCGCACCCGCACCTGCTGCTCCAGCAGGACCACGACGTCTCGACGATCACCCGGTCGCGGGTCTCGTCGCAGCACGTCCGCGTGCTCCACGACTACCCGCTGGGCGAGCTGCGCCGCTACATCGACTGGCAGCCGTTCTTCAACACCTGGGAGCTCAAGGGCACCTTTCCCGAGATCCTCAACAACCCGGTGAGCGGGCCCGCCGCCCGCAAGCTCTACGAGGACGCCCAGACCATGCTCGACCGCATCGTCGAGGAGCGCTGGCTGCGCGCCAGCGGCGTGCTCGGACTCTTCCCGGCCAACGCGGTCGGCGACGACGTCGAGGTCTATGCCGACGAGTCCCGCGAGAGCCCGATCGAGGTGCTGCGCCACCTGAGGCAGCAGGGCGACCACCGGCAGGGCGTGCCCAACCGCTCACTCGCCGACTTCGTGGCACCCAAGGGCACCCGCGACTGGATCGGTGCCTTCGCGGTGACGGCCGGTCTGGGCGCCCCCGAGCGGGTGGCCGCCTTCAAGGCCGAGATGGACGACTACAACGCCATCCTGCTCGAGTCACTGGCCGACCGGCTCGCCGAGGCCTTCGCCGAGCGGCTGCACGAGCGCGTCCGCAAGGAGTTCTGGGGCTACGCGCCCGACGAGCACCTCGACAACGCCGCGCTCATCAAGGAGCAGTACGCCGGCATCCGTCCGGCCCCCGGCTACCCCGCGTGCCCCGAGCACACCGAGAAGCAGACGCTCTGGCGACTGCTCGACGTCGAGGCCAACACCGGCATGGAGCTCACCGAGAGCATGGCGATGTCGCCGGGGGCGTCGGTCTCGGGCTTCTACTACTCGCACCCGCAGTCGCAGTACTTCGTCGTCGGCCGGCTCGGTCGCGACCAGGTCGAGGACTACGCCGCCCGCAAGGGCTGGACACTGGCCGAGGCCGAGCGCTGGCTCTCGTCCAACCTCGCCTACGACCCCGAGGACTGACCGGTGACGACCGACCTCCCCGCAGCGGTGCTGTGGGACATGGACGGCACGCTCGTCGACACCGAGCCCTACTGGATCGCGGCCGAGCACGAGCTCGTCGCGGCCCACGGGGGCGAGTGGAACGACGAGTTCGCCCACCAGCTCGTCGGCAACGCCCTCGAGGTGTCGGCGCAGCTGATCATCGACAAGTCGGGCATCGGGCTCACGGTGCCCGAGATCATCGACGCCCTGCTCGAGCGGGTCGTGCGCCACGTCGAGATCGAGGTGCCGTGGCGTCCCGGTGCGCGCGAGCTGCTCGACGAGCTCGGGGCGCTCGGGGTGCCCTGCCTCCTGGTGACGATGTCGTGGCGACGTCTCGCCGACACGGTCGTGCGCACCCTGCCGGACGGCTCCTTCGCCGCCCTGGTCACCGGTGACGAGGTGGGCCACGGCAAGCCGCACCCGGAGCCCTATCTGGCCGCCGCCAGCCTCATCGGGGCCGACCCGGTCGACTGCGTGGCACTCGAGGACTCGCCCGCGGGGGTTCGCTCCGCCACGGCGGCCGGCGTGCCGACGGTGGCGATCCCGCACGTCGTGCCGGTGCCCCAGATCGAGGGGGCCGTGCAGATCACGACCCTCGACGGCGTCCGGGCGGCCGACCTGCTGCCACTCACGGCCGCGGTGCGCGCTCGGCACTCCCCGCGCTGAGTCGCCGCTCAGCGGCTCTTGCGACCGCGGCCGCGCCGTGGGGCTGCGCCCCGTTGCGGCAGCGTGCGACCCGTCGAGCGCCGGGGCGTGCCACCCCGCTCCGAGCCCGTATGCCGTCCGGTGCCCTTGGCCGCAGCCGATCCGGCCGTCGTGCTGGCCGCCTCGCTCGCGCGGCCGCGGCTGCTGCGCTCGGTGCGTCCGCGCACCACGCCGATGAAGTCCTCGATGCGGGGGTCGTCGTCGTCGACCCGCCAGGCGAGGCCCACCCGCGAGCCGGCCACACCGGTCACCGATCGGTGCACGACGTCCTTGCGGTGGTGCACCCGCGCCACCGACAGCGGCACGACGACGAAGCCGGACCCGGCAGCGGCCACCGCGATCGCCTCGACGACGCCCATGGGCGGCATCGTGGCCGCTCGCTCGAGCACGTCGGCAGGCGCGGCGTCGCGCCAGGCCGGCACCGTGTCGGCGGGCTGCAGCAGCACCTCGTCGGCCAGGTCGGTGATCTCGAGCGTGTCGAAGGCTGCGGCGGCATGCTCCTTGGCGACGACCACGACGGGAGCCTCCTCGTAGAGCGGGATGACGTGCAGGCCCGTCTGGTCGATCGGCAGGCGGAGCAGGCTGAGCGTCGTCGCGCCGGACCGCAGACGCGACTCGGCGTCGCGGTCCTCGATCGGCGACAGGTCGAGCGGGTCGTCGGGGCTGCGGTCGGCCCAGGTGCGAGCCCACTTGTCAGGCGTGACGCCGGTGACGAAGTCGACCCGCAGGGGCCCGCTCTGGTCGTCGGGCATGGGCTGCACCTTCGGTCGCGTGGAGAGTGCTCCGAGGCTAGCTGACCGGCCCGGTCCGGAGTCAGTCGTCCTCCCGCCGGCCGGGCGAGCTCAGCGCTGCTGGGCGTTCCAGGCTCCGGCGCGGGCGGCGTCGGCAATGCGGTCGGCGAGCTCGGCGTGGCCGTCGCGGACCAGCCCGGTCGTCACGCGCACGTGGCCGTCTGACGCGGGCCGGCTCTCGACGGCGAAGGGCGAGCCGGGGGTCACGGCGATGCCCTGGCTGGCGAGGCGCAGCACCGCGGCGGACTCGTCTCGCACCGGCACCCAGATGTTGAGCCCGTCGGTGCCCGGCACGTCGATGCCGAGCTCACGCAGCCGGCCGACGACGAGCTCTCTCCGACGGGCATACTCCGCTCGGGCCCTGGCCACCTCCTGCACGGCTTGCGGATCCTCGAGCAGGGCCGCGAGCACGTGTTGCAGCAGGCGGCTCGACCAACCCTGGCCCAGCGCTCGGGCATGTCGCACGGGGGAGAGGAGCGAGTCGGGCCCGCTGACGGCGGCGAGGCGCAGGTCGGGTCCGTGCGACTTGCTGTAGCTGCGGATGTGCAGCACCTGCTCGGGGATCCACTGACCGAGGCTGATGGGCGTCGACGACGAGATCGGCCCGCTGGAGTCGTCCTCGACGACGATCACGTCGTGGCCCTTCAGCAGTGCTGCGAGGCGGCGGGCCCGGGTGGGTGTCAGGGAGACGCCGGTGGGGTTCTGCCCCCGTGGCTGGAGGAACACCGCGGCTGGGCGACGCGCCAGGGCGGACTCGACGGCCTCGAGGTCAAGCCCGGTCTCCGTCAGGGGCACGCCGACCATCTCGACCCCGCGGTCCTCGAGGAGGTCGAGCATGGGCGGGAAGCCGGGACTCTCGACGAGCACGGTGTCACCGGGGCGCAGCAGGGTGCGGCTGATGAGGTCGAGGGCATCCATCGCCCCGTCGACGACGACAACGTCCTCGGCGGCATACGGCCAGTCCCGGGCCAGCACGTCACGCAGCTGGGCCAGCACCGGGTCGTCGAGGTAGCTCGTGGGGGTCGAGCGGCCGGGCATCCGCCCCAGCACCGCTGCGAGCCCGGGAAGCAGTGCCGGGTCGGGCACACCGGTGGAGAGGTCGAGTGTGACCTCGGACTCGTGGCGCAGCGCCCGCGAGTAGCGCTCGCCCCCACCCCGCCCGGTCGGCGCGACCGTGGTGCCCCGGCGACCATCGGAGCGGATCGTGCCCGAGCGTGCGAGCAGCTGCCAGGCCGAGCTCACCGTGGTCGGCGAGATCATCAGCTCCTCGGCGAGGCGCCGGATGGGTGGGAGCTGGTCGCCGGCTGCCAGCTCCCCGTCGCGGATGGCGCGGGAGACCGCCTGGGCCAGGCCCTTGGCGGTCGGGGTGTCGAGGCGCTGCTCGAGCGAGGAGATGAGGCTGCGCACCTTTGCACCATAGCAATCGATGCTTTGTATGGGATAGAGGTGTCACGTAATCTGGGACCATGACGACGACTCTCGTTCCCGCGATCGACCACTGGATCTCCGGCACCCGCGTGCCCGGCACGTCAGGCCGCACGGCGCCGGTCCACGACCCGGCGACCGGGCGGCAGACGGGCGAGGTGGCCCTGGCATCGGCGGGGGAGATCGACGAGGCGCTCAAGACCGCCGTGGTCGCGGCCCGGGAGTGGCGCACCAGCTCACTGTCGAAGCGCGCCGCCGTGCTCTTCGCCTTCCGCGAGCTGCTGCACACCCGCACCGACGACCTCGCAGCCATCGTCACCGCGGAGCACGGCAAGGTGCTGTCCGACGCCGTCGGCGAGATCGCCCGTGGCCTCGAGAACGTCGAGTTCGCGACCGGCGTGCCGCAGCTGCTCAAGGGTGGCTTCTCCGAGCAGGCATCGAGCGGGGTCGACGTCTTCAGCATCCGGCAGCCCCTCGGCGTCGTCGCCGGCATCACGCCCTTCAACTTCCCCGTGATGGTGCCACTCTGGATGTGCGCCAACGCCATCGCCTGCGGCAACGCGTTCGTGCTCAAGCCCAGCGAGAAGGACCCGTCGGCGTCGCTCTTCCTCGCCGAGCTGTGGAAGGAGGCCGGCCTGCCCGACGGCGTCTTCACCGTGCTCCACGGCGACAAGGAGGCCGTCGACGCCCTGCTCGACCACGACGATGTCGCCGCCGTGAGCTTCGTGGGCTCGACCCCGATCGCGAAGTACATCTACGAGCGCGGCACGGCTGCCGGCAAGCGCGTCCAGGCGCTGGGCGGCGCGAAGAACCACGCTCTGGTGCTCCCGGACGCCGACATCGACATGGCCGCCGACGCCATCGTGTCGGCGGCCTACGGTGCGGCGGGGGAGCGGTGCATGGCCCTGTCGGTCGCCGTCGCGGTCGGCGAGGTCGGTGACGACCTCGTGGCCGCCATCTCGTCACGGCTGCCGAAGCTCACCGTCGGACCGGGCGCGGCCGAGGGCACCGACATGGGTCCCCTCATCACGCGCGAGCACCGCGACAAGGTCGCCGGCTACGTCGCGGCCGGTGCCGAGGCGGGCGCCACCGTCGTCGTCGACGGGCGTGACCAGCAGGTGCCCGAGGAGGGCTTCTTCCTCGGCATGACGCTGCTCGACGACGTCACCCCCGACATGACCGTCTACCGCGACGAGATCTTCGGGCCGGTCCTGTCGGTCGTGCGGGTCGCGACCTACGACGAAGGCCTCGCCCTCATCAACCGCAACCAGTACGCCAACGGCACCTCGATCTTCACCCGCGACGGTGGGGCAGCCCGCCGCTTCCAGAACGAGGTCGAGGTGGGGATGGTCGGCATCAACGTGCCGATCCCCGTCCCGGTGGCCTACTACTCCTTCGGCGGCTGGAAGGACTCGCTCTTCGGCGACACGCACATGTACGGCCCCGAGGGCATCAACTTCTTCACCCGGGGCAAGGTCGTGACGCAGCGCTGGCCAGACCCGGCGACCTCGACCGTCGACCTCGGCTTCCCCCGCACCCGCTGAAAGAATCGTGCAATGACAGAGCTCACCGACCTCGACCAGCGCACCGTGATCGCGGGCCTCCTCGACGGGATGACCGAGGCGCAGGTCCGCGCCCTCGACCGCGACCACGTCTTCCACTCGTGGTCCGCCCAGGGCCTCATCGACCCGTTGCCGATCGCCCGCGCGCAGGGCTCCTACTTCTGGGACTACGAGGACAAGCGCTACCTCGACTTCAGCAGCCAGCTCGTCAACGTCAACATCGGCTACGGCCACCCCAAGGTCGTCGCGGCGATCCAGGAGCAGGCTGCCCGGCTCGCCACCATCTCGCCGGCCTTCGCCAACGACGCCCGCAGCGAGGCCGCCCGCCTCATCACCGAGGTGGCGCCCGAGGGCCTGTCGGCGGTGTTCTTCACCAACGGCGGTGCCGAGGCCAACGAGAACGCCATCCGCATGGCGCGGCTGCACACCGGGCGGCACAAGGTGATGGCCACCTACCGCAGCTACCACGGAGCCACGGCCGCTGCGATCACGCTGACGGGTGACCCGCGGCGATGGCCCGCAGAGCCTGGCCAGTCGGGCATCGTTCACTTCTGGGGCCCCTACACCTACCGCTCCGCCTTCCATGCCGAGAGCGAGGAGCAGGAGCGTGACCGGGCCCTCCAGCACCTTCGCGACACGCTGATGGTCGAGGGAGCGCACACGGTTGCCGCGATCATCCTCGAGACGGTGGTCGGCACCAACGGCATCCTCGTGCCGCCCGATGGCTACCTCCGGGGCGTGCGCGAGCTCTGCGACGAGCACGGCATCGTGCTCATCGCGGACGAGGTGATGGCCGGCTTCGGGCGCTGCGGTGAGTGGTTCGCCGTCGACCACTGGGGCATCCGTCCCGACCTCATCACCTTCGCCAAGGGCGTCAACTCGGGCTACGTCCCGCTCGGCGGCGTGATCATCTCCGACGAGATCCGGGCGACCTTCGACCGGCGCGCCTTCCCCGGCGGTCTCACCTACTCGGGGCACCCGCTCGCCTGCGCCTCCGCAGTCGCCTCCATCAACGCCTTCCGCGACGAGCGGATCATCGAGAATGCGCGAACGCTCGGCACCGATGTCATCGGGCCGCGCCTGCAGGAGATCGCCGCGCAACACCCGAGCGTCGGCGACGTGCGCGGCCTCGGTGTCTTCTGGGCCGTCGAGCTCGTGCGCGACCGTGGGACGCGCGAGCCGCTCGTGCCCTACAACGCCGCCGGCGAGGCGGCGAAGCCGATGCTGGCCTTTGCCGCGGCCTGCAAGGACCGCGGCCTCTGGCCCTTCACGCACTTCAACCGCACCCATGTCGTGCCGCCGTGCACGACGTCGGCGGACGAGGCTCGGGAGGGGCTCGACATCCTCGACGAGGCCCTCTCCGTCGCCGACGAGTTCACCGTCTGAGGGGAACTGCCACAGCCGGCCTCATCCGTCGTCCAGCCAGTCGTGGGACCAGTCGTGTGATCAGTCGTCGATCTCGACCTGACCCGTGACGGCGGGGTCGATGGCCCGGCTCGCGGCGTCGTCGGGCAGCGGCGGGGGTGTGCCACCCCAGGCAGGGCACAGCGGCTTGTGGTCGCACCAGTCGCAGAGCCGGCTCGGACTGGGGCGCCAGTCGCCGGTCGTCGCCGCGCGCTCGATCGCCGCCCAGAGGGCCTTGACCTTGCGCTCGGTGCCGAGCAGGTCCTGCTCGTCGGGCTCGTAGGCGACGATCTCGCTGTTGCCGAGGTAGACGAGCTGGAGCCGTCGCGGGATCTCGCCCCGCAGCCGCCACAGCACCAGGGCGTAGAACTTCATCTGGAAGAGGGCCTTGGCTTCGAAGTGCTCCGACGGGGACCGGCCGGTCTTGTAGTCGACGACACGCATCGCACCGCTCGGGGCGACGTCGAGACGGTCGACGTAGCCGCGCAGCACGAGGCCGTCGATCTCGGTCTCGACGTAGAGCTCGCGCTCAGCGGGCTCAAGACGGGTCGGGTCCTCCAGCCCGAACCACGTCTCGAGGAGTGCCTGCGCCCCCGAGAACCAGGCGTCGGTGCTGCCGTCGTGCTCCGACAGCAGACCGAGCATGGCCGGCTCCTCGTCCACGAGGCGCTCCCACTCCTGGGGCACGAGGCCGACGGCCGCGTCGATGGTGCGCTCGGTCGCCGGCAGGTCGAAGAGCCGCTCGAGCACGGCGTGCACGAGGGTGCCCCGCGCAGTGGCCTGGGTGGGGGAGAGGGCAGCTTGTCGATGACCCGGAAGCGATAGAGCATCGGACAGGTCATGAAGTCCGACGCTCGGCTGGGGGAGAGGGCTGCGACCATGAGGCGACTGTATGCCGGGGGGCCGACAGCGCTGGACGGCATCCTGCCGGGCAAGGCTTAGGCTCTGAAGATGTCCACACCCGCCGGCCGCCGGTCACCCCACGGTTGGCAGATCGGCTCGCTGGCGGGCTCGCCCGTCTACCTGGGCCGCTCGTGGCCCGTCATCGCCGTCGTCATCGTCGTCGTGTTCGGACCCAACCTCGCGCGCCCCGACCGCGGATCCGAGTACGGCTACCTCGCCGCCGCCGGCTACGCGCTGCTGCTGCTGCTCTCGGTGCTCGTGCACGAGGCGGCGCACGCGCTCGCGGCTCGCTGGCGGGGCCACCCTGTCGATCGCATCGTCGCCGACGTCTGGGGCGGGCACACCGTCTACGACGCCACCCGCACGACGCCGGGCTCCACGGCACTCATCGCGGTCGTCGGACCCCTCGCCAACCTCGCCCTCGCGGTGGTCGGGCTGCTGCTCCAGTCGGTGACGACCAACGACACCGCCCTGCTGCTGCTGACGATCATCACCTACGCCAACCTGTTCGTCGGACTCTTCAACCTGTTGCCCGGCCTGCCCCTCGACGGCGGCCAGATCGTCAGTGCCCTCGTGTGGCGCGTCACGGGTCGCCGCGGTGCGGGCTTCGTCGTCTCCGGCTGGCTGGGGCGCGCCGTGGCGCTCGCCACCGTGGCCTGGTTCGTCATCGTCCCCTTCGTCCGTGGCGACCCCGGCGACGCGTTCGGCATGATCTTCCCAATCGTCATCGCGGCCTTCCTCTGGCAGGGAGCCACCGGTGCGATCCGGGCCGGACGCATCCACGAGGCGACGTCGCAACCCGCAGCCGAGGTGCTGGAGCCGCTCGTCGTCGTCGCCGCCACGACGACGCTCGCCCAGGTCGACGAGGCGCTCGCGTCGGGCGCGCTCCGACCCACCCCGGCACGTCTGGCCCCCGACGGCCAGGTCTGGCTCGCCACGTCCGACGACCGAGGCTGGCCCGTCGGCGTCGTCGAGCCCGGCGCCACCCAGGCGGTCCCGCCCGAGGCGCGCGCGCGGACGGCTCTCTCGGCAGTCACGGTCGCCCAGCCGGGTGCCTGGGTCGTGGCGTTGTCACCTGCTGACGTGCTCACGGACCTCATCCGTGTCATGAGTGAGCGCAGCCTGTCCTATGCCGTGGTCGTCGACTCCGCGACGCGCTCCGTCCTCGGGTTGGCCACGGCCGAGCGGATCAACGCGGTCGTGGGCGCTCAGCTGGCCCGGCGCGGGCGCACCTGATCGTTCGGGTTGCCCGGCCGGGCGTGTCCACACCCCCCGCGGCCTGCGCCGCGTCGTCCACAGCCTGCTGGGTCTCCTCGGTGCCGCGGCCTGCGGCGACGAGGCTGGCACCCAGGAGCCCGCGACCGTCGGGCCGGACGGGTGGGGAGATGAGCAGGGTTCGAGTGGAAGAGGCGGGCATGACCTCGGCGCTCAACGAGGTCGCGCTGCGAGGTCGTGCGTCCGCCGCGGGGGAGGAGCGCACCCTGCCGAGTGGAGACGTGATCGTCACGCTGAGGGTCATCGTCCCTCGGGAGGGCACGGCTACGCGGCGCGCGGCCGGTGCCGGAGCCGGCGAGGTGCGACGGGCCGCGGTCGACACCATCGACGTCGTCTGCTGGACGGCTCGGACCCGGCGGGCGGCCCTGCGCCTGGCTGCCGGTGACGGGGTCGAGGTCGGCGGGGCCCTGCGCCGCCGCTTCTTCGGCGGTCCCGGCGGGCGTCAGAGCCGCTACGAGGTCGAGGCGACGTCGGTGCGGCGGGTGGCGGGAGGTGCTCCAGTGGCCTCCTAGACTGGGCTCCCATGAGCGATGCCGCGCCGTCATCCCCTGCTGGGAGCGCCCACAACCGACGCGGGGTGTTCGAGGTCGGCGAGCGCATCCAGCTCACCGACCCCAAGGGTCGGCTGCACACCATCACGCTCGAGCCCGAGCGCGAGTTCCACACCCACCGTGGCTTCCTACGCCATGACGACCTCATCGGTGCCCCCGATGGCTCGGTCGTCACCAACACCGCGGGAGTCGAGTACCTCGCGCTCCGACCGCTCCTCAGCGACTACGTCATGTCGATGCCGCGTGGTGCCGCCGTCGTCTACCCCAAGGACGCCGGGCAGATCGTCCAGATGGCCGACATCTTCCCCGGGGCGACGGTGGTCGAGGCGGGCGTCGGCAGCGGCGCGCTGTCGATGTCGCTGCTGCGCGCGATCGGCGAGCACGGTCGGCTGCTGTCCTTCGAGCGGCGCGAGGACTTCGCCGAGATCGCCAAGGGCAACGGCCGGGCCTTCTTCGGCGGCGACCACCCGGCGTGGACCGTCACCGTGGGCGACCTCGTCGAGGGCCTGCCGACGCTCGTGCCGGCGGGCACGGTCGACCGGGTCGTGCTCGACATGCTCGCCCCGTGGGAGTGCCTCGACGCCGTCGCCGAGGCACTCATCCCCGGTGGTGTGCTCATCTGCTACGTCGCGACGACGACCCAGCTGAGCCGCGTCGCCGAGGGCATGCGCCTCCACGGCGGCTACACCGAGCCCAGCGCGTGGGAGTCGCTCGTACGCGGTTGGCACCTCGAGGGGCTCGCTGTCCGGCCGCAGCACCGCATGCACGGCCACACCGGCTTCCTCGTCACGACCCGCAGGCTCGCTCCCGGTGTCGTGCCGCCCGAGCGGAAGCGTCGACCGGCCAAGGGATCCCACCCGGTGGTCGACGGGGTCGCGGTGGGTGCGGACGGCATACCGGAGGGTGACACCCCGCTGACGCAGCCAGGGTCGCTGGCCGCGGTCGACGTGCCAGACGAGGCGTGGACGCCCGAGGCGATGGGTGAACGCGTCAAGAGCGACAAGACGATCCGCCGCGTGCGTCGATCACTGGCTGAAACGTCCGACGACAACTGACGACCTCGGGTTAGGGTCGAATCGTCACGGTGTGCGAGTGACGGATGAGGAGGCCGAGATGTCAGAGGACGTCAGCAGCTGGAATCAGGCGGGTGACGGCGGCTCCGAGACCCCCGGATCGCGCAGCCCGGGCTCGAGCGAGCGCGAGCTCGCCGCCCTGCGCGCCGAGGTCGAGGCGTTGCGCGCTGCGGCGCGCGTCTCGCCGCAGCGCACGCGCGAGATAGAGGCCCGCCTCGCCCACGTGCAGACGAGCCTCTCGACCCTGTCGACGCAGAACGAACGCCTCGTGCGCACGCTCAAGGAGGCTCGCGAGCAGATCGTCACCCTGAAGAAGGAGGTCGACCGTCTCGCCCAGCCCCCGAGCACCTACGGACTGATCATGGACACGCCCGAGGACGGCGCGGTCGACATCCTCACCGGCGGGCGCAAGATGCGCGTCGCCGTGAGTCCGTCGGTCGAGGTGGGCGAGCTGGGACTGGGCCGCGAGGTCATGCTCAACGAGGCGCTCAACGTCGTCTCCGTGCACGGCTTCGAGCGTGTCGGCGAGGTCGTCACCGTCAAGGACAAGCTCGACGACCTGCGCGTCGTCGTCGTGACCCACGGTGACGAGGAGCGGGTGTGCCGGCTGGCCAACCCCCTCATCGGCGAGCACATCCGGGTGGGTGACTCCCTCACCCTCGACGCGAGGTCGAACTTCGTGCACGAGGTGATCCCCAAGCTCGAGGTCGAGGAGCTCGTCCTCGAGGAGGTGCCCGACGTCGCCTACGAGGACATCGGTGGCCTGGCGGGCCAGATCGAGCAGATCCGTGACGCCGTCGAGCTGCCCTTCCTGCACCCCGAGCTCTACAAGGAGCACGCCCTCAAGCCGCCGAAGGGGGTGCTGCTCTACGGACCCCCCGGCTGCGGCAAGACCCTCATCGCCAAGGCCGTCGCCGCGTCCCTGGCGCGCAAGGTGGCCGAGCGCACCGGCAAGCAGACGGAGAAGAGCTACTTCCTCAACATCAAGGGCCCGGAGCTGCTCAACAAGTACGTCGGTGAGACGGAGCGGCACATCCGGTTGATCTTCCAGCGCGCTCGCGAGAAGGCCTCCGACGGCACGCCCGTCGTCGTCTTCTTCGACGAGATGGACTCCCTCTTCCGCACTCGCGGGTCGGGTGTGAGCAGCGACGTCGAGACGACGATCGTGCCGCAGCTGCTGGCCGAGATCGACGGTGTGGAGCGCCTCGAGAACGTCATTGTCATCGGCGCCTCCAACCGCGAGGACATGATCGACCCCGCGATCCTCCGGCCGGGCCGGCTGGACGCGAAGATCAAGATCGAGCGCCCCGACGCCGAGAGTGCCCGCGACATCTTCAGCAAGTACCTCACTCCAACCCTGCCGTTGCACCAGCACGACCTGGCCGTGCACGGCGGAGACCGCGAGGCGACCGTCGAGGCCATGATCACGGCCGCCGTCGAGCGGATGTACTCCGAGATGGACGAGAACCGCTTCCTCGAGGTGACCTACCAGGGTGGCGACAAGGAGATCCTCTACTTCAAGGACTTCAACTCGGGGGCGATGATCCAGAACATCGTCGACCGGGCCAAGAAGCTCGCCATCAAGGACTTCCTGACGACCGGCCAGAAGGGCATCCGGATCGAGCACCTGATGAGCAGCTGCGTCGATGAGTTCAAGGAGAACGAGGACCTGCCCAACACGACCAACCCCGACGACTGGGCCCGCATCAGCGGCAAGAAGGGTGAGCGGATCGTCTACATCCGCACGCTCATCAAGGGCAAGGACGGCACCGAGCCGGGCCGTTCCATCGCGACGGCCAACACCGGGCAGTACCTCTGAGTCGACCCCTGAGTCGACCCCGACGTCTGAGTCGACTCTGAGTCGTCCCTGTCCCAGCCGGGGCCCGTCTCGCAGACTCACCCGCCTCCGTATCAGCCGGGACGCTTCGGACTCTGATGGTCGAGCCGCGGCGCCGGGTCGTGGACGGACGAAGGGTGTGATGGCGGTGGGTCAGAGCAAGGATGACCAGACGGTGGCGTCGCGCGACGAGCAGGGCCGGATCCGGGAGATGTCGGCCTCGAGCCGCCGCTCGATGCTCAAGCGGATGGGAGCTGCGGGGATCGTCACGGCGACGGGCATCGGCGTGGCTGACGTGATGGGCGCGGGAAGCGCGCAGGCCGCGACGGGCAACACGATGCAGGCGGGGTATCTCCACGCCGCGACGAACATGACCTACCTCCAGTACGGCACGGGATCGCCGTCCATGGGAGCATCGCTCACGACCGAGCGGACCCTCCTCTGGGGAGACAACCGCACGTCGCCGCAGGCCAATGCCAATGGAATCCGCGGTGATGGCAAGGGACCCGAGGGGATGGGTCTCTGGGGCAACAGCGACTACGGCGGTGTCGGCGTCTTCGGCGGGGGCGGAATCGGCGTGCAGGCAAGTGGCTCGCGCGCGGCTCTGCAGCTGCTGCCGAGTGGTGCGGCGCCACGGAGCCGTGGCGACGCGCACACGCGCGGTGAGGTCGTCCACGACACGAACGGCGACGTCTGGGTCTGCGTTGCCGCCGGCATTCCGGGCACGTGGCGCAAGCTCGCTGGCCCCAGTGCCTCGGGCGCCTTCCAGGTGCTCGGCTCCCCGGTTCGCGCATACGACTCGCGCACCGCCGACGGCAAGCTGACAGGTGGTGGGCAGCGCGTCATCACGCTGACCGGCGTCCCGTCGGGCTCGTCGGCGGCCACGGTGAGCCTGACGGTGACGGGCACGACCGGCACCGGCTTCCTGGGCCTCTTCAAGGACGGCGTCGCCTATCCAGGCAACTCCAACCTCAACTGGTATGCCGCGGGCCAGACCATCGCGGTGACCACCGTGAGCGCCGTCAGCAACCTGTCGCGCATCGTCGTGCGAGCCGGTGGCGGCGGGTCCACCCACGTCATCGTCGACGTGCTCGGCTACCACGGCTGAGAAGGACCGGGGCACGGGGGCCACTCAGCGTCGACCGTGACGCTGGGTGGCCCGACGACGTGGCTGGCGTCAGGCGTGAGCCCGACGCTCCAGGAGCGCCACCAGGGCGCGCCAGCCGACGAGGAAGAGCGCGAGCACCAGCGCTGCCACGAGCACGAAGCTGACCGCGGTGCCCTGACCGGTGGACTGGCGCAGCACCATCCCGATGACCACGGTGGCGAACCACACGGTGATGCCCGGACCGACCTCCAGTGGCCACGCCTTGCGCAGCACCCGCACGATCGCCCACCCGACGCCGGTGCCGACGAGGAAGGGCCAGGCCGTGACGAGCGCGCCCACCACGGCGTTGGCCTCGTCGTGGCTGGCGCGGCCGATGGCTGCGAAGACGAGGACGAGCAGCACGTCGACCGCGAGCGCGACCGGCGGGCGTCGCAGCGCAGCGAGGACACCGGTCATGACGGCGTGTCGAACGGCAGTCTGGCCTGTGGTGGCGCGTGCGTCGGGTCGACGCCCTCGAAGAGCGAGCTGACCGACCGACCGTGGTGGATGCGGTTGATCGCCTCGGCGAAGAGCTCCGAGACCGAACGCACCGTCAGCTCGGGCCAGCCTGGCGGCGGGGGGACCGTGTCGGTCGTGACGACCTCGGTCACGAAGGGGTGGTCGCGGAGACGCTCGACAGCCTTGCCGGCAAAGAGGCCGTGCGTGCACACGATCGAGGCCTCGATCGAGCCGGCGTCCTTGAGCCGGTCCATCAGCTCGAGCATCGAGCCGCCGGTCGCGATCTCGTCGTCGAGCACGATGGCTCGGCGACCTGCCACGTCTCCCACGATCGATTCGATCACGACGCGGTCGTCGGAGATGCGCTGCTTCGAGCCGGCGGCGACGGGCAGGCCGAGCAGCCGGGCGAACTGGGTGGCCACCTTGGCGTTGCCGAGGTCGGGGCTGACCACGATGCAGTCGGTGAGGTCCGTGCCGCGGTAGTGGTCGGCGAGGACGCCGATGGCCGTCAGGTGGTCGACCGGCGTCGAGAAGAAGCCGTGCACCTGCGGGGCGTGCAGCGCCATGGTGAGCACGCGGTGGGCGCCGGCGGTCGAGATCATGTCGGCGACGAGCCGGCCCCCGAGGGAGATGCGCGAGGCGTCCTTCTTGTCGGAGCGGGCGTAGGCGTAGTGCGGCATGACGGCCGTGATCTGGGCCGCGGACGCACCGCGTGCGGCGTCGATCATGAGCAGGAGCTCCATGAGGTGCTCCTGCGTCGGCGGCACGAGCGGCTGCACGATGTAGACGTCGCGTTGGCGGCAGTTCGCCAGCAGCTGGGCCTGGAGGCAGTCATTGCTGAACCGCTTGATGTCGACAGGCGACCGGTTCACCCCGAGATAGGCGCAGATCTTGTCGGCGAGGGCAGGATGTGCCGACCCGCTGAACACGACGACATCATTCACTCCGAGCCATCCCTCTCGAGGTCCGCGTGCGCTTCGCACCCTAGCCGACCCGTGGCCGGTGCGCGTGCCGCGCGATCCACCTCGTGAGCTCGTCGCGGGCCGCTCGGCCCACCGGTGTCGCGCCCGGGAAGCTGTGGAAGCCATGAGGGACGCGCAGGTAGTTCGTCAGCTCCACCTCGACGCCGGCGTCGCGCAGCGCCTGAGCGTAAGCCGCGCCGTCGTCCCGCAGGGGGTCGAGGTCGGCCGTCTGCACCAGGGTGGGCGGCAGCCCGGCGAGGTCGACGGCATACAGCGGCGACACGAGCGGATCGATCCGCTCGAGGGACTCGGGGCCCTCCCCGAGGTAGTGCGCGAGGAAGGTGTCCATGTCGGCGCGGGTGAGGATCGCGCCACCCGCGTGCTCGGCCACCGACGGCTGCGACATGGTCGCGTCGACCGCGGGGTAGATCAGGGACTGGTGGGTCAGGTCGGCGCCCCCCTCGGCCTGCACCACCTGCGTGACGACGGCAGACAGGTTGGCGCCGGCGGAGTCGCCGGCAACGCCGATGCCGTCGGGGCGAGCGCCCAGTGCGGGCGCTGCGCCAGCCACCCAGCGGACGGCGTCGACACAGTCGAGCGCCGCTCGCGGCGCGCGGAACTCGGGCGCGAGCCGGTAGTCGATGCTGAGCACGAGCACCCTGGCGGCATGGGCGATGGCGGTGCAGATCGGGTCGTAGGACCGGGTGTTGCCGAGGACCCAGCCCCCACCATGGAGCCACACGAGCACCGGGAGCGGGCCGGCACCTCCCGCGCGTGGACGGTAGGTGCGCACTCCCACCGAGTGGCCGTCGCGGGCCCGGAAGGCGGTCGAGCCGATGCTGACGTCGCGGCGCACCGGTCCGGTGATCCACGAGTAGGGCGGCCGCACGGGCGCGCTCCAGGCCCGCATGCGTGGGATCTGGTCGGCCGCAAGGCTGCTGATGGCTCCGCGTTCGCGACCGATCGCCCGAACGACGAGGCGGGTGCGGAGCGGCATGTCCCACGAGCTGCTGGTCGTCACGCTGCGCAGTCTGGCACGGCACGCAGGCCCGCCTTGCACGGCTGCGGCGCGCGCGTCAGGCAGGATGATGGAGTGCCCAGCCCAGACGAGCCCCCCACGGGCGGCGAGCCCGTGGCCGACGCGGTCGACACCCTCGATCCCGCGGCGGCCGTCGAGGTCATCGAGCCGCCCATCCCCGACCGCGTGCGGCGGCCCGCAGACGCCGTGCGGCTCGCCGTCGTCACGCTCGTGCTCGTGCTCGGCCTCGCCGCCGCCGACCTCGCCGCCGGCACGCGCGGCGCCGTCGAGCAGGACCTCGCCGAGGCCACGAGCGGGCTGCCTCGCATCCTGCTGACCCTCCTCGCGTGGCTCGCCGGCCTCGGCGCCCTGCTCCTGCCGATCGCGGTCGGGGCCGACCTGCTCGTGCGCCGTCGGCCGCTCCAGCTCGTGCAGGCGCTCGGGGCGGCTGTCGTCGGGGGTGTGCTCGTCATCGTGTGCGAGGCGCTCGTGTCGAGCGGCCACGGCGGCTTCCTCACCGACGTGCTGACCCGGCCGACGTCGACCGGCCAGAGCCCGCCACTCGACATCGTCATCGTCTCGATGATCGCGCTGCTCACCGTCGCCGACATCGCCGGACGCAAGTGGATCTCACCTGTCGCCACCGCCGTCGTGTCGGCCACGGTACTCACGGCCTTCCTCTCCGGACTCGTCACGCTGACCGCGCTCATCAGCTCGCTCCTGCTGGGCTGGCTCGTCGGCCTCGCCTTCCGGCTGGGTTTCGGGGCCGTGTCGACCCGCCCGCCGGGCGTCGACGTGGCGCGTGTGCTCCTCGACACCGGTGTGCCGCTCGAGCGCCTGAGCCTCATCGACGCCAACGCCGCCGGCGACCGGAGGTATGCCGGCATGACCGCGAGCGGGTCCGTGGACGTCCACGTCATTGACCGTGACACCTTCGGCCTCGCCTCCGGACGGCGCCTGCTCCGAGCGGTCCGGCTGCGCAGCGGCTTCTCCCGCCCGCCCGCGGTGACCCTGCGCGCCGAGCTCGAGCACCGCACCCTCATGGGTCTGCTGCTCGCCGACGCAGGGGTCCGCGCCCCCCGCCCGGTGGCCGTCTCGGAGGTCGGCCCCTTCGCGGCGGTGATCGCCTACGTCGAGCCCCAGGGCGTCAGGCTGGCCGAGCTCGACGACCTCGACGACGAGCAGCTGGCGCAGGTCTGGCGCCTCGGAGCCACGCTGCACCGCCGGCGCATCGCGCACCGCGGCCTCAGCCCCCGGGCGCTGCTCATCGACGGCGAGGGGCGGGTGGGGCTGCGCTCGCTCGGCGCCGGCGACCTCGCCGCCGACGACATCACCCTGCGCATCGACCTCGCCCAGCTGCTGACGAGCGTGGCCCTCGTCGTCGGCCCGGAGCGCGCCGTCTCCTCGGCCGTCGAGGCCCTGGGCAAGGAGGCCGTCGTCCGAGCCGTGCCGGTGCTGCAGTCGGTGGCGATGACGCCCGACACGCGATCGGCGCTCAAGGCGCACAAGGGGCTGCTCGGCACGCTCCGTGACGAGCTCATGGGGCTGCGCCCCTCGACCGAGCAGGTCCAGCCGGTCGAGCTGCGCCGGGTCACCCTCCGATCGGTCGTCACGGTCATCGGTGGTGTCGTTGCCGGCTACCTCGTGCTCACCCAGCTGGCCCAGGTCGACCTGGGCGAGGTCATCAGCACGGCCCAGTGGGAGTGGGCCCTCGTTCTCCTCGCCTTCGCCGTCGCGACCTTCGCGGGCGCCTCGATCGCCCTCGCCGGGGCGGTGCAGATCCATCTCAGCTTCGTACGCACCTACATGACCCAGCTCGCCGTGGCCTTCAGCGGACTCGTCGCCCCGGCGGCGGTGGGCAACATCGCCCTCAACACCCGCTACCTGCAGACCTCGGGCCTTGCGCCGGCCGTGGCCGGTGCGAGCGTGGGAGTCGCCCAGGTCGCCCAGTTCTGCTCCTACTTCGTGCTGCTCGTCGTCGCCGGCGTGCTCGCGGGCACAGGCCCCGCCGTCTCGTTCAGCCCCTCACCCGTGCTGGTGGCAGCGATCCTCGCCGTCGTCATCATCGCGATCGGCCTGCTCGCCGTGCCTCGGGTGCGCGCCCTGATCACCGACCGCGTGATGCCGCAGATCCGATCCGCGGTGCCCCAGGTGCTCGCCACCTTCCAGCACCCCAAGAAGGTCGCCCAGCTGCTCGGCGGCGCGCTCATCCTCGATGTGTCCTTCGTGGCCTCCCTCGTGTGCGCCACCCGAGCCTTCGGCTCCGACGCCGCCATCCCCGCGGTCGCGGTGGTCTACTTCGCCGGAGCGATCATCGGCTCGGCCGTGCCGACGCCCGGCGGACTCGGCGGCATCGAGGCAGCGATGTCGGCCGGCCTCATCGCCATCGGGGTGCCCGGCGGCACGGCCGTCTCGGCGGTCCTGCTCTATCGCATCGCCACCTACTGGCTGCCGATCCCGTTCGGCTGGTTCTCACTCAACCGGCTCCAGAAGCTCGGGGCGATCTGAGACCCGCCCGGCGGCATACGGCGGACTGGCGAGGAGAGCCGTCGGGGCGCCGGTTATCGTCCTGACCATGACGGTGCGTCGGATCATGGGCCTCGAGACGGAGTACGGCATCTCCGTGCCCGGCGACCCGATGGCCAACCCGATGTTCCTCTCGGGGCAGGTGATCAGCGTGTATGCCGCCGCTCAGGGCATCCGCTCCAACCAGTCGAGCTGGGACTACGCCTTCGAGGACCCGCTGCGCGATGCCCGGGGCTGGCAGCTCGACCGTCAGTCAGCCGACCCGAGCCAGCTCACCGACGTCGAGGACCCGACCCTCGCCAACGTCGTGCTCACCAACGGCGCCCGTTACTACGTCGACCACGCGCACCCGGAATACAGCTCGCCCGAGGTGACGCTGCCGCGCGCCGCCGTCACCTGGGACCGGGCCGGCGACGCGATCGCCCTCGAGTCGGTGCGGCTGCTCGCCGCCCGCCCGGGCCAGCCACCGGTCAACCTCTACAAGAACAACACCGACGGCAAGGGCCAGTCCTACGGGACGCACGAGAACTACCTCATGCCGCGGCGCACCGCCTTCCCCGACATCGTGCGCCACCTCATCCCCTTCTTCGTGACCCGCCAGGTCGTGTGCGGTGCGGGGCGGGTCGGGCTGGGGGTCGACAGCAGGGGAGCGGGCTACCAGATCTCGCAGCGAGCCGACTTCTTCGAGACGGAGGTGGGGCTGGAGACGACCCTCAAGCGGCCGATCATCAACACCCGGGACGAGCCGCACGCGGTGGCCGACCGCTACCGCCGGCTCCACGTCATCATCGGCGACGCCAACCTGCTCGACGTCGCCGGCCTGCTCAAGGTCGGCACCACCTCCCTCGTGCTCGGCATGATCGAGGACGGCCACCTGACGCAGGACTGGTCGATCCGCCGGCCGGTCGCCGCCCTGCAGAGCGTCTCGCACGACCCGAGCCTGCGGGCCACGGTCGAGCTCGTCGACGGGCGGCGTCATGACGGCTCTCGACGTGCAGTGGCTCTACCTCGAGGCCGCCCAGCGCTGGCTGGTGCTGCGTGGCGACGACCCCGAGCCGGAGGCCACCACGCGAGGTGATGACGCTGTGGGAGGACGTGCTGACCCGCCTGGGTCGCGACGTCATGTCGTGCGCCGGGATGCTCGACTGGGTGACCAAGCTCCAGCTCCTCGAGGGCTTCCGCTCCCGTGACGGCCTCGCCTGGGACGACCACCGCCTGGCGGCGGTCGACATCCAGTGGGCCGACGTGCGTCCCGAGAAGGGGCTCGTGCACCGGCTGCGCGACCGTGGCCGCACGGTCGACCTCGTGACTCCGGAGGCGGTGCGGGTCGCGCGCACCACCCCGCCCGACGACACCCGTGCCTGGTTCCGCGGCACGTGCGTGCGGCGTTTCGGCGCCGAGGTCTTCTCGGCCAGCTGGGACTCCGTCGTCTTCGACGTGCCCGGTCACGCGAGCCTCCAGCGGGTGCCGATCCTCGAGCCGGAGCGTGGCACCCGCGCCCAGGTGGGCACTCTCCTCGAGGAGAGCGTCGACGTCACGGAGCTCCTCCGCGGACTGGCCACCCCGGACTGAGATCACCGATCACCCTGGTGGCCAAGCGGATTCAGGTGCGCCGGAGCACGCCGGCCTCGATCAGGTCGCTGACGCGCTGCGACGACGTCATCGGCGTCAGGGTGCTCGCCCCCCTGACGATGGTGTGGCGCGTCCGTCTGCGTGCAGGCTCGCCGAATCGTGAGCGATGGTCATGGTTACTCCCCCGAGTAGATGTGGATCTGAAGTTGTGGGCACGACGGGATCTCGCCGGCTCTTGTCACCGAGCGAGCCGCGCCCGCGCGAGGGTTTGTCGACAACCTCGTCGGGTGCGGTGACCCGTCCCGGTGCTCGGTTCGCACGGACCCACGCGTTAGGGTCGGTGCAAGAGGCCGCACGCCCCAGGAGGTAGCAATGCCGGGTCAGGAACACGCAAAGCCGCAGCGCCGCGAGGACGAGGCGCCCGATGCTCCGGAGGCGCCGCCGGTCGCCCCGGCAGGGGCTGCCGTCAAGGAGGGCCTGACCGACGACATCGACAGCGTCCTGGACGAGATCGACGGCGTGCTCGAGTCCAACGCCGAGGAGTTCGTGCGCGGGTTCGTCCAGAAGGGCGGAGAGTGACGGGCGAGCCCCGGGGGCGTGCCCGTCAGCTCGACGATGCGTTCCTCGTCGCTGGCAGCTCCTCCTTCGCCGACTTCGTCGGGGCCTACCGGCCGGAGCTGCTGCCCTCCGGGCGCCGCCTGCCGTCGGGGGCGAGCATCGAGGCACCGCACGGCACCACGATCGTCGCGCTGCTCTTCGACGGCGGCGTCGTCATGGCGGGAGACCGCCGCGCCACGATGGGCAACGTCATCGCCAACCGTGACATGGAGAAGGTCTTCGCCGCCGACGGCTACAGCGTCGTGGGCATCGCCGGCACGGCCGGCATCGCGATCGAGCTCGTGCGCCTCTACCAGGTGGAGCTCGAGCACTACGAGAAGATCGAGGGCGCGATCATGTCGCTCGAGGGCAAGGCCAACCGCCTGGCCTCGATGATCCGGGGCAACCTCTCCCTCGCCATGCAGGGCCTCACCGTCGTGCCGACCTATGCCGGCTTCGACCTCGATTCCGACCTCGGGCGCATCTACTCCTACGACGTCACGGGTGGCTGCTACATCGAGGGCGGTCACCACTCGACGGGGTCCGGCTCGGTCTTCGCCCGGGGCGCCCTCAAGAAGCTGTGGCGCCCCGGCCTCTCGGAGGAGCAGGGCGTCGGCATCGCCGTCGAGGCGCTCTACGACGCCGCCGACGACGACTCGGCCACCGGGGGCCCCGACCTGGGCCGGCAGATCTGGCCGACCGTGGCCGTCGTCGATCGAACCGGCGCGCGCTTCGTCGCACAGCCCGACCTCGAGGCGCACGTGCAGCGCATCGTGGCGGCTCGGCGCGACAACCCCGGAGGTGCCCGATGAGCATGCCGTTCTACGTGCCGCCCGAGCAGGTGATGAAGGATCGGGCAGACTTCGCGCGCAAGGGAATTGCGCGCGGCCGGTCCGTCATCGTCCTTGGCTACGACAAGGGCATCGCCTTCGTCGCCGAGAACCCCTCGCGGGCCTTGCACAAGGTCTCCGAGATCTACGACCGCATCGCCTTCGCCGCCGTCGGGCGCTACAACGAGTTCGAGAGCCTGCGCGTCGCCGGCATCCGCTACGCGGACCTGCGGGGCTACTCCTACGACCGCACCGATGTCACCGCGCGCGCTCTCGCCAACACGTACGCGCAGACGCTCGGCGCCGTCTTCACCCAGGAGTCCAAGCCCTTCGAGATCGAGATCGTCGTCGCCGAGGTGGGTCTCACCCCCGACGGCGACCAGATCTTCCGCCTCACCTACGACGGCTCCGTGGCCGACGAGCAGGGGTTCGTCGTCATGGGCGGGGCGAGCGAGAAGGCCGAGGAACGGCTGTCGACGACGTGGCGCCCCGGACTCCCGCTCGGCGAGACGCTGCGGCTCGCCGTCGACGTGCTCGCTGCTGGCGAGAACGGCGAGCGTCGCGAGATCGGCGCACCCCAGCTCGAGGTCGCCGTGCTCGACCGCGACCGGCCGCGCCGCACCTTCCGGCGCATCGTCGGCCCGCTCCTCACGCGGCTGCTCAGCGCCGAGGACCCCACGGCCGACGCCCCGCTGGTGGACGAGAAGCACCCGGGCCATCCCGAGGTGCTGAGCGGCGAGACCACCGACGTCAGCGCCGGCGGCGACGGCGACAGCGGCACGGGCAGTGAGGATGCGGCGAGCGACCCTCACCCGCACCCACCGGGCTGAGCGCGCGCCGGGGGCGGTGACGCGTCGCCGACACCACGGCATACGGGATCGGCTGACGACGGAGGCCGTCCACCCCGACGGGGGGACGGCCTCTCTGGTGTGCGGGAGCGTGGGCCCCGGGACTCAGCTCGAGGCGGGGCCGACGCGCGTCGGACCGCGCTGGTAGTACGTCGCCGCCGTCGACCCGTAGGACGCGTCACCCGCTGTGCCGGCTGACGCGGCCTGCGCAGCATCGGCGGGATCGTCGTCGCTCGCAGCGGCGGCCTGCGACGGGCCCTTCGCTGCCGACGACTGCCCCTGCTCCTGCTCCTGCTCATGCTCCTGGTGCGCTTCCCCCTGCGCCGGCTTCTCAGAGGAACCGTCCGCCGCCTGCTGACCGGGCTGCTTCGGCTGCTTCGGCTGCTTCGGGTCCTCCGTCTGGGCCTGGGGCTCCGGGTCTGAGCCGAGCACGTCGGCGATCGCGCCGCCGCCGAGCGTCGAGAGCATCTGGCGCACGTTGGACAGCTGAGCCGTGATGCTGTCGCGCTGGGCGGTGGCGGCGGCGAGCTCGCGGTCGGACTCCTGGCGCAGCCGTGAGGCATGGTCCCGGGCCTCGGACACGATCTGGTCGGCCTGCGCCTGCGCGGTCTCGAGCATGCGCTCGGACCGGGTCCGCAGGTCGGCAGCCTCGCGCTCGGCCCGCTCGGCGGTCTGACGCAGCCGCGTCTCGGACTCGGCGAGGAGCTGCTCCTGCTGCTGGCGGCGCTGCTCGAACTCGGTGTCGGCCTGCTCACGTCGGGCGGCGAGTGAACCCTCGAGCTCTGCCGCCGCGGTGGACGCGCGCAGCCGATGCGCTTCGTACTCGGCCGCGACCTCCTGCCGCTGCGCCGCGGTGACGCTCTGTGCCTCGGCCACGATGGCCTGCGCCTCACGGTTGGCCTGGGCGATGATCCGCACCGACTCCTCGTCCGCACGGGCCCGGGCCTGCTCGGCATACGTCGTCGTGGTCGACTTCAGCTCGGCCGCCGACCGGTTGGCACGCTCACGGATCGCGTCGCCCTCGGCGGCAGCGCGGGTCTTCATCTCGCCGGCCTCCTGGTCGGCGAGCGTGAGGATCTGCGCGATCCGCTCTCCGAGGTCCGAGAAGGTCCGCGTCGGGGCCGGCGTGTTCTGCTTCTTGAGCTCCCCCATGACGCGCGACTGCTGACCGAGCTGCCCCCGCAGGTCTGTCAGGGCGGCGTTGAGCCTGGTCAGCTCGACGCTGCGCTCGGCGGCGTCCTTCTTGGCGGCCTGGACGGTGCGGTTCTGAGACTCGATGAACGCATCGACCTCCTCGGGCTCGTAGCCGCGGCGAGAGAACTTGAAGTGTGGTCTGTCGATCATGTCCGTCCAATGCACGGTGGAGAGGTCAGGTCTGTCGCCCCCCCATTCTGACAGCAGTCCCTGAGTGCTCCCACACGCGCCGCGAGCGAGGCATCCCTCGGGCCTCGTGTCCGCGGCCTAGAGTTGGTTCATGGAGCGGCGGATCTTCGGGATCGAGAACGAGTACGGCGTCACCTGCACCACGCAGGGACAGCGCCGCCTCACGCCCGACGAGGTCGCCCGCTACCTCTTCCGCAGGGTCGTCGCGTGGGGACGCTCCAGCAACGTCTTCCTCGGCAACGGGGCCCGGCTCTATCTCGACGTGGGGTCGCACCCGGAGTACGCCACGGCGGAGTGTGACTCGGTGCGCGAGCTCGTGATCCAGGACAAGGCGGGGGAGCGGATCCTCGAGGGTCTCGTCGAGGACGCCCAGGCGCGGCTGCGTGACGACGGCGTCGAGGGCGAGATCTTCGTCTTCAAGAACAACACCGACTCGGCCGGCAACTCCTACGGCTGCCACGAGAACTACCTGCTACGGCAGGTCCGGCGACTTCACCCGCGTCTCGGACATGTTCATCCCCTTCCTGATCAGCCGGCAGATCGTCTGCGGCGCCGGCAAGGTGGTCACCACCGCCCACGGGGCGAGCTTCGCCGTGAGCCAGCGCGCCGACCACATCTGGGAGGGCGTCTCCTCGGCCACGACCCGCAGCAGGCCGATCATCAACACCCGCGACGAGCCGCACGCCGACGCCGAGAAGTACCGCCGCCTGCACGTCATCGTCGGTGACTCCAACATGTCCGAGACGACGACGCTGCTCAAGGTGGGCAGCGCCGACCTCGTGCTGCGCATGATCGAGGCCGGCGTCGTGATGCGCGACCTGACGATGGAGAACCCGATCCGGGCCATCCGCACGATGAGCCACGACCCGACCGGGCGGGCGACGGTGCGCCTCGCCAACGGCCGCGAGCTGTCAGCCCTCGACATGCAGCGCGAGTACCTCGACAAGGCTCTCGACTTCGTCGACCGCGAGGGCATGACGAGCCCTGACACCAAGCAGGTCCTGGACCTGTGGGGCCGGGCGCTCGACGCCATCGCCGCGGGTGACCTGGGCGCGATCGACACCGAGATCGACTGGGTCATCAAGCACCGGCTGATCGAGCGCTACCGCGAGCGCCACGGGCTGGCCCTGACCGACGCGCGGGTGCAGCAGCTCGACCTCGCCTACCACGACATCAACCGCCGACGCGGCCTGTTCTACCTGCTCCAGCGGCACGGCAAGGCGGCCCGTGTCGCCACGGACGTCGAGATCTTCCAGGCCAAGGTGCGCCCTCCGCAGACCACGCGAGCCAAGCTGCGCGGCGACTTCATCCGTGCTGCGCAGGCCCACGGCCGCGACTTCACCGTCGACTGGGTGCACCTCAAGCTCAACGACCAGGCGCAGCGCACCGTGCTCTGCAAGGACCCCTTCCGGGCCGTCGACGACCGCGTCGACCGCCTGATGGACACCATCGAGCGCTCGCCGTCGATCCAGCGTCCGCTCTGAGACGACCTGTGAGGACCTGTCCGGAGCCTGTGAGCCGGCCGCGACCGGGAACTCCCGCCCCGCACCGCGGTTAGAGTGACGGGGTTTGCCGAGCGGACCCCTGCCGCTTGCCCCCGACCTGAAAGTGCTCTCGTGCGCCCCTCCCGTCCAGCCCTCGACCGTCGCAGCCACCCTCACCCTCGCCCTCTTGGCAGGGTGTGGCAGCACCAGCACCCCGTCACCGGGCGGCACGACGGTGGCCACCTCCGCCGCCCCATCGGTGGCGCTCAAGGGTGTGACGGCCACCGGCGCGGTCGACCTCAAGACGGCGCCGAAGGTCGCCCTCGGCACGACGCCGATCACCTCGACCGCCGTGGAGCGCAAGGTGCTGACCCCGGGCACCGGCACGGCCGCCACGACGCAGGACACCGTGCGCCTGCGCGCCCAGATCTTCAACGGCACGAGCGGCAAGCTGCTCGACGACGGTTACGCCCAGGGGCGTCAGCCGGAGGGCTACCGCCTCGGCCGGGCCGACCTCATCGCCGGCTTCACCGAGGGACTGCTGGGGGCCGCGAAGGGCTCCCGCGTCGTCTTCTCCATCCCGCCGGCCAAGGGCTTCGGTGCGGAGGGCAACAGCCAGCTCGGCATCGCCGGCACCGACACCATCGTCGTCGTCGCCGACATCGCCGACGTGCGCCGTGGCCTGGCCCAGGTCGACGGCACCCAGGCCGCGAGCCCGGCCGGTCTGCCGACCGTCGCGTTCCCGAACGGCCCGACGAAGGAGCCCACCGTCACGGTGCCCAAGTCGGCCGCTCCCACCGAGACCAAGCAGGCCACCCTCATCGAGGGCAAGGGCGCCCCCGTCGAGAAGGGCCAGACCATCACGGCTCAGTACCACGGTGCGCTCTGGCGCGACGGCAGCGTCTTCGACTCCTCGTGGCAGCGCGGCGCCGCCGCGGACTTCCCCATCGGCGTCGGCGCCGTCATCCCCGGCTGGGACAAGACGCTCGTCGGCCAGAAGGTCGGCAGCCGCGTGCTGCTCGTCATCCCGCCCAAGGACGGTTACGGCGAGGCCGGAAGTGGGGACAAGATCAAGGGGACCGACACGCTCGTCTTCGTCGTCGACATCCTCGACGCCTACTGAGCCAGGCACCCGCCGCGCACCACCGCTGGCCCGCCAGCATCCGAGACCCCAGCACGAGGCGAGAGACCACCTCCGCCGCAACGAAGGGAAACGCAGCATGGCACTCGACCCAGACCGCACCAAGCCGGAGATCGACTTCCCGGAGGGGGAGGCTCCGGTCGACCTGCTCATCGAGGACGTCATCGACGGCGACGGCCGCGAGGCCAAGGCCGGCGACACCGTGAGCGCTCACTACGTCGGTGTCGCCCATTCCACCGGCGAGGAGTTCGACTCGTCGTGGAACCGCGGCGCGCCGCTCGACTTCCGGCTCGGCGTCGGCATGGTCATCCCCGGGTGGGACAAGGGCATCGAGGGCATGAAGGTCGGCGGCAGGCGCAAGCTGACGGTCCCGCCGCAGCTCGCCTACGGCGACCGAGGCGCGGGCGGCGCCATCGCCCCCGGCGAGACGCTGATCTTCGTGGTCGACCTCGACGACGTGCGCTGAGGCAGCGCCCCACCACCAGCACGACACGCAGGTATGCCGTGGGGCCCGGCCCCACGGCATACCTGCGTCTGCGTCGGGTAGCGTCGGACTGCCCACCCCCGCGGCTGCCCAGGAAGGTCGTCGATGAGCCCCGCGTCTGCCTCGGCCGAGAAGACCGAACGGCTGCTCAACCTCATCCTCGCGCTCAAGTCGGCGCGGCGACCGGTGTCGAAACAGCGCATCCGCGAGTCGCTGCCCGCCTACGCGGCGGCTACGTCCGACGAGGCCTTCGACCGGATGTTCGAGCGCGACAAGGACGAGCTGCGCGAGATGGGGATCCCGATCACGACCACAGTGCTCGACGTGCTCTTCGACGACGAGGTCGGCTACCGCATCGACCCGAACGAGACGACGCTGCCCGCCATCAGCTTCGAGCCCGACGAGGTCGCGGCTCTTGCCCTCGCGGCGCGCGCGTGGTCGACGGCGAGCATCTCCGGCGCGGCGTCGGCTGGGCTGCGCAAGCTGCGGTTGTCAGGGGTCGAGATCGACGAGTCCGTGGCGGCCGGGGCAGAGCCGCGCATCCGCACCAAGGAGCCGGCCTTCCAGGCCGTGCACGCGGCCGTGTCGGCCCTGCAACCGATCACCTTCGACTACCGCAAGAACGACGGGGAGCTGACCACGCGCCGCGTGCAGCCGTGGGCCCTCAAGAACTGGCACGGGAGGTGGTATCTCACCGGCTTCGACCTCGACCGCGATGACGACCGCGCCTTCCGGCTCAGCCGCTTCGAGGGTGCGGTGCGCAAGATGGGCCGGGCCGGCACCTATGTGGTGCCCGAGGGGCACGAGCCCGGGGTCTCCCTCGAACAGCAGGTCCCCGAGCCCGAGGGCGCCGCCGTCGTGCTGCTGCGTCACGGTCGGGGCCACACCCTGCGCCGGCACGCCCTGGCGGTCACCGAGCTCGACGAGCGCTGGTCGCAGGTCGAGGTGCCCTACTCGCGCGGCTCGACCGAGCGCGACGTCGTCGCCCTCGGCCAGCATGCTGTGGCGGTCTCGCCGCCCGAGCTCGTCGAGGCCGTACGGTCGACACTGACCGCGGCGGCCGAGGCCAACGAGACGGCCTCCGCATGAGCGCGGCCCGTCCGGCGCGCCGACCGCCCGAGACCGCGACCCAGCGGCTGGGGCGGCTGCTCGACATGGTGCCGTGGCTCCTGCAGCACCGCGGAGTGCCGATCGAGGAGGCCGCGAGCGAGTTCGGAGTGAGCACCGAGCAGATCGTCGAGGACCTCGAGCTGCTCTTCGTCTGCGGCACCCCGGGCTACGGGCACGCCGAGCTCATCGACGCGTCGTGGGAGAGCGGGCACGTCTACCTCGACAACGCTGACGACATCGCCGCCCCGATGCGCCTCACCCGCGACGAGGCGGTCACCCTCACGGCCGGACTGCAGGCGCTCGGCTCGAGCCTCGTCGGCTCCGACGTCGCCGACCGCACCCTGGCCAAGCTGAGGGCCGCCGCCGCGACGACCGTGGACGACCCCGCGGGGCGCATCGCGCTCGACCTCGACGACGGCAGCCAGCACCCGGCGATGGCGACGCTCAAGGAGGCCTTCGCCCGGGGTCGCCGCGTGCACCTGCGCTACTACGTCGCGACCCGTGACGAGTCGACCGAGCGCGACGTCGACATCATGCGCATCGTCAACCTCGACGCGCAGTGGTACGTCGAGGGCTGGTGCCATCGGGCCGAGGGCGTGCGGCTCTTCAGGCTCGACCGGATCGAGGATGCCCAGGTGCTCGACGTCGACGGCACCCCGCCCGCCGACGCCCGGCCTCGGGACCTCGACGACGTCTTCGTGCCCGGCGAGAACGACCTCACCGTCGTGCTCGAGGCGAGCCGCTGGGCGGCCTGGATCGCCGACTACTACCCCAACGAGGGTGTCGAGCGCGGTCCTGACGGTTCGCTGCGGGTCACCCTCAAGGTCGCCGACCCCGCCCTGGTGCGGCGCCTCGTGCTCCGCCTCGGGGGAGAGGTGCGCGTCGTGGAGCCGCCCGAGCTCGCCGACGCGGTCGTGCAGGAGGCGAGGGCAGCCCTCGCCGCCTACGTCCGTCTCGACCCGTGATCGTCAGGCCATTCAGTGGGCACCGAGGTCTGACTCACTGCACACCAACGTATGCTGGTCAGTGCAGCGACGACGCTGCGCCGACCCGGCCGACCGGACCGGACTTCCACGAGGAGTAGACACATGCCCAACCTGGGTGCCCCCGAACTGATCATCATCGCGATCGTCCTCATCGCCCTGTTCGGATGGAAGAAGCTCCCCGACATGGCCCGCAGCCTCGGCCGGTCGGCCCGCGTCTTCAAGTCCGAGGTCGACGAGCTGAAGAAGGACGGCAAGCCCACCACGCCGAGCGAGGCGTCGCGCAGCACCGTCCCCGGTGACGTCATCGACCACGCCGCCGAGGAGCGTCGGGTCGCCGACGAGCGCGTCGCCGAGGCCGAGCGCCAGGCCGCCGCCGCCCGCGCGGAGGCCGACCGCCTGCGCGCCTCGCGCACCGACGCGACCGACATCCGTCGCGACACGACCCTCTGAGTGGGGCGCCCCCCGCACCTACTGCCGCACGGACGAGTCTGAATGCCCTCCCTTCGACGCAAGCGCGACCCTGAGGGGCGGATGTCGCTCGGTGACCACCTCCGCGAGCTGCGCAACCGCATCACCATCGCCGCCGTCGCGATCCTCGCCGGTGGAGTCATCGGCTGGATCTACTACGAGCAGGTCATCGACGCGCTGACCAAGCCGCTCCAGGACCTCCAGGCCGGACGCGAAGGTGTCGTCAACATCAACTTCGCCGGCATGACCGATGCGTTCGCCCTCCAGCTGACGACGTCGCTCTTCGTCGGGCTCATCATCGCCTCGCCGGTCTGGCTCTTCCAGATCTGGGGCTTCATCGTCCCCGGACTGACGAAGAAGGAGAGGCTCATCGCGCGGCTGTTCGTCGTCGCCGCCGTGCCACTCTTCCTCGCCGGGTGCTACTTCGCGTTCATCATGGTGCCCAAGGCCGTCGCCGTTCTGCTCGGCTTCACGCCCGACGGCGCCTACAACCTGCAGGACGGCTCCCAGTACCTCAACTTCGTCCTCAAGTTCATCATCGCCTTCGGCTGCGCGTTCCTGCTGCCGGTCTTCCTCGTGGCGCTCAACCTGGTCGGCATCCTGCCGGCACGGGCGATGCTCAAGAGCTGGCGCCCGGCGATCATGATCATCTTCGTCTTCGCCGCCATCATGACGCCGACGCCCGACGCCTACACGATGATCTTCCTCGCCTCGCCCATGATCGTGCTCTACTTCGCCTCGGTCGGCATCGCCTTCCTGCTCGACCGGCGCAAGGAGGAAACGAAGCCCGACTGGCTCGACGTCGCCGACGACCAGGCGTCTGCCCTGTAGCGTTCGGGTGTGTCCCACCCGCCCCACCGCGTCGCCCTGATCGTCAACCCGACGGCCGGCAAGGGCGCGGGTCGGCGGTTGGGTGAGGCCACCCGCGCGGCCCTGCTCGCGCGGGGTCACGAGGTGCTCGACGTCTCGGGCATCGACTACGCGTCAGCCCGCGAGCGCGCGGCCCGGGCCCTCTCCGACGGGGCCTCGACCCTCGTCGTGGTCGGGGGTGACGGCATGGCGCACCTCGGCACCAACCTCGTGGCAGGCACGCCCGCGCGGCTGCTCATCGTCGCCGGCGGCACCGGCAACGACGTCGCGAGCAACCTCGGCCTGCCGGTAGGTGACCCCGCGGCCGCCGTCCGGCTGCTCGACGAGGGTGTGACGCGGGCCATCGACGCCGGGCGGGTGCGTCACGACGTGCTGGGGGAGCGGTGGTTCGCCGGCGTGCTCGGAGCCGGCTTCGACGCAGTCGTCAACGCCCGCGCGCAGCGGATGCGCTGGCCGCGCGGCCAGATGCGCTACAACCTCGCCATCCTGCGTGAGCTACCGGTCTTCCGCCCGATCCCGTATGCCGTGGAGCTGGACGGGCACCGCATCGAGACGCGTGCGATGTTGGTGACCGTGGCCAACACGACGTCCTTCGGTGGCGGCATGCGGGTGTCGCCCGACGCCGACGTGGCCGACGGCCTCCTCGACGTCATGATCGTGCACGAGCTGTCGATCCCCGCCTTCCTGCGCGTCTTCCCCAAGGTCTTCTCCGGCACGCACGTGAGCCATCCTGCGGTGGAGACACATCGGGCCACTCGCGTGCGCCTCGAGGCCGACGGCATACGCTCGCAGGCCGACGGTGAGATGTTCGCCGACCTGCCCATCGACGCCGAGGTGGTGCCGGGGGCGCTGCGCGTCGTCGTTCCCGCGCCAGAGGCCGTCCAGTACCGAGAGGGAGGTGGGGTCGTGATCACGTCGTGGCCACAGCTGACCGAGTTCGCCGCCCAGCTCGACTTCCCGCTCGACGACTTCCAGGTCGAGTCGTGCCGCGCGGTCGAGGAGGGCCGCGGGGTGCTTGTCGCAGCTCCCACGGGAGCGGGCAAGACGGTGGTCGGTGAGTTCGCCGTGCACCTCGCCCTCGCGACCGGTCGCAAGGCGTTCTACACGACCCCGATCAAGGCGCTGTCCAACCAGAAGTATGCCGACCTCGCGCGCCGCCACGGCGCCGACCGGGTGGGCCTGCTGACCGGTGACGCCTCGATCAACGGAGAGGCCCCCATCGTCGTCATGACGACCGAGGTGCTGCGCAACATGATGTATGCCGGGTCGACCACCCTGCGCGGGCTCGGCTGGGTCGTCATGGACGAGGTCCACTACCTCGCCGACCGCTTCCGGGGGGCGGTGTGGGAGGAGGTCATCATCCACCTGCCTGCCGACGTCAGCGTCGTGTCGCTGTCGGCGACCGTGAGCAACGCGGAGGAGTTCGGCGCCTGGCTCGGCGAGGTGCGCGGTGACACGGAGGTCGTCGTGTCCGAGCACCGACCGGTGCCGCTCTGGCAGCACATGATGGTCGGGCAGTCGATGTTCGACCTCTTCGTCGAGCAGGTCGACGGTGCGGGCGTCGACGACGTGCCTGCGGCCCCCGGCGCCTCTGGCGCCTCGGAGGCCGCGCCCCGCCTCGTGCCCGTCACCGTGAATCCCGACCTCGTGCACGCCATCCGGGGCAACGAGGGCCGTGGCGCGTGGGACTCCCACTGGGTGAGCAACCGCGGGGGCCGAGCGAAGGGACGCGGCAAGGGCGGGTCGCGTGGTCGCGACGACTGGTCGGGCACGGGTCGGCGTGACGGCCGCAGCTCATCGGGCGGCTCCCGAGGTCACGGCGCAGCCGGTGGACGAGACGGCGGCCGGGGGGGACCGGGCGGCGGTGACGGCGGTCGCGCCTTCGTGCGCGGCGGTCGCCCGGGCGGCGGCGCCAGTCGGTACGAGGTCATCGAGCGGCTCGAGCGTGAGGGGCTGCTGCCGGCGATCACCTTCATCTTCAGTCGTGCCGGCTGCGAGGCCGCCGTGGGCCAGCTGCTGGCCAGCGGGATGCGCCTCATCGACGAGGCCGAGGGCGAGCGCAACCGCCGGGTCGTCGAGGAGCGCATCCAGGGCCTCGCTGACGAGGACCTGTCGGTGCTCGGCTACTGGGACTTCGCCGACGGCATCGCCCGCGGCTTCGCTGCGCACCACGCCGGCATGCTGCCGACCTTCCGCGAGATCGTCGAAGAGCTCTTCACCGCCGGGCGCATCAAGGCCGTCTTCGCCACCGAGACGCTCGCCCTCGGCATCAACATGCCAGCCCGCACGGTCGTGCTCGAGAAGCTGGTGAAGTTCAACGGCGAGAGCCATGTCGACATCTCACCGGCCGAGTACACCCAGCTGACCGGCCGTGCCGGGCGCCGAGGCATCGACATCGAGGGCCACGCGGTCGTGCTGTGGAACCGGGGGCTCGACCCGGCCGCCGTGGCCGGCCTCGCCTCGACCCGCACCTATCCGCTGCGCTCGAGCTTCCGGCCGACCTACAACATGGCCGTCAACCTCGTGCGCCAGTTCGGCCGCGACACCGCCCGCGACATCCTCGAGACGTCTTTCGCGCAGTTCCAGGCCGACCGGGCCGTCGTCGGCTTCGTGCGCACCGTGCGCCGCAACGAGGAGGCCTTGTCCGGCTACGAGGAGTCGATGCGCTGCCACCTCGGCGACTTCCGTGAGTACGCCGCACTCCGTGACGAGATCCGCGAGCTGGAGCGCGACGGGGCCAAGCGCCGCTCCGCGTCGCTGCGCGAGGACGCCGTCGGGTCGCTCGAGACGCTCAAGATCGGCGACATCGTGCGTATCCCGGCGGGGCGTCACAGCGGCCTCGCGGTCGTCGTCATGCCCAACCGGGGTGGTCGTGGCGAGGCGGCATCCCCTGCGGTCGTCACCGAGGACCACCACCTGAGACGGTTGACCCTCCACGACGTGCCCACGCCGCTCGAGCCCCTCGGCACGATGCGCGTGCCCAAGCAGTTCAACGCACGCAACCCCAAGGCCCGCCGCGACCTCGCGGCGACGCTGCGCGCCCAGATGCCGCACGACCCGCCGCCGCGGCGGCGGGCTGCCGTCGACGTCACCGATCCCGGCGCCGACCGCATCGACGAGCTGCGTCGACAGATGAAGGCGCACCCGTGCCACCAGTGTCCCGACCGCGAGCACCACGCTCGCTGGGCCGAGCGCTGGTGGCGGCTGCGGCGAGAGACCGACGCGCTGCAGCGCAAGATCGACGGCCGCACCAACTCGGTGGCCAAGACCTTCGACCGCATCTGCGCGCTGCTCGTCGACATGGGCTACCTCGGTGAGGGCGGCACGACCATCACGCCCGAGGGCGACCGGCTCCGCCAGCTCTACACGGAGAAGGACCTGCTCGCCGCCGAGTGCCTGCGCGAGGGCCTCTGGAAGCGGCTCGACCCGCCGTCCCTGGCAGCCATCGTCTCGACGCTCATCCACGAGCCGCGTCGCGAGGAGGGCGGGCTCACCCCGCGCTGGCCCAACGATGACGTGCGCGAGGCCTATGACCGCATGATCGCCCTCTGGAGCGACCTCGAGGACGCCGAGGGCGCCCTGGCGCTGCCACGCACCGGTATGCCGGACGGCGGTCTCGCGTGGGCCGTGCACCGATGGGCCAGCGGCCAACGTCTCGAGGATGTGCTCAAGGGCACCGACCTCGCGGCCGGCGACTTCGTGCGGCGCTGCAAGCAGGTCATCGACCTGCTCGGCCAGCTGACCGACGCGGCCGACCCGGGCCTGGCGGCGGTCGCGCGCTCGGCCGGCGACAAGGTGATGCGCGGCGTCGTCGCGGCCGACCGCCTCGACTGACCGCCGGGGAAGCGGCTGGGCGATGAGAGTCACCGGACCGCGGAAACGTCCACCTTGGCGAGCAGATCGGCGATGACCGCGCCGCCCTCAGCCGACTGGTGCCATCCATTCGTGCCGAGGTAGGACCGCTTGAGGTCGCCGCCGGACGCCCCCCTGAACGCGTGAAAGACATCGACGCAGGTGAAGCCATGACGGGTGGCGACGACGCAGCTCGCTGCGTTCCAACGCTCCAGAATGCTTTCCAGCACGGCCGTCGCCTCGCGCCAACCGGGGCCGGTCTCCGCCGCCCAGCCGGCGCCCACGTCGGCAATGCTGTTGAAGACTCCGAGGGACACGCCAACTTGCGGCCGTCCGCCCCCACGAAGGCTCTTCAGCCGTGCGTACAGCCGGTCCAGCTCGGCCGAATGCGCCTCGACGGTGGCCGCCACGCAGGTCTCGGTGAGCGCCAGCACTTGCTTCATCACATCACGTTGCTCGTCCCCCCACGGCACCCGGCACGGGTCCGTCGGGGTCCACGGCGGATGCATCTCTGCCCCTACGGCCACCACGACCACGTCGGCTTCTGCTACCGCGGAAGCGTTGCGCTCCGAGTCGAGCGACGCCAAGATCCTGTCCAGGTGATACCCCCCGTCGATCGACAGGTTCGTGACGATCACGGACCTGGCCGTCACCTGCTCGAGGTGCTCTGCGTAGCGATCCTCGAACCCCGGACAACCTGCGCCACAGCCGAACCCAGCTATCCCGACCGAATCGCCCACGACCACCAGCTTGAGGGGATCGGTCTTGGTCATGAACGGGACCGAGCGACCCTGTGCATCGGTCGCGACACCACGGCCTTGGTTGGTCGGGGTCGGGTGCGTCGATCCGCTCGCGTCGCACCCAGAGACGAACAACACCGCGGCAAGCACAAGCGCCGAGCCGAGGGCTCGTCGCCGCGCACTCCAGGTCCCCGCTCGCCCTGCTCCTGGGCGCTGCCGCATCGCCACGCACCTCCTCAGAAGACGGTAGCGCCCCACCCATCAGGGTGTGGTGGATATCTGTATCGGCGCCGTTACCCCAGCCCCTTCATGAGCTGTCAACGACACGGGCGCTCGGTGTGACCTCGGGCACTGACGCCACCACCTCGTCCTCCGCCCGCACCCAGCTCGTCGACGTCCGGCCCTTGTTGACTGCGTCCCCGAACGTCACGGCACTGAAGAGCGGTCCGTAGGCTCCGACGACCGATGCGGTGCGGCCTTGTGCAGAGTCGATGGCTCGGACGAGCGCGATCGGCGAACCGCCCTGCAACTTCAGCTTGGCCGCGGTGACGAGCTGGAGGAGGTTGTCGTCCGCCTCGGCGTCGACGGCGTCGATGACGACGTCCGCGCCCAGGAAGTCGGTCTGCTTCTTCAGCGTCATGACGATGTCGGCGCGCTCGTTGTAGGTGACCGTCTCGGCGTGGTGCGACGGTGCTCGCCTTCTCCCACCGATAGTCCAGCTGGTCGACGACGATGGCGCGGCCCGCACCCATCAGCCACGCGGACTTGGCCGCGTAGAGACCGACCGGTCCCGGGCTAGGCGTCGTCGCCGGGCACTGAGGGAGTCCAGCCGGCGGGCGGGTCCTCGCCGACGCGTCCGTCCACCGCCTCGCGGAGGAGGTCCGCGTGTCCGGTGTGACGGCCGTACTCCTCGACGAGGTCGCACAGCAGGCGCCGCAGGTTGGCGTGGTTGCCGTCGGCGTCGTGAGCCGCGACCGGCTGGCCGAGGCCGCCGCGCGCGAGGACCGACGCCAACCGCGCGCGTGAGCGCTCGACGGCACCGTCCCACACGGCATACAGCTGGGCGGGGGTGTCATCGGCGGCGGAGGTGAACTCCCAGTCGTTGCTGCCGTCCCAGCCCCACCCCTCCCACGGCTCGCCGACGGGGTCTCCGCTCAGCTTCGTCGCGAAGTGGTAGTCCTCGGCGGCCGCGAGGTGCTTGAGCAGCCCACCGAGGGTGAGGGTCGAGGCGCCGATGCTCGTGCCGAGGCCGGCGGAGTCGAGGCCGTCAGCCTTCCAGCGGAAGGTCGCGCGCAGACGGTCGAGCGCGCCGACGACCTGCTCGGTCTCGGTGCCGGCCAGGGGTGGCTCCCAGGGGGTGTCGGTGGACGTCATGGCTCATACGCTAGGACGTGGCGCTGACAGAGGGGCGTCCCCGCAACGGCTCAGCCGATCTGGAGCGCGGTCACGACGCGGTCGAACGACGACGTGAGCCCGTGCTCGATCGCGAGCCGCGACATGAGGGTGGGGTCGGCGACGGCCACAGGCGCCGCCAGGTCGACCTCGGGCACGGGCGCGTCGCGCACGACGTCGACGACGCGGCGCGCCACGTCGAGATAGGCCGAGGCGGCCTCGAGGCGGGCTCGCTGGGCCCCTTTGATGGCGGGGTCGCCGCTGTCGATCGCCTCACGCAGCGACGCCAGCGTGCCGTACGTCGTGATCAGCTTGGCGGCCGTCTTCTCGCCGATGCCGGCTACACCGGGCAGTCCGTCGCTCGTGTCACCGCGCAGCACCGCCATGTCGGCGTAGGCAGCGCCCGTGCCGACGCCGTACTTCTCCGCGATGAAGGACTCGTCGACGAGGTCGGGGGAGCGCACCCCGCCACGCGCGGTGTAGAGCACCCGGATCGCGTTGGCGTCGTCGACGAGCTGGAAAAGGTCGCGGTCACCGGTGACCACGTCGACCGGCATCCTGCCGCGGAAGGCCGTCGCCAGGGTGCCGATGACGTCGTCGGCCTCGTGGCCGTCGATGCCGACCCGGGCGATGCCGAGCGCCGCGAGCGCGTCGACGATGATCGGCACCTGGACGGAGAGGGCATCAGGGACCGTCTCGCCGTTGAGTGCCTCGTCGCCGGCCTCGGCCACCCGGTGCGCCTTGTAGGACGGGATCGCCTCGACGCGGAAGGCCGGCCGCCAGTCGTTGTCCCAGCAGGCGACGAGGTGGGTGGGCCGGCCCCGCTCGACGAGCGAGGCGATCATGTCGAGGAAGCCGCGCACCGCATTGGTCGGCACACCGCTCGGTCCGATCACCTCGGGCACCCCGAAGAAGGCGCGGAAGTAGAGCGACGCGGAGTCGAGGAGCAGGGCGCGCTGGTTCGGCATGGGCCCGAGACTACCGACGAGCGGCGTGCCCCGTGGCGCCCCCGAGCGGCGCAGAGAGCGTGCGGCTGAGGGTGGGCGGAGGGCGCGCCTGAGTTCCGCGATGAGGGATGACCCAGCGGTGCGGCACGTCGTGGTCTACCCTCACGCGCATGGAGGATCTCGACCGCCGCCTCGTCGGACTGCTGCTCGCCGACGGCCGGATGAGCTACACCGACCTCGGCAAGGCCACTGGCCTGTCGACCTCGGCCGTTCACCAACGCGTGCGCCGGCTGGAGGAGCGCGGGGTCATCACCGGCTACGCCGCGACGGTGTCGCCCGAGGCGCTGGGGCTCTCGCTCACCGCTCTCATCTCCGTGGCCCCCTTCGACCCCAGCGCGCCCGACGACGTGCCGCAGCGGCTCTCGCACATCACCGAGATCGAGGACTGCCACTCGGTGGCGGGCGTCGAGAGCTACATCCTCAAGGTGCGCGTCGGCACGCCGGGCAACCTCGAGGACCTTCTCGCGCGCATCCGCTCGGCCGCCAACGTTTCGACGCACACGACCGTCGTGCTGTCGACGCCGTGGGAGGGGCGCAGCGCCTCTGCGACCCCCCGCGAGAAGGACTGAGCCGCAAGGTCGCTCACCGACCGGGTCAGGCCCGGCCGATGGGTGCGCGCACCGCTCGCGTGATGCTCGCGAGGTCGGCGGGGGACAGCTCGATGTCGAAGCCGCGTCGCCCGCCGGAGACGAAGACCGTCTCGAAGCCGTATGCCGTCTCGTCGAGCACCGTGGGGAGGGCGCGCTTCTGCCCGACGGGGGAGATGCCGCCCACCACGTAGCCCGAGCTGCGCTGTGCCGCAAGGGGATCGGCCATCATCACACTCTTCACGCCCAGCGCCGCCGCAAGCGACTTGAGGTCGAGCTGACCGGCGACCGGCACGATGCCCACGGCGAGGCCCCGGGCTGTGTCGACGAGCAAGGTCTTGAGGACGCGCTGCGGATCCACCCCGAGCACGGCTGCGGCCTCGAGCCCGAAGCTGGGGGCAGACGGGTCATGGTCGTAGGTGTGCCTGGTGTAGGAGACCCCGACGCGGTCGAGCGCGAGGGTTGCCTGCGTGGTGGGGCCACCAGCGTCCTTGCGCAGCCGTGCCACCCGTCAGATGAGCTGCGACTCGGCGGCGGCCCGGCTCGTGGCAGCCTGGCCCGAGGAGACGGCCAGCAGGGCCTCCTGGTCGACCGACTTGTGCCACCACTTCTGGCCCGACTCGGGCAGGGTGTAGATCGGGTCGTAGTAGACGTAGTCGCGCGACAGGGCCTCGGTGTCGTCGCCCTCGATGGACGTGCGGTAGTTCTTGCGCCAGTAGGAGATGCCCCGCTCGGAGTCGTACTCCTCGACCTGATGCACCCAGCGCTTGCCGACGAAGGGCACGTCGCAGACGATGCGCGGCGTCGAGAATCCGGGGAGGTAGCCCATCATCGAGTGCTGCAGGTGCTGCGCCTCGGCGAGCGAGAGCCGCCAGTGCTCGGCGAAGGGGATCATGTCGCACATGTAGAAGTAGTAGGGGGTGATCTGGGCGGCGTCGGCCAGCCCGAAACACAGGTCGAGGAGCTGCTCGGTCGTGTCGTTGACGCCACGCATGAGCACGCCCTGGTTGCGCACGTCGCGCACCCCGGCGTCGAGCATCGCCTTGGACGCCCGGGCGACCGAGGGCGTGAGCGACTGGGCGTTGTTGACGTGCGTGTGGATCGCGAGGGAGACACCGCGCGCACGGGCCTTGGCCGACACCCGGGCCACACCCTCGACGACGTCGTCGGCGAACCAGTGCTGCGGCAGGCCCATCAGGGCCTTGGACGCAAGGCGGATGTCACGGATGTTGTCGATGTCGAGCAGCTGGTCGACGAAGGCCTCGAGGTTCTTCCACGGCATGTTGGCGACGTCGCCACCCGAGACGACGACGTCACGCACGACGGGGGAGGTGCGCAGGTAGTCGAGCATCGCGGCATACCGGTCGACGGGCTTGAGATCGAACTTCAGCTTGGCGACCTGGGGGGTCGAGTTGCCGACGAGGTCCATCCGGGTGCAGTGCCCGCAGTACTGCGGGCAGGTCGGAAGCAGCTCGGCCAGCACCTTGGTGGGGTAGCGGTGCGTGAGGCCCTCGGCCACCCACATGTCATGCTCGTGCAGCGAGTCACGCGAGGCGTGCGGGTGCGAGGGCCAGTCGGTGCGCCGGTCGGAGAAGACCGGCAACATGTAGTTGCGGATGGGGTCGGCGTAGAAGGCGTCGGTGAAGTCGTGGCCGGGCGACGGCATCCGCGCGTCGGTCGAACCGGTGCCAGGCACCATCGTGTTGAGCATCTGCGGCGGCACGAGCATCGACATCGTGGCGCGCTCGGACTGGTCGCGGGCGAGGTCGTCGTAGAAGCGCTCGTCGAGCAGGTCGCCCATGAGGGCTCGCAACTGCTTGATGTTCCTGACACAGTTGACCCGCTGCCACTGCGCGCTGTCCCAGTCGGCCTGCGTCACGCCGGCCCAGCCGGGGAAACGTGTCCAGTCGGGCTCGACGAGCTCGCGGCGGCGGTACTCGTACGGCTGCTCAACCATGCCCATGCGCGACACAGTAACGTCAGCAGGGGGCAGGCTCAAACATGTCCATACCACGGATTCGTCAAGAATCGCCTTGATGGCCCCTATGCTGACGGATGATCTGCGCCACAGCACCGTTGAGACAGAAGGATTTGTGATCGTGCCGGACCCGCTGCCCGCTGCGGCAGACCTGCCCGCAGCCCCCCGCGCGTCGCTCTCCTCCCCGGTGGGCCTGCACCGCGTGCTCGAGCCCACGGGAGATGCCATCACCCTGCCGCAGGCGGCCCGCCGCCTCGACTCGAACCCGGAGCTGTGGCCCGACGAGGTGCGGATCGCCGTCGAGACGCTCAACCTCGACGCCGCGAGCTACCGGCAGCTGGCGGGCAAGCACACGACCGACGGACTGCTCGACGGTGCCGCCCTGCGAGCCGAGGTGCTCGACATCGTCGCGACGCGCGGCAAGATGCAGAACCCCGTCACCGGCTCCGGGGGCATGCTCATCGGCACGGTCGACGCCGTCGGGCCGCAGAGCCCTCTCGGCCTGCGCGTCGGTGACCGGGTGGCGACCCTGGTCTCGCTGTCGCTGACGCCGCTGCGCCTCACCGACGAGCTGTCCGGCTGGGACGGGCGCTCGGAGCAGGTGCCGGCCGCGGGCCACGCGATCCTCTTCGGCCGCAGCATCGCCGCGCGGCTGCCCGGCGACCTCGACCCCCGCCTGGCGCTCATGGTCATGGACGTCTGCGGTGCGCCCGCCCTCGTCGAGCGGGTCGTGGGGGAGTATGCCGCCCGCGGCGTCGCGCCCACCGTGGCCGTGCTCGGGGCGGCCGGCAAGTCGGGGGCGCTCTCGCTCGCCGCCGCTCGCCGAGCGGGCGCCGGGCGGCCTCATCGGCGTCGTGCCGATCGAGAGGGAGCGACTCCTGCTCGAGCCGGCCGGCCTCGCCGACGCCGTCGTGCTCGCCGACGCCCGCAGCCCGCTGGGCCTGTCCGCCGCCATCGAGGCCGCAGGCGGACCCGCCGACATCACCGTCGTCTGCGTCGACGTGCCGGGCTGCGAGCAGCCGGCGATCCTCTCGACGGCGCAGGGCGGCACGATCATCTTCTTCAGCATGGCCACCAACTTCGCCGCGGCCGCCCTCGGCGCCGAGGGTCTCGCGGCCGACGTGCGCATGCTCGTCGGCAACGGCTATGTGCCCGGGCACGCCGACCTCGCACTCTCGCTGCTGCGCGAGGTGCCGGCCGTGCGCGCGATCTTCGAGTCCCGCCTCGACGCCGAGGCCGGCCGCTCTTGCGCCGCCCCGGCCCCGCAACACACCGAGCAGTCGCCAGCTCCGTCGGGTATTGCCGGTGGGGATTCGCAACCACTCGGTGTGTTGCCGGATCGGGCCGTGGAGGGGAGCGCGCCATGAGCCGCACCGAGCCGCTGCTGCACCTCGACCCGGCCGTGGTGCGGCGGGCGCGCGCGCTGGCTCACCGGGCCGCAGCACCGGTCGTCGAGCTCGCCCAGAGCCACACGACCGTCTCGGTCGAGCGGGCGACGCTGCGACTCGCCGGGCTCTCCGGGGCCGACCACGAGCGGGTGCCGTGGGTCAACCACCTCGTGACGGCGGTGCGCGAGGAGGTGGGTCTCGAGCACGGCGTGACGACACCCGTCTACGACGCGCTCCTGCGTGGTGAGGCCCCCGACCTCACGACCCTTGCCCAGAAGGCAGCGAGCGGCAACGTCTCCTTCCGCCTGCCGTCCGGGCGAGAGGGGCAGGCGGCGCGCCGGGCCGCGACGAAGGGCGTCGGGGTGGGCCTGCGCACGATCGACCGCTCGCGCGCGACGCGCGACCGGCTCGTCAAGCGGCACGGCGACCCGCAGGCCCGGCCGTGGATCTACCTCATCGTCGCGACGGGCGACATCTACGAGGACATCCCGCAGGCCCAGGCGGCCGCCCGCGAGGGAGCCGATGTCATCGCCGTCATCCGCTCGACCGGGCAGTCCCTGCTGGACTACGTGCCCGAGGGCGCCACGCGGGAGGGGTTCGCCGGCACCTATGCGACGCAGGAGAACTTCCGGCTCATGCGTGCAGCGCTGGACGACGTCAGCAGGGAGCTCGGCCGCTACGTCCGGCTGACGAACTATGCGTCAGGGCTCTGCATGCCCGAGATCGCGGCCCTCGCCGGCATGGAGCGTCTCGACATGATGCTCAACGACTCGATGTACGGCATCCTCTTCCGCGACATCAACCCGATCCGCACCTTCGTCGACCAGCGCTTCTCACGCCAGGTCCACGCCCGCGCCGGCATCATCATCAACACCGGCGAGGACAACTACCTGACGACGGCCGACGCGGTCGACGCCGCGCACACGGTCACCGTCAGCCAGCTGCTCAACGAGTGCTTCGCCAAGGAGGCGGGCCTCGAGGACTGGCAGCTCGGCCTCGGGCACGCCTTCGAGATCAACCCCGAGATCCCCGACAGCTTCCGGCTCGAGCTGGCCCACGCGCTGCTCGCCCGCCAGCTCTTCCCCGACGCCCCGCTCAAGTGGATGCCGCCGACGAAGCACATGACGGGCGACATCTTCCGCGGCTACCTCCTCGACGGCTTCTTCAACCTCGCCGGTGCCATGACCGGCCAGGGCATCCTCCTCGTCGGCATGATGACCGAGGCGGTGGTCACGCCGTTCCTCTCCGACCGCGACCTGGCGCTGCAGAACGTGCGCTACGTGATGAATGCCGCCAGTGGGCTCACCGAGGACTTCCACCCTCCGCGCGACGGCTTCATCCAGACCCGGTCGCGGCAGGTGCTGTCCGAGGCGGTCGACCTGCTCGACCGCATCGTCACCGACTCCGACGCGGCCGGCGACCCGGCCCTGCTGGCCGCCATCGCGGACGGCACCTTCGGCCTGATGAAGCGACCCGCCGACCGCGGCAAGGGTCTCGAGGGCGTGGTCCGGCGGGCCGACGGCTATGACAACCCGGCCATCACGGCGCTCGACGCCGGCGTGCCGGCGTCGCGGAAGAAGGGTGAGAAGCCTTGAGCAGCAACATCATCCGCCCCTACGGCGACACCACCGGCGACGGCATGATGCAGGTGTCCTTCACCCTGCCCCTCGCGCACGACAAGCTGGCCGAGGGAGCTGCGCTCCAGCTCGCGCGCAAGATGGGCCTGGACCCGGCGCTGCTCGTGCACGCCAAGGCGATGGGACCCGACTTCACCTTCTTCGTCGTCTACGGCAGCTCGACGCACCTCGTCAACCTCGAGGACGTGCACGTGGTCGAGCGCGAGTACCCGCTGCTGTCGGCCAAGGACGCCAACCTCGCCATTCGCAAGCAGCTGCGCCGCAAGCTCGTCGTCGTCGGCGCCTGCATCGGCACCGACGCCCACACCGTCGGCATCGACGCCATCCTCAACATCAAGGGATTCGCCGGCGAGAAGGGCCTCGAGTACTACCGCGAGATCCGGGTGGTCAATCTCGGAGCGCAGGTGCTCGTGCCCGAGCTCGTCGCCCGTGCCCGGGCCGAGAAGGCCGACGCCGTGCTCGTGAGCCAGGTCGTCACGCAGAAGGACGCCCACATCCACAACACGACCCAGATGTCGGCCGCCTTCCGCGAGGCCTACCCCGCGGGGGAGGTGCCGATCCTCATCGTCGGCGGACCCCGCTTCGAGGAGGGCTCGGAGGGAGCCCTCGGGGTCGACCGGATCTTCGGCCGCGGCACGACGCCCGGCGAGGTCGCGAGCTACCTCGTGCACCATATGACCGAGCGGAAGGGGCGATGACCGTGCCCGACCAGAGCGGCCCGACTGGCGGGGAGCGCCCGGCCGGCCCGGCCAACGGGGGTGACTCGCCTCCGGGGGCCGCGCGCCGGACCCGGGCGGAGGTGGGCCTGCGGGTCGTGCACCGTCGCTACGTGCCCTATGCCCACGCGCACTACGCCGGCAACCTCGTCGACGGGGCCTACTCGCTCGCGGCCTTCGGAGACGTCGCGACCGAGATGTGCATCCGCACCGACGGTGACGAGGGCCTCTTCGCCTCCTACAGCGACGTGCAGTTCCGCGAGCGCATCAAGGCCGGCGACGTCATCGAGATCAGCGCCGAGATCGTGCGCGTCGGATCACGGTCGCGCGAGCTCGACTTCGAGGTCCTCGTCGTCGGCCGCGGGCATCCTGAGCGCAGCGAGTCCTCTGCCGAGATGCTCGACCCGCCCGTCGTGGCCACGACGGCTCGTGGCACCGTCGTCGTCCCCTGACCGCCACCCGCAGCGCGCTCGCGACGTCGTCACCGTTGGGCGTTCGGGAGGCGGAGCCCCGCCAGCGTACGGTGACCTCGTGCGTCGTGACCGTGGCCAGCTGGTGCTGAGGCTCGTCGTCGCCCTCGGCGGCGGGGGGCTGCTGTGTCTCGCGTTCCCGAGCTTCGACGTCTGGGTCGCGGCCCCGCTCGCGATGGCGTTGCTCGCGTGGGCCGCCACCGGTCAGGGCGCCCGCCGGGGCCTTCTCGTCGGCGTCCTCTTCGGGCTGGCCTTCTTCGTGCCCACCCTCAGCTGGTCGGGGATCTACGTCGGGGCGCTTCCGTGGCTGGCGCTGGCCACCCTCGAGTCTCTCTTCGTCGGCCTCGCGGGAGCGCTCTACGGCTGGCTGAGCCGCGCCGGCCGGGTGCGACCGCTTGCGTTCGCCCTCGTCTGGGTCGTCACCGAGGGCCTCCGGGCCCGTGCCCCCTACGGCGGCTTCCCGTGGCTCAAGCTCGCCTTCAGCCAGGCCGACTCGCCCGTCGGGCGCCTCGTGGCGCTGGGCGGCGCGCCCTTCGTCGGCTTCGTGCTCGCGCTCGTCGGGGGGCTGCTCGCGCTCGTGGCGCACCGGTTGCTCACAGCCGGGCACCACCGCTCCGGTATGCCGTGGCGTCCGCTCGCGCTGCCCGTTGCCGCAGCGCTCGTGCTCACGGTCGTGGGCCTCGCCGTGCCGCTGCCCACCGACGGGCAGGCGGCCCAGTTCCTCGGGGTTCAGGGCAACGTGCCGCGTGCCGGCCTCGACTTCAACGCGCAACGGCGGGCGGTCCTCGACAACCACGTCGCCGCCACGTGGCAGGCGCAGGCCGACATCGAAGCGGGACTCGCCCCCACCCCTGACCTCGTCGTGTGGCCCGAGAACGCGTCCGACATCGACCCGGTGCGCAACGCCGATGCGGCCGACGAGATCGCGACGACCGTGACGAGACTCGGGCGGCCGCTCGTCGTCGGCGGGCTGCTCGAGGAGCCTCCCGGTCAGGTGTCGAACGTCTCGCTCCTCTACGAGCCCGGCAAGGGCATCACCGACAGCTATGTCAAGCGCCACCCGGTGCCGTTCGCCGAGTACATCCCCAGCCGTGCCTTCTTCCGGATCTTCAGCCCGGAGGTCGACCGCGTCAGCCGCGACTTCGTGGCCGGTCCGTCGGTCGGGGTCTTCGACGTCATCGGGACGGCCGGGCAGCAGATCCGGGCGGGCGTGGCGATCTGCTTCGAGGTGGCCTACGACGACATCATGCGTGACGCGGTCACCGCCGGGGCCAACGTGCTGCTCGTGCAGACCAACAACGCGACGTTCGGCTTCACGGCGGAGTCGGCCCAGCAGCTGGCGATCAGCCGCGTGCGGGCGATGGAGTTCGGACGATCGATCGTGCACGTGTCGACGGTCGGCCAGAGCGCGCTGATCACCCCGGACGGAACTGCCCACCAGGTGACGTCGTTGTTCAGGCAGGCGCTCCTGCAGGGGGCTCTACCATTGCGGGACGCCACGACCGTGGCGACCCGGCTGGGGGAGTCCCCCGAGTGGGTGGCCGCGGCCGGGCTCGTGCTGCTCCTGCTCCTGCGGGTCAGGAGCGGCGGGTCCGGCCCGCCCGTGGAGGACACACAGGACCACAGCGTCGACAGCCGAGACGACAGCACCGACGCCAGCACAGTTCCCAGCAACGACGACAAGGAAGCGCATGACCGTGACGCAGCGTGAGCCGGTGACCAAGGTCGCCGTGCTCATCCCGACCTACAACGAGCGGGAGAACCTGCCCGGGATCGTCGCGCGCGTGCGCGCCGCCGTCCCCACGGCCGACGTCATCGTCCTCGACGACAACTCGCCCGACGGCACGGGCGATCTCGCCGACGGCTTGGCCGCGGGCGACGCACAGGTGCGTGTCGTGCACCGACCGGGCAAGCGGGGCCTCGGCCAGGCCTATCTCGCGGGTTTCGCGATCGCACTGGATGAGGGCTACGACGCCGCGGTCGAGATGGATGCGGACGGATCGCACCAGCCGGAGCAGCTTCCCGCCATCCTCGACGCACTCGCCGACGCCGACCTCGCCATCGGGGCCCGTTGGGTCAAGGGCGGCGAGGTGCGCAACTGGCCGATGCGGCGCAAGGTGCTCTCGGTCGGCGCCAACATCTACACCAAGGTCATGCTCGGCATGCACGTCAACGACGCGACGGCCGGCTATCGGGCCTACCGCACGAGTGCACTGCGCACGATGGGGCTCGCCGGCGTCGAGTCGCAGGGCTACTGCTTCCAGATCGACCTGACGCTCCGGGCCGTGCGGTCGGGGTTGCGCGTCGTCGAGGTGCCGATCACCTTCATCGAGCGTGAGATCGGGGTCTCCAAGATGGGCAACGACATCGTCCGCGAGGCCCTGACCAACGTCACGAAGTGGGGCATCGAGCACCGCGTGGGGCAGCTGCGTGGCGTCGTCGGCCGGGCCCGTGAGCGTGTGCCTGCGGGGGAGCGCTCATGACCACCGCGCCCAGCCCGAGGCGGCGCGGCCTGCGACCCACGCGCGTGGCAGCCGTGCTGCTGCTCCTCCTGCCGGTCATCGAGATCATGGTCATGCTCGCCGTCGGTCAGGCGATCGGCGCCTGGCCGACGTTCCTGCTGCTCCTCGCCACCTCCGCCCTCGGTGCGTGGCTCATCAAGCGCGAGGGCGGCCGTGCCTGGCGCGCCCTCAACCAGGCGCTGCGCGACGGGCGGATGCCCGCGCGCGAGCTCGCCGACGGAGTCGTCGTGCTCGTCGGCGGCACGCTGCTGCTCGTCCCCGGCTTCGTCACCGACGTCTTCGGCCTCTTCCTCGTGCTGCCGTTCACCCGCCCGGTGGCCCGCTCGCTGCTCGAGGCCGTGATCAGCCGTCACATCGTGGCGCAGGTCGAGGTCTTCGGGGCGACAACCGTCACCGACCGCCCCTCGTGGGAGCAGCAGGAGCCGCCGCGCGGCCCGCGTCGATCCGGTTCGAGCGACGAGGTCGTCGAGGGCGAGATCATCGACGAGGACTGATCGCGGTTCGAGGTATCCGCGCGTGCTCTTCACCGCGGGGATACCTCGAACGGAGGCGGCCGCCGTGCGGGGCGTGGCCACCCGGCATACCTGCTCGGTGAGGGGCTGTGGACAGCGAGAAGCCCGCCTCCACGAACGAGGCGGGCTTGTCGATGTCTGTGCGGTGCGCGTCAGGCAGTCTTGCGCCGACGCGGCTTCTCACCACGGGACTCGCGCAGGAGCGTCAGACGCTCCTCGAGGAGCTCCTCGAGCTCGGGGATCGAGCGACGCTCGAGCAGCATGTCCCAGTGCGTGCGCACGTGCTTGACGGGCTTGGCATCGGGCTCGGGCCCACCGCCCTGCAGCTTCGCGTCGAGGCCGCAGCGGCACTCCCAGGTCGGCGGCACATCGGCCTCGATCGAGAACGGGAGCTCGGTGCGGTGCCCCTGCGCGCACACGTAGGTCGTGAGCTGACGCTCACTGGGGATGACGTTCTCGTCGGACTCCATACTCCTGGACCCGAGGTTGGAACCGCGTAGTGCTCGATCGGCCATGTCGACCCCTCCAAAACTCCTGCCACTGGTCGACACCCATCTGGTGCCCTACCCTCACAGTCGCTTGAACGAGCGAAACGGTCGCGTTGTTCCCGGGCGTCGCGGATTGTAGGTGGCGTCAGATCACGGCAGGCACGGGGTTGCCCGCTGCGATGATGCCACGGCGCATGTCGACCCGGGACAGCAGGTAACCGCCGATGACGAAGAAGGCGATGAGGCAGATGATCGCCCAGCGATAGCTGAGGGTGAGCTGGTAGACGAGCCCGAAGACCAGGGTGCCGAGCCAGCTCGTGCCGCGCTCCATCGCCTGGTAGAGGCTGAAGTACTCCGCCTCGCGCCCGCGGGGGATGAGCTGGCTGTAGAGCGAGCGTGACAGGGCCTGGGTGCCGCCGAGCACGAGGCCGATGAGCAGGCCGAGCGCGACGAAGACCGTGAGGGACTTCGACGGTGTCAGGAAGGCGATGACGACGACGACGGTCCAGAGGCCGACGCCGTAGAGGACGGTGCGCCAGGCGCCGATCGAGGCGGCGATCCGGCCGAAGAGGCGGGCCCCGGCGAAGGCGACGAACTGCACGAAGAGGAAGACGCCGAGGACTGTCGACTCCGAGAAGCCGAGCTCCTTGCTGCCGTAGATGCTCGAGCTGCCGATGACGGTCTGGATGCCGTCGTTGAAGAACAGGTAGGCGACGAGGAAGGTCAGGGTCTGCGGGTAGTGGCGCAGGTCGCCGAAGGTGCTGCGCAGCTGCGTCAGGCTTCCGCGCACGACGCCGGCCTTGCGGTCGACCGGTGTCGCGACCGTGCCCGTCAGGTGCCGCAGCCCGAGGTAGGGGATGATCGTGAAGGCGGCCCACCAGATGCCCGCCGACAGGATGCTGATGCGGGTCGACATCGCCCGGTCGAGGCCGAGGTCCTCATGGAAGATGTCGAGGGCGAAGTTGAGCGCGAGCAGGGTGCCGCCGCCGAGGTAGCCGAAGGCCCAGCCCTTGGAGGAGACCCGGTCGCGCTCGTTCTCGTTGGCGATGCGGCACAGGATCGAGTCGTAGACGACGAGCGAGGCCCCGAGACAGATGCCGGCCACGACGACGAGCGCCGACCCCAGCTGCCAGTTGGTCCCGGCGATGAAGAACATCAGGCAGGCGGCGAGCGAACCGGCCCACGCGAAGCCGGCGAAGAGCCGCGTCGGCTTGGGGCTGCGGTCGGCGATGGCGCCGACGAAGATGAGCACGATCGCCGAGATGATCGTCGTGACGGTCACCGTGAAGAACCACAGGCTCCCCGGGGCCACGGGGATCCCGAGGACCGACAGGTTAGTGGTGCAGTCGGCTCCGTCCGCGAGGCCGGGGCAGGCGGCTGCCTCGGCCACCGTCGTCAGGTAGGGGCTGAGCAGCACCGTGGCCGTGGTGGTGACGTAGGCCGAGTTTGCCCAGTCGTACCAGTACCAGGCCCGCTGCTCCTTGGTCTCGGGACGCGCTGCGTTGACGACGACGGAGGACATGGCAGGACTGTCCCACATGCCCGGGGCGAGCGGAGCGGTCCGCGAGGTGAACACGCCGGGACGACCGCACGGCATACCCCTTGAGCGCTAAAACATCCGGTATGCCGGGTGGCGGGCTCCGCGGCCCGGGTCGGGCCGGTGGGGGAGGGGGCTCAGGCGTCGTCGACCAGGCGTGGGTCGTCGGTCGTCGTCAGCAGCTCCCAGGCGAGGCCGTGGGCCAGCACGACGAGGCACACGACGGTGAGCGCGGCCGCCTGCAGGCCCGTCAGCCCGACCGCCGCCGCGAGCTCCGGGGCGACACCGAGCACGACGATGACGAGGTAGAGCACTCCGACGAGCCAGCGGTGGCGCCGGAAGGGCCCGCGCACGCCGGGGTGGCTGTCAGCGCGGATGAGCCGGAAGGTCGACCAGGCACCGATCACCGCGACGAGCCCGAACGTCGTGCGCCACAGGCCGGGCTTGCCGGGGTCGACCTGCGCGAACAGTCCCATGACCCCGGGCAGCAGGAAGGTGAGGTAGACGCCGCCGACGAGCCGCCGGGTCTCGGGGGAGTCGAGCAGCTCGCGGCGGCGGTCGAGCGCCGACCACCACAGGCCCACAAGGGTGAAGCAGGTGGCCGACACGACGGCGTAGAAGGTGGAGAGATCCATGGCGCTCCTTCGAGATGCACCGATGGTCCCACTGGACGGCTCCACCGCAAGCGATTTAGCCCTAAAGTATTGGGGTGAGCACATCATCGGGGGATGAGGTCGACCGAGTCGTCAACGCGTGGCGGCGCGAGCGTCCGGACGTCGACGTGTCCTCGGTCGGCATCGTCCTGCCGGTCCTGCGGCTCGCGTCGGCGGTCGCCGAGGCGCGTGCCGCCGTGCTCGCAGCCCACGGGCTCGACCAGAGCCATCTCGACGCGCTCAGCGTGCTGAGGCGCAACGGCCCGCCGTACCGGCTCACGGCCGGTGAGCTGTCGCGGCGCTGCCGGGTGACCCCGGGCGCGACGACCCAACGGGTCCAGGCGATGGAGGCCCAGGGGCTGGTGGAACGCGTGCGTGAGGATCCAGACCGACGCACGGTGCACGTGCAGCTGACTGGGACCGGGGTGCGCCGGCTCGACGAGGTCTTCGCCGAGGTCGTGGCTGCGGACGAGAGTCTGCTGGCCGGGCTGACGTCGGCCCAGCGCCGAGCGCTGGAGTCGGCGCTGCGCGGGTGGCTCGAGGTCGTGCGGGTCGGACCGGAGGCCGGACCACCCGTGACCTCATAACGCCGATAATCGACATTATGTCATTTCGCTCGCTCGAGCCGAGTCCCCCGCCGGCGCCCCGCACCGGTCAGTGCCAGTCGCTGATCTGCACGTCACCCGGGGCGGGTGCGCCGGTGCCGGTCTCGACGAATGACTTGAGGCTCATGAGATAGGTGCCCCACTTGGTGCTGCAGTGGTGCATGAACTCCACCGGCTCGCTCCAGCCGGCGTGCGCGAAGAGCACGATCGTGTAGTCACCGTCCTGGCGGAGCCGCCAGTCGATCGTCGTGCCGATCCACTCCTCCGGGCCGTCGACGACGCGCCACACGACGCGTTCGGCGGGCTCGACCTCGACGACCTCCATGTCGAAGCCGCCCACCGGCGGGAACCGGAACTCGAGCACGCCGCCGACCTCGCCACCCCCGCGCGTGTCCTCGGTCCACCAGGCCGAGAGCCCGTCGACCGTCGTCAGTGCGTCGTAGACCGTCTCCGGTGACGGGGTGACGACCCCGACCCGGTGCAGGATGTCGACCATCTCAGTGCCCCTCGTTCTCGTCTGTGGTGGTGCGTACGTCTCGTGCAGCCTCCTCGCGGTCGCGCTGGATCGCCTCGGCGATCAGCGTGATCCGCTGGAGCCGCGCATCCCACGCCGACCCGACCGACGAGAGCTGCGCCACGGCCCGGCCCAGCTGCGCGTCGTCGACCCGGTAGCGCCTCTCGCGCCCCGCGGGTGTCGCCACGACGAGGCCGACCCGGTCGAGCACACCCAGGTGCTTCGCGACGGCCTGGCGGCTGACGGGGAGTCGCTGCCCGAGCGTCGTGGCCGTGCCGTCGCCCTCGCTGAGGAGCAGGTCGAGCATCCGGCGCCGGGTGGGATCCCCGATGGCGGACCACAGGTCGTCGTCGACCTGCTCGGCCATGGCCGCGCTCACGACCGCACCTGGATCGTCTCGGCGTAGGGCGCGAGCCGCGGCAGGAAGAACTCCCAGCCCTGGACGTGCTCCCGGTACTGCGCCTCGAGGACCGCGACCTCCCAGCCCATCTCGCGGAAGCCGGTCTCGGTCATGCGCAGTGTCGTGCCTCCCGGTGTGGGCGCCAGGTCGAAGGTGACGAGCAGCGAGTTTCCCTCTGCCGCGACCTCGGCGACCGAGTGGGTCCACCGGAACGAGAAGAGGTGGGGCGGTCGTGCCTCGACGACGGTGAGTCCCACCACTCCCCCACCCGCGGCCGGGTCGCCGAACGTGATGGACCCTGACGAGCCCGGTGTCGGGTCGTAGTCGGCGTCGTCGGGCCACCAGTGCCGCAGGTGCTCCGGCTTGCTCACGACCTCGAAGACGACCTCGGGTGGGGCGCCGACGAAGACCTCTCGCTCGATGGTGCCGTACTCCATGACTACCTCCTGCAACATGTGGTTGCACGTGACGCTACGCGAGATCTCCATGATGCGCAACCATCGGTTGCGCATTGCTCGAGCGTCACCGCCTCGGGGTCGCCGACGGGCGGGCCGTAGCCTTGGCCACGATGCAGTGCGACTACTTCGACGCCCACCGGTGCCGCTCCTGTGCGTTCATGGGCGTGCCGTATGCCGTCCAGCTCGCAGACAAGCAACGGCACTGTGCCGCCGTGCTGTCCTCCGTCGCTCCCGGCGTCACGTGGCTTCCCGCCTTCGCCTCTGTCGAGTCGGCCTTTCGCAACAAGGCCAAGCTCGTCGTCGCCGGAGAGGTCGGCGCCGTGACGCTCGGCATCCTCGACCGAGACGGGCGCGGCGTCGACCTGCGCGACTGCGGCCTCTACGAAGGCGGGTTGCACGAGCTGATCCCCCGGCTCGCCGACCTCGTCGACGACCTGCGCCTCGAGCCCTACGACGTGCCAGGTCGACGCGGTGAGCTCAAGCACCTGATCGTCACGCACTCCCCTGACGGAGAGGTCATGCTGCGCTTCGTCCTGCGCTCGCAGAAGCACGTGGCGCTGCTGCGTTCGCGCCTCGGGTCGGTCATGGCCCGCCTGCCCGAGGCGGTCGTCGTGTCGGTGAACCTGCAGCCCGACCACAAGGCAGTCCTCGAGGGCGACACCGAGATCGTCCTGACCGAGCGAGCCGTCCTGCCGATGCGCGTCGGCGACATCAGCGTCGGGCTCCGCCCCAACAGCTTCTTCCAGACGAACACCTCCGTCGCCGCAGGGCTCTATCGTCAGGCCCAGGAATGGATCGCCCGGATACGCCCGTCCGGAGTGCTCGACCTCTACTGCGGCGTGGGCGGATTCGCGCTCCACGCCGCGGCGCTCGAGGAGGCCGCACCCACCCGGGTGATCGGCATCGAGATGTCACCGGAGGCCGTGGCCAGCGCGGAGCACACTGCCGCTGCGGCCCGGCCGGCAGAGCTGGCCAGCGGCGCGCTCTCCTTCCGGGTCGGTGATGCCACCGATGTCTCAGCGCTCGACCTCACGGACGTCGCGGCGCCCCACGAGACGCTCGTCGTCGTCAACCCGCCGCGGCGGGGCGTCGGTCCCGAGCTGGCTTCGTGGCTCGAGGAATCCGGCGCAGGCCAGGTCATCTACTCGAGCTGCAACGTCGACACACTCGCCCGCGACCTTGCACGACTGCCGTCCTACGAAGCCCGACACGCCCGGCTCTTCGACATGTTCCCGCAGACAGCCCACCACGAGGTCATGGTGCTCCTGCAACGCCGGGCCACAGAGACCTCGATCCCGACAGGAGCACCCCATGACCGAGAGCACCAGGAGCGCCTCGACGCCTGAGTGCGGCGCCGGCGACGAGTGGCGCACGCCGGACATCGACCGGCCGGACGGCTCCCTCACGGCGCCCGAGCCCGAGATGCTCCGAGGCATGCTGGCGTGGCACCGCTCCACGCTGCTGTGGAAGTGCTCGGGCCTCACGGCGGACCAGCTCGCCGAGCGTTCCGTGCCGCCCTCCGACCTCAGCCTGCTCGGCCTGATCCGGCACCTGCGCAAGGTCGAGCGCATCTGGCTGCGCACGCGATTCGCCGGCGAGCCCGTCGAGCCGCTCCACGGCTTCGGCGCGGGGCTGGCGCTGGACTTCGACGAGGCCGACGCCGCGTCGGCGCGCGAGGACTACGAGGCGCTGCTCACAGAATGGAGCGAGGCGGATCGCGCCGTCGCCGGGCGCAGCCTCGACGAGGTCGCCGAGGCGGGCGGCGACCCGTTCTCGTTGCGCTTCGTCTACCTGCACCTGATCGGGGAGTACGCCCGGCACAACGGCCACGCCGACCTCGTGCGCGAGGGCGTCGACGGTGTCACGGGAGCCTGAGGGCATGGCTCCCGACGGCGAAACCGCAGACGTCACGAGGGACGACGCGAGGCTCGCCCGGATCCAGCGACGGTTCGGGGAGTTCGCGGCCGAGTATCCCGCCCTGCCGCTCTACTCGTCGCTGTGTCGTCACGTTGCCGTGGACCAGGAGCTGGCCGGCCTGCTCCTCGCGGCCAGACCCGGTCAGGCTCGGCCGGTGCTCTGGCTCGCGGCGGTCCACGAGCTCGTGCTGCGTCACCCGGAGTCCGTTGCGGCGCAGTGGTATCCGAGCGTCGCCGGCCGAGACCGCACCGGAGAGGGCGATCCCTGGCCGGACGTGCGGCAAACTGTCCTCGAGCACCGGGAGGAGGTCGCTCACACCATCGCGCGCCGCCGCACGCAGACCAACGAGGTCAACCGCGCCGTGCACCTCGGCGTCGGCCTTGCCGTCGCTGCTGCCGACCTCGCCGATCGACCGGTCGCCCTCGTCGAGCTCGGGGCGAGCGCGGGCCTGCTCCTTGGCATCGACCGGTATGCCGTCGAGCTGACCGGGGCGAGCCCCGCCACTCAGCTGGGCGACCCGGGGTCTCCCGTGCGCTGCTCGGGCACGGACCGGTCGGGTGTCGGGCAGCAGCTGAGGGAGCGCGGGATGGACCTGCCCCGGGTGGCCGGCCGGGTCGGGGTCGACGTGGACCCGGTGGCGCTCGATGACGACGACGCCGTGCGCTGGCTGGAGGCGTGCCTGTGGCCGGACGTGCCCGGACGGGTCGAACGGTTCCGAGCGGCGAGAGCGCTCCTGCGCGCCGACCCGCCCGAGGTCCTTCACGGCGACCTCGTCGACGACCTCGCAACCACGGTGGCCGTGGGGCGGCAGCAGGCCGGACCGGACGGCGCACGTCATCGTGCTCAGCTCGTGGGCGCTGAGCTACGTGCCGGTGGAGCGTCGCCTCGAGCTCGAGGACGTTCTCCGCCAGCTCTCCCAGGAGATCGCACATCTGTCGTGGCTGAGCGCCGAGCCTCCCGGCTGCGTGCCCGGGGTCAGGGTCCCCTCAGACCTCGCAGACGACCGCGGGGGCACGGTCGTCGGGGTCCGGCGCTGGCGCGACGGCCGTGAGGCGCCGCCGCTGACACTGGGGTCGTGCCACCCGCACGGTCAATGGGTCGACCTCGACCTTCGCGAGCTGCGCAGCCCGACTCCATAGGGGCGGTCGACGACGAACAGCTTTGCCATACATGCGAATTCATGAGAGGCGCAGGTGCTCAACCCGCCCGCCGACCCAGCCCGGCGGCATACTCGTCGAGGGCGCGGAGCACCGCGGGCGCCCGGTAGACCCGGTTGCGTCGATGGCCGGTGGACTCGAGCAGGATGCCGTCGGCGACGAGCCGTTGCAGGGCCGACTGCGCGGTGGGCGCGGTGACCGAGAGCTCGCGTGCGACGACACGTGCGGTGACGACCGGCTGTCGCAACAGCAGGTCGAGCAGCGCCCATGACGCGGATCCCGCTCTGGCCGTGAGCTGCCCGGCCCATGCCGCGTGGACGGCCCGGAGCGTCAGGACGAGCCGCTCACCGATGTGCGTGCCGCTGCGGGCGGCCTCGGCGACGCACCGCAGGATCGGCTCGGCGTCGCCCGCGCGGTAGGCGGTGAGGGCCGCGAAGTAGTCGTCGCGCAGTGCGAGCAGCCCGGCCGAGATCGGCACCGTCACCCGGTGGATGGCCCCGGTGTGCAGCAGCACCGAGTGGAGCAGGGCGCGCCCGGTGCGTCCGTTGCCGTCGGTGAAGGGGTGAATGGTCTCGAACTGGGCGTGGGCGAGCGCAGCGTGGGCAAGAGGAGGCAGGTCGTCGCGGTCCATGAAGCGCACGAGGTCGGCCATGAGGGCCGGCACGTCTGCGGCCACGGGTGGCACGTAGTGGGCGTCACCGGGGTGCAGCGGGGACCCGCCGACCCAGACCTGCTGGTCGCGCCAGGCGCCGGCGGCGTGGACGGTCTGCTGCGACATGAGGGCTCGGTGCATGGCGAGCACCGCCTTCTCGTCCAGGCGCCCGGCCAGGTCCAGCGCTGCCTGCATCGTGCGGACGTTGGCCAGGATCATCGCGGCGTTGGCCCGCGAGCCTTCACCGATCTCGGCCTCGGCGAGGGCCCGCGCAGATGACGTGAGGTTCTCGATCTGCGAGCTCGCGGCACTCTCGGAGCGCAGCAGGACCGACGCGAACGGGGCGATTTCCCCTGCCCCCCCGGCATCGAACGTGGCCACCAGCCGCGTCGCGTCGTCGAGGTCGGCGGCGAGGTCCCCGCCCAGCACGAGCGGCACCTCGGCGACGGGGGGAACGACCGCGGCGGCATACATCCGCGGCGTCGTGCGCAGGGCGCGCCGGGACAGGTCGAAGAGTCCTTCGACGGGCTGCCACGGGACCGTAGCGCTGTCGAGAGCGGGCCACGCCACTGGACTCATCGTCACCTCCTTGATAAAGGTTAGCCGACAATCTTTACCAAGAGGGTCTTCAGGGCGCTTCGACCACCCACCAGGCGGCATACGGGCTGAGGGCGACACGGCCGTCGGCGCCCGCATAGACGGCGTGCCCGCCGATCGCGTCGACGGGCTCCCGGAGCCCCGCGGCGGTGAAGAGGTCGATGCCGACATGGCGCCACTCCCCCGTCACGTTGTAGACGCACACCATCGACCCACTCGGGTGCGCGCGCCGCACGGCGAGCACACCGTCCTCGGTGTCACCCAGCACCTCCGTCGCACCCGAGGCGTGCAGTTGCGGCAGGCCCGCCCGGACGCGCGCGAGGTGCGCGACACCCTGGAAGACCCGCCCGGCACGCGTGGCAGGGTCGCGGCTCGAGGCCGCCTCGGTCCAGTCGATGCGCACCCGGTGCGCCCAACGGTTGTCGTCCTCGTGGCCCGGCTCGTCGGCCCAGTGGGGATCGTCGGGCAGGCCGAGCTCGTCTCCGCTCCACACGACCGGTATGCCGCCCCAGCCGGCGACGATCGCGTGCGCCAGGAAGAGCCGGGCGAGGGCCGACCCCTCGGCATCGCCGTCGGGCGCGTCCGAGAGGCCGACGAGCGCGGCCGCCGTGCCGCTGATGCGCTTGTCGCCCGTGGCAGGGTGGTGCTGGAACACGAGCCCGCGGGCCCACGAGCCCGGGAAGTCCCCGGCATACCAGTCGGACAGGAAGCGGCGGTGCTCCCAGCCGTTCAGCCCGACGGCCGCGGCGTCACCGTCGTCGATCGCCCAGCCGATGTCGTCGTGGCAACGGATGTAGCAGATCCAGGTCCCGCTGGGGGGCGTCGTGGGAAGGGACCGCAGCGCCTGCTTCGCCAGCAGGGTGCTGCCGGTCGCGAGCATCGACCACACCTGCACCATGAGGCTGTTGTGGTAGGCGAGGTCGCTCACCCGGCCCGCGTGACGACCTTGCCCGAGGTACTGCACGAGGTCGCGAGGTCCGACGATCGCCTCGGCCTTGAAGGCGAGTGCCGGGGCGGCGATCCGGGCCACCGTGCGCAGCGCCTGGGTGACGGCATGGACCTCGGGCTGGTTCTGGCAGTTGGTGCCGAGACGCTTCCAGGTGAAGGCGATCGCGTCGAGACGCAGCACCTCGACCCCGAGGTTGGCGAGATGCAGCACGACGTCGGCGAGCTCGACGAGGACGTCGGGGTTGGCCCAGTTGAGGTCCCACTGCCACTCGTTGAAGGTCGTCCAGACCCACGCGTCGAGCTCGGCGTCCCAGGTGAAGTTGCCGGGCGCGAAGTCCGGGAAGACCTCGGGCAGGGTGCTCTCGTAGGCGTTCGGCATCTCGCGGTCGGCAAAGACGTGGAAGTAGTCGCGGTAGCGCGCCTCCCCCGCACGCGCCCGACGGGCCCACTCGTGCTCGCGTGCGACATGGTTGAGCACGAGGTCGAGCACGAGCGAGACGCCGTGACCGCGCAGCGTGCGGGTCAGCTCGCGCAGGTCGTCGACGTCGCCGAGGTCGGAGCGCACGGTCCGGAAGTCCTGCACGGCGTAGCCGCCGTCGTTGTCGCCCTCGCGCGGCTGCAGCAGCGGCATGAGGTGCAGGTAGGTGACGCCGAGATCGCGCAGGTAGGGCAGTCGACTCGGGATGCCGGCCAGGGTGTCGGCGAATCTTTCTGTGTAACAGGCATATCCGAGCATGTCGGGCTGCTGGAGCCAGTCGGGGCGCAGGAGACGGCGCTGGTCGAGGTGCCGCAGCTCGGGCTCACGCGCCCGGAAGCCGGTGATGGCGGACTCGACGAGCCGCAGCGTCAGGGCCGAGACGTCGTGGCCCGGGTAGAGCAGCGTGAGAGCGTCGACGAGGTCGTCGGACCATCGCTCGAGGCGCAGCTCGATGGTCTCGCGCTCCTGCCGGTCGAGATCGGCCAGCAGGGAGGAGACCGACTCCGACGTCGGCCCGGTGCGTGGACTCATGGGCCGATTGAAGCGCAGAGCGGCCGGGCGCGACAGGGGCCACGCGCGGCGGCTTCCGTCAGGTGCACCCGGTCGGCCGCGACGGCGTCATTCGAAGGGGCTCGGATCGCCCGCGCCCACGCGGGTGACGACCGGTGCGCCCTCGGAGAAGTCGACGACCGTCGTCGGCTCGAGCCCGCACTCACCCGAGTCGATGACGGCGTCGATGACGTGGTCGAGGCGGTCCTTGATCTCCCAGCCCTCCGTCATCGGCTCGTCGTCGTCAGGCATGAGCAGCGTGCTCGACAGGATCGGCTCTCCCAGCGCCTTGAGCAGCTCGCGCACGACCGGGTGCTCCGGGATGCGCACGCCCACGGTCTTCTTCTTGGGGTGGAGCAGACGCCTCGGCACCTCCTTCGTCGCGGGAAGGATGAAGGTGTAGGGCCCCGGCGTGACGCTCTTGATGGCCCGGAAGACGGAGTTGTCGAGCTGCACGAACTGACCCATCTGGGCGAAGTCGGAGCAGACGAGGGTGAAGTGGTGCTTGTCGTCGAGCTGGCGGATCCGCAGGATCCGCTCCTTGCCCTCGGGGTTGTCGAGGGAGCACCCCAGGGCGAAGCACGAGTCGGTCGGGTAGGCGATCAGGCCGCCGGAACGCAGGATCTCGACCGCCTGCCCGATCGCCCTGGGCTGCGGGTCCACCGGGTGGACGTCGAAGTACCTCGCCATGCGCACACCCTGCCATGCTGGCGCCATGAGTGAGGACGTGGACACGATCGAGGTCGTCGACAACCCCGCCGCCGGCGCCTTCGAGCTGCGTGACTCGGGTCGGCTCATCGGCGTCGCCCGGTATGCCGTGGTGCCGGCTTCCGAGGGCCGCGCGGAGCGCGTCGTCTTCTTCCACACCGAGGTGAGCAAGGCCCACGAGGGCCAGGGCCTCGCCGGTCGGCTCGCGGCTGCGGCCCTCGACCAGACCGTCGCGGCGGGGCGCACGATCGTCGCGCTCTGCCCCTACATCAAGGTCTTCCTCAGACGTCACGAGGACGCCTACGCCGGGCACGTGGCCGCGCCCCAGCCGGCCGACCTCGACGCCGTCGACCGGGCCGTCGACGGCTGACTCGGTGGCTGACTCGGCGGCTTGCGTCAGCGGCTGACTCGGCGGGGTTCCGCTGACTCAGGGACGGCCGAAGCGGTCGCTGGCCTCCATGGCTTCCAGCACCGACGGGGTGCCGTGCTGGTCGACGGAGTAGCGACCGATGTCGATGGCCGTGTCGACGACGAAGCCGACCGGGTTGGTGAGGTCCCACGGCGAGACCTCGATCTCGGGGCCCCGGGCGGGGTCGAGGGCGATCTGTGTGCCGAGGGCGTTGGGCAGGATGCTGTCGCCGATGAGGGGCACGTGGTCGATGAACGAGCCGAGGGGATGCTGCAGCGTCGTCAGCACCTCGCCGCGCACGTGGTAGTTGCGCACCTGGTCGGCATCGAGGACCGGGCTCTCGTGCCCCAGGACGGCTGCGGCGACCACGGTGTTGGGGTGGACGCCGGCCGCGTTGAAGGTGACGGCCGTGAGGTCCGTGGCCACCGAGGCCGTGCTCGCGAGTCCGCCGCCGAGCGAGTGCCCGGTGAGCACGAGGTTGTCGGCGCCGACCGCGCGCGACAGCTGCTCGGCGAGCCCGATGGCCTGACCGTGCTGGGCGCTGAGGGCACCTGCACCCTGTAGGAGGTTGGTGCTCCAGTCGTCGACGCTCGCGGGGTCGGTGCCCGCGAAGGCGAGCACGTAGCCGCCGTCCTCGTCCCGGTAGATGCCCGCTTCGAAGCCGCCAGGCCCCTGGAGCGAGTCGGGGTCGATGCCGAGGGCCATGAGCTCTGCGGCACTGACCGGGTCGAAGTGCTCGCTGCCCTCGCCGTCGTAGACCCCGGCTGCGAGCTCGGCGAGCTCGAGGTCGATGTCCTGCGGGGTCGTCCCCCGGGTGACGTCCGCGATGCTCGGCTCGTCGACGCCGTCCGCCCCCGTCGACCCGACGCCGCCGAGACCGGGGGCCGGGCCGGGGCGGCCGGGCACCGTGCTCGGGACCAGCCCGGCCGCCGCCGCGGCCAGGGTGCTCGCCGTGCGCTGGGCCCGGGCGTTCTCACGCAGTCGCGTCGCCAGCCTCTCGAGCGACGCCGTGAGGGTCGTGAGCGCCACCGCCGAGCGGCGCCAGTCCGCAAGGACGGCCTCGGCGTCGTCGCCTCGCCACGACCGGCGGATCACGGTCAGCGCGTCGGTGCCGGTGGTGCGCACCGACTCGACCTCGCGCGCAGCAGTCATCAGCTCGCCCGCGACCCGGTCGAGGACCTCGGGGTCGCCCCCCTTGCGATAGAGCATTGGCACCTTCTCCTCGCGCACCACGACGAGGCCTCACGCTAGGTGACGCGGGGCGGCCCGTCGATGGGGAGCACTCCCCCGACGAGCAGGCGGGGCGTCCGCTCAGGTCGCGCGTCGCCTCACGACGAGGCGTCCCAGCAGCCCGACGACGAGCACGGCGACGCCCGCCACGAGTGAGGTGGCCGGCACGGCCAGCGCCAGCACGACGCACCCCAGCAATCCGACCACCGGCACGAGCCGGGGGTAGCGGCGGTGCGGCTCCTGCTGGGTCAGGGCGGAGGCGTTGGCGACGGCGTAGTAGGTCAGCACGCCGAACGACGAGAAGCCGATGGCCGCCCGCAGGTCGGTGACGAGCACGAGCACGGACACGACGACGGCGACGGTGACCTCGGCGACGTGCGGCACGGCATACCTCTCGTGGACGGCGGACAGCCGACGTGGGAGGTCTCCCTCGCGGGCCATCGCGAGCGCGGTGCGCCCGACCCCGGCGATGAGGGCGAGGAGTGCGCCGAGGGTGGCGGCGGCAGCGGCCACCACGACGACCACTTGGAGCCACGCGTTCGACGTGACGGTCGCCACGGCGTCGCGCAGGGGTGCCGGGCTCGTGGCGAGCGCGTCGACGCCGAGGGCATCCAGCAGCACGACACCGGTGACGGCATAGAGCGGCACGACGACCGCGAAGGCGCCCAGGATCGCTCGGGGGATGGTGCGTGCGGGGTCGACGACCTCCTCGCCGAGGGTCGCGATCCGGGCGTAGCCGGCGAAGGCGAAGAAGAGGATCGCCGCCCCCTGCAGGACGCCACCGACGCCGACCGCGCCCGCGACGAGGGCGGGCGTCTCCGGCCGAGCCCCGCCCACGACGACGGCGACGAGGACCACGGCCAGCAGGACGAGCACCACCGAGACGATGATCCGGGTGAGGCGTGCCGTCCGCGTGATGCCCCGGTAGTTGACGGCAGCGAGGGCCGCCACGGCCCCGACGGCCGCCGGCTTCTGCCAGGCATCCGGCACGACGTATGCCGCGAAGACCAGCGCCATGGCCGCGCAGCTCGCCGTCTTGCCGATGACGAAGCCCCACCCGGCGACGAAGCCCCACCAGGGTCCCAGGCGCTCCCGTCCGTAGACGTAGGTGCCCCCGGAGGTCGGGTACTGCGCGGCGAGCTGGGCCGACGAGGCCGCGTTGCACAGGGCGACGAGAGCCGCGACGCCGAGGGACAGCAGCAGCAGCGCCCCGGCCGCGCGGGCGGCCGGGGCGAAGGCGCTGAAGAGTCCCGCCCCCACCATCGACCCGACGCCGATGAAGATGGCGTCGGGTGTGTCGAGACGCCGCGCAAGCGACGGACCCGAAGGCTCTGCGGTCATGCAGAGCAGTCTGCCCGGCGGGCAGACGACCGTGCGGTCGCCGGCCCGCCCGGGCCCCTGATCAGCTGCGCATCCCACTCAGAAGGGACTCGAAGGGGGTGACGTCGGCAAAGGGGTCGACGCGCTCGGCCCGGGGCTGACCCGTGACGAGGGAGGCGAACGAGCGGCCGGCCCGCTCGATGCGCTCGCCGAGGCGGCCGGCGTCGGTGCTCCCCCAGTCCTCGCTCGCGGCGAAGACCGCCACCGGGGCGACGAGCGCACCCAGGTGGGCGAAGAGCGGCCGGAGTGCGTGGTCGATCGCCAACGAGTGGCGTGCCGTGCCGCCCGTGGCGCCGAGCAGCACCGGCGTGTCGCGCAGAGCGTCCTCGGGAAGCACGTCGACGAGCATCTTGAAGAGCCCGCTGTACGACGCGGCATACACCGGGGTGGCCACGATGACCGCGTCCGCCTCGGTGATGGCGTCGAGGCGCACCTGCAGCTCGGGCGACGCGAAGCCGGTGAGCACGTTGTTGGTGACGTCGTGGGCGACATCACGGACGTCGATGACCTCGACGACGACCTCGCGGGGCGCGAGCGCCGCGACGGTCGCCGCGGTCAGCCGGTCGGCGAGCAGGCGCGTCGAGGACGGCTGCGTGACACCGGCCGTGATGACGGCGAGGTGGAACGGGTTCACTTCGACACCTCCCGGGTGGACGCGGTGGTGATGGGCTGGGGCGAGGCGCCGGTGACGTCGTCGATCGCGTGGACGGTCGCGTCGTGGGCACCGCCCGCAGCCGCGACGAGGCTGGCGTGGGTCGGGGCGTCGGGCACGTGTGCAGGCTTCAGCGCGGCGAACTCCTTGCGCAGCACCGGGACGACCTCCTCACCGAGGATGTCGAGCTGCTCGAGCACCGTCTTGAGCGGCAGGCCGGCGTGGTCGACCAGCCACAGCTGGCGCTGGTAGTCGCCGGCGTAGTCACGGAAGGTCAGCGTGCGCTCGATGACCTCCTGCGGGCTCCCGACGGTGAGCGGCGTCTGGCGGGTGAACTCCTCGAGCGACGGACCGTGGCCGTAGACGGGGGCGTTGTCGAAGTAGGGGCGGAACTCGCGCACCGCGTCCTGGGAGCTCTTGCGCATGAACACCTGTCCGCCCAGGCCGACGATGGCCTGGTCGGCGCTGCCGTGGCCGTAGTGCTCGAAGCGGCTGCGGTAGAGCTGGACCATCTGCCGCGTGTGGCTGGCCGGCCAGAAGATGTGGTTGGAGAAGAAGCCGTCCCCGTAGTAGGCGGCCTGCTCGGCGATCTCGGGGCTGCGGATCGACCCGTGCCAGACGAACGGCGCGATGCCGTCGAGGGGGCGCGGCGTCGAGGTGAAGCCCTGGAGCGGGGTGCGGTACTTCCCCTGCCAGTTGACGACCTCCTCGCGCCACAGCCGGTGCAGCAGGGCGTAGTTCTCGATCGCGAGCGGGATGCCGTCGCGGATGTCCTTGCCGAACCACGGGTAGACGGGTCCGGTGTTGCCGCGGCCCATCATGAGGTCCATCCGGCCGTTGCTCAGGTGCTGGAGCGTCGCGTAGTCCTCGGCGATGCGCACCGGGTCGGTGGTCGTGATGAGGGTCGTCGACGTGGAGAGCATGATCCGCTCGGTCTGGGCGGCGATGTAGGCGAGCGTCGTCGTCGGGGCGGACGGCACGAAGGGCGGGTTGTGGTGCTGTCCCGTCGCGAAGACGTCGAGACCGACCTCCTCGGCCTTCTTCGCGATCGCGATCGTCGCGGTGATGCGCTCGTGCTCGGTCGGCGTGCGGCCCGTCGTGGGGTCCGTGGTCACGTCGCCCACGGTGAAGATGCCGAACTGCATGATCCCAGCTCCTTAGTGATTGAGAATTCAACCATACCAACACGGGGCCTCCCGTGGGCATTCCCGGTGCACCTCTTCCATCCTCCTCCCAGTACGGCATCCCGCCGGAGGCGGACGGCAGGCGTGGTTGGGTGGTGTCGTGGGGATCACGGAGCGGGCTCACGCGGTGGCTGCCGCGCTGTGGCGTCGCGCCGGTGGCCGGCTGCAGTGGCGCCTCGTGCGATGGGGCAACGCCACCTTCCTCGTGGGCCTCACCGGCGTCGTGCTCGACGCGCAGGGACGGGTGCTCGTGCTCGAGCACCGCTACTGGATGGGCAACGCGTGCGGGCTCCCCTCGGGGTATGCCGTCCGGCGAGAGACGTGGGAGCGCGGCCTCGCGCGCGAGGTGCGTGAGGAGACGGGGCTCGAGGTCCACGACGTCACCGTCGTGCGCGTGCGGTCGGGCTTCGAGGGCCGCATCGAGGTGCTGCTGTCGGCGACGGTGCCGGCCGGCGCCGAGCCCCGCCCCGACGGCGGCGAGGTGCTCACCGCCGAGTTCGTCGACGCCGCCGAGGCCAGGGCACGCCTGCGGGGTGAGCACGGGCGGATGCTCGACCTCGTCCTCGGCGCTCCGGCGGGTGCGTGACATCCTTTGCGGGTGACGGCTGACATCTCGCCCAAGGACCGCTTCATCACTGTCTACGGTCGCAACCCCGTGCACGAGGTGCTGACCGACGAGACCCTCGTCGTCGACAAGGTGGTCGTGGCCGAGGGTGCCCGCGGCGAGGGCATCCGCGAGATCAGGGCAGCGGCCCGGCGACGGGGCCTCGACGTGCAGCTCGCCAGCCCAGAGCGCGTCAAGAAGCTCGCGGGCAACGGCCGTCAGGACCAGGGCGTCTTCGCCGACGTCGTCGCGCCCCGCATGCGCCCGCTCGACGCCGCCCTCGACGACGCCGGGCTGCGCACCGTGCTCGTGCTCGACGGACTGACGACCCCCGCCAACGTCGGCATGATCCTGCGCACGGCGACAGCGGCGGGCCTCGACGGCATCGTCGTGCCCCGTCGTGGTGTCGCGTCGATCGACCCGCTCGTCGTCAAGGCCTCCGCGGGGGTCGCCTTCCGGGCGCCGATCCTCAAGGCCTTCACGGCCGGCGCAGCGGTCGCAGCGCTGAAGCAGCGTGGTTTCCACGTCGTCGGGCTCGACGCCCACGGCGACGACGACCTCTTCACCGCACACCTTCCGGAGCCCGTGGCCTTCGTGCTGGGCAGCGAGACGGCAGGACTCTCCCCCGACGTCGCCGACCAGGTCGACACGTGGGTGTCGATCCCGATGGCTGCGGGTGTGGAGTCGCTCAACGTCGCCGCGGCGGGGGCCGTCGTCTGCTTCGAGCTGGTGCGGCGCGCCCGAGCCTGATTCCTCGTCCGGGCCGACGGACCGCCACGACCCTGTGGTCGTCGTGCGGGTCCGGCGTGTCGACGGCGAGGCGCCGCAGTCATGGCGGTCCGTCGGTCCCTGCTGGGCGAGCCGGTCGTGCTGGGCGAGCCGTCGGTCCCGTCGGCGAGCGGCCTCACTCACCCCACTTGTCGGCGAGGGCGCGAACGACCGTCATGGACCGGGCGGTCCCCACAGCGCCGGTCAGCTTCTCGATGCGCACATTGGTCAGCTTGGCGCCCTGCACCCCGGCGGCGAGGAAGAGCACGATGTCGTTGCCCACGACTCGGGCGGCCTCGGTCTCGCGGTCCCAGGCGTGCAGGGCCTCCACTCCGGCGGGGTCGAGGTCGCCGGTCATGAAGGTGACGTAGCGGCCGGCATCGGCGATCGGCGACTCCAGCGCGTCCGCCGCCACCGCGAGCCGGCGCAGCTCTGCCGGGGTGCGCACGACGACCGGCACATCGAAGCCGAACGACTCGCTGATGAGGGTTCGGAGCTGTGTCTCGACCCGTGCCGCGCTGCGGGTGGCCGACCGCACTCTGAGGTTGCCGCTCGCGATGTGCGTCTCGACGTCGTCGAATCCCTTGTCCTCCAAGAGCTCTCGCAGGGTCTGCATCTTCATCTGCCGCTTGCCGACGTTGACGGCGCGGAGGAATCCGATCCACGTCGGCACGGTCAGGCCTTCGCCCCGACGGCGGCCGGCACGTCGCGCGCGACACAGGTGCCCGAGCCGACGAGGTCGACCCGGCCGCCCACGTGCACCCTGCCCTCGGTGTCGATCTCGAGCAGCAGCAGCGACGGTCGCCCGACTGCCGCCCCTTGGCTGACGGCCACGGACACGTCACGCGACCCTTGGTGCACGAGCCACCCGCCGAGGTTGGCGCACGCCGACCCGGTGGCGGGATCCTCGTGCACTGCGCCGCCCTGGGTGTAGAAGAGGCGTGCCTCGATCGACGTCGGACCGGTCCACGCCCAGACGTAGACGTGCGGCGGCCGGCCCGGCGAGGTCATGTGCTCGGTCATCGCGTCGGCGTCGGGGCGACAGGCCTGCACGCCGTCAGCCGAGTCGACCCGCACGAGCAGCTGCTCGACGCCGGCACTCACCCAGAGGGCGTCCGACCGAACGACGACGGCAGCGTCGACCCCCAGTGCAGCGGCGAGCTCGGCCTGCGAGGACGTCACCTCGCGAACCGTCGCGGCCGGTGCGGTCAGCTGCCAGCCAAGCTCACCGATGCGCGCCACGGGGATGTCGCCGGCGGGCACGGTGAGCGTCACCGCGTCGAGCGGTTGCGGTGCCAGCCCGGCGACCACGGCTGCGCTGCCGAGGGTCGGGTGACCGGCGAAGGGCATCTCATGACCGGGCGTGAAGATGCGCACCGTCGCGCGCCCGGAGCCGTCGTGTCCGGTGATGAACGCCGTCTCGCTGAGGTTGAACTGTCGGGCCCACGCCTGCATCTGCGCGTCCGAGAGTCCGCTCGCGTCGGTGAGCACGGCAAGTGGGTTGCCCGAGAAGGCATCGCCGTTGAGCGAGAACACGTTGAGGAGGTGAAACGGCAGGTCCATGTGCTGAGTGTGCCCGAGACGGCGGCCGGGACGCGCCTCGGCGCAGGGACAGCGCCGCGGCGCGCCGATACATTGCTCACATGGCCTCCCCCGACGGTGTCGTCCCCGGCAACATCTACCTCTTCCGGCACGGCGAGACCGAGTGGTCGCTCTCCGGCCAGCACACGGGCACGACGGACCTGCCGCTCCTCCCCCAGGGCGAGTCAGCGGCGCGAGAGCTCGCCGACGTGCTGCGCAAGAAGCGTTTCGAGCGGGTGCTCGTCTCTCCGCTCCAGCGCGCCAAGCGCACCGCAGAGCTCGCGGGTCTCGGCGACTTCGAGGTCGAGCCGCTGCTGCGGGAGTGGGACTACGGCGCCTACGAGGGCATCACCACCACGGAGATCAGCGCCGAGATCGGCCGGCCCTGGGAGGTCTTCGCCGACGGCGTGCGGCCCGGCGTCACCCCCGGCGAGACCGTCCAACAGGTCTCCTCCCGCGCCCAGCAGGTCATCGACAAGGTGTGGCCCGACCTCGTGCACGGCGACGTGGCCCTCTTCGGCCACGGCCACGCGCTCCGCGTGCTCACTGCGACCTTCCTCGGCCTCGACCCTCGCTTCGGCCAGAACCTCATCCTCGACGCCGGGTCGATGAGCGTGCTGACGCACCACCGTGCGACGCGCTGCATCGGGATGTTCAACCTCTCCCCCTGGCGCCTGCTCTCCGAGGACTGAGTCGCCGCGCGGCCCACCTCCCCACCGGCACAGCCGAGGTATGCCGCGTGGCCAGCCACACGGCATACCTCAGTCGGCTTGTGGCACAGGGAAACCCGGGTCAGGCGGTGGGGAGCTCCCACGTGTGGACGGGCTCGTTGGCGCTCTGGCCCGCCATGTAGAGCCGCAGCATCTCGCGCAGGGCCTTGTCTCGGGTCAGGCCGCGAGCCTCGAGCCGCTCGACGCACGTCGTCTGCCACGAGGCGCCGTTGACCCCCCTGAGACAGCGCTGCTCGATGATGCCGAGGAAGCGCTCGCGCACGGCCGCCGACACGCCCCACTTCGACAGGCCCTCGTGCGCCATCGGCAGGAGCCGTCGCAGGATGAGCTCGGTGGCGGGCACGTCGCCGAAGCCGGGCCAGAAGCAGCGGGCGTCGATGCCGAGCCGGGCGCCCTCCTCGAAGTTCGCCTCCGCGGCCGAGAAGCTCATCCGCGTCCAGACCGGGCGGTCCTCCTCCGCGAGCACGCGCATCGTGCCGTAGTAGAAGGCGGCGTCGGCCATGATGTCGGCGATGCTCGGACCTGCCGGCAGCACGCGGTTCTCGACCCGCAGATGGGGGCGGCCCCCGTGGGTGTCGTAGATGGGACGGTTCCAGCGATAGACCGTGCCGTTGTGCAGGCGCAGCTCCTTGAGCTCGGGCACCTCGCCCCGCTCGAAGACCTCCTCGGGCTGCTCGTCGTAGATCTCGGGCAGCAGGGCCGGGAAGTAGCGGACGTTCTCCTCGAAGAGGTCGAAGATCGAGGTGATCCACCGCTCGCCGAACCACACCCGGGGGCGCACCCCCTGGTTCTTCAGCTCGACCGAGCGGGTGTCGGTCGCCTGGGTGAACAGCTGGATGCGCGTCTCGGCCCAGAGCCGCTGGCCGAGGAAGAAGGGCGAGTTGGCACCGAGGGCCAGCTGCGGCCCGGCGAGCACCTGCGCGGCGTTCCAGTGCTCGGCGAAGCGGTCGGGGTGCACCTGCAGGTGCAGCTGGATGGAGGTGCAGGCCGACTCGGGCGCCAGGGAGTCGGAGTAGCGCGCGATGCGCTCGCCGGTCGGGCCCTCGAGCTCGAGCCAGACGTCCTCGCCCCGGGCGTCGAGCACGGCGTTGTTGAGTGCGGCATAGCGGATGTTCTCGCTGATCCAGTCGCCCTCGAAGTGCTCCGGCATGACCGTCGGCAGGATGCCGATCGCCACGATGCCGGTGTGGAGCTGAGCGGCGCGCTCGGACGCCCGGTTGAGCGAGCGGCGCAGGTCGGCCTCGAGCTCGAAGGCCGAGTCGCCCGGGAGCGGCCGTGGGGGCACGTTGAGCTCGATGTTGTAGCGAGCCAGCTCGGTCTGGTAGTCGGGGTCGGCGATCTGCTCGAGGATGGCCTTGTTGTCGAGCTTGGGCCCGAGGTCCTCCGACACCAGGTTGAGCTCGACCTCGATGCCGGTCATCGGCCTGTCGAACTCGAACTGGCTGTGGCTCAGCATGCGCTCGAACACGTCGAGGTCGCGACGCACCTTCTCGCGATACTGCTGTCGCTGCTCGCGCGTGTATCTGGCCTGCTCGACTTCGGCTCCCACGTGCCGAGACAACCACACTCGGGGCACCGACGCGAGGACAACCCGCTAGGTGACCAAACCTCGAACGCTCAGCTCTCGAAGGCCTCGGGCGGCGGGCACGAGCAGACGAGGTGCCGGTCGCCGTAGGCGCCGTCGATCCGGCTCACCGGAGGCCAGTACTTGTCGGCCGCGTCGACGCCGACGGGGAAGGCCGCGTCGACCCGGTCGTAGGGGTGGTCCCAGGCGCCGGCGAGGTTGAGGGCGGTGTGCGGAGCGTGGCGCAACATGCTCTCGGCGACCGCCACCTCGCCCCGGCGGATCGCGGCGATCTCGCCGCTGATGGCGATCATCGCGTCGCAGAAGCGGTCGAGCTCGTAGCGGTTCTCGGACTCGGTGGGCTCCACCATCAGCGTCCCCGCGACAGGGAAGCTCATCGTCGGCGCGTGGAAGCCGTAGTCGACGAGGCGCTTGGCGATGTCGTCGACCGTGACTCCGGTCTCGGCGGTGATCTGCCGGACGTCGAGGATGCACTCGTGGGCGACGAGGCCGTCGGTGCCGGCGTAGAGCACCGGGTAGTGGTCACGCAGCCGCGCCGCGATGTAGTTGGCGCCCAGCACCGCCATCTGGGTCGCGTGCCGCAGGCCGGCCCCGCCCATCAGCCTGACGTAGGCCCACGAGATGGGCAGGATGCCGGCGGAGCCGTAGGGCGCGGCCGAGATCGGCCCGACGCCCGTCTCGGGCCCGGCCTCGGCGGCCAGCGGGTGGTTGGGCAGGTGGGGCGCGAGGTGGGCGCGCACCGCGACCGGTCCGACCCCCGGGCCGCCGCCGCCGTGCGGGATGCAGAAGGTCTTGTGCAGGTTGAGGTGGCTGACGTCGGCACCGAACGTGCCGGGCTGCGCCAGGCCGACGAGCGCGTTGAGGTTCGCGCCGTCGACGTAGACCTGGCCACCCGCCGCGTGGACGAGCTCGCACAGCTCGGTGATGGTGTCCTCGTAGACCCCGTGGGTCGAGGGGTAGGTCACCATGATCGCGGCGAGGTCGTCGCGGTGCGTGTCGATCTTGGTGCGCAGGTCGTCCATGTCGACCGTGCCACCGGGTGCCGTCTTGACGACGACGACCTTGAGCCCGGCCATGACGGCGGAGGCAGCGTTGGTGCCGTGCGCGCTGGCGGGGATGAGGCAGATGCGCCGGTGCCCCTCGCCGCGGGCCTGGTGGTAGGCGTGGATGGCCAGCAGCCCGGCGAACTCACCCTGCGAGCCGGCGTTGGGCTGGAGCGACACGGCGTCGTAGCCGGTGATCTCGCACAGCCACGCCGCGAGCTGGTCGATGAGCTCGCGGATGCCCCCGGTCTGGTCAGCAGGCGCGAAGGGGTGCAGCTGGGCGAACTCGGGCCAGGTGATGGCCTCCATCTCCGTCGTCGCGTTGAGCTTCATCGTGCACGAGCCCAGCGGGATCATGCCGCGGTCGAGGGCGAAGTCGCGGTCGGAGAGGCGGCGCAGGTAGCGCAGCATCGCCGTCTCGGAGTGGTGCGAGTGGAAGACGGGGTGCGTGAGGAAGTCGGACGACCGCTCGAGCCCAGCCGGTATGCCGGTCGCGTCCGAGGCGCCCCCGGCGCCTGTGGCGTCGGCGGAGGCGACACCGAAGGCATCGAGAATCGCGAGCACCGTTGCGGCCGTGGACGTCTCGTCGAGGCTCAGCGAGACGCGGTCATCGTCGACTCGACGCAGGTTCATCCCGCGGTCGGCGAAGGTGGTCGTGACCTCTTCGGCGCGGCCGGGCACGAGCACCGTCAGGGTGTCGAAGAAGGCCGTCGTCTCGACGTCGAGACCGCCCGCGGCGAGGGCGTCACGCAGGTCGGCGGTCAGACCGCCCACGCGGCGCGCGATGCCGGTGAGGCCGGTGGGGCCGTGCCACACGGCATACATGCTCGCCATGACGGCGAGGAGCACCTGGGCGGTGCAGATGTTGGAGGTCGCCTTCTCGCGGCGGATGTGTTGCTCGCGGGTCTGCAGAGCCAGGCGGTAGGCCTGACGGCCCTCGGCGTCGACGGAGACGCCGACGAGCCGGCCGGGCAGCTGTCGCTCGAGGCCACGGTGGACGGCCATGTAGCCGGCGTGCGGACCGCCGAAGCCCATCGGCACGCCGAAGCGCTGGGCACTGCCGACCGCGATGTCGGCGCCCCAGGCACCGGGCTCTGCGACGAGCGTCAGCGCGAGCAGGTCGGCACAGGCGGTCACGAGCGCTCCCCCCGCGTGGGCGGCCGCCGTCAGCGGCGCCCAGTCGACGAGTTCACCCGTGGCGTCGGGGTACTGCACCATCACGCCGACGACGGGCTTGCCGTCAGCAGCGGCTGAGAGCGACGCCTCGTCGGTGACGCCGCGCAGGTCGGCGACGACGAGGGGCAGGCCGATCGCCTCGGCCCGGGTGCGCATGACGGCGATCGTCTGCGGGAAGAGTCGCTCGTCGAGGAGCACGATGGCCTCGGCTGGGGCCTTGCTGACGCGCCGCATGAGCGACATCGCCTCTGCGGCCGCGGTCGCCTCGTCGAGCAGCGACGAGCCGGCGACGTCGAGTCCGGTGAGGTCGGTGACCACCGTCTGGAAGTTGAGCAGCGCCTCGAGCCGGCCCTGCGAGATCTCCGGCTGGTAGGGCGTGTAGGCGGTGTACCAGGCGGGGTTCTCCAGCACGTTGCGGCGCACCACCGGCGGCGTGACGGTGCCGTAGTAGCCGAGCCCGATGAGGGAGGTGAGCACTCTGTTGCGCGAGGCGAGCGCACGCAGCTCGTCGATGACTGCGCTCTCGCTCGTGGCGGCCTCGATGCTGAGCGGCGAGTCCGAGCGGATCGCACCCGGGATCGCGCGGTCGCACATCGCGTCGAGGCTGGGCTGGCCGATGATCGAGAGCATCTGCTCGGTGTCGGTGGCGTCGGGGCCGACGTGCCGACTGACGAAGTTGGCGAGCGGTGCTGCGACCGGCTCGACCCCCGGGCTCGCGCCCATAGCGGGCGAGGGAGAGGTGCTGGCGGAGAGGTGGTCGATCGACATGCGGGCTCCTGACGGGATTCGAGCGGGCGACACACGCTCCCCGTCTGTCGCGTCCCGGTCGGGGCCCTTCAGAGTTGCCTCACCCGCATGGTCCTGGCGCCTGAGAGGTTCCGGGGATGTTGCCCCTTCGGCGCCTCGCAGGTGCTGGGCACCCCGAGGACTCTCCCACGCAGGGTCGATCGGCGAGACCAAATCTACCAGCAGACCACGGGCAGCCGACCGATGACTCCTGGCGAGGCGAGGACGGTCGGTGTGCGGTCAGGCCAGACGGCGCGCCGCACGTCGAGCCGTGAGCTCGTCGCCGGGGTGCTCGGCCACGGTGTCGTCCTCCGCCCGCTCGCTGGGCAGGTGCGCGAGCTCGCCCTCGACCTCGCGCCAGACGCGCCCGACGGCGATGCCGAAGACGCCCTGACCGCCCTGGACGAGGTCGATGACCTCGTCGGCGGACGTGCACTCGTAGACCGACGCTCCGTCGCTCATCAGCGTGATCTGGGCGAGGTCCTCGACGCCGCGTTCGCGCAGGTGCTCGATGGCGACCCGGATCTGCTGGAGCGAGACGCCGGTGTCGAGGAGCCGCTTGACCACCTTGAGCACGAGGATGTCGCGGAAGCCGTAGAGGCGCTGGGTGCCCGAACCGGTGGCGCTGCGCACCGACGGCTCGACGAGGCCGGTGCGGGCCCAGTAGTCGAGCTGGCGGTAGGTGATGCCAGCGGCGCGGCATGCCGTGGGGCCGCGATAGCCGGTGTCCTCGTCGAGCGCCGGGAGGTCGTCGTCGAAGAGCAGACCCTGTGCGCCGGTGGGTAGCATCCGGCCCTGGCCGGGCAGATCCTCGGTGGCAGCCATTTCGTCCTCCTCATGGGCACGCGACGAGCCGATCACAACCGGATAACTACAGTCGCGTCGTTCTCTGACGGTAGGCGCCTCACCGGGTGCGGGTCAATCATCCGCCGTGCCGGGCGGCGTGTCGGCTCCCTGGAAGCCCCGCCGACGGCGCAAGTCTCATGTTCAGGTCGAACCTCAGGGTTGCGGCAGGGTCAGGAGTCGAGGTCGTGCGCCTCGGGGCCGGGATGCTCGAAGTCCTCGGCGGAGACCTGGTCGAGGAACTCCTTGAACTTCTCCACCTCGTCGTCCTCCTCGGAGGACACGACGATCGCCGCCTCGTCGAGGATCGTCGGGTCGACGAGCACCTTGGCACCCGTGCGCAGCGCCAGCGCGATCGCGTCGCTGGCCCTCGAACCGATCTCGGTCGTGCCGTCGACGATGAGGGCTGCGTGGAAGACGGAGTCCTTGAGCGCGACGATGCGGACCTCGGTCAGGGTGTGGCCGAGCACGGCGAGCACGTCGCGCATGAGGTCGTGGGTGAGCGGGCGCGGCGGGACGACGCCCTGTTGCGCGTAGGTGATGGCGGCAGCCTCCGCCGCACCGATCCAGATGGGCAGGTAACGACCACCGTCTCGCTCGCGCAGCAGCACGATCGGCTGGTTCGTCGGCATCTCGACGCGGACGCCCAGGACATCGACCTCTATCACCTGACCACCGTACCCCGCGTCCCGACAGTCGCGGACGCAGCCTCAGCGGGAGAGGCCCGACCGCACCAGGGCGACGTGAAGGGCCAGGCAGGCGGAGACGATCTCGGCGGCACGCTCCTCCCGCGTGCCCCGCCCGTGCCGCGTCGCGAGCACCTGCTCGGCCAGCCCGATCTCTCGGTCGGCGGCCGTGCGGAACGGTCGCAGGTGGCGGGCCTCCAGGCCGTGGGCGGCGAGGGTGCGCGCTGCGGCCGCCACCGCGACCGCATCCTCGCCGTAGTGCCCGTTGTGGTCGCTCTGCAGCAGGCCGTAGGTCTCGAGAGCCAGGAAGGTCTCGGCGTCGAGGCCCGTGGCCTCGCGCACCTCCGAGCCGGTCAACGCGACGGTATGCCGTTCGAGCAGGCTCGCGGCCGATGGCACCTCTGCGTCGGGCCGGGGCGACGGCGGGCGCGGGCGCCCCGCCCGCGTCGGAGGGGCGTAGGGGGCGAGGTCCGAGCCGGTGCCGCTGCCACCTGGTTCGAGGCCACCGCCGTCGCCGGGGTCGGTCAGCCCGCGGTCGAGCGCGTCGAGGGCCTCGCCGATGACCTTGAGTGGCCAGAAGCGGTCTCGCTGGGCGCTGAGGACGTAGCGCAGTCGCTGGACGTCTGAGCCGCTGAAGGTGCGATAACCCGACGCGGTGCGGTGCGGTGTGATGAGACCCTCCGCCTCGAGGAAGCGGATCTTCGACGCCGACACGTCGGGGAAGTCGTCGCGCAGCTCGGCGAGCACCTTGCCGATCGTCAGCCGCCGGTCGGCGCCGCTGCCCGCGGCGCTGCTCCCGCTCATCCCGACGCCCCGAGCGCCCGGCCGCTCAGGCCGCGTAGTAGACGAGACGGAACTTGCCGATCTGCACCTCGTCGCCGGTGTGCAACGCGGCCTCGTCGATGCGCTCCCGGTTGACGTAGGTGCCGTTGAGCGACCCCGAGTCACGCACGAGGTAGCCGTCGTCGGCGCTGACGAAGAGCGCGTGCTTGCGCGACACCGTCACGTCGTCGAGGAAGATGTCGGAGTCAGGGTGCCGGCCGGCCGCGACCTCGTCGTCGTCGAGCAGGAAGCGCGCCCCCGTGTTGGGACCGCGCAGGACGACGAGCAGGGCGGTGCCGGGGCGCAGCGCCTCGATCGTGGCCTGGTCCTCGGCGCTCAGGCCACGCCCGTCGACCTCGACGTGGTCGGACTCCTGCGACGGAACCCCCTGGAACCGCATGGTGCGCGGCTCGACGTTGGTCTCGTCGTGGGCGGGCTGGTCGCTCGACATGCTCTCCTCCTCGTGCGGGTCGGGCTGGTCGCTCGACATCAGGTCTCCTCGGCGTGCGGGTGGGCCACGGCTCTCCCACTCTAGGGGACGCCGGGTATGGCGGTCCGCTCGCCGTCCCCTACTTCGGGGAGGTCGCGGACGGAGAGTCCGGCAGTGGCAGATCGGCTCAGGAGAGCGAGGCCTTGTATCCCTCGGCGTCCATGAGTGCGTCGACCGCCGCCGCATCGGCCGGGCGCATCTCGAACATCCAGCCCTCGCCGTACGGGTCGGAGTTGATCAGCTCCGGGGCGCCATCGAGCGCGGCGTTGGTGGCGGTCACCTCGCCGTCGAGTGGCGCGTAGACGTCGCTCACGGACTTGGTCGACTCGACCTCACCGCAGGAGTCTCCGGGGCTGACGGTGTCACCGACGGCCGGCAGGGAGACGTAGACGACGTCGCCGAGGGCGTCCTGGGCGAAGGAGGTGATGCCGATGCGGACGACGCCGTCCTCACCGACACGGACCCACTCGTGATCGCTGGTGTAGCGCAGGTCGGAGGGGTAGTCGAGGTCGCTCATGTCGCTCCTGTCAGGACGGGTCGGTGGTGCGTGGGGCATCCGGGCTGCCGGTGGGGCTGCCGGTGGTGCTGCCCTGGTGCGCGGCAGGGAACGGTGACCGCGCACCTGAGAGGATGCCACCTCCGGCGGCTCCGTGGGCACTCGGTCGCAGAACCGGTGGCGGCGAGCTCGGCTGGTTAGTCGACCGGCTGGGCATGGGTCAGGTCGGTGGGCTGGTGCGTCGAGGCGATCTCGATGGAGCCCGACTCGGTGACCGTCGCGTTGGCCCCCTTCTGTCGCACCGACTCGACGATGCCGCCGGGGATCGTCATCGCCGAGGCCAGCGTCTTGGAGTCGCCGATCGCCTTGATGACGAAGGGACGCTCGATCGGTCTTCCGTCGATCGTGATCCGGCCCCCGGAGTCGCCCACGAAGCTCGAGGCGACGACGCGCACTCCCCCGACGTCGATGGCCTCGGCGCCGCCGTCACGCAGCTCCTGGATGAGGTCGAGGATGATCGGACCGCTGACGTGGTTGTCGGGGTCGATGATGCGCAACGTGATGCCGGGGCCCACGGCCCCGACGGTGCCGGCGAGGATGCCGAGGGTGTCGAGCCGCTTCTGGGCCTGCTCCAGGGCCTCGGACGAGGTGCCGGTGCCGCTCTGGAGCCGGTCGCGCGTGCTCTCCAGCTCACGGACCTGCTGGTCGAGGCGTGAGGAGCGCAGCGAGACGTCGTCGAGCACTCGCACGAGGTCGGTCTGGCTCAGCTCGTTGAGACCACGCTCGTTGGTGAGCTGCACCTGCGCGGCGATGCCAGCGCCGAGCACCACGGCCAGCAGCAGCACGAGCAGGTTGGCGCGGGTCGCGCGTGGCCTGCCCATCTTCAGCAGGCGCCCCCACGCGGCGCGTCCCTCGACGGGGTCCACGTGGTGGCCGTGCGCGGCATCGGCGGCGACGAAGGGGTCATCGACGAGCTCGGGGCCCGATGACGCAGGAGCAACCCCCTTCCCCGAAGGGGCGGGCGCGACCGCCTCGACGGCCGGTGTCGGCGGTGAGGTGTCCGGAGCGCCGGCGGGTCTGGACGCCTTCGCCTGCTTCTTCTTCTTCCTCTTTCCCGTCGTGCCTGCCTCGGACGCCGCGCCGACCTGCCCGACCGCGTCGGGCGCCGTCATGTCATCGCGAGGGGCCTCGTCGGGTGCTGGTGTCACCCCGATCTGCGGCTCGTCGCTCGACATCGTCATGCCTTGAACAGGTGCCGGCGGATGGAGGCGACGTTGGAGAAGATGCGCACACCGAGCACGACGACGACCCCGGTCGAGAGCTGTGCACCGACCCCGAGCTGGTCGCCGAGGAAGACGATGAACGCGGCCACGATGACGTTGGAGAGGAACGACACGACAAACACCTTGTCGTCGAAGATGCCGTCGAGCACGGCCCGCACCGCGCCGAACACGGCATCGAGCGCCGCGATGACCGCGATCGGCAGATAGGGCTGTAGCCACACCGGCACGCTGGGGTCGATGACCAGGCCGATCGCGAGTCCGGCCAGCAGGCCGAGGACGGGTATCACGGCTGGGTCTCCTTCGGAGCGGGGGCCCCGCCCGTGGGCGGGAACGGGGCTCGCGAGGTGGTGGCCGAGCCTCCGGCGCTGGACAGCGGACTCGCGTGGTCGATCCGGTTCGAGGTGTCGCCCGGCACGGTGAGGTCGTCGGAGGTGCTGAGCGATGAGCGGATCTGGAACCCCTGGGTCAGCTGGTCGAGGTAGACCCCGGCGAAGGACGGCTCGAAGATCTGCTGCATGCCCTGCGGGTCGCCGAGGGCCGTGATGACGTAGGGGCGTGCCAACGGGCGGAAGTCGACGATGATCGCCTGGCCGGCGAAGCGGATGGCTGCCGTGGAGCTCAGCCGGTGCCCGTTGATGGCGATCGCCTCCGCGCCGGCGCCCCAGAGCCCGTTGACGACGATCTGCAGGTCACCCGAGGTCACCCGCCCCTCCTGGAAACCACCGCTCGGGCGCGTGCCCGCATTGGCGTCGGCATCGACCGAGGGTGCGTCGTCGATGGTGAGCGTGAGGCCGGATCCGGTGAGGGGCACGGCCGCCGCTCCCACCTCGAGCTGCTTGATCTGCGTCGTGAGGTCGTCGCTGCCCGACTGCTGGAGCGCCAGGTCCTCGAGGTCGCGCACCTCCTTGCTCAGCGTCGTGACCTTGCCCTCCTGCTCGGCGCTGCGGGTCTGCAGGGTCTCGATGCGCGACACGAGCTCGCTGCGGACGGCCGCTGCCGCGATCGGCTTGGGCCGCAGGGCCTGGGCGCCGATCGCGAAGAGCAGGCCGGTCAGCAGCATCATGACGAAGACGAGCACGGTGCGGCTCGAGGTCGCCGGCGCCTCCCCTGCTGCTCGGCGACGGTCGGCCGCCGCTTGGTAGCTGGGGTCGAGCGGCCGCTCGAGCATCGAGGTCAGCAACGTCATCGAGGCGTCCGGGCGACGCGGCTCCGGACGGTCCCGTTCGGAGGGTCGGTCGTCCGTCACGTCATCACCACCCGGGGACTGCGCGCGAGGACGAGACGGGCCTGGACGGCATACAGCACCACGGCGAACCAGTAGAGCGCGACGCCCCACCACGTGAACCCCCAGCCGATCGGCTCGGCGATCCGCCCGACCCAGTCGTCGCGGACGGACAGGAGCAGGAAGGGGAAGGCGCAGAGCAGGTTGAAGGTGGCGGCCTTGCCGACGAAGTGGACGGGCATGCCGATCTGTCCGCGCTGGCGCAGGTAGAGCAGCATGGCGGCCATCACCACCTCGCGCAGGATGAGGACGGCGACGAGCCAGACGGGGATCATCTCGCGCCACGCGAGGCCCACGAGGGTCGTGGCGATGTAGAGCCGGTCGGCGATGGGGTCGAGGAACTGACCGAGGCGCGTCTCCAGGTTGAAGCGGCGAGCGATCTTGCCGTCGAGGTAGTCGGTGAGGCCCGACAGCATGAGGATGAGCAGGGCGAGCAGATCGCGCTCCGAGACGATGGCCCAGAGGAAGACCGGCAGGCCGATCAGTCGCAGCACCGAGAGGATGTTGGGGAGGGTCAGCAGACGACCGGACACCTCGCGCCCGGCGGGTGACTGCTGCTCGACATCCACACCCCCGAGCCTAACCAAGGGCCAGAGTGATCGACGCCACGACGCCCGATCGATCGCGACCTGTGATCTGCTCCTTTCCTCTATGAGCGTCCCGTGCTCGACACGCTCCAGACCGAGTCGATCTCGGAGGAGGTCGTCACGGTAGGACCCGCGGCCGCCGACCTGCGGCCGAGGCGCGAGCGCGGATGACGAACTGACCCGCCCACCCGGCATACCCCCTGCTCCCCGAGGGGGGCGACTGCCCTCTCAGCGGTCCCAGCCTCTGGCGCCCGCGATCTATCCGCTGGTTGCGGAGGCGGGCGCGTCGAGACTCTTGGAGGCAAGCCATTCGAGGGTCACGTCGGCGACGGTGCGCCAGCCGCTGTCGATCGTGAGGGAGTGGCCGCGGCCCTCGAACTCGTGGTACTCGGTCGTCGAGGACGGGTTGTCCGCGTACATGCTCAGCACCTCGAGGGTCACGGACTTCGGCACCGTGTGGTCCTCGGTGCCGGACGCCAGCAGGAGCGGGCCGCGCACCGCAGTGTGGGTGTCGACGGCCGCGGGCGAGTTGCGAGTGAAGTTGGCGGTCGCGTCCTCGAACAGGGGCCGTCCCGGGCCCGGGATCGTCCACGCCTCGTGCAGGGAGTCGGACTCCTCCTCTGAGATCGCGTTGCCGAAGCTGTAGCGGAACTGCTTCGCAGTCAAGGAGACGGTGCGCTTCTTGTTCGCGGGGTTGCCCAGCACGGGGAATCCCGAGCGCAGCTGCGAGAACGGCAGCTTCTTGACGCCCTTGATCGGGGCGGGGTCGATGGCAACTCCGGCAGTAGCGAGGTCGTTCGCGAGGAGTTCCTGGGCGATGAGTCCGCCGAAGGAATGACCGATCACGATCGGCTTCGCGTCGAGTGTCTCGATGTAGTCGGCGTAGTGGTGGCAGATCTGCTCGATGCCGACGCCGTCGAGCGCGCCGGGGTTCGCACGCGTGGCCTCGACCGTGTCGCCGTCCCCGGGCCAGCCGGGTGCACTGGGCGCGTAGCCCTTCGAGGCGAACAGATCGAGCCACGGTGCCCAGGCTCCTGAGTGGATCCAAAGGCCGTGAATGAAGACAACCGGGGTTTCCGTCATGATGTTCCTCCTGGATGGTGATGGTGATGGTGGTGACGGGGATCGGGCGGATGCGGAGCGGCCTACAGGTCCTTCGTCAGTCCGCCGTCGATGAGCAGGTCGGCGCCCGTCATGTTGCCGGCGCGATCGCTTGCGAGCAGCAGGACGAGGTCCGCGACCTCTTCGGGCTCGGTGAAGCGTCCGGTGGCGAAGCCGCCACCGTCGGCGATGATGCGCGCTCTGGCCTCATCGGGTGAGACCCCCGTGCTCTTGGCGACGGTCGCGGCTACACCGCTCTCGCCGAGCCACAGCGGGGTCGAGACGGGCCCCGGGCTGATCGTGTTGAAGCGCAGACCCCGAGGGCCGTACTCCTTGGACAGGGACTTGGACAGGTTCCAGACGGCCGCCTTGGCGGCGGAGTAGTCGACCACACCTGGGTCGGGCAGGAACGCGTTGACGGACGAAATGGTGATCACGTTGCCAGCGCCGCGATCGAGCAGGTACGGGATTGCTGCGCGGGTGGTTCGCACCGCGGCCATGAGGTTGAGGTTGAGGGTGCTGAGCCAGTCCTCGTCGGAGACTGCGAGGAATCCTGCCGTGCGCGGTGTCACGGCACCGACGTTGTTGACGACGATGTCGAGGCCACCGAAGTGCTCGACTCGTGCGACGAGTTCGGCTGGCCCCTGACTCGTGGACAGGTCAACGGCGACCGCCATCACCTGGCCGGTGTCTGCCAGGGCCACCAGCTCGTTGCTGATCGTGCGTGATCCGGTCACGACGCGTGCGCCTTCGGCAACCAGCGCTCGTGTCACGGCCAGGCCGATTCCCTGGCTTGCGCCGGTGACCACCGCGACCTTGTCGGCCAGGTTGAGCTCCATGCCGCGACGCTAGGCCGAATCGGCGTGGATGTGCGTGTCCCTGCTTCTACCCCTAAGCGGCGGCGAGGATCGCAAGTGCTTCCGCGGTGGGAGTACCCGGCTCAGCGTGGTACAGGAAGATCGTCTGGCCGTCGGTCCCCGTCAGTGGCAGACGTGCGAAGTGCAGTGCCAGTCGACCGACCACCGGGTGCCGCAGCACATGCGTTCCTTCGGCGACCTGCACCACGTCGTTTCGCTCCCACAGCTCCCGGAAGCGAGCACTGCGATGGGAGATCTCGTCGACGAGGGCACTCAGCCGCTCATCTGCGTCCCGTTGACCGGACATCGATCGCAGCAGAGCAACCGACCTTGCACTGAGTCCGTCCCACTCTTCGTGCAGCATCCTCTCGTCGGGGTCGGTCATCAGGGACATCAGGCTGTTCACGCCAACCCGGAATGTCGGGCTGAGTGCCCGGGCGAGTGCATTCGTGGCGAGCACGTCGATGTGCCTGCTGTGGACCACGGCAGCGGTGAGTGGCCACGAGTCGATGAGCCACTGCACACCTTCGGGGACGAGGTGCAGACCCTCCGTCCGGGGGGACGGCCTCACGATGAGCCCGTGCAGATACCTGGTCGCCACCTCGTCGAGCAGGAGGGCGCGAGCGAGGGCATCGAGCACCTGGTCGGACGGGTGGGACTCCCGCCCCTGTTCGAGCCGCAAGTAGTACTCCGTGCTGATGCCGGCACGAATCGCCACCTCGTCGCGACGCAACCCCGGGACACGCCGCCGCTGGTCTGCGACTCGGAACCCGACATCCTCAGGCCGAACGAGCCCACGCCGCGCCCGGAGGTAGTTCCCGAGGTGGCTCTGAGGTGCCATGACTCATCCTAGGGTGCCTGGGCTGCCCACCGCACGAGAGGCGGTGGATCGCGGCATGCAGTCGCGGCTCAGTTGAGCACCTGCGCCTGGCTGACCTCGACACCGCGCGTCACGAGCGTCTCCAGCACCGCCAAGAACTCTTGGCGGTCATGAATCTCCAGCGTGACGACTGTCGTGGTTCCGTGACACTCAGAGTCGATCGCGTATGGCCAGAGGTCGACGCGATCGAGCATGCCTCGCACGACCACTTCTGCTCTCATCCTCAATAGGTGCCCAAAGCGCGGCCGTCCAGACACCAGGGCCGCAAGGGATCAGGTGCCGATGGAGGGACGCTCTCACCCAATGGCAGCCATATGTGGTCGGACCGTCGTGATCCCCGCCCACCGGCCAGCGTCCGGTCGGCGACCGCGGCCTGAGGTGGTCAGGGATGCGAGCAGCGTCTACGTCGCCCGGGGCGTGGTCGCCGAGGTGGAGCTCCCGAATCTCATGGTCTAGCCGCTTGCATGGGCGGTGTTGTCGAGCCAGTGCTGGGCGAGGTCGATGTCGCCGTCGATAGTGATGGTGGTGGCGTCGTCGTTCGTCAGCGGGAGTCGCCGGGTCAAGACCAGCAGCAGTGATCGCGCTGTGCCCGTCACGGTCACATCGGCCGGCTGGGCCCCGGGTCGCCATCTCGCCCCGTCGGGGTGTCGTTCGATGAACCAAGCGCTCGAGCCGTTCTTGGTGTCGGTGGCCAGCAGTTGCAGGGTCTCCCCGGTGCCCCGGATGGCGTGGGCGGACTCCGGCCGCTGCAGCTCCCACGTAGGGGAGGTGAGCATGGCGAGGTGGTTGCCGATCAGCGCGGCTGCGATGTCGGCTTCTATGCGGTCCGGTCGGTGCGCCGTGGTGGCGGCGTCGAAGCCGTGGATGACCGCCTCGTTGAGCAGGGTGGACAGCCAGAACCGCGTCCCCGGCCGCTGGTCTGCGGCGGGGTTGAACACGGGCTCGTCGAGCGCGTCGTCGGAGCATGTGCTCGTGACCTGCTCGGCGGACTCCGACAGCCACGTCTGCCATTCGCCGGCGTCGGTGGGAAGTACGGCCATTTCGGTGGGTAGCTGGGTGGGGTCGGTGAGGCGCCGCTCGATGATCTCCGCGACCCAGCGCTGGGTCTGGCCCACGTGCTCGACCAGGTCGGTGATGGTCCACTGCGGAGCAGTCGGCACGGCGGCGTCAGGTCCGGCGGCGGCGGCTGATTCCGCCAGATGTCGGGTGTGGTCGAGGATCGCTCGCCGGGCCCGGTCCGGGTGTAGCTCTGTCATTGGACTGTCCTCTCGGTGCTTTGTGCCGTGACGGATGCCGTTTCGCTCCAGTGTGGTGGCGGCGGCGCTGCCGGCCGGACCGTTTGGCGGGTGCTTCCCGGCACGCATCCCTCTACGCCCTTGCCGACCGTGCGCTGTGAGCGTCTACTGGCAAGGAACGAGCGTCCGCGCTCCGCGGCCCTCGGGAGCCAGAGGAGGCGAAATGTCAGATGACGAGTTGAGGGCGGCTACACGTCGCTTCTTCGACGAGGTCTGGAACAAGGGCAACGTCGGCGAGACCGAGGTGTTTCTGGCCCCGGGGTTCGTCAGCCACAACACCCTCGACGTGCGGATCGTCGGGCCCCGCGAGTATGGCCGGGCGGTCACCGACTACCGAGCGGCCTTCCCGGACCTGCACACCACGCTCGAGGACGTGCTGGTCGACGGTGACCGGGTCGTGGTCCGCGGCACCGACCGGGGAACCCATCGCGGCGACTTCATGGGGGTGCCCGCCTCGGGGCGGGAGGTCACGACCACGTGGATCGAGATCTTCCGTATGGAGAACGGCAAGGCCGCAGAGGGCTGGCTGGAGTCGGACTCCGCAAGACTCCGCAATCAACTCGTCACCGAAACGGGCTGACCGCTCGCCGGGGTTGGCTCTTCCCGACAGCAGCGTCGAAGTGGTGCTGACCACGCGACAGGAGATGGAACCCAACTGGCTGGTCGACAGCATGGACACGGCCATTCATGATCTCGTGGTCAGCGGCGCCAAGCTTGCGGCGGCACCCTCGACCATTCCTCTCGGCAGAGTCGCCGTCGTCATCGACCCCTTCGGCAATCCGCTTGTCCTCGTCGAGCTCACGGGCCGGTACGAGACTGCTACCGACACGGGCGCCGGAACGGAGTGACAGACGGGCCGCCCCTGGCGGAGTCAGCGCGTTCCGCCGCGGTTGGGCCTGTGACGGCAATACGTCCGCAAGACGGAAGGGCGGCCCTGGACGCTGCCAGCAGGCAACGGGCCCAACGTGCCGCGCTCACCGGCTGGCGCGAGCCAGGGGGGTGCCATCGAGGGCATAGCGGAAGGCCACCAGCGAGTCGAACACCTGTAGGACGCCGGCCTCCTGCAGCTCGCCGACCGAGAAGCCACCGGTGCGGACCCCGAGGGTTGGAATGCTGAGTTTGGCTGCCGCTTGAGCGTCATAGATCGAGTCGCCCACCATGATGCCGCTGGCGCCCTTCACCTTGGCCAGCGCCGCCGACACGATGTCCGGCTCGGGCTTGCTCATCTGCACGTCGTCCGAGGTAGTCCAGGCATCGGCGAGGGACTTGGCATCGATGAGGTCGAGGAAGGCCTCGACGTGCTCGGTCTTGCCCGAGCTGGCGAGGACGAGCCGGAACCCTCGTTTCTTGACCTCGACCAACAGCTCGTGCGCGCCCTCGAAGGGCTGGATCTCACCGATGAGCTCGTCAAACTCCTCGGCCCACGCCTGGCGCAGGTCGTCCCCATGCGCCTCCTCGACCTCCCGACCGGCGACAGCGGACACGAAGAGGTCCCCGCCCATCCCGATGCCGCGGTGGATGCGCCACAGTGGCCGGGTGATGTCGTAGCGGCGCAGTGCACGGAACCACGCAAGGGCATGCTGGTAGTTGGTGTCCACGAGGGTTCCGTCGACGTCGAAGATTGCCGTGTCCGCCATACCCCCTACCTACCCTCCGGAAAGCCGGGTCCTTCGCCGCCTGCCGAGCGCGTGGGCACTGCATGGTGTCGGTCAACGACGAGTGCGAGAATCCAGCTCGTGGAGGCGGAGCTCGTTTCCCGCGCGATGGCCGCGGCCACAGCACTGGCCGCAGGCCTGGGGCTGCAGGTCGACGACGTGGTCGTGGTGCACAACTCGAACAAGCTCGCCCTGCGTCTCTTGCCGTGTGATGTCTTCGCTCGAGTAGCCGTAGGCGTTTCGGCGATCGCCGCGCTCGAGGTCGAGCTCGCTCGGCGACTCGGTGCGACCGGAAGCCCTGTAGCGGCGCTCGAGCCCGGGGTCGAGCCGCGCATCTATGAGCGCGACGGCTTCACGGTGACTTTCTGGACCTACTACGAGTCGGTCGCTCCCGACCCGAGCTCACCGGCCGCCTACGCAGACGCACTCCACCGCCTGCACATCGGCATGCGCCGTGTCGACATCGAGACGCCGCACTTCCTGGACCGCGCCGCCGAAGCTGAACGGCTGGTCGCCCAGCGACACGAAACGCCGACACTCGCTGAGCCCGACCGGAATCTGCTCCTGAGCACGCTGATGGACGCGGGTGAACGGATCCGGAGCCGCAACGCCGCCGAGCAGCTCCTGCATGGCGAACCGCACCCGGGCAACCTTCTGCGCACCGAGGGCGGTCTGCTGTTCATCGACTTCGAGACGTGTTGCCGTGGACCCATCGAGTTCGACGTTGCGCACGCGCCGGACGAGGTCACCGCGCACTATCCGGATCTCGATGACCTTCTGCTTCAAGAGTGTCGCCGGCTCGTTCTTGCGATGGTCGCTGCCTGGCGCTGGGACGTCCACGATGAGTTCCCACTCGGCCGCCAACACGGCAGGGACATCCTGACCCTGCTCCGCCAAGGCCCCCCGTGGCCCGCACTGGGGCCCTCTCACCGCCACGTAACGAGCCACCGCCATGGCCGCGATCGCCTGGTTCCCTAGAGCGACGTGCGCCCGACCGCTGTGTGCCGCCACGGTGGTTTCACCCACACGACGCCGATGAGCGGTCCATCGACTCAGGGGCGAGGGACGGAGCGCAGTAGCGTCGCTGTCGCAGCCTGGGACGCCTTGGCAGCCTCCCTGGCTTTCGAGTCCCCCGCCTTCCGTGCCCGCTTGTCCTCTCGGCGGAGCTCGACCAATGACGCAGCCACGCTGTTGACGTACTTCTGGTGCGCAGCCTGTTTGCTGATGCCCAGCGCGGCGCCAATCTCAGCCCAGGAGTGGGTGCCGACGGCCGACTCCACCGCACGTTGCAGCAAAATGTCTGCTTGCTGTTGCAGTGTCGCGGCTGACGAGAGAGCGTCGAGCGGGCTGACCATCGTCAACTCCGAGATGCGCTCCTCAATGGTGCTGAGAGCCTTCGCGTATTCGTCCATCCCGTCAACGTATCTTGACGATACTCCTTCGTCAAGAACTCTTGACGCGTACGCGCTGCAGGTCAGTCATTCCGTAGCCGCCTGTCGATCGGCCCATGTCGGCGCAGATGGGCGACCGTCAGCCAGGGGTGTCTGCGGAGTTCAACTCGCCGGTCTCAGCGATGTTGAGGGCGACGGCGTGGAGTTTCTCGTTCAACTGGTTCGAGGCTTGCCTCAAGGCGTCGAAGGCCTGCTCGGGGGTGAGCTTGAGCCGTTCCATCAGGATCCCCTTGGCCTGGCCAATGACATCCCGAGTCAACAAAGCCCGGTGCAGTTGCTGGGCCACCTCCTCCAACGCGTCCCGTTCCCGGATGGCCTGGGCGGCCATGGAGGCGTGTGCGGCCAGAATGAGCCCGATCTGCTGCGCCTCGTCGCTGAACGCCGCTGGGTGGGCGCCGTAGGTGTTCAGCGATCCGCCGGTGTTCCCTGTCGTCAGGCTTCCCGCTGCCAGGCGGTAGGAGGCGGCTGACTGCGCGCCCAGCTCGGCCGGACGTGCGGCGAGGGTTGGCCAGCGGTTGTCGGGGAACGACTTGGCATACACGACCGGGTTTCCGACCGCATCCAGGCTCGGGCCCTCCTGGGCGTCGTACTGTGCCTGATCGACCGCCGACGCGGACGCATCCGTTGTGGCGGCGGTGCGATATGCCCCTGCCTCGCTGACCGTCACACTGGCCATCTGGCAGCCTGCGACCGTGCTCACCGCCGTCTCGGCGATGCGCAACAGGACTTCGTCGTAGGAGCCCGCAGCGTAAAGGTTCTCGGCGATGAGCGCGAACGCGGACGCCAGACCGGTGGTTGGAGTGGCCTCCAACCGTCGATCTGTCGCATCCTCGCGAGCGCCAGCGGCAGCACGGCGTTCGATCGCCGACTCGTCACGGTGTTGCCGGGCCTGCTCGCGAGTGGTGCGAGCATCGACCCGCTGCACTGATGGATGAGCCAGCCGCGCGATCCCCAGCTCTGCTTCTCGCGCGTCCAGTTCTTGTTCTCGCTGGTCCAGGGCTCGCTCCCGCGCGTCGGCCGTCAGTTCACGCAGATCGCCCGCCACGTCTCGGTCGTCAGCGAGCTCGTCGCGTCGGTCACTGACGAAGTCGCGCTTCTCAGCCGCCCACTGATGTTCCACCTCGGGTGATTGTGCCGCCATTGGAACGCTCCTCTTCATCGCCCGAACCCAAGTCGACTCTATGCCCCAACCGCTGCTTCGCGGCTTGCCTGGACCAACGGGCTTCCCCTGTCTCCCCCGAGGCAAGGGTTGGGCGAGCCGACCCGCCACCGGCGCGCACCTCCAGTCGTCGTTCCAATCGCGGCGGCCGTCAGCCCGGGCCTGGCGCGCGTCGGCGGGCCCGGCTGCTCAGCCCTCCGGGAAACCGGAGTCGAGGCAGAGGATGTTGCCCTCGCTGTCCTTGAACCAGGCCGCCTTGCCCATCCCGCCCATGTCGGCGATGCCGTCATTCCACTGAACGCCCGGCATGTCGTAGGTCTCGAACGAGACACCCTTGGCCTGCAGGGCGCGCGCCTCGGCCTCGACGTCGTCGACGTGGAACTGGGCGATGGTGTGACCGGCCTGGCCGGCGTACTCGGTCTGGTAGACGCTGAACAGCGTCCCGCCGTCCGTGCGGTAGATGAGCATTCCTCCGTCACCGACCTCGATGGCCGGCGTCAGGCCGAGGGTGTCGGCGTAGAACGATCGGGCCCGCGCGAGATCGGCGGCGGGAATGTTGGCGGTGACGGATGCACTCGTGAGCATGGGGTCCTCCTGAGGAGCTGACGTGATGGTGCTGGGCCCCCTAGGCGACGGCCCTCATTCCGCCCTACACCTACGCTCGCGATGCCGCAGCCGAAGCACAGAAATTGGGCCCGGCGCACCTTCACGTATGCACCGCATGGTCTGAAAGTCCCCTTTTGCTCCCAGGCTCACTCGCCGGAGGCTGGCTTCCGCGTGGTGGCAGTGCGCCGCCAGCACGACCTGGGCGCCTCACCCGGCGGCCCATCCGGCCTACGTCCCCAGCATCCAGTTCACTGCCACCTCGGCGTGGATGGCGGTGGTGTCGTAGAGCGGGACAGGCTGAGTCGCCCTCATCGAAAAGCAAGGAGATCTCAGTGCACCCGAGGATGACCGCCTCTGCGCCCCGCTCGGCAAGTCGATCTGTCACCTCCCGGTAGCGGTCGCGCGAGTCGTCCCGAATGACATCGAGGCACAGCTCGTCGTAGATGATCCGATGCACCTCCGCGCGATCAACGCCGTTCGGGATGAGCACCTCCAGCTCGTGCTCGCGCAGCCGCTCCGTGTAGAAGGCCTGCTCCATGGTGAAGGCCGTGGCCAGCAGACCAACCGATCGCCGGCCGTCCGACTTCAGGCGGCTGGCCGTGGCGTCGGCGATGTGCAGGAGCGGTATGCCGGTCGCGGCCTCGATCTCGTCAGCCACCATGTGCATGGTGTTGGTCGCCAGCAGGATGCCTTCGGCGCCAGCCTTCTCGAGACCCCGTGCGGCGTCCACGAGGACCGCCGCAGTGCCCGCCCAGTCGCCGTCGTGCTGCATCTCTGCCAAGGGAGCGAAATCTACGCTGTGGACCAGCAGCCGAGCGGAGTGCAACCCCCCGAGCCGCGACGCGATGCCCTGGTTGAGCAAGCGGTAGTACTCGGCCGTGCTCGTCCAGCTCATCCCACCCAGCACGCCCAAGAGTCGCATCGCGCCACCGTAACGCGCGGGAAAGCGAGCGTAGGTGCTGGGCGCTCGCGTTTGGCATGGGCAAGCAAAGAGGCCGATCCCGCGTCTACGGAAACGGCCTCTCACCTGCGAAAACATCGGTCGGGCTGACAGGATTTGAACCTGCGACCCCTTGACCCCCAGTCAAGTGCGCTACCAAGCTGCGCCACAGCCCGAATGCCCTTGCGGGCGAACGAAACCCTAGCGCACACCCGCATCGAGTTCCGAATCGGGGCCTTCGCGACGCGCCCCTTCTCCCCGTCGGGCGCCACCGCGGAGTAGGTTCACCCCACAACAGGATCGCAGGTGGCCCGAGACTCAGGTGCCCACCGCGGCTCGGGGGGACCGATCGATCACTGGAAAGGCACTTCATGCTCCGTCGTCCTCGCGCCCGCCTCCGCGGCTCGGTGCGCACCCTCCTGCTCGCCGTCGCCGCCGTGGCCGGTCTCGTCACCGTGCCGGCGATGTCCGCCACCGCCATCACCGGCGGTACGCCGGACGGCGAGGGTCACCCCAACGTCGCGGTCATCCTCTTCTACGACCAGGCGGACCACCTGCGCTACCGCTGCACCGCGACGCTCGTCACCCCGACGGTGCTCGTCACCGCGGCGCACTGCACTGCGGACACGGTCGGCAAGACGATCGTGTCGTTCAGCTCGACCATTGCCGAGGCGCCGCCTTCCGGCATCCCGACGGCTCCCGACGTGGCCGCTGACGGGTCGAGCCAGACGGGCTACACCCAGACGGGCCCGATCACCGACGCGCGTGGGCGCACGTGGTACTTCGGCACGCAGCACGCCCACCCGCAGTACTCCGACTTCACCGACCTCAAGAACTGGAACGACGTCGGCGTCGTCGTGCTCGGCGCGCCCGTCACGGGCATCACGCCGGCCTCGATCGCCCCTGCCGGCTACCTCGACAGGATCCCGCGGTCGCAGCTCGCGCACACGCTCTTCACGGTCGTCGGCTACGGCACCGAGGTCCGCAAGCCGCTCAGCGGCCCGCAGAAGCCGGAACCGATGTCCTACCCGTTGATCCGCCGGGTGGCTGAGGCGCCGGGCCAGAAGCTGACGCCGCAGATCCTTCAGATCAACGGGAACTACAACGACCCGCGCGGCACCGGTGGCTCGTGCTTCGGTGACTCGGGTGGCCCGACCTTCAAGGGCGGCTACCAGGTCACCGTCACGAGCTACGGCTACACGGCCAACTGCCGCTACCTCGACGGCCTCCAGCGCATCGACATCCCGGTCGTGCAGGAGCTGGCTCGCGAAGTTCGGCGTGACTCCCGCCCGCTGAGCCTGCCCGCTCAGCCCGACGGACAAGGGCGCCCCCGACGTGAGTCGTGGGCGCCCTTTCACGTCCCGGCCGGACGGGCTCGGGTATGCCGCGTGGCCGGCATACCGGTCAGCGCTTGCTGCGCTTCTCGCGCACGCGCACCGAGACCTCGATCGGGGTGCCCTCGAAGCCGAACTGCTCGCGCAGGCGACGCTCGAGGAAGCGGCGGTAGCCCGCCTCGATGAAGCCCGAGGCGAAGATGACGAAGCGCGGCGGACGCGTCGACGCCTGCGTCGCGAAGAGGATGCGCGGCTGCTTGCCGCCGCGCACCGGGTGCGGGTGCGAGGCCACGATCTCGCCGAGGAAGGCGTTGAGGCGGCCGGTCGGCACGCGGGTGTCCCACGACTCGAGGGCCGTCTCGATCGCCGGCACCAGCCGGTCCATGTGCCGCCCGGTGAGGGCCGACACGTTGGCTCGCGGCGCCCACGGCACCTGCACGAGCTCCTTGTCGATCTCGCGCTCGAGGTAGTGACGGCGCTCCTCGTCGAGGGTGTCCCACTTGTTGTAGGCGATGACGAGCGCGCGACCGGCGTCGATGACCTGCTGCACGACGCGGACGTCCTGCTCGGCGATCGGCTCGGACGCGTCGATGAGCACGACGGCGACCTCGGCCTTCTCGAGCGCCGTCTGCGTGCGCAGCGAGGCGTAGAAGTCGGCACCGCGCGACTGGTGCACGCGGCGGCGGATGCCCGCGGTGTCCACGAAGCGCCACGTCTTGCCACCGAGCTCGATCAGCTCGTCGACGGGGTCGCGCGTCGTCCCGCGACGTTGTCGACGACGACCCGCTCGGAGCCGGCGAGCCGGTTGAGCAGGCTGGACTTGCCGACGTTGGGCCGGCCGACGAGCGCCACGCGCCGCGGGCCGCCCTGGGCGTAGGCACCGTGCGCGGACACGGCCGGGAGCACCTCGAGCACGGCGTCGAGCGCGTCGCCGCTGCCGCGGCCGTGCACGGCGGAGACGGGCCACGGCTGGCCGAGACCGAGGCTCCACAGCATGGAGGCATCGGCCTCGCCGCGCTGGTCGTCGACCTTGTTGGCGATGAGGACGACCGGCTTGCCGGAGCGGCGCAGCAGCTTGGTGACGGCCTCGTCGTCATCGGTGGCGCCGACGGTCGCGTCGACGACGAACATCACGACGTCGGCGAGGTCGATCGCGATCTCGGCCTGCTCGGCCACCCGGAGGTGGATGCCGGTCGCGTCGGCCTCCCAGCCGCCGGTGTCGACGACGGTGAAGCGGCGTCCGGCCCACTCCCCCTCGTAGGTCACGCGGTCACGGGTCACACCCGGCACGTCCTCGACGACGGCCTCACGCCGGCGCAGGATGCGGTTGACGAGGCTCGACTTGCCGACGTTGGGTCGGCCGATCACGGCGACGACGGGCAGCGAGCCCTGGGGAGTGCTGTCAGCGGCATAAGGACCCTCGGCCTCGAGCAGCGCCTCGTCCTCGGGGCTCAGCTCGAAGTCGGTGAGCCCGGCGCGCAGCGCGCGCTCCACGGCGGCGTCGTCGACGGGAGCGGTCGAGATCGGAGCGCCCTCATCGGTGGGGCGGGCGGTCTCGTCTGTCACGGTGTCCTCGAATCATGAAACGTCTTTGAGGGACCATTCTCCACCCGCGCGGGGTGCCCACGTGACGCGAGCGACGCCGGCGTCACGCCTGGGCAGCTCGCACGACCTGCAGGACGGCCTGCACCGAGCCCCCGAAGTCGACGTGGGACGTGTCGATCGTGGTGACGCCGTCGGCCGCGACGCTGAACTCCGAGACGGCCGAGTCGGCCTTGTCGCGGTCGACGATCTGCGACCGCGTGGCCGCGACCGACGCCTCGTCGGCGGCGCCGTGCAGCTCCGTCGACCGCCGGGCCAGCCGGGCCTCCTCGGAGGCGGTGAGCAGGATCCGCACCGGGGCGTCCGGCGCCACGACGGTGGTGATGTCGCGGCCCTCGGCCACGACCCCACCGTCGGCGGCCGCCTCGGAGATCAGGCGGCGCTGGAGCACGCGCATGAGCTCGCGGACCGGGATGACGGCCGCCACGGCCGACACGGTCGTCGAGATGCGGGTCTCCCGGATGTCGGTCGTCACATCGACCCCGTCGACGGTCACGGTCGGGTCGTCGGGGTCGGTCCCGATCGAGAGCGGCAGGCGCTCGGCGGCCGCCGTGATCGCGTCGGCGTCGTCGAGGTCGACCGCCTCGCGCAGGCACCACCACGTGAGCGCGCGATACATCGCTCCGGTGTCGAGGTAGCCATAGCCGAGGGTGCGTGCCACCTGCTTCGACACGCTCGACTTGCCCGACCCCGAGGGGCCGTCGATGGCGACGACGAAGCCGGACAGGTGGTCCTCAGGGGTGCTCGACATGCGCCCGAGGATAGTGGGCGCGCGCTCCGGTGCCGGACGGCGCCCTCGTGCCCCCTCGTGCGCCCGGCGGCACGCCGCTCAGTCGTGGACGCGCCAGCCGAGGCGCCCGAGCGCCGCGTGGAGGGGCTCGACGGAGGCCGGCACGACGGCGATCTCGGCGATGCCGACGGCCTGTCCGAGACCGTGCTCGAGGTGGAGGTCCTCGAGGTTGATGCCGGCGTCGCCGACGTCGGTGAGCAGCCGGGCCAGCGCACCGGGCTCGTCGGGCACGACCACCGACACGACCTCGTATGCCGCGGGGGCGGCTCCGTGCTTGCCGGGGATCCGCGCGTGGCCGAGGTTGCCGGCCTCGAGGACCCGGCTCAGGGTGCCGAGGGAGCCCTCACCCCCGGCGTCGACGAGCCCGTCGAGGGCGCCGACGACGACGCCCACCTGGTCACGCACCTCGCGCAGCACGTCGCGCACGGCGGTCGCGTTGCCGGCAAGGATCTGGGTCCAGAGGCGAGGGTCGCTCGCCGCGATGCGGGTGACGTCTCGCAGGCCCTGCCCGGCGAGGCCGACGGCGCTCTCGGGGAGGTCGCGCAGGGTGGCCGCGATGATGCTGGCCGCGAGCTGGGGCACGTGCGAGACCGCGGCCACCGCCTCGTCGTGCTCGTGGGCCGGCATGACGCGCACGGCCGAGCCGACGGCGGTCGCCAGCCGCGTCACCTGCTCGGTGGCCGCAGCGGTCGAGCCCGGGTGCGGCACGACGACCCACGCCCTCCCGTCGAAGAGGTCGCCTCGAGCAGCGGCGGTGCCGGACCGCTCCCGACCGGCCATCGGGTGCGAGCCGACGTAGTTCGAAGCGTCGACGCCGGCCGCGAGGACCTCGCGCAGGACCGACTCCTTGACCGAGGCCACGTCGGTGACGACCGCCTGGGGCCATTCGCGCAGCGCCTCGACGATGACACCTGACACGACATCGGGCGGTGCCGCGACGACGATGACGTCAGGTGCATCGTCCGTCGAGGCCAGCTCACCCGCTCCCAGGTCACGCGCGAGGCGCACGGCCGTCGGTGAGGGATCGTCGAGTGAGACGCGAAAGCCCTTGTTGCACAAGGCGATTCCGAGACTCGTGCCGATGAGTCCCGTTCCCACGACGCGGACGTGCGTGGTCACAGCCCCGCAGCCTTGTAGAGGGCGCCGATCTCGGCCTTGTTGAGTCGGCGCATGCGGCCCGACTTGAGATCGGCCAGCCGGATCGGGCCGACCTCGGTGCGCACGAGCTCGAGCACCGGGTGGCCGACGGCCTCGAGCATGCGGCGCACGACGTGCTTGCGGCCCTCGTGGAGCACGACCTCGACCATCGCCTTGCCGGGCTGGTGGTCGACGATGCGGAACGAGTCGACGCTGACGGGGCCGTCCTCGAGCTCGACGCCCTCACGCAGCCGCTTGCCGACGTCGCGCTGCACGGGGCCGCGGATCGTCGCGACATACGTCTTGAGCACGCCGTAGGACGGGTGCTGGAGTCGGTGCGCGAGATCGCCGTCGTTGGTCAGCAGCAGCAGGCCCTCGGTGTCGGCGTCGAGGCGCCCGACGTGGAAGAGCCGCTCCTCGCGGTTGCCGACGTAGTCCTCGAGCGAGATGCGGCCGAGCTCGTCGTGCATCGTCGTGACGACGCCCTTGGGCTTGTTGAAGGCGAGGTAGACGCGGTCCTCGTCGAGGTTGATGCGCACCCCGTCGACGTGGACGACCTGTGACTTCGCATCGATGCGCACACCGAGCTCGGTCACGATCTGGCCGTCGACCTCGACCCGGCCCTGCGCGATGAGGTTCTCGCAGACGCGGCGCGAGCCGACACCGGCAGCGGCCATCAGCTTCTGCAGGCGCACCCCGTCGGGATCGTGCACGTCGATCGGCGCCGGGGCGTTGCGGTCGGGCAGCCGGGTCGGCTGGCTCGGCTTGGTCGAGCCGGCGAAGCGCGCTCCGCCCTTGCTGGATCCCTTGCCTGCCCCTTTGCCCCCGCTCCTCCCGCCGGACACGGGCTTGCGGGTGCCGGAGCCTGATCCACGGGACCCGCCCGTGGCGGCGTCCTTCTTGCGGGGCTGGCGGGGTGACCTCGAGTGCTCGGTCATCTGTGTCCTTCCTCGATGAGCTCGTCGATGACGTCGGCATCGGGCAGGTAGGGCGCGAGGGCGGGGAGCTCGTCGAGGGACGAGAGGCCCATGCGCTGGAGGAAATAGGTGGTCGTCTGATAGAGGACGGCGCCGCTCTCGCCCACGTCGTCGACCTCCTCGATCAGACCGCGTGAGACGAGGGTGCGCACGACACCGTCGACGTTGACACCGCGCACGGCGCTGACCCGCGCACGCGAGACCGGCTGGCGGTAGGCGATGACGGCCAACGTCTCGAGCGAGGCCTGTGTGAGCCGGGCCTGCTGGCCGTCGAGCACGAACTTCTCGACGACGGGGGCGAACTCGGGCCGGCTGTAGACCCGCCAGCCCCCCGCGACGCACCGCAGAGTGAAGCCTCGCTCGTCGGCGGCATACTGCTCCTCGAGCGTGTGGAGGTGCTCGACGACGTCCTCGACGGGCAGCTCCAGGGCGGAGGCGAGCGACATCTCGGTCACGGGCTCGTCGACCACCATGAGCACCGCCTCGATCGCCGACCGTGCACCCCCGGGGAAGGCCGACAGGTCGAAGGCGATCTGCTCGTCGGCTCCCTCCATCGGGTCCGTGTCGAGGGCGGCGACGTCCGGCTCGCCTGCGGCGGCAGCGGCACCCTTGTCCGGGGTGCCCATCTGCTGGGGGCCGTCACTCATCGTTCTCCTTGGTGGTGCTCACGTCGCCGTCTTCCGTGCCGTCTGCCGTGCGTTCGTCGGTGGGCTCGTCCTCGTCATCCTCGTCGAACTCGTCGTCGATCGACACGTCGCCCTGCTCGCTGCCCGTCCACCGGATGTCGAGCTCGCCGAGCGCCTCGGCCTGCTCGAAGGCGATGACCGACTCCTTGAAGAGCTCGAGCAGCGCGAGGAACCGGGCCACGATGACGAGCGTGCTGTCCGCGTCGGCGACGAGGCTGCGGAAGGACACCTGTCCCCTCGAGCGCAGGCGCTCGACGATGATCGCCGCCTGCTCGCGCACGCTCACCTGCGGTGCGTGCAGGTGGTCGAGCCCCACGGTCGGCGGCACCTTCGGGGTCATCGCCCGGGCGGCGATCATCGCGAACTGCTCGGGCGTCACGGCGATGACGAGCTCCGGGAGCAGACTCGCGAACTCCGGCTCCATGCCGGCCTGCCGCGGGGTGATGCGGCCCGCCGTCGCCATCCGCTCGCGGAAGGCTGCGGCGATCTGCTTGTAGGCGCGATACTGCAGCAGCCGGGCGAAGAGCAGGTCGCGGGCCTCGATGAGGGCGAGGTCCTCGTCGTCCTGTGGCGAGAAGGAGGGCAGCAGCCGGGCGGCCTTGAGGTCGAGCAGGGTCGCTGCCACGAGCAGGAACTCCGACGCCTGCCCGAGGTCCCAGTCGTCGTCGGTGGCCTGGGCGGCCTTGATGTGACTGATGAACTCGTCGGTCACCTGGGCCAGGGCCACCTCGGTGATGTCGAGCTTGTGCTTGCTGATGAGGCCGAGCAGCAGGTCGAACGGGCCAGAGAAGACGTCGAGGTGCACCTCGAACGGCACCACCTGGCGCCGCCTGAGGATGCCGCCGGGAGTGAGGTCGGACCGTCCCGCGCCGGGCGCACCGGGCGTCACCGGCGGCGCCACGTCGACGAGCGGGGCGTCGTCACCGAGGCGGTCACCGTCGGCGGCAGCGTTATCCGCGTCGACCGCTGGGCGGTCGACGATGCCCTGCTCGGTCATCGCGCCGGGCCGGTCAGGCGGCGTCGCCGCGGGCGATGAGCTCCCGTGCGAGCTGGCGGTAGGCATTGGCACCCGAGTGGTCCGAGGAGTAGGTCGTGATCGGCTCGGCGGCAAGGGTGGCGTCGGGGAACTTGACGGTGCGGCTGATGACCGTCTCGAAGACCTGGTCGCCGAAGTGGTCGACGACCGAGCGCACCACCTCGCGGCTGTGCAGGGTGCGCGAGTCATACATCGTCGCGAGGATGCCGTCGACCTTGAGGCGCGGGTTGAGCCGGTCGGTGATCTTGTCGATCGTGTCGATGAGCAGGGCCACGCCGCGCATGGCGAAGAACTCGCACTCGAGCGGGATGAGCACGCCGTGCGCCGCGGTGAGCGCGTTGACGGTGAGTAGACCGAGAGAGGGCTGGCAGTCGATGAGGATCACGTCGTACTCGTCGAGCACGGGGCGCAGCACTCGGGCCAGGACCTGCTCACGGGCCACCTCACCGACGAGCTGCACCTCGGCGGCAGACAGGTCGATGTTGGCGGGCACGAGGTCGAGACCCGGCGTGCTGGTGTGGGCGATGACGTCGTGGATCGAGTGGCCGCGCTCGACGAGCAGGTTGTAGATCGTGAGGTCGAGCTCCTGCGCGTTGACGCCGAGCCCGACCGAGAGCGCACCCTGGGGGTCGAAGTCGATGACGAGCACCTTGCGACCCAGCTCGGCCAGCGCGGCGCCGAGGTTGATCGTCGTCGTCGTCTTGCCCACGCCACCCTTCTGGTTGCACATCGCGATGATGCGGGCGGGCCCGTGGCTCGACAGCGGCTCCGGGTCGGCGAAGACCTGCAGCGGTCGACCCGTCGGCCCGAGCACGGGTGCATCGGCGACGGGCACCGGCAAGGTGCCGTCGCGCTCCCCCGCGTCGGCTCGTGGCGCGCGCGGCGGCACCGGCCCGGCCGTGCGTCCGCTCGGCACGTCGGGGGCCCGCTCGCGTGACGGCTGCGACGGCACCGACGACGGCATGGACTCGCTCGTCTCCATGGTCTCGCGTGACTCCTCGTTCACCGGCTGCACCACTCCGCTCGGCTCGCTTCTCATGCTGCGTTCAGCCTCTCGCTGATCACGTGTGACCCTATCAGCGGGCCCGGGGGTGGGCGCCCGCGTAGACCTCGCGCAGTCGATGCACGGAGACCATCGTGTAGATCTGGGTCGTGGTCACCGACGCGTGCCCGAGCAGCTCCTGGACGACGCGCACGTCGGCGCCCCCGTCGAGCAGGTGGGTGGCGAAGGAGTGCCTCAGGGTGTGGGGCGACACGTGCTCGGCCAGACCGGCGCGGTCGGCCGCTCGCTGCAGGATCGCCCAGGCCGACTGCCGAGACAGCCGGCTGCCGCGGGCGTTGAGCAGCAGGGCGGGTCCGCCGGGGCCGTGGGTCGCGAGCACAGGTCGGGCCCGCACGAGGTATGCCGTGACGGCCTCCACGGCGTAGCGGCCCACCGGGACGATGCGCTCCTTCCCGCCTTTGCCGCGCAGCCGGGCGGCGGCTGTGGTGACCGGGACGAAGCCGAGGTCACCGCCGTCAGCGGGGTCCGCGGCTTCGGTGGTCGCGTCGGCGTGGTGGGCGCCGAGGTCGAGGTCGTCGACGTCGAGCCCCACGGCCTCGCTGATGCGCGCACCCGTGCCGTAGAGGAGCTCGAGCAGGGCCCGATCGCGCAGCGCCTCGGGCGTGTCGCCGACCGCGGCGGCCACCAGGAGGCGCTCCACGGCGTCGACCGGGATGGCCTTGGGCAGGCGAGCCGGCGGCCGCGGCGGCGCCACCGCGGCGGCCGGGTCCGATGGGACCTCGCCCTCGAGGGCGAGGAAGCGGTGAAAGCCCCGCACCGCCACGAGGGTGCGCGCGGCCGACGACGGTGCCAGGCCGCGCTCGCTCAGTGAGGCCAGGAAGTCGGTGACATCGACCTCGGTCACCCCAGACGCCCGCTCGATGTGCCGACCGGCGAGGAAGGCGACGTAGCCGCGCAGGTCGCGGGCATAGGAGGCGAGGGTGTTGTCAGAGGCGCCGCGCTCGACCCGGACGTGGTCGAGCCACCCGCGGACGTCCCGCTCGAGAGGCGAGAGCCGTGCCGCGGGTGGCTCGACCGTGACGTCCTGGGTCAGGAGAGCGCCTCCTCCAGAGGGATCGAGGTCATCCCGTGAGCCTCGGCGACGGGCCCGTAGGTGACGTGACCGCCGTAGGTGTTGAGCCCGAGCGCGAGGGCGCGGTCGTTGCGAAGGGCGTCACGCCACCCCTGGTTGGCCAGCTTCACGGCATACGGGAGCGTGGCGTTGGTGAGGGCGTACGTGGACGTGTTCGGCACGGCGCCCGGCATGTTGGCCACGCAGTAGAAGACCGAGTTGTGCACCTCGAAGGTCGGGTCGGCGTGGGTGGTCGGCCGTGAGTCCTCGAAGCATCCACCCTGGTCGATGGCGATGTCGACGAGGACGGAGCCCGGCTTCATCTGCGCGACCAGGTCGTTGCTGACCAGCTTGGGAGCAGCCGCGCCGGGGATGAGCACGGCCCCGATGACCATGTCGGCCTCGAGCACCTGCTGCTGGACGGCCAGCCTGGACGAGGCCAGCCCGTGCACCTTGTTGTCGTAGCGCCAGAACGACATGCGCAGCTTGTCGAGGTCGGTGTCGAGCAGCGTCACGTCGGCGCCCATGCCGAGCGCGATGTTGGCGGCGTTCTGCCCCGAGACGCCGGCGCCGAGGATGACGACCTTGGCGTTCGCGACGCCGCCGACGCCGCCCATGAGCACGCCCCGACCGCCCTGCGCGCGCAGGAGGGAGTGCGCACCGACCTGGGGAGCCAGGCAGCCGGCGACCTCGGACATCGGGTAGAGCAGGGGCAGCGCGCCGGAGGTCAGCTGGACCGTCTCGTAGGCGATGCCGGTGACCTTGCGAGCGGCGAGCTCCTCGGTGAGCGGCTTGTCGGCCGCGAGGTGCAGGTAGGTGAAGAGGGTCAGCCCCTCGCGCATGCGGTGGTACTCCTCAGCCACGGGCTCCTTGACCTTGAGCACCATGTCGGCCTCGGCCCACACGTCGTCGGCGGAGTCGATGATGCGGGCGCCGGCGGCCACGAACTCGGCGTCGCTGACCTGCGAGCCGACGCCGGCGTCCTTCTCCACGAGGACCTCGTGGCCGTGCTCGGTGAGCTCGTGCGTCCCCACCGGCGTCAGGGCGACGCGGTACTCGTGGTTCTTCACCTCGCGTGGAATGCCGACCTTCATGCTGCACATCCTTCCGGACTCACCACGTCGGGACGGGCTTCATTGCCCGGCCGGCGGCCGAGTGCCGGGCCGCGAGGCCACTCTAACGGCGCGCTCGTGGGGCGCCGGGCCACTTCGCACCAGCACGCGTGGGCGGCCAGTAGGTTGGGCCCGTCGACACTCGGAGAGGCGCCATGAAGCTGTATGCGGACACCCCCACCCGTCGGGCGAGGCAGCTGGTCGCCGACGGCCTCATCCTCCTGTGGGTCGGCTTCTGGGTGTATGCCGGCCGGCAGGTCCACGACCTCGTGACGGCCCTGCGCGCCCCCGCCGACTCGCTCACCTCGGCCGGCCAGTCGGTCAGCGAGGCCCTGACGGGTGCGGGCGAGCAGGCGCAGGAGATCCCGTTCGTCGGCGACCAGCTGCGCACCTGGCTGACGCAGGCCGCCGGCTCGGGGACGACGCTCGAGCAGGCGGGCGCCTCGATGGGCGAGAGCGTCGACCAGCTCGCCCTCGCTCTCGGTGTCGCCACGGCGCTCGCCCCGATCTCGATCGTCGTCGCCGTATGGCTCCTTCTGCGCCTCAGTTTCGTGCGCTCGGCGACGGACGCCCAGCGCTTCATCGACGCGGGCGAGGACCTCGACCTCTTCGCGCTGCGGGCCATGGCGCGCCAACCGATGCGGGCCCTCGCCAAGGTGTCGGACGACCCGGCCGGTGCCTGGCGTCGCCAGGACCGTGACGTGATCCGTCAGCTCGCCGTCCTCGAGCTGCGCGACCAGGGCCTGCGCCCACCCCCGCCGGGCCCCTGACCCCACTCGAGGGTCAGTCGATGCGGGTGACCTGGGGGCGGAGGTCCTCCGCGGGTGGGGTCCACGAGGCGGGGTCGGCAGGCTGCTGCTCACCGGAGCGGATGTCCTTGACCTCACCGTGCTCCCCTGCGGCCGGGAACCACACGAACGGGATGCCCCGGCGCTCGGCATAGCGGATCTGCTTGCCGAACTTTGCCGCTGTGGGCGCGACCTCGCAGGCGATGCCGCGTCCGCGCAGCGCCGTCGCGATCGCGACGGCCTCGTCGTGGGCCTCGTCGTCGGTGAGGGCGACGAGCACCGCCGCGGGGGTCGAGCGCGACGCCGTCACGAGCCCGCGGCCGATGAGCAGCCCGAGGATCCGCGTGACGCCGATCGAGATGCCTACACCGGGGTAGGTGGTGCGACCGTCACTCGCGAGGGAGTCGTAGCGGCCGCCGGAGCACATCGAGCCCCAGTCCTCGTGGCCGATGAACTGCGTCTCGTAGACGGTGCCGGTGTAGTAGTCGAGGCCGCGCGCGATGCGCAGGTCGGCGACGATCCTTCCGGGCGCGTTGGCCAGGCCGGTGCGGATGACGTTGGCGAGCGACTCGAGCCCCTCGTCGAGCAGCGGGTGCTCGACCCCGAGGGCGCGCACCTGCTCCACGAAGCCGAGGTCGGTCGAGCGGATCGCGGCGAGAGCGAGGCACTGGTCCGCCTGCTCGGACGTCGTGCCCGACTCGACGAGCAGCGCCTTGACCTTGTCGGGGCCGATCTTGTCGAGCTTGTCGACGATGCGCAGCGTCCCGATGACGTCGGTGATGCCGATGCCCTGGTAGAAGCCGTTGGGGATCTTGCGGTCATTGACCTGGATGACGAACTCCCCGACCGGGAAGCGGCTGAAGACGTCGGCGATGACGAGCGGCATCTCCGCCTCGAAGTGCGGCGAGAGCTGGCCGACGTCGACGACGTCGATGTCGGCCTGGGTGAACTCTCGGTAGCGCCCCTCCTGAGGGCGCTCCCCGCGCCACGCCTTCTGGATCTGGTAGCGACGGAAGGGGAACGCGAGCTTTCCGGCGTTCTCCAGGACGTAGCGGGCGAACGGCACCGTCATGTCGAAGTGCAGACCCCAGCGGGCGTCGTCATCGCTGCCACCGGCGAGCCGGGAGACCGCGTAGATCTCCTTGTCGGCGTCCTCGCCCTGGGCGCTCAGCCGGTCGACGGGCTCGATCGAGCGCGTCTCGATCGAGGAGAAGCCGTGCAGCTCGAACGTCTCGCGGATCACGTCGAGGAAGCGCTGCTCGACGATGCGCTCGGCCGGAAGGTACTCCGGGAAGCCGCTGATCGGGGTGACCTTCACGGTGGGACGGGACGGGGTGCTCACGCGGACAGGTCCTTCAGGTAGGGGTTGGTGAGGCGCTCGTGGGCCATCGTGGTGGCCTGGTAGTGACCGGGCAGCACGAGCGTCGTGTCGGGCAGGGGAAGCACGATGTCGCGCAGACTGCGCTGCATGGCTGCGGGGTCTCCCCCGGGCAGGTCGGTGCGCCCGATCGAGCCGGCGAAGAGCACGTCGCCCGTCACCATGGTGCGGTCCACGTCGACCTGGTCGGCGATGCCGTCGGGCACACCGTCGAGGCCGAACATCACCGAGCCCTCGGTGTGCCCGGGCGCGTGCAGCACGTCGACGTCCATCCCGGCGAGGGTCAGTCGCGTGCCGTCCGTGATCTCGACGACGGTGGACGGCTCGGTCCACGTCGCCGCGGCGCCGAACTGCTGCTCCAGCATCGCGATCAGACCCGGGTTGCTGCTCCCGAGCAGGTCGTGGAGCCGGTAGCGGTCGTCCGTGTGGATGTAGGCGGCCGTATCGGCTCCGCACACCGGGGTCACGGAGTAGACGTGGTCGACGTGCCCGTGCGTCAGCAGGACCGCCGCCGGGCGCAGACGGTGCTCGGCAAGCACGTCGCGGAGCGTCTCGACCACGCCGATGCCCGGGTCGACGATGATGCACTCCTCCCCCGCCTGGGCAGCGAGGACGTAGCAGTTCGTGTCGAAGGCCCGGGCCGGGAATGCGATCGTCAGCACGCTGGGAGCCTAGTGCGCGAGCGTCGGGAGGCAGGCGGCATACCGCGTCGGGTGCCTGATCTGCTCTCTCGCGGGGCAGTTGTCACGTACTCGTGACCCCACCGGTCGCGAGGCCACCGCGCCGTGTCCATAAAATGACCGAACGCCCGGGGAGAGCCCACGCGGCCCGTTCGAGGAGAGGTTCGTGACCAAAGAGCAGGAACGCGCACGTGCGCGCCGCCGCTACGAAGAGCACCAGAAGACCGAGAAGCCCCCGGTGGGCGACGCCACGCGCGACAAGCAGGTCTTCGGTGTCATCCTCGCGGTCATCCTCGTCCTGGCAGCCGTGATCATCGTCCCCCGCTTCATCGGTGGTGACGACCCGGCCACGCCGGCAGCAGCGTCCACGACCCCGGTCACCCCCGCCGCGACGGCCTCGACTGGGGCCGACGGCCTCCTCGAGGGGCAGAAGCTCGCCGCCGGATGCACGAAGCCGCCGGCACTCCAGACCAAGCCCAAGCAGCAGACCGAGGTGCCCGACAAGGCCACCGCAGCGGGCAAGACGTGGATCGCCACGGTGAAGACGACGTGCGGTGACATGACCTTCGAGCTCGACGGCACCAAGGCACCGCAGACCGTCGCGTCGTTCCTCAACCTCGCCAAGACCGGCTTCTGGGCACCGAGCCCGTGCCACCGGGTCACGACCGAGGGCATCTTCGTGCTGCAGTGCGGCGACCCGACCGGCACCGGACAGGGTGACCCCGGCTACGCCTTCGGCATCGAGAACGCCCCGAAGGACGGGAACTACCCCACCGGCGCGCTCGCCATGGCCCGCACCCAGGACCCCAACAGCAACGGCAGCCAGTTCTTCGTCACGTTCAAGGAAACCAAGTTGCCCACCGACGGCGGCGGCTACACGATCTTCGGGAAGGTGACCAAGGGCCTCGACATCGTCGACAAGATCGCTGCCAACAAGGCCCTTCCGCCCAACCCGACGGACGGGACCCCGGTCTCCCCGATCAGCATCCTCAGTGTCAGCGTGACGGAGAAGAAGGCATGACGGACACCACCCAGCACCCCGGACCCGACGACAGCGCGGCGCAGACCGCAGCCGAGACGGACACGCCGAACCCGACCGAGCAGGCGCCCGAGCAGGCTCTCGAGGCCCCCGAGGCCCCTGAGCAGGCCCCCGAGCAGGCCCCCGAGCAGGCGCCCGAGCAGGCCCCCGAGCAGGCCCCCGAGCAGGCGCCCGCCCCGGGGGCCGAGATGGCAGACGTCCTCGAGTCGATCGAGACCACGGAGGCGCCGGCCGCTGAGCAGGCAGCCGACGAGGCGCCCGTAGCCGACGAGACCCCCGCAGCGGACGAGGCACCGGCAGCGGACGAGGCGCCCGCAGCCGACGAGAGACCGCCCGCGATCGAGGAGACCCCCGCGGCCGACGAGGCACCGGCGGTCGAGGAGACCCCCGCGGCCGACGAGGCACCCGCAGCGGACGAGGCACCCGCGACGGACGAAGCCACCCCAGCACCGGCGGCCCCCTCCCCCGCCGCCATGGCGGTGCCGAAGCCGAGCGCCATCCCGACGCCGGCTGCACTGGCCCACACGACGCCACACCCCGTGGCGCCCGTCGCTCCTGCGGTCCCCGAGACCGACCACTCGGCCTCGGCTGCCTTCGGGCGCGTCGACGAGCACGGCACCGTCTTCGTGCGCACCCCCGAGGGCGAGCGCGAGGTGGGGTCCTACCCCGGTGCGAGCGACGCCGACGCGCTGACCTACTTCGCCCGCAAGTACGACGAGCTCTTCGCCTCGGCCGTGCTGCTCGAGCAGCGTCTGGCGTTGCCGGAGGTGCCGTCCAAGGACGTCGCCGATGGGCTCAAGACGCTCGCCGCGCAGGTCAAGGACGCCGCGGTCGTCGGCGACCTCGACAAGCTCGCGGCCAAGCTCGACGAGATCCAGTCGGGCATCGCGAGCAAGCGCACCGTCGAGCAGCAGCACCGGGCCGAGGCCCGCGCCGCCGCCACGGCGGAGCGCGAGGCGATCGTCGCCGAGGCCGAGGCCATCGCCGGCCAGCCGGAGAGCAAGATCCAGTGGAAGACGAGCGGCGCCCGTATGCGTGAGCTGCTCGACGTGTGGAAGGCGCACCAGCGCTCCGCCACCCGACTCGACCGCGAGACGGAGTCAACGCTCTGGACCCGCTTCAGCGCGGCCCGCAACGGCTTCGACAAGGCGCGCCGCACCCACTTCGCCGGGCTCGACGCCGCGCACGGTGAGGCCAAGGCCTCCAAGGAGCGTCTCGTCGCCGAGGCCGAGCGCCTGGCGACGAGCACCGACTGGGCTGCCACGGCGGGCGCGTTCAAGCGCCTCATGGACGAGTGGCGTCGCGCCGGTCGCGCGAGCCGCACCGACGACGACCGTCTGTGGAGTCGCTTCAAGGCGGCCCAGGACAGCTTCTTCCTGGCCAAGGACGAGGTCGTCGCCGCCGAGGAGGAAGAGTTCAAGGGCAACCTCGCCGTCAAGGAGGCCCTGCTCGTCGAGGCCGAGGCGATCCTGCCCGTGACCGACCTCGAGAAGGCCAAGGCACAGCTGCGCACCGTCCAGGACAAGTGGGACGCGGCGGGCAAGGTGCCTCGCGCGGACATGGAGCGGGTCGAGAAGGCGATGCGTCGAGTCGAGCAGACCGTGCGCGACGCCGAGGACCGCAAGTGGAAGACGAGCAACCCCGAGGTGGCCGCCCGCGCCCGCGCGATGGTCGACCAGCTCGAGCACGCCGTCGCCGACCTGCAGGCCGACTTGGCCAAGGCCGAGGCGTCGGGCAGCGCGAGCAAGGTCAGGAAGGCCCGCGAGGCTCTCGAGGCACGTCAGGTGTGGCTCGACCAGGCCCGTGCCGGAGTGGCCGAGTTCGGCGGCTGACCCCGTCGAGTGCCCACTTCCGGACACCGGGTCCGCTCAAAGCGCCGTCAGGAAGTGAGCACTCGACAAGGTGGTTGGTCGAGTGCCCACTGCCGACACCGATCACGCTCGACGGGGCGTCTCGCCGTCAGTTGGTCGACTTGCCACCGTTG
>CAVOOZ010000006.1:0-80986 GCA_963697735.1 uncultured Actinomycetota bacterium | reverse complement strand
GACGTGTGGGCCATCGACTGGCAGATGGTCGGCACCGGTCCACTCGGCAGCGACCTCGCACAGCTGCTCGTCGAGGTAGCCGAGCCTGACCTGCCGCGGGTGGAGGCGATCGTGCTCGAGGCCTACCTCGCCGCCCTGCACGACGACGGCGTCAGGGTCGGGCGTGAGGCAGTCGAGTTCGCCTACGCCGCGAACGTGGCTCTGAGGCATGCTTCGTGGGTGCTCTACCTGCTGGGACTCTCCCTGGCCGAGCTGCCACAGGGCGCACCGGATGAGGATGTCCTCACGGCCTGCCTGCCGGCCCTCGAGCACCCGGGGCTCGGGCACTGTGTCGCGATGCTCGAACGCGCCGACGGCCTCCGGCGCCGGCTCGGCACGTGACCCTGGGCTGGAAACCGGCAGGGCGTCATGACCTGACTGGAGTGACACGAAGGAAAGGACGCGTGAGTCGCTGCACCCAGTCGTGGCCACGTGCATGCCCGTCAACGAAGTTGACTCAGTTCGGCTCATGGACGCTGCCCTGACCCGAGGACGGCACAGGGCGGCTCACACGGCGCAGGCCCCATTCCGGACCCGGCGGCGCATGAAGTCCGTAAGCCGCCCGCCGCGTGCCGGTGGGCGCGCCTCACGCGGTGCGGCGACGGTTCACCGATGCAACCATCAGACCGCCTGCCACGATGACTGCCGCTGCCGCCCCGATCGCGGGCACGGGCAGGTTGATTGGTTCGGTAGAGACCACCACGATTTTGGCGCGATCCCTGGAGCCGGAGCCGGGAGGCTCTGCTCGACCGGGCTGCTCGAGGCGGCACCAGTGCCGCCGGCAGCCGATGACGTAGTGGTGCAGGACGAGACTGTCCCGGCGCCCACGTAGATCTCGCAGGCGCCTGTGCACGTGCGTCGAGCTCATCGCCGGCACTGTCAGTCCTTGGGTCGCGGCGGTCATGACGCGGGAGCAGCCGGTCCAAGGGGTCTGGTGGTCGAGACCCGTCGGTGGCATCCGGTGGGGCTGCCGGAGTCGTACCCTGCCCTCATGGACCGAACGCCGTTCACGGCTCGCACGAGCTGCGGTGAGCTCTCGGGATGGGTCACTGGCGCCGGGCCGCGAGTGCTCGCGATTCACGGCGGCCCGGGCCTGAGCTTCACCTATCTCGATGACGCCGTGGAAGAGCTGGCTGGCGGCTACCGGGTTGCGACCTACCAGCAGCGGGGTCTGGCCCCGTCCACGGATCAGGGCGAGTTCACGATCGCCGAGGCCGTGTCCGACATCGCCGCTGTGCTCGACGGCCTGGGCTGGGACACGGCATACCTGATGGGCCACTCATGGGGAGGCCACCTCGTGTTCCACGCCGCGGCGAGCATCCCTGAGCGGCTCGCCGGCGTGTTGTCGGTGGACCCGCTCGGCGCGGTCGGTGACGGCGGGGCAGAGGCCTTCGGCGCCGAGATGCTCGCACGAGTGCCCGATGCCTCCCGTGACCGTGCCCGCGAGCTGGACGAGAAAGACACCGCAGGCGAAGCGACGCCCGAGGAGGTGCGCGAGGCGTTCTCGTTGTTCTGGGGGTCGTACTTCGCCGATCCCGGCTCCGCCCCGCCGATGCCGCACCTCGAGTTCTCCCAGGCGGCCAGCCAAGGACTGTGGGCGGACGTGACGGCCCGGCTGCCCGAGCTGGAGGCGTCACTACCGGCGATCAGGATCCCGGTCGGCGTGCTCGTCGGCGAGCTGAGCCCGATGCCACCCAGCGCCGGCATCGACAGTGCCGCCCGCATCCCGGGCGCCTGGTCGCGGATCGAGCCCGGAGCGGGACATTTCGTCTGGCACGAGTCGCCGGGCTGCCTCCTCGCTGCGATGGATCGACTCGTCGCGAATGCCCCATCGACTCGGCCGGCCCCGTCCCGCCCTTAGCCGAGGTGGTCTCCGCTGGTCACTGGCGGCGACAGCGACGGTCGTGGGTCTGCGACGACTGGCGGGTGTCATTGGCCTCGGCTGCCGCCTAGCTAGGGACCTGGAATCCCGCCCAGCTGCAGGATCATGTCGAGCCGATCGCGAACGGCCTCGCACTCGAGGATCTGGCCGTCCACGACCCGGAAGTAGTCGACGAAGGGCAGGTCTAGGGTCTTGCCCGTCGCGGCGAGCAGGCCGATGGGGGTGGCGAGATCACCGTCGTGAGTGCCCTTGAACCGGCCGCTGACGTAGACCTCGTCACCCAGCTCGACCACGCGCACCAGATCCATCCAGGAGTCCGGCAGCGCGCGCTTGAGCGCCAGCGCGGCCGCATGGTGTTTCTCGTTGTTCAGGGGTCCCGACGGTGTCAGGGAGGTGCACTCCGGTGAGAACAGCGCGAATGCCCCATCGAGGTCTCCGACGCCGAATCGCTCGAAGAACTTCTCTGCCACCGCTCGCGCCGTTGCCATGCTGGCTATTCTCGCCACATCGACGTGAGAGCGCGATGGCAATGGGGGGGCTCCGATCTGACTGCTTGGTCAGGTGTTCTTGTGGGGTAGACGGCGGCAGTCGCCTACAGAGGATCGGAGACATCTGCGGCAGGACCGTCCAACTCGGGCGCACTGTGACGCGATCTTGGCGAGCGTCCCGACCAGGGCGATGGAGGACATCCTGGTTCCGGTCATGATGGTCGGGTCTTCGCACCTGCGCAGCTGACCATCGATAGGGGGAGTCGCCGTGGAGGGACCGCGCGGTGAGCGGACGTTCGCACGAGGCCTCCGCCGATCCTCAGCTGGCCAGCGGCGGTCGACGGAAGGGTGCGCGCGTCGATCATCGTCTCCTGGCGTGAGCGAGTCTCACCGGGCGGGGTGGCTCCCCAAGCCACGATTTCGTCGGGCGTGTTGATGGCGGTGCCGTCGTCGAGGACCGTACCGGGACGAGAGCGGTCAAGGCATGAACTTCGCGGCGGACCTTGAACTGCAGGAACTTTGGCAGATGTTCCTGCCCTCGGGCCTTGACTACTTCAGGGGTGTAGCCGGCGTCGATCAGAGCCTGGTGTGCCTTGTGGCAATCATGATGGGCGCTGCCGCTCGTGCTCCAGCAGATGTACAGCTTCATGAGTTTGCCCTTCCGCGAGTTCCGGCTGCGCTGGCAACGACTTTAGGCGGGGAGGTCGACAGGTTGCCAGCAAGCGAACTCCAGCCCACTGGTCGCCGTGACGCCGCGCATGGCCGTGGGGTAGCTGGCGCGCCGTGATCCGCCGACCAAGTTGAACACCGCCCACGGCCGCGCCGAGCTTCGCGTCCATCAGACAAGCCACGTTCACGGTGGTCGACTGACGCCGGAGGACGCGGCGCAGGGTGTCAGCGGATGCTCTGGGCGCTGCGAGGACCAGTGCATCACCGGTGTCCAAAGCCGCCGACATCTGCAAACCTGCCAGAGTAGCCGGATCGCCCGTGGCCCAGTCGGACCGCGACCGGCTGACGTCCTAGGAGGACTTCCATGCGCACGTACAAGGTCGGGTACTTCGTCGGCAGCCTGTCATCGACGTCGATCAACCGGGTGCTGAGCCGGGCACTGATCCGGCTGGCGCCGAAAGACCTCGAGTTCACCGAGCTTCCCATCGGCAACCTGCCCCTATACAGCCCCGACTTCGACAATGACTACCCGGCCGAGGCTCAGGCGCTCAAGGACGCGCTCGCCGGCTCGGATGCCGTCCTGTTCGTGACCCCGGAGTACAACCGCTCGATCCCCGGGGCGTTGAAGAACGCCATCGACTGGGCCTCCCGGCCATGGGGCCAAAACTCGTTCGACCACATGCCGGCCGCGGTGATCGGTGCCTCTCCCGGCAAGATCGGCACCGCCGTGGCGCAGCAGAGCCTGCGGGCGGTACTCAGCTTCTGCAACGCGCGCCAGATGACCGCCCCCGAGGCCTACATCTCTCTCACCCCCGGCCTGATCACCGACGACGGCGAGGTCACCGACGAGTCGACCGCGGCCTTCCTGGCCGACTTCATGCAGGAGTTCCGGGTGCACACCGAACGGGTCCTCACCGTACTGCCCAGATCCTGACGGCTAGTCTCGCTTCGGCACCTCCCCGGCCTACCACGCAGCCAAGGAGGTGGTGCCCACGATGGCGAAGAACGCGGCGTGGTACTGGGCCACCGAGGGCATCCGGGTCAAGTCGATCCACCTCGGATTCATCCAGACCCGATCCTGAGCTCACCCGTGGCACCGAGTACTGGGACACCATGACGGCCCTAACCCCGATGGGGCCACCTCGGCCAGCCCGAGGCATCGCCGGAGGTGTTGCCCACCTGGGCAGCGACGACGCGAAGTTCATCACCGGCCTGGAGCTGTACATCGACGACGGGTACATCGCCCGCTGACCCCAGATCGATGCTCAGCCGGACTCGGTCCTGGCGACCCGTCCGTAGCTCACTCTCCGGCCGCCGCCCGGCTCGGGTGCGACGCTCACCTGGAGTGACCCGCGGGCACCGACGGTGCGCATGGGGGAGCGACCGATGCGGGGCCATGGTGCAATCCCCGGCCAGTCATTGACTACGGCGGCGTTGTGGGGGGAGCCATGTCCTGTCGCTGGGGTTTGGGACGCGGGTTTGCCCACGGGGCAGTAGGCGGGCTGCCTGGCTCCGCGAGAGAGGAGGGCGGGCTCTCGCCCATCGACTCTCCGGGGTCGCGGTCCCCAGGCTGGAGGGGTCAGCTCCGTTAACGGTCCCCGATGCGCTGCCCCTCACAGGCCCTGTGGAAGCGCCGACGACGACATGGCTTCGGTTGTTCTGGCTCGGCCCCTCCGAACTGTCTCTGAAAGCTCACTGGGCGCCTTGAACTATCCGTGACAAGGCGGCGGCTATCAGTCGAACGCCGTCACGTCAGCGGGATTCACTTACGCACGCAGCGGATCAGGTCACCCAGCCAGGCAAGACACCGGCGGAGCCGCGCCTTCGTCAGCGCCCCGAAGGTATACCCGCAGCGAGAACCTCTGCCAGGCAATCCGATTCGTGGGCGCCTTGCCTTCCAGGCAGGAGCACCAAACGGCCCACACCCTCGAGTGGCCCTCAACGCGACGCCCACGGTTCAGGGGAGGACCGATGGCGTCGCATGCCCACGGTAGCGGCTCGGCTCTGAAGCCGGTGGTCCTGCTCCGACCTCCACCCCGAAGGTTGCCGCGCGACGCATGCTCCTGATTGCGACCAAAGAGCGTGACGCCGACGCTCCGGGTGAAGGGGTGATAGTCACTGGTGGCTCCTCGGGCGGATCTTCAGGCCGTCTGGGACACCGACACCTTTCGGCTGATGCAGAGACCAGCCAAAGCCGAGGAGGTCGACGGCCTGCTCGGTCTACCCGCCGACATCGTCGCGCCTCGATTGGCGCGACTTCCCCCACGGCGGTCTCGTGCGACTCTTCCACGGCGAGCCCATCGAGAACCACCACGAATGCCGTGACAGGATGGCCCCGTGGCGGCAACGGTGATCGCGGTGTACAGCACCAAGGGTGGGGTCGGAAAGACGACGACCGCTGTCAACCTCGCCTGGCAGGCGGCATCCGAAGGGCGAGACGTCCTCCTGTGGGACCTTGACCCGCAGGGGGCGGCGACCTGGCTGCTGCAGGTGAAGCCGCATCTGCGAGGAGGCGCCGAGGCGCTCGTGCGGGGCAGGAAGCCCGCAGACAAGGCGGTGCGCGAATCGAAACTCGAGCGGATCCACGTGCTCCCCGCCGATGAGAGCTACCGCGACCTCGACATCGCCCTCGACGCGGCGAAGAAGCCGTCGTCCCGCGTGACGGAGGCACTACGGCCCCTCCGCAGGCACTACGACGTCATCATCCTCGACACCCCGCCGGGCGCCTCGCTGGTCGCCGAGAACGCGCTGCGCGCAGCGGACGTCGTCGTTCTGCCGCTCATCCCGTCGGCGCTGGGGCTGCGCTCGCTGGAGCAGGTGCGCGGTGTGATCAAGGATGCCGGCGGCCACGTCAAGCTCGTCGCATTCCTCTCTCAGGTGGACCGACGAAAGCGCGCACACGTTGAGGCGCTCGAGCAGCTTCCTGCGGCGCACAAGGAGATCGGCGACGGCTACGTCGGCGCGAGCGTCGTCGTGGAGCGCATGGGCGAGCACCGCGCGCCCATAGGCGTCTACGCCCCGACCTCGGATTCTGCCAAGGCATTCGCGGACCTGTGGAAGCGCGTCCGGCGCGCTTCTTGAGGGCCGAAACTCGTCGACGGAGTGCTCAAACAGGTCGACGTGCTGCGTGGACTGCTCGACATCGACGTCCACGTCCACGTCCACGATGTGCTCTGTTTCGTCGAAGCAGACTGGCCCCTGATCGGTGGCAGCTTCACCACCCGTGGCGTTCAGGCCTTGTGGTCCAGCAAGCTCTACCCCCCGCTCAAGGCAGAGTGCCTCTCCAGCACCGAAAGGATCGCCGAGGTGCACCGGAAGCTAGCCCACGTGCGGTGGAGCAGACCATGGGCATGCCGGTAGGAGAGGAAGTCGGCCAGTTCACGGTTGCCGACGACGCCCGGGTCCGTCGTGTAGCCGTAGGCCGCGGGGACGCCGAGCACGATGTCTCGGTGCGCCTCGCGGTAGTCGACCACGCTGCGCGCTTGGTCGCGGTCGAGCAGCCCGGAGCGGAGCTACTCGGCGGTTGCGCGCGCCGGACGTCGCCGAGGGAAGGATGCCGGGCGGATCTTCCGACCGAAGGACTGTGAGGGCTCTTCTCTGGTGGCAGGGCGACGGCCAGCAGGTGCCAGGCGCGATGCTGCGCAAGAGTCTGCGGCGGGAAGAGGTCGCATCCGAGTCCCAGCATCTCCCTGCAATGACTTTGGGCGAATTCCGACCCGCGTCTGACGTGCTCGGCGTAGCGTTTCTTGGCATCCAGCATGGACGCGTGGCTCGCTGGAGGGGGAGGGGCCGCAGGCCGTCGCTGGGCGTCTGCAGGCGAGGAGTCTCACATGTCGCGTCCATCGTCACACCGCGCAGTGGTCGCGCTGGCCATCGCCTCGGTCATCGTCATGATCGGCGGGGCCGCATGGGCGGCGATCCCCAATGCTGGGGTGTTCACCGGCTGTTACAACAAGACCAGCGGGCAACTGCGGGTGATCGACCCGGCGGCGACAAAGTGCGCCAGCAGCGAGGCCCAGATCACCTGGAACGCACAAGGACCCACGGGCCCGGCCGGTGCAGCGGGACCAACCGGCGCCACCGGCGCCACCGGCGCCACGGGCGCTGCCGGGCCCCAAGGTGCGATCGGGCCCCAGGGGACGCCAGGCCTGCCCGGTCCCGCAGGCCCGCCGGGGACCCAGGGTGAGCCAGGAGCGCAAGGGACCCAGGGGCTCCCAGGGGCTCCGGGGGAACCAGGCCTGCCGGGCGAACCGGGCGAACCGGGCCCGCAGGGCCCTGCCGGTGTCGGGGTGTCGTCCTTCGATGACCTCGCCGGTCTCACCTGTCGAGTGGGGACCCCCGAAGAGGGTGTGGTCCACACGGCTTACGCGGCCGACGGGACCATCACCATGAACTGTGTGGCGACCGCGCTCTATCAGCTGACCGTCACCACGGCCGGCACCGGGCAGGGCACCGTGTCCAGCTCCCCTCCGGGCATCAGCTGCGGCACGGACTGCACCGAGTCCTACCCCGCCACCGCGGTCGTGACCCTGACCGCTGTCGGGATCAACGGCACCTTCACCGGGTGGTCAGGCGCCTGCACCGGGAGCAGCTCGACCTGTCAGGTGACCACCAGTGCCGCGAAGTCGGTGACCGCGACCTTCACCCTCAAGACGCGGGTCACCGTGGTCGTCTCCAACAGCATCGACCATGGTTTCGTCTTCTGCTTCGGAACGAACCGGGTCTCGGCACCGGCAGTCGGGTTCGGCTGCAGCCTCAGCGGCGCGGGTTCCAGGGTGTGCTCGGTCGACGTGCCCGCCGGAACCCCGATCAGCTTCCAGGCCGACCCTGACCCCGGGGACAGCTTCGACCACTGGTCCACCGCGCCTCCCGAGTGCACCAACTTGTCTTTGAGCACGTGTACGTTCACGCCGGGGTCGTCCCCGCGGACACTGACCGCAGTATTCGCCAACTCGTAGAAAATCCACCCCGGACCCCGAGCCACTGCTCGAGCCGGGACCGAATACGCGAGGGGGGAGGGTGGTCAGCGGGCTCAGTCCTCCGAGCGGCGTGTAACCAACAACCGCAATGGATCACAGTCAAACGCCACCGATCGACTTGACCGACTTGACCAGCCACGTCAACCAGAATGCGATGCTCCGTCAAAGGCGGACCTGATCGAAGCACTGCGACGAGTCTTGGGAGGACGGTTGCGCCAGCGTCTGGCCCCGAAGGGCGGCACGACGCCTACGGTGAGCGAATGGCACGCATGACGCCCTCGGAGGCCGCCGCAGTCAACGTCGTCATCAGCTACATCGCCGGCAAGGATCCGAACCCTCCCGCCGAGGTGGTCCGATCCCTGCATGTCATGGCGAGCCGGGCCCACAACCGGCTCCACGGAGGGTGGCATGAGGACGCAGTGCGCAAGCAGTGGAGCTATGCCTTTGACGAAGTGCAGCGGGCGTCGTCCAGCCCCTCTGATCCGCCGACGGATCCCGCCGTTCCGACGAACCCGGCCTGACCTTCCGAAGACGGCGCAGCATTCGGGACCGGTACTGGCCGTGAGTGCCGATTCGAACAGATGTTCGAGAATGCGCCACACTGGCACGATGGCTGGTGGATCGGGACGGGGGCGCGAGCACCCGATTCCGCCCGCGCCGCCCAGCCGACGGCACTGTTGGGTCCGCGGCGGCCACGACGCTCCCGGGCCCCACCCGGGGATCGTCGTGGAGTGGCAGCAGCGTGACGGCGGGTGGGTCGCCCTGGTCGTCTACATCATCGAGCCGGAGCGCGTCCTGGTGCAGCAATGGCTCTCGGCTGAGCTGTTGACTCGGGTCGGGTGACGAGTTGCACACGACGCCGCGGCATTGCGGTGACGAACCGTCGGCCCTGGCTCGCGTCGACGGCTTCGCCCACGCACAGGGCTGGCACCACCCCGCGTTGGCGCTGGAGCGTCACGGGTGATCACGCTAGGGGGTGCACTGGAGGCGAATGCGCACTCCTCGCTGGGGCGCGTGCTGGTCGATCGTCGTCCCCACGCAGTCCGTCCCCTGGAGCGACGCCGCGGTCAGCCGGGCTGCGTAACGACCGACCTCGCGTCGGTAGTCGGCCATGGCCGTGCTGAAGTCACGCACCGACATGCCGATCGCGCCGGCGAACTGCGGATAGGGGTTCTCACGGAGGAATCGCAGGTAGTCCCGGGCGTGGCTGCCCTCGTGGAAGCCCAGCGTTGTCGTGCCGGCCGCGACATCTTCTGGCGTGGTCCCACGCCCGTATGCCGATGGCACGTCGGGCCGCAGCCCGCGGCCGTACACGGTCTGAATGGTTGCCACCGGCTGACCGGGCCCTGTGACAGAGGTGACACGCCCTCTGGCGGTGCGGGCGCTGATCCGATACGGCGCGAACCGGATCGTTGTCTCCGCCCCGCGCGCATTGTTCGATCGGTCAGGCAGCACGACGACGCTGACCTGGCCGACGTCGACGGACGCACGCCCGCGGGCGTCGACCTGCGCCTCGGTCGGCAGATCGGCCGTGATCCCGGCGACGCGCTGGATGGGAAACGCCCACTCCGGGATGAGTGCGCGGTGCTCTTCGTAGATCGCCGTCGCGGGAGTGTTCGTGAGGCGGGCAGCGGTCTCGATGAGGGTGTCGAGCGCGTGCCGGTAGGCGGCACGCAGTGCCTGGTAGAGCGCTGGACTGGCGTTGAGGTCGTTGATCACGATGTGGCCCTGCGCTTCCACCATCTGTTGCCACTGACGCAAGACCCGCTGGACGGACGGCACCGCAGTGACGAGCGCGTAGTAGTCGCTCGCGGACTCGAGGAAGCGGATCGTTGACTGGACGAAGTCTCGGCGGTCGTCGGTGCTGGCCACGCCTGGGCGGGCCTGGCGCAGCACGAGCCCATCGCGGCCGTTGAGTTGAGCGACATGGGCCAGCTCGTGCGCCAGCAGGCCCGTTCGATCAGCTGAGTCCAGCGGTCCGCCGAGCACGACGTCTCTGCCGATGGTGAAGGCTTGGGCGTCGAGCCGGGAACTGAGGTGCGCTGCGCGGTGCCCGTCGTGCACCCGCACCCGACTGAAGTCGTGGCCAAGACCGGCCTCCAGCCGTGACCGCAGGGCCGCCGGAAGGGGCTGACCGCCCCGACGCTCCGCTGCGAGCTCGTCAGCCAAGCCCGGCGACAACACCTCTCCGGGCGATGGCAACGATCTGGGCGAGGCGACCGGAGAGGCGGGTCCGCTGCCGCGAGCATCCGACCGCGCAGTGCGGTCGGCCTCCGCGTCGAGCGACCCAGCCCCTCGGCCGACGTGCACCGGACCTGAGGCGGCGCCACCGGCTTCCCTCGTCACGTCGTCTTGTGGGTGTCGGCTGACTGCGACCCGCGTCGCGTCATGCCCAAAGATGGCGCCACCCGACGGAGCTGCGTTCGATGACGACTCAAGCCGTTGCCCGCCGGCCGGGTCGCCCCGCCCGGAACGGTGCTGTGTCGGCTCCATGAACTGAGGCATGGACACCACGCTAAATCCGCGGCGTCACAGGCTCGTCACACGGAGGCACCGTAACCGCGCCCTCGCCGCTGCCCGCACGCCCGCGCCATCCAGCTGGCGACCGAGGGGGCCGCACCTACCAGGAGATCGCCGACGACCTGGGCTACGGGAACAGGGGCACGGTCTGCGACATCGTCCACCAGGCGCTGGCCGGTGCCCGCAGAGACGCGGTCGAGAACCACATGACGTGGGAGATGGCCCGCCTGGACGCGCTGCAAGATGCCGCCCCGGGGCGGCAGGTCGTGCGGACCCGCCTCCCGGCCGACGCCCTCACGCCTGGAGACCGCCTCACACGCCGCGGTCTGCGTAGCCCCAGTGCGGTGATTCCGGGTGGCAGCGACCTGCTCCGCCTGAACCGTGTCCACGACACGCTCAAGGCACGGTCGATCCGCAACCGTGATCGCGGCGTCTTTGCGGCAGTATGGTCAGGGAGCGTCGAGAGTCCCGCGTGATTGGTCGGCTGCGGGCCAACGGTAGAGGAGCAACGCATGGCCGCCTTCACGGTGTGGAAGTTCGACAGTCCCGACGGCGCCGACGGGGCGGAGTCCGTCCTCAAGGACTGCGAGGGTGACGGGCTCATCAAGATTCTTGATCATGCGGTCGTCTCGTGGCCCGAGGGCGAATCCCAGCCCCGGACGAAGCAGGGCCACGAGGAGACCTGGCGAGGCACGGGCTGGGGAGCGCTCTGGGGCGTCGTCGTGGGCGCGCTCTTCTTCGTCCCGGTCATCGGGGGCGTTGCCGGGGCGGCTCTCGGGGCGATCAGCAAGGTCACGGAGGACGCCGGCATCTCGAAGGACCAGCTGCAGCGGATCCGCACCGAGGTGACCCCGGGAACGTCCGCACTCTTCCTGGTCACCGAAGAGGGCAACCTCGACCGGGTGGGTGAACGCTTCCACGGAAGCCACAGCAAGCTCATCGACACCAATCTCACGGATGCTGAGCGTTCCGTGCTGCTCGAGACCTTCGGCGGCCGCTGATACTCCACGAGTTCTTCCGCACCCTCACTGCTGGAGGACTCGGGCGAGGCCTCCCCAGGGCAGGTTTGACGCCTGCTCACGTCAGAGGCTGCGTGTGGGAGTGCATTCTCGTGCGGGGTGCGTCCCCCCGCGGTTTGATGGAAGCGCCGGACCGGCGCACCGAGATGGAGGCCGACATGAGACGCACCGTGGTGCCGGGGGACCCTGCTGTGGTCTCCATAGATTCCCGACGTCTGTGGGCGGGCGGTGTGGCCACGGCCTGTGTGGCCGCGCTCGCCGCGTGGGTCGGGGTGCTGATCGTGCAAGGTGCGCTCGACGTCAGCCTCGCCTCGACGGCCGTGGTGCTCGACCTCGGTGACTCGCTCCGGGTCAACTACGCAGTCACAGCGTTCCTGCTCGCGCTCATGGCGACGGCGCTCGCCCACCTGCTGTCTCTGACGACGCCGAAGCCTCGAGCCTTCTTCTCGTGGGTCGTCGCCCTCATGACCGTTGCGGCGATGATCGTCCCGTTCACTCGTGAGGGGGAGACCGCCGCCAAGGTGGGCGCCAGCGTGATCAACCTCTTCATCGGTCTCTGCATCGGGTCTCTGCTGACGGCCGTCCTGTCCCGCACGGTGCTCGACGCCGAGCGTTCATGGCAATAGAGGTGACGATGTGCACGGTCGCGGATGTCGTCAGCGACGTCGGCTTCGCACGAGGATCAGCAGGCTGACCGCGAGCACCCAGGCGGGGAAGACGAGCGCCACCCACAGGCTGAGGCTGATGACGAACAGCAGCGCAGCGGCCAGCGCGTAGGTCGCGACGGCCAACCAGCGAGGCATGAGTCCGGTGCGCAACCAGATCGTGCCCAAGGAGATCATGAAGACCGCAGCCATCCGCAGGGCATACACATTCCCGACCTGGAGCATCGTGGCGCGAGCGAACGCAGCCGTGTCAGGGCTGTAGCCGGCCGCGCGCTCAGCGCTGACCCCGGCGAGCAGGGCGCCTGCCACCGCCATCGACACGAAGACCATCGCCAGGAAGAGGAGACCGCTGCCGAGGGTGACTGTCGCGAAGAAGCGATCCTCGAGTTCGCCGAGCTGGTCGCGGACGACGCCGATGAACCATAGGAACGCAATGCCTGCGAAGGGCATGAGGGACAGAGCGACCCGAACCCGATCGCCGGCATCGTCCGTCCACGGGGCCACGACGAACGGATCCTCCGGCGTGACAGACCTCAGCAGCCCGAGACTCGTCGAGAAGAGCAGTGCAAAGGCGACGCCTGCCAGAGCAGCTGATCGTGGTGTGTCGAGTCGCCGCAGCGTTGTCGTGGTCACCTACTGACCGTAGGGGTGGAGCAGGGTCGGCGGGCCCTTTCGCGCTCTCGTGCTCCTACCGGGCTCCACGGCTACCTCGACGAGGTGGCGCCCTCCGCGGCGGTGGCTGTCGTGGGCAGCGTCATCGACGTGGCGGCAGCAGCAGCGGCAGAGTCATGGAGCGTGCCGCGGGCTGCCTGGTGGCGGCCCATGACCACGGCCATGACGACGCCGATGAAGCTGAAGCCGGCCATCACCCACGACGCGGTAGCCAGGCCCGAGGCGAGGGCGTCCGCCGCCGGCGCACCCTCGGCGGTGCGGCTGGCGATGACCCCGCCGTAGATCGTCGCGGCGAGGGCCGTGGCCACGGCCGCACCGACGTAGCGCGCCATGTTGGAGACGCCGGATGCAGACCCCACCTGGTTCTCGGGGACGCACGCGGTCGCGGCCGACGAGGCGGGACCGTTGGACAGGCCCATGCCCACCGCCACCGCGATGAGCGGCAGGAGGAACGCGCGGTAGGCCCAGTCGGCGTCCACGAACCCCACCGCGGCGAAGCCGATTGCGGTCAGGAGGAACCCGATGCCGATCACCTGTCGGCCACCAAGGCGGGCCGTGAGGCGCGGCACCGCTGCCGCGATGACGACGAGGCCGACGGTGGCCGGCAGCGTCGCCAGCCCAGCCTGGAGGGTGGTGAAGCCGAGCGTGCTGGGGTCCTGGAAATAGAGACTCAGGAGGTACATCAACGCGTTGATCGTGCCGGCGCCGATGAGGATGGCGACCGTCGAGCCCACCAGCACCCGGTTGCGGAGCAGATTCAGGTCGAGCATGGGCACGGCCACCCGGCGTTCGACGGCGACGAAGGCGAAGCCTGACCCCACACCGAGCGCGAGACATCCGAGCGTCGCCACGGAGAACCAGCCCCAGTCCCCGCCCTTGCTGAGGGCCAGGATGAGGGGCGCGAGGGTCAGGGCGATCAGGGCCGAACCGGCGTAGTCGATCGAGTGCGAACGGGTCGTGTCGCGCGACTCGGAGACCATCCGGGCGGTGATCACCATGCACACGGCCCCGATGACGGCGTCGACCCAGAAGAGGCCCTGCCAGCCCATGAAGGAGACCAGCACGCCGCCCATGAGCGGACCGGCCGCGGCGCCGACAGCAGCTGCTGCACCCCACAGCGAGACGGCCCGCAACTGGGCCTCTCCGGAGTTCGCCACGGACAGGAGGCTGAGCCCGCAGGCGAGGATCGTCGCGCCCGCAGCGCCCTGGACGAAGCGCCCAGCGATGACAGCGCCGCCCGATGTGGACAGGGCGATGAGGATGCACGAGACGACGAAGAGCGCGAGGCCGAGCTGGAACACGCGTTTGCGGCCGAAGACGTCACCCAGGGACCCCGAGGTCACGATGACTGCGGCACCGACGAGCGAGTAGCCGGTCACCGCCCACTGGAGGGTGGTGACATCCATGCCGGTGTCAGCGCTGATGGCTGGCAGCAGGATGCTGACCGCAGAGGTGTTGGCGTTCACCACGAACGTCGACAGACACGTCGCCGCAAGAACGCCGCCCGCGGCGACCGTTCCTGCACCCGGCGTCACCGCCGACTGATTCGACCCCGACATGGTTGCATTCCTTCCATCTCGCCGCAGGCCCCCTGCCTGCCTCTCGAACCTAGGGCCCGTGCCACGGTGCGGGGTCACTCGTCGGGGATGAATGTCGCCTGGAGTAACGCCCACCGCTCGAGCCGTGGCCTCGATGGCCACGTCACGAGCGAGCCAGCAGAGCCGGATGATCTCATCCCGATCGAGTGAACACGGCGGTCACCGCACCACTTATCGTCAGGTGCTGTTCAAGGGAGACCGCCATGACCTCTGTCGACGTCCAGCAGCCCCAGCCGTTCACCGTGGACGACTACCTCACGCGAGCCCGCCGTGTTGTCTCAGCAGCCTCGGACGCATCCCTCGCTGGGGTCCTGGTGACTCCGGGACCCGACCTCGTCTGGCTCTCCGGCTACCGTCCCACCGCGATCACCGAGCGGCTCACGGTGCTGCTGCTGGCCCCCGGTGAGCCGCCGACACTCGTCGTGCCGACGCTCGAGCGACCCGACGCCGAGTCGGCGGTGGGGGTGCGTGGCATGACGGTCATCGACTGGGCCGACGCCACCGACCCGTATCGGGTGGTCGCTCCTCTCCTGGATCCGGCCGGCACGTACGGCGTCTCGGACTCCGCCTGGGCCCTGCACCTGCTCGGTCTCCAGCGCTCCCTGCCGACGGCGGCATTCCGGTCCCTCACGGAAGGCCTGCCGATGATGCGCGCGGTGAAGGGCCCGGACGAGCTGGCGCGGCTCACGGCCGCCGGCTCCGCCGCCGACGCCACCTACGGCGAGATCCTCAAGGTCCGGTTCGAGGGGCGGAAGGAGACCGAGGTTGCCGCTGACCTCGCCGCCCTGCTGCGCCACTTCGGCCACGAGCAGGTCGATTTCACGGTCGTGGGCTCGGGCCCGAACGGGGCGAACCCGCACCATGAGGCCGGGGATCGGGTGATCCAACGCGGTGATGCGGTGGTCCTCGACTTCGGCGGCCTGATGTTCGGCTACGGGTCTGACACGACGCGTACCGTCTGCGTGGGTGAGCCGACGCAGGAGATCCGCGACGTCCACGAGATCGTCCGCCTCGCCCAGGAGGCCGGGGTGGCCGCGGTCCGGCCCGGCGTCACCTGTCAGGACATCGACCGAGCCGCTAGGGCCGTCATCACCGACGCGGGCTACGGCGACGCGTTCATCCACCGCACCGGTCATGGCATCGGTGTGACCACCCACGAGCCGCCGTACATGGTCGAAGGGGAGGAGCAGACCCTCGTGCCGGGCATGTGCTTCTCGGTCGAGCCCGGGATCTACCTCGCCGGACGATTCGGCGTGCGCATCGAAGACATCGTCACGGTGACCGAGGCCGGCGGCCGGCGACTCAACTCCACCGACCACGGACTCGCCATCGTCGAGTGACACAGCTCGTCGCGTTATCCACAACCCTTCTCATACCGGTGGAGTGATGTCCGGTCACGGGCACCGCAGGAATCTGTTCTTACCAACAGTGACGTGAGGAATTGGGTGATCTGCGTGTACACACACATGGGGGCAGTCAGACCGGTGCGACCGAACGCCCCGACAGCGAGGACCAGCCGGCGGCGCCAACGGGCCACGACACGCCGGGCGGGCGTGATGAGCGCCATGGACGCCGCGGCGGACCAGCCCGTGTCCGCCTCCGCCGCCCGCACGCGGGCGCCGGCCTCTGCCTACATCTCGTGGATCGCACTGGCGATGATGACCACGAGCTCGGTGGCCAGCCTGCGGGCCGCTCCGACGATGGCCGTCTACGGCCTTGCGTGCGTCTTCCTCTACATCGTTCCAGCCATCGTCTTCCTGCTGCCGACCTCGCTCGTGTCGGCCGAGCTCGCATCGGGCTACGAAGGAGGCGTCTACAACTGGGTGTCGCGCGGCATCTCCAAGCCGATGGGCTTCCTCGCGGTGTGGTGCCAGTTCGCCATGACGATCTTCTACTACCCCAGCCTGTTGGGCTTCGTGGCGAGCACGCTGGCCTACGTGATCAACCCGGCGCTCGCGTCGAGTGGGGTGTGGACCGCTCTGGTCATTGTCGTCGTGTACTGGTCTGCCGTGTGGGTGTCCTCCCGCGGGACCAAGGGGGTCTCCGGTCTGGCGAGTGCGGGCCTCATCATCGGGACGCTGATCCCCGGGGTCATCCTCGTCACCCTGGGCGCCGTCTTCCTCGGACAGGGCAACACCCCGGCCGCCCCCATGGACGCGGATCACCTCCTCCCCGTCTGGGCCGGCTTGTCCAGCCTGGTCCTCATCGTCAACAACTTCCTGTCGTACTCCGGCATGGAGATGAATGCCGTGCACGTGGGCTCGCTGCGCAACCCCGCCAAGGAGTTCCCGAAGTCGATGTTCCTGGCCATGGGCCTGGTGCTGCTGATCTTCATCCTCCCGGCGCTCGCGATCAGCTGGATCGTGCCCGCCGACGAGCTCTCCCTGACGGCGGGGGTCATGCAAGCCTTCGACGCCGTCCTGGCCACCTTCGGGATCCAGTGGCTCACACCCATCCTGGGCATCATGCTCGTCACCGCCTCTCTCGGTGGGATGCTCACCTGGCTGGCGGGGCCGTCGAAGGGGCTGCTGCTGATCTCGAGGCAGGAGGGATACCTTCCGCCGTTCCTGCAGAAGCTGAACAAGAACGGCGTCCAGCAGAACATCCTCGTCGCCCAGGGCGTCGTCACGACGATCATCGGCCTCGGCTACGCCCTGATCCCCAACGTCTCGAGCGCCTACTGGATCTTCTCCGTCATCACGACGCAGGTCTACCTCATCATGTACCTGCTGATGTTCGTGGCTGCGGTGCGCCTGCGCCGCAACGATCCCGACCATCCGCGCGGCTATCGGGCGCCGATGCTGGGTGCGCTGTGCGGGGTCGGTTTCGCCGCCTCGCTCGCGGCCTTGCTCATCGGCTTCGTCCCGCCCTCGCAGTTCGAATCGGGCAGCCCCGCACTGTATCTCGCCATCGTGGCCGGTGGCGCGCTCGGTCTCGGACTCCTCGTTCCCTTCCTCTTCTACAAGATGCGCAAGCCGTCGTGGAAGCTGCCTGAGGAGTCGGAGGTGACCTCATCATGACCGTCACGGAGAAGTCCTCGACCAACGAGCACAGGATCGTCTACATCATCGCCGGCGTCGTCGGTCGTGGTCCTCACGATCATCGCCCTGCTCACCTACAGATCGGGGAAGTCGTCAGAGCAGGCGGACCAGAAGGCGAACCAGTTCGTCGCCGCCGTCACGGCGGCCGGTGGTCGCGCCCCGAGCCACGAGCAGGTCGTGCGACTCTTCGGGGACGACGGCGGTGCGGTGTGTGACGACCCCACTGGGTCCCTGAGGAAGGCCACTCTCTTCAGCCAGCTGATGAACGGCGCCGCGGGACCGGGCATGCGACCGGTGATCGCCGACAACCGGGCCGTCAAGGGCCAGCTTCTCGCCTTGAAGATCTACTGCCCTGACAAGGTGCCCACGTTCCAGGAGTTCGTCAACTCTCTGGAGCTGTCGGACACTGTGAAGGGTTGACGGGCTATGGATCTACGCGCCCGTGTCGACGGGCTGATGGACCAGGCCCGCGCCGACCTCGCCGAGCTGGTGGCCATCCCCTCGGTGGCCGACCCGCGGCAGTATCCACCGGAGGAATGCACCCGCGCGGCACAGTGGGTCCTCGACGCCTTCAAGGCGGTCGGGTTTGCCGACGCCCGCCTCGCTGAGACCGCGGACGGCAGCCAAGCGGTCGTCGGTTCGCGTCCCTGTGGCAACGTCGACGCCCCCACCGTCCTGCTCTACGCCCACTACGACGTCCAGCCTCCGCTGGACGACGAGGCCTGGCGCACACCACCGTTCGAGCTCACCGAGGTCGGCGATCGATGGTTCGGCCGAGGAACGGCCGACTGCAAGGGCAACATCGTCATGCACCTGACGGCGCTGCGGGCACTGGGCGATGACGTGCCGGTCAATCTCAAGCTCGTGGTCGAGGGCTCGGAGGAACAGGGCACTGGCGGGCTGGAGGACTTCGTGCCGAAGAACTCGGACCTGCTGCGCGCGGACGCCATCCTCGTCTGTGACACCGGGAACGCCGCTGTCGGGCACCCGGCAGCCACGGTGAGCCTGCGGGGGATGGTCAACATCGTCGTCAGCGTCGACGCGCTGGCATCGGAGATCCACTCGGGGATGTTCGGTGGCGCGGCCCCGGACGCCCTCGCCGCGCTCGTGTCGATGTTGGCCACGCTTCGTGACGCCGACGGGAACACGACGGTCTCGGGGCTCGACAACAGTCAGGTCTGGCAGGGCGAGGTTTATCCGGCAGACCAGTTCCGCAGCGACGCAGGGGTGGTCGAGGGTGCGAGGCTCCTTGGCAGTGGCACCGTCTCCGACATGCTCTGGGCCCGACCATCCCTGACGACCCTCGGCATCGACTGCCCGCCGGTGGTCGGCTCGGCGGCAGCCATCCCGCCACGCGCGCGCGCCCGGCTCAACCTGCGCATCCCGCCTGGCACCGAGCCCGCCGCTGCGGAGCAGGCACTGAAGAGCCACCTTCTCGCAGCTGCGCCTTGGGGCGTGCGGGTCACCGTGGAGACGGAGGCGACGGGATCACCGTTCTCGGCGCAGACCGATGGTCCGGCTTACGAGGCCATCGGCGCTGCCATGGAGGAGGCGTTCGGTCGACCCATGGTCAGTCTCGGGCAGGGTGGTTCGATCCCGTTGTGCAACGTGTTCGCCGAGACGTATCCCGACGCCGAGCTGATTCTCATGGGGGTGGAGGAGCCGTTGGCACTCATCCACGCCCCCAACGAGAGCGTGCACCCGCGGGAGATCGCCGACCTGGCCCTCGCCGAGGCGCTGTTCCTCCAGCGACTCGCGCGCTGACCGGGGCCTGGGGGAGTGCCACCCACCTCCGGCGGTCCCAGCTCCCCGCCCGACCGGCTGCGGGGAGCGACACACCACATGTGGGCACGCGTGGCGAAGGTCGCGCAGCGTCACCTGCATCCACTGGCACCGGCGACCGACCCCGAGCCGGAGTTCGTCGTCGCCCCGCCGCCCGAGGCGGTGCTCGACCTCTTGCGGCACCTCGGGGTCGCCATGGCGCAGGCGGGCGATGCGACGGAGCGTGTGACCCAGATCCTCGGTGAGGTCGCCCGGGTGTACGACGTCGAAGGCGTCACGTTCTTCGTCGTCCCCACCGGCGTCTTCGTCCGGGTCGAGGTCGGCGACTCCACACGGATGGACTTCGAGGCAGGCACGAGCGAGCCTTTGCGGCTCGACCAGGTGGATGCCCTCTACCGGTTGATCGACGACATCCGACACGGCCTCGTGGACGCCGACACGGCGACGGAGCGGTTGCGGACGGTGATGACGTCGGAGCCGCGATTCGGGGCAGTCGTCGGGGTGGTCGCGAGCGGAGTCCTCACCGTCGGGCTCGGCCTCCTGCTCAACCCCACTGCGAGTGCGCTGCCGGCCTTCCTGATCATCGGTTTCCTCGTTGGCGCCCTGCGGTGGTGGGCCGCCCGCGAGCCGATGCTCGCCCCGGTGCTCCCGGTCGTCGCAGCCGCCGTGGTGACGGCCGTCGTCTTCCAGTGGGTGGCCCCCGCCCTCGACTCACCACCGCTCGAGATCGTCATCCCGTGCCTCGTGACCTTCCTCCCCGGCGCGGCGCTGACCATGGCGACGGTGGAGCTGTCCACGGGCGACATGCTCGCTGGGTCGGCGCGGCTCGTCTACGGCCTCGAACGACTGCTCATCCTGACCTTCGGCATCGCTCTGGGCGCCGAGATCGCTGGCTTCCCGCCGGTCTCGGGTCAGACGGCCCCCGCCCTCGGTGGGTGGGCTCCCTGGGTGGGGGTCCTCGTCTTCGGGATCGGACAGTTCATCGCGTCGTCGGCGCCGCCCCGGACGCTCGGATGGCTCCTCTTCGTGCTGTACGTCGGATACGGCGTGCAGGCCCTCTCGGGGCGGGTGACCGGCCCCCTCGGGGCGAGCTTCCTGGCCGCGGCCGTCGTGCTGCCGGTGTGCTACATGATCCAGAGCCGCCGCAGCGGGCCACCGGTGCCGGTCACCTTCCTGCCCACGTTCTGGTTGCTCGTGCCGGGTGCCCTCGGCCTCGAGGGAGTGGCGCAGATCGTGGGAGCCGACCAGGCCGCAGGTCTCGGTGACTTCCTCAATGCGCTGATGTCCATCGTCGCCATCGCCGTCGGCGTGGTCGTGGGATCGGGGCTGTCGGAGCGGATCGGCCGTGCCACGTCCACGTGGCGGGGAATCTAGGAGCCTTGGGTGCTATGACGCGGCCGCCGCGCTGGGACCGTGTCCCCATCCCGCGTGCCGCGCGAGAGGATGAACTGTGCTGACCAACCTCTCCGGCCAGCCCATCCTGCTGCTGGCGCTCCTGCTGCTCCTCGGTGCCCTCCTGGGTCACGTCCGGGTGGGCAAGGTCGCGATCGGACCTGCCGCGGTGCTCTTCGCAGCCATCGCGGTGTCGGCGTTCGGGGTCGCCAACGGCGTCGTTCTCCAGATTCCCGAGACCCTCGGCACCCTTGGTCTCGTGCTCTTCACCTACACGATCGGCATCGTGTCGGGGCCCAGCTTCTTCGCGTCGTTGCGGCGCGGCTGGCCGGTCATGCTCTCCGTCGTGGTGACCTTCGCGCTGGTCGCCGTGCTGGCCGTGATCGTCGGAAAGGCCTTGGGGCTGACCTCCTCTGTCGTGGCCGGCACCTTCGCCGGCGGACTCACCAACACGCCGGCTCTGGCGGCTGCGACCGAGCGGTCGGCGGACGCGGCAGGTCCCACCATCGGCTACTCCATCGCCTACCTCTGGGGTGTCGTCGGCATGCTTCTCGCCGCGGCCTGGTCGCTGCGTCACCGCGGTCACGAGGCGCCCCAGAGTGAGCCGCTCGTCCACCAGACGATCCGCGCGGAACGGGGCGAGGGGCTGCTGCTCGCCGACATAGAGGCGCGCTACGACCAGCGGGTCACCTTCTCGCGAATCAAGCACGAGCACTTCTCCAGTCCCACCCTCGTGGCCGATGACGCGGAACGCCTCGACGCCAACGACCTCGTGACCGTCGTCGGCCCACGCGACCTCGTCGACCAGCTCACGGCCGAGCTCGGGCACCGCTCCTCACACGACATCGTCGTCGCGCCGGGCGACCTCGACTACCGCCGGGTGACCGTTTCCAACTCGGCGGTGGCAGGCCGTTCCGTGGGGGCCTTGCACCTCGAGGGGCGCTTCGGTGCCCACATCAGCCGGGTGCGGCGCGCCGACGTCGATCTCGTGGCAGCGCCGGACTTCGTGCTGCAGATGGGCGACCGGGTGCGTGTCACGGCACCGGCGGACCGGATGGTCCAGGTCGGCGAGTTCCTCGGCGACTCCGACCGGGGCATGTCCGACATCAACCCCGGCGGCTTTGCGCTCGGGCTCTCCATCGGTCTCCTCATCGGTCTCGTCCACATCCCTGCGCCCGGAGGGGGATTCGCGCTCGGGGCCGCCGCCGGCACCCTTCTCACCGGGCTCGTCTTCGGGCGGCTCGGGCGCATCGGCCCGGTCGTGACCTCGATGTCCAACGGCGCCGCGCACTCCCTCTCCTACTTCGGCATGATCACCTTCCTCGCGTATGCCGGCACGCGGGCTGGGGAGCGCATCGCTGGGGCGATCGGCTCCGACGTGGGGTGGAAGGTGGCCGTGCTCGGCTTTGTCATCACGACGACCGCCGCACTCTGCCTGCTGCTCTCCGGGCGCCTCATCCACCGCATGGGCGGCACGGAGCATGCCGGCATGCTGGCGGGAGCCCAGACCCAGCCGGCGATCCTGGCGTTCGCGAACGACCGCACCGGATTCGACACGAGGGTGGGGCTGGGCTACGTGCTCGTCTATCCCATCGCGATGATCGCCAAGATCGTCATCGTCCAGGTCCTTGCCGGCCTTGGCTGAGTGCCGCCGCGTCGGGCTCGCAAGCCCCGATCAGGGTGCGCTGTGGCCCCCCACGGAGCGGCGAACCGCCAGCGGTTCGGCGGCATGCTGGGTCTCGACCGGAGGTCTGGTGCGCTCCGCCCACCGGCCGTAGCGCTCGGCCAACGGCCCGGAGCTGAGCCCATGGAGCACGACGCTGAGGATCACCGTGGTGGCGACCACGCTGATGACGGTCTGGACGGCGGGGTCGGTCTCGTCGAGGGACTCGGCGGTGATGAGGGCGAAGACGACGGACGCCAGTCCTCGCGGTCCGAACCAGCCGACGAAGAGCACTGTTGGCCAGCGGAGCCCGGTGCCGAGAAGGCAGACAGCGACGGGGATCATGCGCAGCACCGTGAGTGAGAGGGCCGCGAAGACGAGGCTCTCCCAGCGCAGGAGCCACCCGACGTGGTGGGCCACCGTGATGCCGAGCAGCGACCACACGGCATACCCCAGCAGTGCCGACAGCCGGTCGGTCATGCCGAGGCTCGCATGCGTGTGCTCGACTCCGGCTTGGGCTGCCGCGTAGGTCGTGCCCGCCGCGAAGGCGGCGACGAAGCCGTTGCCGCCGATCGCGATCGCCCCGTAGTAGGAGAGCAGCGGCACCGACAGCGCCGCGATCGGCAGGAGGCTCGTCTCCGCCCACCCCGAGGTGCGGGCGCGCTCGATCAGTCGGCCGGCCAGGTAGCCGGCGACCACCCCGACCCCCACACCGATCGCCAGCTCCTCCAGTGCGTCCAGGGCAACGTGCTCCGGCGTGGATCCCGCCGCGACCGCCACTGCGAAGAGCACCACCGGCGTGGCCAACCCGTCGTTGAGGCCACTCTCGACGTTGAGGATGCGGCGCACCCGCACCGGCACGACCGGGTTGAGCACGGTTGCAGCGCCCAGCCCGGCGTCGGTGGGCGCCAGCGTGGCCGCGAGCAGCAGCGCGAGCCAGATCCCGATCTCCGGGAACAGTCCTCGGGCCAGGAGGTAGCCGGCGCCGATCGTCAGGGGGAGGCCGACGAGGAGCAGCCGCCCGGTGAAGAACGAGTCGCCTCGGACGTCGCGGGGCTGCAGCTGAGCGGCGTCGTGGAAGAGGGTCAGCGCGAGCGTCACCTCGGCGATGGCGCGGCTGGTGCCGCCGTCGACCGCGCCAGACATCGACAGTCCGACCACGACGCCGGCGACGACAAACACGATCGGCCCCGTCAGGTGGGCCCTGCCGAGCCGCGCCGACTGGCTGACGAAGACGATGACGAGCAGCGCGAAGACTGCGACGGCCGCCGCCATGACGGCGTGCTGGCTAGCCGGACCCGGCGCCCGCGCCGTCAGCGAGTCGCTGCAGCAGGAGTGACTGGGCCACGATGAGCTTCTCGATCTCGGACGGGTCGACGCTCTCGTCGGAGGCGTGGATACGGGACACGGCGACGTCCTCCGGGCCCCACAGGACGAACTCTGCTCCGGGCGCGGCCTTCTCGAGCGTGCGCAGCAGGGGGATGGAGCCCCCACAGCCGGCTTCCCCCGCCGGTCTGCCAAAGGCGTCGGACAGCGCCTCGCGCGCGGCGGCATACCCCGGGCCATCGGTCTTGCAGAGGAACGGCGGAGCCTCCTTCGTGCGCTTCACCTCCACCTTGGCATTCCAGGGGGCGTGCGACTCGAGGTGGGCCACGAGGGCGTCGAGCTCCTTCTCGGGCTCGGATCCCGGGACGATTCGCATCGAGATCTTGGCGCTGGCCTCGGGAATGAGCACGTTGGACGAGGTGGCGATGTTGGTCATGTCGACGCCGATGGCGTTGATCGACGGCTTGGCCCAGAGCCTGGCTCCCACGGGTCCGCTACCTGTGAGCGCCACACCGTCCAGGACGTCCGCGCTCGATCGCAGGTCGTCCTCGCTGAGGTCAGCCCCGTCCCAGACCGTCTCCGAGACGCCCTCGACCGTCACGTTGCCCTCGTCGTCATGGAGGGTGGACAGGAGCCGGGCGAGCGCCATCATGGCGTCGGGTGCGGGGCCACCGAAGACGCCCGAGTGCAAAGGGTGCTCGAGCGTGCGCACCGTCACGACACAGGCCACGTCGCCGCGAAGCGCAGTGGTGAGGGCCGGCTCGCCGACGCGCAGGTTGCCCATGTCGCAGATGACGAAGAGGTCGCACGCGAACAGCTCCGGGTGCGCCTCGACGAACGCCTCGAGGTTGCTCTCCGTCTCTTCCATGCCCTCGAGGATCAGCTTGACCGTGCACGGCGGCTTGCCGTCGAAGACCCTCAGCGTCCCGAGGTGGCTGACGAGGCCGCCGATGTCGTCGGCGGCCCCCCGTCCGTAGATGCGCCCGTCGTCCTTGCGGGTGGGAGTCCATGGGTCAGACGTCCAGCCCTGCTCGGGCGGCGCCGGCTGCACGTCGTAGTGTGCATAGAGCACGACGACAGGTGATCCCGGGGGTCCCTCGATCTCCGCATAGATCGGCGGGTAACCCGACGGCACCTCCATGAGCTGGGCGTTGGTGAAGCCGACGTCGCGGAACATCTGCAACGTCTCGCGTCCCATCCTCTCCACCGGCTCTGCCGGATATCCCGGGAAGGCGATGGAGGGGATGGCGATCAGCCTCTCGAGGTCCTGTATGACACCAGGCATCAACGCGCTCACCCGGTCGGCAATCTCCTGTGTCTGCATGCTCACTCCTTCGTGGATGTCGTGATGGCTGGCTCGGCTGGGCTCAGAAGAACACCCCGCCGATCAGCGCGCCCACCGCGACGGTGGTCACCGAGAGCACCAGCATCGGGATGAAGAAGCTGTGGTCGATCAGCTTGGTCCCGAGCTTGGTCGTGCCCGTCTGGTCGAAGTTCGCCGCGGCGATCTGGGTGCCGTTGGCGGGCAGGGTGTAGACACCACCGAGACCGCCGGCCCACATGCCGGTGACGACGCCGGCAGGGAGTCCGACGGCAAGGCCGATGGGCACGATCGTTCGCGTCGCTGTCGACTGGCTCGTGGTCAGGGCGGCCACGAGGAAGACCGCCAGGGCGAAGATGAACTGCCAACTCGTGACCCAGCCACCGATGGTCTCGATGATGTAGTCCTCGTGGGCCGCGATGAAGGTGGCGGTGAGCCAGGCGATCCCGAAGAGCGCGATCGCCGAGATCATGCCGGCCTTGAACACCGACTGGTCGGGGACCTCCCTGACGTCCGGGCGTCCGAGGTAGAGGATCGCGACGCCGACGACGAACATCACCAGGACGATCGTCGTCGTCATGTCGATGGGCACGGGGGCCTCTCCCTCCGACGCGAACGCGGGGCGCAGCTGCGGGAACAGGCCGAAGACGACGATCAGGACGACGCCGACCAGGAAGGCCAGTGCGGAGTTGCGGCCCTCCTTGGTGAACGTCAGCTTCGACGCCGCAGACTCGCCCTCGAGGGCCTGCTGCGGAGCGACCAGCTGGCCGGAGGCGATCTTGGCCTGGACGTCGGGGTCCTCGTCGAGGTCCTTCCACATCCGGTTGACGACCAGCGAGGTGACGAAGATGCCGATGAGGCACGCCGGGATGGTGATGGCGAGGATCTGGCTCAGCCCGAGGTTGTAGGGCGCCACGTCGGTCAGGGTCAGCATCGCGGCCATGGCGGCAGAGACGGGCGATGCGGCCAGGGCGATGCCCGACTGCACGACGGTCACGGTCAGGGGCCGCGCTGGCCTGATGTTGTTCTTGTAGGACACGTCGTAGATCACGGGCAGCAGCGGGTAGATGATGTTGCCCGTGCCGGATCCGACGCAGAAGAGGAAGGCGGTGAGCGGCGCGATCAGGGTGATCTGCTTGGGTCGCTTCTCGATGATCCCTGCGGCGACCGACACCATCCAGTCGATCCCGCCGGCAGCCTGCATCATCGCGGCAGCGGTGACGACAGCGAGGATGATCGCGAGCGCCGCAGCCGGCGGCTCACCGGGCGGCTCGCGGAAGATGAAGACCAGGACGAAGACGCCGAGGCCGCCCCACAGACCGACCCCGACGCCCCCCGCCCGCGTGCCCATGACGATGGCCCCGAGCACGACGAGTGCTTCGAGCACGAACGTGACGCTCATGTCGTTTCCTTCCTGAGGGTGTGCACCGCGTGGCTCACGTGGTTGGGCACTGGATGGCGAGGGACTGGGTGAGGGTCGCGTAGGACGCGCGGAGCTCGTCGAGCGAGGCCGTCAGCTGCGGTGCAGCTTCGTCAAAGGCGTCGTTGCCCGCCGCCGTGAGGGCCTGCCCGAAGCCGGCGAGGTTGGCGCGCAGCGTGGAGATGGCGCTGTCGAACCGGCCCTCGGTCACCGCCTGCAACCGATCCAGCTTGGCCACGGCCGCGTCGACCTTGGCACTCAGCTCGTCGAGCTTGGCCCCGTCGGGCTTGAGCGACTGCAGGTCCGTGACGGCTGATGAGAACGCCTTCGCATTGGCGCAGAGGTCCTGCGCCGCCGGGTTGTTGCCGCAGCCGGCGAGGAGTAGCGCCATCGCGACGAGAGAGGTCGCGGCGCGACGCCGCACGGTGGGATGACTCATGACGTTCCATCTCCCTCAACAAGGTTGGGCGAGAATGACGGTGACGATGCCGGGGTGCACCCGGCAGCGTCACCGCCATCGGGTCTACGCCAGTGCCTGGGCCTTGATCTTGGCGAACTCGTCCGGCGTGATGACGCCGGAGTCGAGCAGGGCCTTCGCCTGGGCAAGCTGCTCGACGCCCGAGGAGCCGGATGACGTCGAGGCGACCTGGCGGATGTACTCGTCCTGTGCGGCAACCGTGTCCGCGTGCCTCCGCATCGTGCGGGCCGCCATCCCCTTGCCGCGGGCGACGAGGTAGACCAACGCAGCGACCACAGGGAAGAAGACGAGCACGAGGACCCACAGCGCCTTGGCCCCGCCGCCGAGCTCGTCGTCACGGAAGAGGTCACCGAAGATCTGGAACAGGACCATGAGGTAGGCGACGAAGAAGAACCACCAGACGAGCAACCAGAAGTAGCTCCAGAAGTCCATGGCTTTGACATCCTTTCGATGCGGCGTCTCGGCGCCGCGTGGGGTCGTGACAGTGGGAGACCTACTGACCCCCACTGTCACGACCCCACGGGGCGGCGGCGTCATCCTCCGAGGACGAGATCTCCTCCGGCCGCCGGAGGGGCCCGCCGCCATGTCCGCCTGCTCTTTGGATGAGCTGCGTCGAGGTGACGTTGAGACCGAGGGCCGCCAGGCTGGAGAGCACGCCAACCAGCTCCTGGCTGTCGTGCACGGTGACCGTCAGCGTCGTGCGCTCCCCGTCGCTCTCGGACATCACGGCGTAGGGCCAGATGTCTCGTTCGTCGACCGCACCACGCACCACCACCACCGCACGCATGCTCGACCGCCTCTCCCGGAGGACTGTTCACCTCTTCGCAGCATGGCGTTGATCAGGGGTTGCCGCGTCATCCCTTGAAGACGAGATCAGCCGGTGACATACCGGGCCCATGCGACGAAGCGCCGCAGCGCGTCCTCAGTAGAGGTCGAGCTCGGCCGCACGACGGATCGCGGAGCGCCGGTTGCTGACGCCGAGCTTGCGGTAGATGTGCGCGATGTGGGTCTTGGCCGTGTGCACGGAGATGAACTCGGCGTCGGCGATCTCGGTGTTGGTGAGATTGGTGGCGAGGTAGCGCAGGATGACGCGCTCCCTGTCGGTGAGCTGCTCGCCCCAAGCCGTGGCACGGGGCTGCTGCATCTCCGAGATCCGTCCCAACAGCTGGGTGACTGCAGCAGGGTGGCTCGTCCCGTGCCGCAGGTGAAGCTTCAACAAGTCGGTGAGGCCCTGGCCGGCGGAGAGGAACGGACCCCACAGCCCGTGGGGCTCGGCCACGGCGAGAGCGCCCTCGAGGGCCCGGTGCGAGTCCTCCTTGCCGAGCGCCGCCAGGGCTTCGGCCTCGACGCAGCGCGAGAGGGTCTGGACGTGCACGAACGCAGCCGAGTCCGTGGCGCACTCCAGCACCGACAGCGCCTCGGCGGGTCGACGCGCCCGCAGCAGCACCGTGGCGCGCTGCGCAGCGGCCAACGCGTACTGCGCGCCCACGGGCGGGCTCAGAGCCAGGGCCAGGGCCTCGTCGGTCCGCCCTTCGCTGCTCAGAACCAGTCCCTCCAGGCCGGCCAGCATGGAGGGCCACCAGGAGGGCGCGCTCCCAGTGGCGATCAGCGTCGTGATCTGGGCGATGCTCGTGCGCGCCGCACGGAGGTCACCGAGGGACAGGCAGCTCTGGGCGTGGAAGTTGAGGATGAGGCCGCGCAGGTCTCGGTCGAAGGGGAGCGACATGGACAGGCTGCGCTCGAGCTGGGTGCGGCCCTCACGGGGGTTGCCCTGCCAGTGGTCGAGCCACCCCAGGAAGGTAACGGCCGGCGCGAGGGTCATGAGCCCCACCCAACCGCGGGCCTCGGCTCTGCGGAGCACGTCGACCGCGAGATCGCGGACCTCGTCCAGGCGCCCCTCGGCGATGGCGGGGATGCAGGTCTCTGCCAGGGCGGTCAGTTCCAGGGCCGTCAAGCCCTTGCTCTCCGCCGTCCGGGCCGAGGCGCGAAGCAGCTCCAGCGGCGTGTCGAAGCTCGTCCGGAGCCTCGCCTCGGCCATGCCGACGAAGACCTGCACCGATGCCCGAACGACGGGATCGGCAACCGGGCCCTCGGTGTCCAGGGAGCTGAGCAGCGCCGCTCCCGATCCTGCGGCGACACCGAGTCCCCGTGTCCCGCCGGTGACGAAGAGCTCGACGAGCGCCGTGCGCTCCGCGAGCCGTGTGCGCTCCGAGTCCGGCAGGAGCGTCGCGGTGGTCCGTGCGGAGTCGAGCTCGGCCTGGGCTTCGTCGAGCCGGTCCTGTCGGATGAGGATGAGCGCCTTGGCCAGATGGACGTCACTGCCGTGCACCGAGACGCGGGGGAGTCGATCGACGGCGGAGAGCACGTCATCCACCCGCCCCTTGAGGAAGAGCTCGAGCCAGCCGTCGGCGAAGAGGCCCGCCGCCGTCTCGCCGTCGCCGGCGGTGAGGGCGTGCCCGATCGCGACGGGTACGTCGACCGCCGCCCACCACGTGGCTGCCGCCGCGTGCAGTCGTGCGGCGCGGTCCGGATGCTCGGTGGCGAGACGTCGTCGGATGTGTGCCGCGAAGAGCGGGTGCCAGTGGTACCACTGGCCCTCTTTCGTTGCGCCTCCGCGGGACAGGAAGAGCCCTGCCGCCACGCACTGCTCGAGCATCGACTCCGCGGTGGTCGTGCCGCGGATGCTGTCGACGAGCGATGGGCAGACCTGCTCGTCGAGACAGCTGTCGAGGACGAAGTCCCGCAGGCTGGGCTGCAGAGAGGCGAGCACCTCGGTGGCGAGGTACTCGGCGAGCGCCTGGTCGCGCCGCAGCTCCAGCGAGAGCTCGCTCGGGGTGTTGTTGTGCCGGGAGGCAAGGATGGCCATGCGCACTCCCGCCGGCCATCCACCGGTCGCCTGGTGGATCGCGTCCACCGTGCCGCGATCCAGGTCGAGGCCGCCGGCTCGGACCGCGGCGAGGGACTCCTCGGCGGTGAAAGCCAGCTGGTCGTGGGCGAGGTAGGTGAGTCGGTCCTCGAGGCGGAGTCGCTGCAACCGCAGGGGAGGGACGACGCGAGCAGCGATGACCACACGCAGGTTGGCCGGCACCCACCGCAGCAGGTGATCGACGATCTTCGTCGACGCCGTCGCGCCGGACAGGTGTTGCACGTCGTCGAGGGCGAGCAGGATCGGTCCGGCGCTGTCATAGAGCATCTCGAGGAGCGAGTCGACCAGGGACAGCGGCTCGGCACGAAGCGATGCATGACGCAGGTGCTCGAGCGGCTCGGAGACGGCCTCGATGTCGGCACGAGCCGTCGCCTCCAGGAGGTCGGCTACCAGGTGCGCGGGGTCCTTGTCCGCGTCGTCGAGTGTCATCCACACGGTGGCGCCGTCCTGCGGCTGCCGGTGGGCGGCAGCCGCGAGCAGCGTCGACTTGCCGTAGCCCGCCATGCCCGCAAGCACGACCACGGGCCGTCCGTCGATCAGCGGCGTCAGGCGCGGGCGGTCGATGATGCCTGCGGACGCCGTCGGCGGGGTCATCCGCCCCGGTTGGCGTGGTGCGACCATCGTGTGCCCTCCATTGCCCGGGAAAGTCATTCCCGAGGGTTGACGCGGCGACCGTCCCGGCGCACCGACACTATTGCCCAGATGGCCGCCACGCGCGACTTTGCGTCCGGGACTCGAGTGAGGGGTGTGACATGCGGATCTACGAGATCACCCTCGACGGTCAGCTCGCCGCCGACCTGTCCGACTCAGTGGGGCCGTTGCCGCGACGCGAGGTGGCGGGCTCGACGGTCCTGAGCGTGCCCGCCTCCGATCCGGCGACCCTTGCGCGAGTCCTCGAGGCGCTCGAGTCCCTCGGCATCGGGGTGACCGCGATGCGGCAGGTCGAGCACCCCGCCGAGGGCGTCGTCGGGCCAGACTGAACCGGCCGCAGGCCGTGGTTTCATCCCACCAGGGTGATGCGTCGCGAATCGCTGGGGCGCAACGCTCTTGGCGTCAATGGACAGCCGTCAAGGAGGCAAGACATGAGCGTCAACGTCGATGTGGGACCGATCGACTTCCTGGCCCTGGAGTTCCCCGGTGCTCGCCTGACCGGAGAGGGGATGGCCATACTCGTCGACCTCGTCGACCGAGGGATCATCCGCATCCTCGACATGCGCGCGGTGGTCCGAGGCCTGGACGGCACGGTGACCGCGATGGCCCTCTCGGACCTCGACGGAGACGGGGCGCTCGACCTCGCTCTTTTCGAGGGCGTCGGCTCCGACCTGCTCGACGAGGACGATGTCAACGAAGCGGCCGGTCTGGTGCAACCCGGCAACGCCGTCGCCCTCATCGTCTACGAGAACACGTGGGCCGGCCCGTTCGTGTCTGCGATGCAGCGTGCCGGTGCCGAAGTGGTTGCCAGCGCCCGCATCCCGGCCGACGAGGTCGTTGCACGGCTGGACGCGCTCGAGGCGAGCGACGACGTCGCCGGGCGACGGGCCGTCGGATCCAGCCGAGCCCAGCGCCAACTGACCCCCTACACCTCAGACCGAAGGAGCACATGATGGGACTTCTGCGTGGAGTTGCCCGGACAGCCGTTGTCGCAGGCACCGCGACCGCTGTCTCCAACCGGGTTTCGCGTCGCCAGGCGGGGAGGTGGGCATCCCAGGAGGAGCAGGCCGCTCCGCCCCCACAGGACTACCCACCCCAGCAGCAGGCGTATGCGGCCCCGCCACCTCCGGAGCCGGAGCGCGACCCGGACGCCGACCTCGCGCGCCTGCAGCAGCTCGGTGAGCTACGCGCCTCCGGCGTGCTCACGGAGGCCGAGTTCCAGGTCCAGAAGGAGCGGATCCTCGCTGGCTGAGGCCGCTACGGCTCCCGTCGCGCCTCGCACCTACGAGCCGTGACGGGAGCCGTGCCCCGTCAGGAGGACAGACCCATGGCGTCCACGAAGCAGGCGATGTCAGTCCGGGGGGCTGCGTTCCTCGGCGTGGGCGCCATGGTGGGGGCCGGTATCTTCGCACTGCTCGGCGAGGCGGGCGCCGTCGCGGGCTCGGCCGTCTGGGTCTCCTTCCTCCTCGGTGGCGTGGTGGCCGGCCTGCTGGGCTACGTCGTCGCCCAGCTCGGCGCGACCTACCCGTCCGGCGGCGGGCTCATCACCTATCTCGTCAAGGGCTACGGGCCCGGTCACGTGAGCGCGGTCGTCTCGTGGCTGCTCTACTTCGCCGCTCTCATCGTGACGTCCATGGTGGCCCTGTCCTTCGGCAACTACGGCGCGGCGCTCGTGACCGGTGGCGAAGGCTCGACGACCTGGGCGCGGGTCTTCACCTCCGTGCTGGTCGTCGCCGTTGCTGCGCTCAACATCCGTGGCACAGCTGCCATCGACCGCATCCAGTCGACCGTCGTCATCGTGCTGCTCGTCGTCTTCGCCGTCTTCATCGTCGCAACGTTCACCCAGGTCGACGTCAGCCTCCTGAGCCGCGACACCTACCCCCCGCCGGGCACGATCATCTCGAGCATCGCCCTGACGTTCTTCGCCTATCTCGGGTTCGCGGTCGTGAGCTACACCGCGGGCGACCTGCCCGATCCGCGACGTTCGCTGCCGCGAGCCATGTTCCTCGCGCTCGGCATCACCACGGTGCTCTACGTCCTCATCTCCATCGGGGTCTTCGGCACCCTGACCGTCGACGAGGTCATCGCCAACGGAGACACTGCCCTCGCCGAGGCGGCGCGGCCGGTGCTCGGCAACGCCGGCTACGCGATGATGGCCGTCGCAGCGCTTCTCGCGACGGCATCCTCCGTCAACGCGAACATCTACGGCGCCGTGGGAAGCACGAAGGAGCTCGCCGCCACCGGGCTGTTCCCGCCGATCTTCGGCCGACCCGGCACCTTCGGCAGCACTCGAGGGCTGGGCATCTCGACGGCCATCGTCCTCGTGCTCGCCAACCTCGTCGACCTCTCCTCGATCGCCTCGCTGGGCAGCATCGTGGCCCTCATCATCTTCCTCATGGTCGCCGTCGCAGGGCTGCGACTGCGTGCGGAGGCGAAGATCAACCTCATCGTGGTCCTCGCGGCGATCGTCTCGACGCTCGTGGTGCTCGTCGTCTTCGCCGTCACGACCCTCGTGGAGGATCCGCGCCTCTTCGTCGCCATGCTCGCGGTGCTGGCCCTGGCCGTCGGGATCGAGGTTGTCTGGAGCGTGCAGCGGGGCCGTCGCGCACGTGCGGCCGACGAATGAACACCACAGGGAGACCGCGCTGCGACCGGTTTCGCGCATGGCCGAGGCCTCCGCTATCGTCTTCCTCGCCCCTCGGAGCCTTGGCTGCGGGGCGCCCGCGGACGTAGCTCAGTTGGTAGAGCGCAACCTTGCCAAGGTTGAGGTCGCCGGTTCGAGCCCGGTCGTCCGCTCCCGCGATCCGATGGGCCTGCCCGACCGCCTGGTCGAGCAGGCCCATCGGCCTTCGTGACCCATCCGTGTCGTGTCGTTCACGAAAGGTGCGTGACCAACTCCTCCTCGGCAGGCATGATCGAGCAGACTCCTTGAGCCATTGGGGGTAATGGTGAGCAGTAGGACCCGCACGCCGGCTGGGACGCGGCCATCGCCACGTCGGGAGCCGCCGCTCCCGCCTGCCCACCTGCTGGTGCGCGACCGGCTTGCCGCGCCGGAGCCGTCCCCACGTGCGAGCGCTCGGGGCCTCGGCACGGTCGTGGTCGTCACCGGGCTCGTGGGGGCCGGCAAGTCGACCGTGTTGTCGGGCTGGGCCCGAGACCTGCAGGCCTCCGGTCAGGGGGTGGGGTGGGCCTCCCTCCAGGCCGAGGACGACGACCCGTTCGGCCTGCAGGACCTGCTGCTCGGGGCCGTTCACGACGCCCTGCCGGTGGGCGCGAGGCAGCAGCTGGCCGAGCTGGACCTGCCGTCCGACGCGGGCATCACCTCGGATGGCGAGCTCGAGTTCGTGCTGCGCGTGGCAGAGGCTATCCGGCTCGCCTCCGTGCCCGTGTGGCTGATGCTCGACGACGTCCAGGTCATCCAGTCTGCGGGGGCGGTGCGTGCCCTCGACCTGCTCCTGCAGTGGGCACCGGCAAACCTGCACGTCGTCCTGGCAGCCCGATCGGACCCCAGGGTGTCACTGGGGCGGCTGCGCCTGCAGGAGCGACTCGTCGAGATCCGGGATGCCGAGCTGCGCTTCGACGAGGACGAGACCTCGCACCTGCTCGCGGCTGAAGGACTCGACCTCTCTGCCGAGCACGTCCACCGGCTCTGGACCCTCACCGAGGGCTGGGTGGCGAGCGTCGCCCTCGCGGCGATGACGCTGCGGTCCGGACGCGACGTCGACGGCGTCCTCGACGGCTTCGGCAGCGACGGCGGCCTGTGGTTCCTCATCGAGGAGGTCCTTCACGAGCTGCCGGGCGACACGCACGCCTTCCTGCTCGACACGTGCCTGCCCGAGCGCCTGTCGAGCGAGATGGCCGAGCTGCTGAGCGGCCGTGACGATGCGGGTCGGCTGCTCCAACACCTCGCCGACACCAACTCGCTCGTGTCGGTCTTCGGGGGCGAGGACCGCAGCTTCCGCTACCACACCCTGCTGCGCGGCTATCTCGTCGCCCGCCTCTCCGACCTCAGCGGTCAGCGCAGCCGAGCGCAGCACCTGCGCATCGCGCACTTCCTGCACGCCAGCGGCCACGACGCCGAGGCCCTCGACCACGCCATCGCCTCACGGGACCGCGCGACGCTCTTCACGCTGCTGCACGACGGCGGCCTGCGGCTGCTCCTCGAGGGTCGCCACGCCGTCGTCGAGCGTGCTGTCGCGCACCTGCTCGAGGGGCTGCGCGACGAGCAACCGCGGCGACGCTTCCTGCACGTGCTGGCCGCCATCGTGGCGCTCGACGCCGGCGACCTGCCCCGGGCCGAAGCCCACCTCGAGGCAGCGGGCGGGCGGGGGCCGGCAGCTGGACCCTCGGCGATGGCGCCCGCGCACCTTGACCGGCTCGCCACCGCCGCGTGGCTCTACCGCGACCGGCTGTGCGGCGAGCTCGACCCGACTGTCGTCGACTCGGTGCTCGGGGCGGCGAGCCGGCCGGCCGCCTCCGGCCACCCGGGCCAGGCCGACCTCAGGGTCTTCGAGCACATGACGGCCGGCATCGCCCTGCTCTGGATCGGTCGCTTCGTCGACGGCGTGGAGGTGCTGGAGTCCGCCCTCGTCGACGCCGACGTGCGCGGCCACGAGTTCGTCGTCATGACCTGCGCTGCAGCGCTGTCCACCGCCCACCGGGCCCTCGGTGCCTTCGCCGAGATGCAGCAGTGGGCGCAGTACGCGATCGACTACGCCACTGCTCGTGGCTGGACCGCGTCACCCCGCCTGCTGCCGGCTTATGTCTCGGCCGCCGGCACGGCGCTCGGCGCTCTCGACCCCGACCGGGCCGCCCAGCTGATCGATGTCGCCGAGGCGATCCTCGAGAGCAGGACGGCATCACCCGACGCCCCCTCGGGTGCGACCGGCGTGGCGGTGGCGCCGGAGGTCGTCCGGTCGGTCCGCGCGGTCCGATCGTTCGTCGACTTCGACCGTGCCGCAGGTCAACCCGCCGAGCAGCGCCACATCGTGCGCGCCCGGCACGAGGAGGTGCTCCAGCTGGCGTCCGGCCGCTTCTCACATCAGCTGATCGCGCCCGAGCTCGCGGAGCACCACCGGATGGCCCTCTCGTGCGGGGAGATCGACCTGGCGCGGGCGACGTTGGAGCTGGCCGAGAGACTGCTCGGTGCGTGCGGTGAGACGCGGGTGCTGGCTGCTCAGCTCGCGGCGCGCCTCGATCGCGAGCAGGAGGCGCGTCAGATCCTCCAGCGGGTGCTTGCGCGCCCCGAGAGCGTGACGGTCGTCTATCTCAGGGTCGTCGCGCTGCTGCTCGAGGCCACCCTCGCGCACCGCAACGGCCAGCCCACGGTTGCCCACGCGGCGCTCCTCGAGGGTCTCGTGACGGCTCGCCGGCTCGGGTCCGTCCGTCTCGTGCTCCAGGTGGCCCCCGAGATCTTCGAGCTGCTCATCGAGGGCCGCGGCCGTTTCGGCGCCGAGGAGGACTTCGTCGCCCACGTCATCGAGTCGGCCCTCACAGCTGCCGCGCTCGACGACACGATGCACCGGTATGCCGCGTCGCGCGGTCCCGCAGCAGCCCCGGTCCTCACCCCGCGAGAGCTCAGCCTCCTGCAGGACCTCCCGTCGATGCTCACCGTCCCCGAGCTCGCCCGGGCCCGCGCCGTCTCGCCCAACACCGTGAAGACACAGCTGCGTTCGCTCTTCGCCAAGCTCGGCGTGGGCAACCGTCGAGAGGCCGTCGCCGCGGGTCGTCGTGAGGGACTCATCTGAGCCGCAGGCCCGGCACGGGTGGGACCGCCGCCCGAGTCACCTGCACCGGGTGACGCGCTCCGATCGTCATCGAGGCAGGCTGGAGTCTGCCGGGGACCAGCGATACGAAGGGGTGTCATGCGCTACGAGTTCGTGCTCGCCGAGCCGCTGCCCTCCCGCGGTGGCAGCAGCGTTCCCGGAGCTCACGGAGTCGACGACGGCGAGCAGCCGCGGCACCGTGCTCTACGGCCCGATCACCGACCGGGCACACCTGCACGGACTGCTCGACCGCTTCCACGCCTACGGCCTGACGGTGCTCGAGATGCGCCAGCTGCCCGACTGAGGCGACGGCCCGACCTGAGGCGACGGCCACGCTGTTGCCGGCACTGCCGCCTAGAGTGGCGCCATGGCGGCAGCGCGCGGCACCCCGGCGGTCGAGCTCGAGGTCGAGGGGCTGCCCGTGCGCCTCTCGAACCCCGACCGCGTCTACTTCTCCGAGCGGGGCGAGACCAAGCTCGATCTCGCCCGCTACTACCAGTCGGTGGGTCCGGGCATCGTCAACGCGCTGCGCGAACGGCCCTGCATGCTCCACCGCTTCCCCAAGGGCGTCGACGGGCCCAAGGTCCACCAGAAGCGGCTGCCCGCGGGTGCACCCCCGTGGGTCGAGACGGTGCGGCTGCACTTCCCGCGCTACGGACTGCACGCCGACGAGCTCTGCGTGACCAAGCTCGCCGACGTCGTCTGGGCGGTGCAGATGTCGACCGTCGAGTTCCACCCGTGGAACAGCCGCCGGGCCGACACCGAGAGCCCCGACGAGTGGCGCATCGACCTCGACCCGATGCCGGAGTGCCCGTTCGACAGGGTGCGTCGTGCGGCCGAGGTGACGCACGAGGTGCTCGAGGAGCTCGGCGCCGTCGGCTGGCCCAAGACGTCGGGAGGGGCCGGCCTGCACGTCTACGTGCGCATCGAGCCGCGGTGGGGCTTCAAGGACGTGCGCCGTGGTGCCCTGGCCTTCGCTCGTGAGGTCGAGCGCCGCCTGCCCGATGACGTCACGACGACGTGGTGGCGCAAGGACCGGGCGCCCACCGACCTGTTCGTCGACTACAACCAGAACGCCCGCGACCACACCATCGCCGCGGCCTACAGCGTGCGTGGGAACCGTCGCGGAACCGTCTCCGCGCCCCTGGCGTGGGACGAGATCGCCGACGCGCTGCCCGACGACTTCACCATCGCGACGATGCCCGAGCGCTTCGCCCGACTCGGCGACCTGCATGCCGGCATCGACGACGCCGTCTTCGACTTCGCGACGCTGGTCGAGTGGGCCGACCGGGACGAGCGCGACGGTCGCGACACCCCGCCTGAGCCCGACACCCCCGCCTGACGTGGTATGCCGCTGGGCCCGGGCGCGCGGCATACCCGCGGGTCTGGGGTGGTGACCGCTCAGTCCCGCGAGATGACGTAGGGCGGGGGCGCGGCACTGTCTCCCGTCGTGGGCTTGGGTTCGGTGAGGATCTCGCACGTGCCGTCGGTCGGGCAGCCGACGAGGCGGTTGCGCCCGTCGCGTGTCACCGTGCTCAGCACGAGCGTGCGAGGCACCGGGCTCGTGCGGTAGCCGGCCTGCACGACGCTCGTCCCCGCCGGCACGCGGACCGCGAAGGCGGGCTTGCCGGTCGTGATGTCGACGAGCAGGACCCTGCTCTCCTCATCGGGCCCGGTGGAGGTGCTCGAGGCGATGACGTAGCGCCCGTCACCGGTGATGCCCTTCACGTCCAGGCCCTGGCAGTCGAGGCGTCGCGTCGCCTGCGGCTGGGGTGTCGACCCGGAGCACGGCGAAGCACTCGGTCGCCGACTGCCCGACGGCGGTGCGGGTCGAGTCGTTGAAGGCCACCATCTCGGTCTGGCGCCACTCGGCGGCGCGCGTCGTCGTCGTGTCCCAGCGGAAGGTCGACCCGTTGCTCGTGTAGAAGACGGCCGGGCCGGCGAAGCCCACCACCCGCGCCTCCGCGCCGACGCCCGGCAGTGCCGCGACCTCCGCGCCCCGCCGTGTCACGGACACTGAGGTGGCCGTCGGCGCCGTCGACGTAGGCGAAGCGCGTGCCCCGGTTGGCCTCGACATGGCTCTCGAACTCGCCGAGGTCGGCGAGGGTCGTCCCGCCCGTGTCCGTCAGGGTCATCCGGACGCGCCCTGCCTGGTCGACGGTCACGACGCGGTTGCCGCCGGGGAGGCGCAGCACGTCCTTGAGGGCGCCCCACGGGCCGATCTGGTCGCTGCCCGCCGCGCTGTGGAAGTCGCCGTCCACGGCATACGGCAGCACCAACGCGCCGGTGGGCTCGCCGGCCGTCGGCAGGTCGACGGTGCGAACCCCGCGCGATCGCGGTGGCGTCTGCCGTGGTGCCGGACGACACCGACGCGCTGGCAGCAGGCGTGGGGGCGGGGGTCTGCCCGCGCGAGAGGGCATAGCCCCCTGCAGCGACCAGCGCCAGGGCTGCGGCTGCGCCCCCGATGAGCAGACGCCGGTCGGCGCGCTTCGGCGGCTGCGGCGGCGCGGTCCGCGCATCCGTGGCGGACCGACCGGGGTCGCCGGTCGGGTCGCCGGTCGGCTGCTGGGACCGCTGGTGTCGCCGTCGATGCGGTCGTGGGTGCGGTCGTTGGTGCGGTTCCTGAGGCTGGCGGTGGCTCTGTCGGCGCACGCACCTGCTCGAGCAGCGCGGTGACGTCGGCGTAGTCGGGGCGCTCGGCGGCCAGCTGCTCCAGCATCGGCACCGCCGTCGAGGTGGCGTCGGTCGCCAGGGCGCCGCGGGCGGCGGCGTAGAGCGACTCCCAGCGCCGCTCCTGGCCAGGCTGGGCCAGGTCCGTGCGCACGAAGGTGAAGGGCTCGTCGGTGGCCCCGGCCGAGCGCAGGAGCACCGCGGTGCCCCACTCGGAGGCCTCGTCGGAGGTGGCCATCGCCTTGCGCACCTCGCAGATCGCGGTCTCGATGCCGAGCCCTCGGGTCAGGTAGGAGTAGAGCTCGTGGCTGAAGACGAGGGCCGCGCGGTCGCTGATCTCGGTCTGCATCGCGACGACGGCCGGGAGGCCCTGGCGCACCAGCGCCTGGCCGACGCCGGAGAAGGCGTCACGGCCCGAGCTGCGGGCGCCCTCGCAGGCGTTGAGCACGGCAAGCTGGAGGTCTCGGGCGTCGTGCAGCAGCGTGCCGAGGCGCGCGCCGGTCACGCGGTGTGCCGTGTTGTCGTCGCGTTCGAGGACGAGCACCCCCTGGTCGAGCTCACGGTCGAAGCCGCCGTGGCCGATGAAGTGGAAGACGTGGAAGGGGTCGAGCAACGCGCGCTGGAGGGCGGGCAGCGTGGCGTCGGCGAGGACGACGATCTCGAGCAGGCCCGCGTCGACGAGGTCCTTGGTCGTCGCCTCGAGCAGCTGCCGCTCGCGGTCGACCGCGAGGGCAGGCACGTCGCTGGGACTCGAGATCATCACGAGCACCCGGAGAGGAGGATGCACGACCGACCGGTGGTGGCACCCCGAACGCCTTGACCTGGCGCACGATCGGGGTGCGGTTGGACAGCGTGAGGAAGCGTCCGAGCTCGTGCGGAGTAGAGGTACTCCCACGGCACCGGCTGCAGGTCGGGAGCGCCCTCGAGGTCGAGGCGCAGGCGCACGTTGCTGCCGGTAGCCGTCGCCGCATCGACCTCGGACCTGAAGGTGGACCCCACGGCTCCGACCAGGAGGGCGTCGCCGAGGCGTTGGCCGAGGTCCTTGACGTCACCCACTCGCTCGGTCACCGGCACGAGGCGGCGGGAGGTCACGCGCGGGGGACCGACGGCGACCATGAAGGTCGCGAGCTCGGTGGCGCTGAACGGCAGCACGAACGGGACGGAGAGCGGCTCCCCGTCAGGGCCCGCGTGTCCCGGCAGCTCGACGGTGTAGCCGGCATCGCCGCGCGTGATGACGACGTCGAAGTCGACGAAGCGCTGGCTCACACCTGACCACCCCACCGGGACGCGTGACGGGCTCGCACGGTGTCGAGCGGAACGTGGCTCCCGCTCGACACCCCTACCCCCGCCAGTGTCCTCCACCGCGGCGGGCGATGATGGGCGAAACGCCCTCGACCGCACGCACCCATCCGGGTGCGTCGCGGGACCCGAAGCACCACCACCCGGAACGACCGCCCCACGACCCATCAGGAGACTCGCCATGACGGCACTCACCGACTTCACCGCCACGACGATCGACGGCCAGGAGCACTCGCTCGCCGACCACGCCGGACAGGTGGTGCTCGTCGTCAACACGGCCAGTCAGTGCGGCTACACCCCACAGCTCGCCGGGCTCGAGTCGATCTACCAGAGCTACCGCGACCGCGGCTTCACGGTGCTCGGCTTCCCGTGCAACCAGTTCGGCGGTCAGGAACCCGGCACGGAGGAGGAGATCGGGGAGTTCTGCCAGAAGAACTACGGCGTCAGCTTCCCGATGTTTGCGAAGGTCGACGTCAACGGCGACGACGAGCACCCGCTCTGGGGCTGGCTCAAGTCCGAGAAGGGCGGGCTGCTCGGCGACCGGATCAAGTGGAACTTCACGAAGTTCCTCGTCGGTCGCGACGGCGCCGTCATCGAGCGCTTCTCGCCGCAGACCGATCCCGCGGGCCTCGCCACCGACATCGAGAAGGCGCTCGCCGCCTGAGGACTGCGGCGCGATGCCCTCGCGGGGCTGTGCCGGGCAGACGGTCTCGGTGGCCGCCCCTAGGATCGCCACCGTGGACCAAGCGCGTTTCGCCGACCGGCGTGCCCACGGCGTCGTCGACATCCGGCGCGGCGACGACGCCCTCGAGGCCATCTCTCAGGGTGGCTTCTGGGCCGTCGTCGCGACCTTCGAGGGCGCGGTGACGGCCGTCCGCTTCGCCGTCGTCGAACCCCTCGGGACCGCAGGGACCGTCGCACGCGTGGTCGCCACTCGCGGGCACCTGGACCAGCTCGCTGGACGAGCCGGCATACGTCTCCGCGGTGGTGGAGGTGCGCGAGCGGATCGCGGCGGGCTTCGTCTACCAGGTGAACGTCTGCCGCCTGCTGCAGCACGAGCTCAGCGACGACGCAGACCTCGATGGGCTGGATCTGTTGGTGCGACAAGGCAATCCGGCGCCATACGGTTCCCGCATCCGGTGCGATGCTGCGGGCATCGACCTCGTGTGCGCGTCTCCGGAGCTCTACCTGCGCCGTGCGGGTGGTCGGCTCGTCACGCGTCCCATCAAGGGCACCGCGCCCACGCCCGAGCTCATGCTGCCCAAGGACCACGCCGAGAACGTCATGATCGTCGACCTCATGCGCAACGACCTCTCCGGCGTCTGCGAGCCCGGCACGGTGTCGGTCGATGAGCTGTGCGTCACCGAGGCGCACCCCGGGCTCGTGCATCTCGTCTCCACGGTGAGCGGACGGTTGCGGACGGGGGTGGAGTGGCCCGAGATCGTCGGCGCGACCTTCCCGCCCGGATCGGTCTCGGGGGCGCCCAAGTCGAGCGCCCTGACGACGATCGGCGACCTCGAGCCGGTGCCGCGCGGGCCCTACTGCGGCGCCATCGGGTGGGTCGACGGCGACACGGGCACGGCCGAGCTCGCAGTCGGCATCCGCACCTTCTGGGCGAGCCGCGACGAGCACGGTGGGCGACGGCTCAGCTTCGGCACGGGAGCGGGCATCACCTGGCAGTCCGACCCTGAGGGGGAGTGGCGCGAGACCGAGCTCAAGGCCGCCCGGCTGGTCGGGCTCGCCGCCGGCACTGTGACACCATGAAGGCGGTCGCCGGCGCCCGGGGCGCGACGGGGACGGCACGATGACTGTGGACGGAGTGAGGCAGCGGTGACGGGCACGAGCATCCGGGTGTGGGTGGACGGGGCACTGGTGGAGCCGATGGGCCCGGCCGTGAGCGCACTCGACCACGCGGTGACGGTGGGAGACGGCGTCTTCGAGACCGCCAAGATCGTCGACGGGGCACCGTTCGCACTGACCCGCCACCACCGGCGCCTCGAGCGGTCCGCCGCCGGTCTCGGCCTGCCGGCACCGGACCTCGCCTTCGTCGACAAGGGCGTCGCGGCCGTGCTCGAGTGGCGACCCGATCGCCTTCGGCCGACTGCGCTACAGCGTCACGGGCGGCGTCGGGCCGCTCGGCTCAGACCGCGACGAGGCGTCGCTGACGACCATCGTGGTCGCGGCTCCCCAGGCACGTCCGCCGGCGAGCGCCCGCCTCACGGTCGTGCCGTGGACGCGCAACGAGCGCTCCGCGGTGGTCGGGCTCAAGACGACCTCGTATGCCGAGAACGTCGTCGCGCTCGCCCGCGCCAAGCAGGTCGGCGCGATCGAAGCCGTCTTCGCCAACACGCGCGGCGAGCTGTGCGAGTGCACCGGCAGCAACGTGTTCGTCGTCGCGGGCGGCGTGGTGCTGACGCCCCCGGCCGATTCGGGACTGCTACCGGGCATCACCCGTGGGCTCGTCATCGAGTGGGGCCTCGCGGCGGGCATCGAGGTGCTGGAGCAGCCGCTGCCGCTCCACGCGCTGAGGACCTCCGACGAGGTCTTCATCACGAGCTCGACCAAGGACGTCCTGCCGATCGACAGCATCGACGACCACGACCTCCCCGCCGAGCGGCCGGTCACCACTCGCCTGCAGGAGCTCTTCCGCAGCAACGCCGAGCGGGACTCCGACCCGTGAGCGAGCGCGAGCAGGCCGCCCAGCGCGCGGGGGAGCGGGAGGCGGCCGGACGGCATACCGGCTCGGTCGACTACTCCGACGACAACGTGACTCTCGACGCCGGCGAGGACCGCTGGGCCTGGCGTGCAAGGCTGCGCGGCAACAAGGTCACACACCTCGCGTGGCGCGTCGCGGTGGGCGTCGTCGGGGGAGTCGTCACCGTGGCGGGGCTCATCATGGTGCCGGCGCCCGGGCCCGGCTGGCTCGTCGTGTTCTTCGGCCTGCTCATCCTCGCGAGCGAGTTCGAGTTCGCCCAGCGACTGCTCGACTTCGCGAAGCGTCACGTCAGCCGCTGGAACGACTGGGTCATGGCGCAGGCGCTCTGGGTGCGCGGTCTCGTGGCGCTCGGCACCCTTCTGATCGTCTGGCTCGTGCTGTGGGGCTACCTCGTGTGGCAGGGTGTGCCGGCGTTCCTGCCGCAGTGGGCCGAGGACCTGCTCCACGAGGTGCCTGGCATCGACTGACCCCGAGGGCGAGGCCGTTGCCGTGCGATTTCCGCGGCGGGCCGCGGACCGGCTATTGTTCCCCTCGTCGCCCCGGATGAGCCGCACGGCTGGGGCGCCCGGACGTGTAGCTCAGCTGGTTAGAGCGCTCGCTTCACACGCGAGAGGTCAGGGGTTCGAGTCCCTTCACGTCCACCGATCGAAACACTGCGGCCTGCGAGGACACGAACTCGACACCTCCGCGAATGACCCTTCGTGGACCACACGTGGACCAGCAGAGGGCACCAACCGGACCTTGAGCGGTCACCTTCAGCCTCACTTGGTAGGGTCATGCACCTCGCCGTGGCGGTCACCTCGGACGGCACCTCCACCCGGAGGTCGGCAACCCCGGCTTTCGTCGACCGACCAGGACGTCGTGATTTGCCCTGGCGTCATTCGATTCGCCGCTTGGCTTTCGGTCAAGACCGAATGCCGTCCGACGGCAAAGCCGTGAGTCGGCCTCAGTCGCCGGGCGCTTCCGGGCCGGTGGAGATCTGGCGCAGTGTCGAGATCACGGTGACCTCAGGCCAGTACGTGGCATGCAGCTCGGCGAACTTCCTCTGATCTGCCACGGCCTCCTCGACCGTGTCGTACTGCAGGATCGACCACCCTCCGATGACCTCCTTGGACTCGGCGTACGGTCCGTCGTGCTGGGTGATCTCGCCCTGGCTGACCACGAAGTTGACGGCGTCCTCCGTCCCGTACAGCCCGCCGCCGTCGAGGAAGACTCCTGAGGCGGCCCGTTCGCCGATGTGGACGTCCATCGCATCGAAGAGTGCCTGTGGCGGTGTGCCGATTCCCTCTTCCATCCGCACAAATCCCATGAAACGCGGCATGTCGATCGCTCCTTCTGTTTGCTCGGGGGTGCTTCGTACTTCTACGTCGACCAGGTGGGGAGGTCTTCGACATCCTCCTCGAGATCTTCTTCACCAGCCTGCAGACGGATTCGTGCTCCTCGCCGGGCTGTCAGGCGTGCACGCCGCCTCCGCCGCCTACCGGGCGCAGCACCGCCAACGAGAGGTGCGGTCGGACAGGTCGGGTCTGGGCTGCTAGTGACTCAACTGTCTCTCGACTCTGAACGCTGGCATGCCCGGTGCCGCGGCGGCGAGTTGTGAATCGGTGGACCGCTTGGTCAGGCCCTCGACGAACCGGCCCACTTCCCAGCCCCAGCGCTGCAGGTAGACGCGCAGCACCGGGACCCGTTGCTCGACGGGGAGCTCGACGAGCCGGACGCGCTCGACCCGGCGACCCAGACGGAGCTCAGCTTGGCCCGCCGCGCGGACGTTGCGGACCCACTGGGTGTTGCCGCGAGGAGCGACCAGGTAGCGCTCGCCCTCCCAGGTGAGCAGGTTGACTGGGACGCTGCGCGGCGTCCCGGAGGTGCGCCCGGGGACAGTAAGCACCCGCGAACCGAGCAGGCTGATGCCGTGCTCGGTGAGCCAGCGAACCGTCTTCATGAAGGCGATGTCGGCCCGAGAGGTTGGGGCGATGTAGCCGTCCTGGGCCACCGAAAATCGGCAGAAGGGTGGCCCTTGCACTTGCTCTCTCCGAGGCGGGCACCGGTCGGTCCGGCCTCGGTGACTCCCAAGCGCACGGTGTCCGCGCCCACGGCCTCCGCAATCCCTCTGGGCTCCTCACGTGTGTCTCCGGCAGCCGGAGGAGTCACGGCGGGTGATGATGGCTACAGCCCGGCTTCGGCTGTCACCCGGCCTGTGTCGACCGCCGTCCTGAGCGCCGCGTAGTCCTCCTCGTTCTGGTTCGCGTAGCTCACGGCGAAAGCCGCAATGGCCTGGTCGAAACGGTCGTTGCCGCCGAGGTAGCTTGCGATTGCGACAGCGTCGCCCGAGCGCGCGTGAGCCCTTGCCAGCGTCCAGCCGCACAACTTCGCGTACATGGTCAGCACCGATGGTTCCATGACGTCGACCACGGCCGATCCCTTGCCGTCCCAGAGCTGGCGCACGTAGAAGTCGCGACTGACCCCGTCGATCCCATCCGTGCGGATCCAGCCCAGCATCACGTCACTGGCCGCTTGCATCAGCCGCTGACCGGCGACCACTCGTTGGCCGTGGTTGGCGTGCTTGCTCTTCCCCAGGAACGGCTCCAGGACGGACGCCTGCGCCTCCTTTGCCTGGAGGAACAACGGGTCTCGATCGTCGCTGCCGAGCATCAACACGATCCAGGCACGCGTGCCGACGCTGCCCACGCCGACAACCTTCCGCGCTGCGTCAACGTAGCGGAACCGTTCGAGCAGGTGCCGGTGATCGCCCTGCAGGGTGCGTCGGTAGGAGCGGAGCAACCCCTGCATGGCCACCTGGGCGTCGCGGGAATCATCGTCGGGCAGCAAGTCGCCCAGGGGAACGATCAGTGGGGGGTCGCCGACCAGCTGCGGCACACCGTCCACGATCCGCACGAGCTTGTCGAAGGCCTTGATGCTGTCCTTCGCTCTCGCCTTCGCCAGGTTGCGGGCGAAACGCTTCTGCTGACTCTGGTTCAGCTGTTGCAGCACCTGTGCCGAGATCTCATCCGCGTCCATGCGGGTGTACCACACATCGAGGGTCTTCATCTGGGCCATGTCGCGCATCGCCTCGCGATAGGACTGCAGGACCGCCAGGTTGGCCGTCGTGCGCTGCCGGGTGTCGAAGCCCCGGTCGCGACCCGCCACCTCGAAACTGGTGACGAGACGTTTCACGTCCCACTCGAACGGGCCGGGCAACGTCTCGTCGAAGTCATTGATGCTGAAGACGAGCCGTCGATCAGGGGCAGCGAAGACGCCGAAGTTCGACAAGTGCGCGTCGCCGCACAGCTGCACGATTTGACCCGTGTTCGGGCTGTTCGAGAGATCGGAGGCCATGAGGTAGGCGGCGCCGCGGTAGAACGTGAACGGCGAGACGAGCATGCGGCCGTAACGGATCGGCACCAGCTCCGGGACGCGGCTCGCCGCCTGCTCTTCCAGCAGGTCAACCGGGTCGGGTCTGTCGGGGGAGGGCCGCCACTCGGCGTGCGTGGATCGAGGAACCTCCGCTCGGGCCGCTTTGCCCCTGGCGGATCGCTCCGCCACTGTTGGATGCTCCACTCGCCCTGCTGGGTCAACCACGGTGTGCCCTTTCTGCCATTCGGTCGATGGTCAAGCCTGCTCTGGCGGGTGATCCACCGGGCTGGACCGGAACGCGACGACGGCCGTCTGGACCGTCGAGTCGATGTGGGGCCTTGTCGAAGTCGGCCACAGCTCCGTGACTCCGGAACGTGGCAATGAGTTGCGCGTCAGCTGCAGCCAGGGCAAACGCCCAGGCCCCGGCATGGGTCGCGACGAGTCCAACCAGTGTGGCACCGGCCGAGAAGCGGAGATGTGAGTGAGCATGCTGCGTCTCGGGTCGCCTCGTCAACGGCCTCGCAGCCATCCGTCGCATGTCGGCGGGAGGGCGAACGGGTCTGCCAAGGAGGGTTGCAGGGCGGCGGCGGTGGCGCGTCCCTCCTGACATCAGCGCGCGCTCCGTCGTCACCGCACGTCGACGAAGGGAACCTCGATGGAGTTGTTGCCGTATCCGAGGCGGTTCCACGGAGGCACGTCCGGCTGGACGTTGCCGGCGGCGTCGGTGGCTCGAGCGCGCAGCGTGTGGCGCCCGACGCTGCTCGCCTCCCACACGAAGGACCAGTCCTGCCACTGAGACGGATCCTTGGAGGGCTCCACCGTGGCGGGCTGCCAGTCTCCCTCGCCTGTGAGACTGATATCGACATGCGTGATGGGCCCGGCTCCTGACCACGCCTTTCCGCGGACGGTGTAGGTGCCCGCGTCGATGGTGGAACCGGGGGCCGGGTCGGTGATGCGGGCACGGACGCGCATGAGGGTGACTGGCTCCGGCTCGCGATCCGGCCACTGGTACATGTAGTGGCCCGTCTGGAACTCGCCGACGAAGGGCTCTGTGAGGATGTCGATTCGCTTGAGCCACTTGACGGAGGCGACCGCATACCAGTGCGGCACGATCAGGCGCATGGGCGCCCCGTGATCCGGCCCCAGGGGCTCGCCATTCATCAGATAGGCGATGAGGATTCCCGCGTCCGGGTCGGTGGCCTGCGCAAGGGGGAGAGCTCGCACGAAACTCAGGTCGCTGCCCGTCTCCGGTAGCACGGGCGTGAGGTGATAGCCGCCGTGGTCGGCGCCCTCAAACCGCACCTGCACTCCTGCCGTGCTGGGGCGGACGCGCTGAAGGACCTCGTGCAGGGGCACCCCGGTCCAGCGGGCGGTGGACACGGCATGGTCGCCCCACGGTTCGCCGGTGGGTAGCGGTCTCATGTCCAGTCGTCCGTTACCGGCGCACTCGAGCGTCACCGCCTGCTCGCGTGACGGCATGGCACGCAAGTCCTCGACGGTGAGGGACGTGGGCGAGTCGACGGCGCCACCGATCTCGAGCGTGCCGTCGTGCTCGGGCACGGCGAAGTTGCTTCGCACGTAGTGCAACCGCGTGGGGGTGATGTCGACGGCCAGGGCTGCAGGCGGGGCCTCGGCGTTGTAGGGAGCGGGATTGATCATCACGAGCGCAGAGCGTGCGTCGTCGAGCTCTTCGTGCAGTGTCACGTCGTCCTCCGTCGAGGCAGTGTTGGAGCGATGGGTGCTAGAAGTCAGAGTCACGGAAGGAGGGCTCGCGGCCTTCGTTGAAGGCGCCTATGCCTTCGATCCGATCCGGGTGGACGGCTGAGCGCCAGTGCTGATCCATCATGGTCGCGATCGCCTGCTCGGTCGGCTGTCCCTCTCCGAGCTGCACTGCGCGCTTGACCGCCTGGACCGCGGTGGGGGAGTTGCCGGCGATGGTCTCTGCAAGGCGCATCGCGGCCGGCATCAGGTCTTCGGCGGCGTGGAGCTCGTTGACCATGCCGAGCCGGTGAGCCTCGGTGGCGGTGATGGGGGCGCCCGTCATCAGCATCTGGAGCGCCCTGCCGCGTGGCAGCAACCGCGGCAGCAGTGCGGGGGAGCCGCCGCCGGCCGACAGACCCAGCATCGCTTCTGGTTGACCGAATGTCGCGTCCGCCGAGGCAATGATGAAGTCGGTGCTCTGAGCAAGCTCCGACCCGCCCCCATAGGCGACCCCGTTCACCGCAGCGAAGATCGGCTTGCGGAGCTGGCGGACCGTGTAGAGGGTGCGGTCGAAGGCTTGCCGTTGTCGCAGCCAGTCCTCCTTGGTCATGCTCTTGCGCTGGCGTAGGTCGCTGCCGACCGAGAATGCCCTATCGCCAGCCCCGGTGAGGATGACCACCCGGACAGCAGTGCGGACGGCAATGGATTCCACGACCTCGGTGAGTCGGGCCCCCATCTCGGTGGTGATGGCGTTGTCGGCGTGCGGCCTGTTGAGAGTCACCACGGCGACCCGGCCGTCCGAGAGATAGTCGAGCAGCACCGGCGTGTCGGGTTCTGGCTGATCGGCCTCTGGTGGCCCGAAATCGAGCGTGTCCCATCGGCTGGTCTCTGGAGAATCTGGTGTCATCTCAGCCTCTTCCTGGCTTCCTGGCTTCTGGTCTGGTTCGGTCACGTGTCGAGCTCTGCCAACCACTGCATCGCACGCAGGCCGGGAGCGAAGCAGTACTCCCCTCCTCGCGTGACGACGAACGGTGGGACAGCCTGGAGCCGACGACGGATGGGACGCTTGGGAATGGTGAACGTGCCTGACTCGTCGTTCGGTCCGACGAGCGGGTCCTTCTCGGTGGGAGCGCCGATGAAGATGCCGTCGTTGAGCCACTGGGTCTTGACGAACTCGAACTGGCGCCCCGGATGGGCCCCGGCGAACACGAAGATGATGCCTCGGTCCACCCCATCGTCCTCGAGTACGCCCTCCGGCAGCATCGGGCCGTAGCTGGTCCCGCGCCGAATCATCCGGTGTAGCGGCACTGCCACGCTCCCGTCATCGTCGAAGGCGTCCCGAGGATTCGCCCGGCGAGCGTGCGCCCCGAGGGGACATTTGAACCCTCGGGGGTCATCGCCGTAGCGAAAGTCGTTGTTGCGCTTCGGGTCCTCCCCGAGCGCCGGATCGTCGACGTTCGGCGTCAGTGCCAGCGGTGCGCCGCTCTGCCACCGCCCCACCATCTTGGCGCCGAGAAGCTCCTCCTCGGCGCGACTCGATGCCCGGTCGCGCAGGAACTGCCGGTAGGCCGCCACCCGGGTGTGCAGCTTGCGAAACACGACGTACGTTCCGTTGAGGCCCAGCTCCTCTGGAGTGGGCATCGGTGGCAGCTCCCCGGTCTCGTCGGGATAGCCGAGGATGATCTCGCCGGCCTTGAGCGGCCGTTCGCGGGGGTTGGAGGGCTCGCGTCCGCTGCCCTCGACGCTGGGTTGGCCGATGCCGTCCTTGAAGCCGAAGGACGTTCGTCCGGTCGGAAGCTGGTAGCAGTCCTGCCGCCAGACGAGCTCGACGCCGGGCAGCTCCTCATGGGCGCGCCGCGCCCTCTCCACGGCCACCCGATGCCGGGCGGCGTCCGGCGAGAGCGCCGCCACCGCCACGTGCACCTCTGACGTTCCCAACGGCTTCTCCCAGTGCGCAGGGTCGTTGGGGCCGACGTCACCGAGCTCGACCGCGCGGGCCGCCATACCCTCACGGAACTCGGGCGCGAAGCTGTCCAACGACGACTGGGGCACGCCGAGTGCCGCGAGCCCGTGGTAGGTGAAGGCCACCGTGACCGAGGTCTCCTGGTCGGGGTTGGCCGCGCCGTGCTGGGCCTGCGCCAGCCGGTGCAGTCGTCTCACCAGCTCGCGTCCCGCGGCGCGGTCATCGATGCGGAGCAAGAGATACGTCCCCACGTATGGCGATGGGCGTTCCTGCAGCGCGCCACTCTGGATGTCATCCAGCTCCAGGCCAGGTCCCTGCGTCACTGTCTCACCATCCATCCGTGCTCATTCAGGTCAGTGGTGGTGCTCTGGGGGCTTGGGAGGATTCGTGTTGGGCTCGGCCAGATAGGGGAAGGTCTTTGAAGCCGGGCGGGTTGCCCCGTCCACCCCATCACGCACGGGTGATCCGATGCCTGCCGTCACGAGCTGGGTGAAGATCGTGTCCATGACGTCGTCGTTGAGCGCCCGTCCGCCGCAGGTCTGGTGGCTCTGCCCGTGCAGGGCGGCCAGCTCGATCTCGAGGAAGCTGCCTTGCTCCGTGTAGGGCTTGTCCACGTCGATGACGAGGAAGTCCTGCAGGACGACCTCCGTCAGAGGGTGGGCTCCGCCCTTCGCCGGCCAGTCGATCTTGCCGTCGAGCCCGTCCCAGAAAGCGAGGTTCGCGTCCAGGCGCGCCCGGTACGCGCCGGGATAGCTCTCGCCGAGCGCGAATCCGTCCTCCATGTTGTAGAGGTCACGGATCTCCAGGTCGCGGTTGACCTGATCGAACTGCTTAGGCGCCAGCATCAAGTTCTTGACCTCCGGACGCCCGACGCGTTCGATGCGCACGTTGAAGGTGCCGCGGGTCACGGTCTCCGCGACGAAGCCCACCAGCGCCACTCCGGGAAGGTTCGACAGGTCGATCTCGAGGACGAGTGACAGGACGTTCTTCCCGTCGAGGAAGATCGTTCCGGGATCGGTGAAGCAGAGCTGCTGGGTCGCGATCGTCTTCAGCGCGGCGGGAGCATCCATGAAGAAGGGATCCCAACGCACCCCTGCGAAGACGCGGATCCCGTGTCCGGACCCTCCGTCCAGGTCGTTGACCCGGAAGGTCACGGACCCTCCCGTTGGCGTGGTGCAGGTGCCTTCCTGCAGCGGCGACGTGGTCTCAGCCGCGGCTGTCAGCGGACCGAAGACGCAGTCGAAGACGAACTCCTGCTCGCCGACGGCAAAGGGCCCGCCGCCGTCGCCACCGGCAACCGTCAGGGGTCGCAGTCGGAAGCGATAGACCAGACCGTCGGAGAAGGCGGCGTCCGGCTGGGCGAAGGGCAGGGTGTTGATCACGAGCACGAGCCGGTCGGGTGTCTCCGGGCTGGGAAATGCATAGACGTCCGTGATGTCTGCGATTGGATCCGCCAGCGCTCGGGGCCCGGAGATGTGGTCCGACATCGGCACTCCTCGTCTTTCAGTTCTCGACAGTGGGCGTTCGGTGGGCGGGTCGGCCCGTCGTCAGTCCCCAGCCTCGTCCAGCAGCGGCTGCAGGGCGGGGTGTTGCAGGGCCTCGGCGGCCAAGGGGTGCTCGAGCACCTGCTGGAAGGCGGTGTTGACCCGTTGCGCCTTGCGGATCTCTCTGACTGTGCCGGGGTAGTTGCGGGCGTAGGCGCCCGCGGTCCGCTGGGCGCTCAGGATGAAGGCCTTGAGGGAGTCGAGGTCGGGCAGGCCGTCATAGCCCTCGACGTGACGGAAGATGACATCGAAGAGCCCGAGGGTCGGACCGGAGGTGAAGAAGTCCCCCATGTAGGCCTCCCACGGCCCGTCGAAGCTCGTGATGAACGCCAGGCGAGTGTCGTCGTCGAAGAGCACGAACCTCGCCTCGTGGATCGTCTGAACGGCCATGCCGTAGTCGCCGGGGCGGTAGCCGTCCGTGTCCTGGAGGTCGACGAGCGCCTTCCTCAAGGACTCTCCCTCGCCGGGCTTGACCCGGAAGAAGAGGCTGAACTCGCTGGCGGGTCCGACGGTCAGCCCCGGGTGAGGAGCGGGGGATTCAGATGCGGCCATACGACGCTCCAGACTCGAGGTGAGCAGAGGTGCTAGCTGCGACCAACGAGCCTCCGGGTTCGTTGTCGACGCTAGGCGCGCGGGCCTATCCCACCATCACCCGCAGAGGATGACCCGACCCGACATGTGCCCATGAGTCTCCGCCCGTCAGCCGAACTCGCAGCCTCGCCTACGCCACCCTCCCGCCGCGGCTCGCTACTCTCGACCTGCGCCCCGAAGAGAGTCGACTCCCGCCGACGTCCCGCATCGGGCGCCGGCTCAGGGAGTGGTGAGATGAGCGCACGTGACGAGAACACGATGACGTTCCAGGCGAGCACCGGGCAGGCGGTCGCGGCGCTCGAGGAGGCCGCCCGGCGTTCGGGGATGCAGCATCTCTCCGCGGACAGCGCGGCTGGCGTTTTCGTCTTCACCGCCGGGCGGATGGTGCTCGCCACGGGCGAGAAGGTCACGGCCCACGTGCGCGAGGTCGCGCCCGGAGTCGTGCAGGTGACGCTGTCGTCGAGGCTGCAGTTCGGTCTGACGGGCTGGGGTCGCAAGGGCGCCGGCCGGGACCGCATGTCGGAGGCCCTCGTCCGCCTCCTCCCACCGGCCCCGTCGGCGGCACCCAGTTGATCCGCAGCCGGGCGGGCAGTCCCCTCCGCTGCTGCGTCACCCGGCCGATTGCTCGACTGTCCGTCGCACGGCTCGCACCGGGCCGTCGTCCCAGCCGGCACGGCAGCGAGGGACTAGCGTGACCTCATGATCGCGACGGTCTCGAGCCTGCACATCTACCCCGACGCCGACGCCCCCGGGCAAGAGCTCGACGCCGTCGAGATGACCACCACCGGGCCGGAGGGCAACCGGTCCAAGAAGCACGCCGTGCACCTCGTCTCGGTCGACGCCTACGTCGCGACGCACCCCAAGGCCAACATCGTCCTCGATGTCGAGACCGCGACCCTCGACAGGCTGGTCGGTCGCGTCGTGCGGGTCGGGGAGTGCACGCTCACGATCACGCAGAAGCCGTCGCAGTGCGCGGGCGTCTACGCGGAGGTGCTCGAGCCGGGCACCGTGAGGGTCGATGACCTCCTCAAGGTCGCCGACCCGGCCTGAGGCGTAGCGTCCGGGCTGTGACGATCCACTCGGAGCACCCTTTCCTGCCCCCCGACGACGACCGCGACCCGGCGCGTCAGCTGCGGGGTCGGGTCGGGTCGACGGTGTCGCTGTGGACCGCCGGGGCGGCCCCTGACCGGGCCGGGCTGACCGTCTCGTCCTACCTCGTCGCCGCGGGCGACCCCTCGAGGTTCGTCGCCGTGCTGCACCCCGAGTCCGACCTGCTCGAGCGCCTCGAGGAGACCGGCATGGCGATCGTGGCCCTGTTGGACTGGCGCCACCGCGAGATCGCCGACGTCTTCGCCGGGGTCATGCCGGCGCCAGGCGGGCCGTTCCGCAGGGGGGACTGGCGGGAGACGGAGTGGGGGCCGCGACTCGCCTCGCTCACGACCTGGGCAGGTGTCCGCCTCGACCCGGACGCCACCCGTGACGTCGGGTGGTCGCGCCTCGTCGAGGCGTCGATCGAGCACGTCGAGCTGGGTGACGACGCGGAGCCCCTCACCCATCGCCGTGGCCGCTACCAGCGCCCACCCGCCTGACGGGGCCGTATGCCGTGAGCGTCCTTGCGCGGCAAGGCTATCGGACGAGCGGGCCGAGTCCGTCCCAGGCGAGGGCAGTCAGCATCTCGACGAGCTCCGCCCGGGGAGTGCGGTCTGGTGACGCGAGCCAGTCGTCGGCGACGGCCTGCACGGAGCCGACGAGTGCCATGGCCAGGACCCGGCCGCGCTCTGGGGCCGGCAGGGCTGTCTCGAGCACGCCGGCGAGCATCTGGGTCACGTGGCTCACGGTGCCTCCCACTGGGTCGTCGGGCAACGGGCGGTCGACGAGTGGTCGCGCGACGACGAAGCGATAGAGGTCGGGGTCGGACTCGACGAGGGCAAGGTAGGCCTCGACCGTCGAGGCGATGAGGCGCCGCAGGTCTGGGCCGCTGTCGACAGGTCCGCCCGAGAGTGCACCGGCGACACTGCCCACGACGCGGCTCTCGATGCGCGCCACGACGGCCCGGTAGAGGCCGGCCCGATCGTCGAAGTGGCGATAGACCACCGTCTTGCTCGTGCCCGCCTCGGCGGCGATGTCATCCATGCCGACGCCGGGCCCGTGCCTCCGGATCGCGCGGATGGTCGCGTCGACGAGCTCGGAGCGCCGAGTCTCACGGTGCCCCTCCCAGCGAGCGTCGCGGCCGTCACGTCTGTCGCGCCCACTCGCCGCCTCTGGTGTGGCCGGCGCGGCAGGCGCAGCGGCAGGCGGGTCGACCATGGGCCGAAACTAACAGGTACTCCATGTATCGGCTACAGGCGGTTTCGATTAGGTTGTGCTCGACCGCCCCCACACCAGGAGATCTCCGATGGCTGCTCCCTCCGCCTCCCACGCGGCGCCCCACCCAGCGCCCCACTCAGGGCCCCACTCAGGGCCTCGCGCAACCCGGCGGGTCGCCGTGCTCGGAGGCAACCGCATCCCCTTCGCCCGCTCCAACGGTCCCTACGCGCTGGCGTCGAACCAGGACATGCTGACCGCTGCCCTCGACGGACTCGTCGCGCGGTTCGGCCTCGCCGGGGAGCGTGTCGGTGAGGTCGTCGCGGGGGCCGTGCTCAAGCACAGTGCCGACTTCAACCTGACCCGCGAGACCGTCCTCGGCTCACGGCTGCACCCGACGACGCCGGCCTACGACGTGCAGCAGGCGTGCGGCACCGGGCTCGAGGCCGCGATCCTCGTGGCCAACAAGATCGCGCTCGGGCAGATCGACTCGGGCATCGCCGGTGGCGTCGACAGCGCGAGCGACGCCCCCATCGCGGTGAGCGAGGGTCTGCGCCAGAGCCTTCTCGCCGCCAACCGGGCCAAGACGACCGCGCAGCGTCTCAAGGCCCTCGCCGGCATCCGCCCGACGCAGCTCATCCCGGCGATCCCGAAGAACGTCGAGCCACGCACCGGCCGGTCGATGGGGGATCACATGGCCCTCACGGCGGCCGAGTGGGGCATCACGCGCGAGGCCCAGGACGAGCTCGCGGCCGCGAGCCACGAGCACCTTGCTGCCGCCTACGAGCGCGGCTTCTTCGACGACCTCGTCACCCCCTACCTCGGGGTCTCCAAGGACACCAACCTCCGCCCAGACACCAGCACCGAGAAGCTGGCGACGCTGAAGCCCGTCTTCGGCAAGGGTGAGGGCGCGACCATGACGGCCGGCAACTCCACACCCCTCACCGACGGCGCCTCCGCCGTGTTGCTCGCGAGCGAGGAGTGGGCGACAGAGCACCACCTGACGCCGCTCGCGTGGTTCGTCGACGCGCAGACGGCCGCGGTCGACTACGTCCACGGGGACGAAGGACTGCTCATGGCCCCGGCCTACGCGGTGCCGCGGCTGCTGGCGCGAAACGGCCTGACCTTGCAGGACTTCGACTTCTACGAGATCCATGAGGCCTTCGCCTCGACGGTGCTCACCACCCTCAAGGCATGGGAGGACCCCGACTTCTGCCGGACCCGTCTCGGCCTCGAAGCCCCGCTCGGTGCCATCGACCGGAGCCGGCTCAACGTCAACGGCTCGTCCCTTGCGGCGGGCCACCCGTTCGCGGCCACGGGAGGGCGCATCGTCGCCTCCCTCGCCAAACAGCTGGCCCAGGTCGGCGGCGGTCGCGGCCTCATCTCCATCTGCGCTGCCGGTGGGCAAGGCGTCGTCGCGATCCTGGAGGCATGAGCCGTGGCTGACATCTTCTCGAGCATCATCGGCTCACCCGTCGCTCGTCGCGTCGGCGTGCCCCAACCGACCCGCCTGCGGCGCTTCGACCCCGACGGGCCGCTGTGCGATGAGCCGGTGCTCGTAGCGGGCAGCGGCCAGCATGCCGACGGGCTCGCATCGTGGCTCGGCACGCGTGGCATCGCCACGCTCCGCGGGCTGCCTTCCGCCGCAGCGACGTCCGACGACTCGGGGGAGCCCTCCCGACTCGGCGGCTTCGTCCTCGACCTCAGCGAGGCGCGCGACCCCGGTGACCTCGACGCCCTGCGCATCATCGGTGGGCCGGCCCTCAGGGGGCTCGCACGCAACGCGCGGGTCATCGTGATCGGCACCGACCCCAGCACGCTGAGCGAGGTCGCCCACGTGGCGACGCAGCGAGCCCTCGAGGGCGCCGTCCGCTCGATCGGCAAAGAGCTGAGACACGGGTCCACGGCCAACCTCGTTCTGGCGCAGCAGTCCTCGTCCGACGGTGTGCGGTCTGCCGTCGAGTTCCTCCTGTCCGGCCGTTCGGCCTATGTCGACGGCCAGGTCATCCGCGTCGACGACACGCCCGGCAGCAACCCGGACCCGGCCAGGCCCCTGGCCGGCAAGGTCGCCGTCGTCACCGGTGCGGCTCGTGGCATCGGCGCCGAGATTGCCCGGGTCATGGCGCGCGACGGGGCGACTGTCGTCGCTGTCGACGTGCCGGCTGCAGGGGACGCCCTCGCGGCAGTCGCCAACGAGATCCGCGGCATGGCGCTGCAGGTCGACGTCACGGCGGCCGACGCGGGCAGCCGCATCGTCGAGCACGCCGTCTCGCGACACGGGTCCATCGACATCGTCGTGCACAACGCCGGCATCACGAGAGACAAGCTCCTCGCCAACATGGACGAATCGCGGTGGGAGAGTGTCATGTCCGTCAACCTGCGCTCGATCCTCCGGATGAACGAGGCGATCCTCGGAGCGGGTGGCATGCCCGACGGCGGTCGCATCGTCTGCGTGGCCTCGATCGCAGGCATAGCCGGCAACCGCGGCCAGACCAACTACGGTGCGAGCAAAGCGGGTGTCATCGGCATCGTCGACGCCCTGTCCGCGCAGCTTGCCTCTCGAGGCATCACCGTCAACGCGGTGGCACCCGGCTTCATCGAGACCGAGATGACGGCACGAATCCCCTTCGCCACACGCGAGATCGGCCGGCGGATGAACTCGATGCAGCAGGGCGGCACACCCACCGATGTCGCCGAGACCATCGCCTGGCTGGCGCAGCCCGGCAGCGCAGCCGTCACCGGGCAGGTCGTGCGGGTCTGCGGCCAGAGCCTGCTGGGAGCCTGAGCATGCCCAAGGTCATCACCCTCGACGCCGCGCCCGACCTCCGACAGGTCTACATCTCGGCAGCCCTGAAGCGCAGACGCGGCGGCGACATCCTGCCCGACGTCAGGGTCGCCCGAGCCGGCGTGACCGTCGACGTGCCCAGCCTCGCGGCATACGCCCGGGTCTGCCGACTGCCCCTGTCCGGGGCGTTGCCGCTCACCTACCCCCACCTGCTCGCCTTCCCCCTGCAGATGGTGCTGATGGCGGGGGACGGCTTCCCGCTGCCACTGCTCGGCGCCGTCCACGTCGAGAACCGCATCGAGGCGGACCGCCCGATCGGGGTGGAGGAGCCGCTCGACGTCGACGTGTGGGCCCGTGACCTCCGTCCGCACCGCAAGGGCACCCAGGTCGACCTCGTCTCCGAGGTCAGCACGCGGGGAGAGGTCGTCTGGCGGGGCGTCAGCACCTATCTCGCCCGCGGCGCCGAGCATGCCGACGCGCCGGCCTCCGAGATGCCTTCGACGCGGGCCCTCGCCGCCGTGCGCAGCGGTCCACAGTGGCGCCTGCGCGACGACACAGGCCGGGCGTATGCCGCCGTGTCGGGGGACTGGAACCCCATCCACCTGCATGCGCTGACGGCGCGACCGCTCGGCTTCCCGACCGCCATCGCCCACGGCATGTACACCTACGCGCGGGTCCTCGGGGCTCTCGGGGCACGGCTGCCGCAAGAGGCACTGACGAGCCGGGTCTGGTTCCGCAGGCCGGTGCGCCTCCCGTCGTCCGTCCGCCTGCGCACGGCGTTCGAGCCGTCACGCGCGCTCTCGGTGCTCGAGGACGTGAAGGGCGAGATCGGGCACGCCGTCGTCGAGAACGTCTGGTGAGCCTCCCACCCGTCGACAGGCCGTGAACGGCCGCCCGTCCGCGGTCGAGAGGCCACTCCTCGTGCCTTGGGGTGGCCTCTGGACGGTCCGGCAGGTCAGCCCCGCAGGTCGAGCGGGCGCGCCAGCCGGTGGACGCCGCTGCGCACGACGTAGCCGAGCTCCCGGTTGATCCGGCGGATCCCGTGGTTGTGCTCCTCGTTGCTCGTGCGGCTGGAGGTGGCCCCGGCGGCGCGGGCGGCGAGGTGGGCTCGCTGCTTGACCAGGGCCATCAGGCCGCGGCCCCGGAAGGTCGGGTCCACACCGCTGTAGGCGATGGACAGCGTCGCGTCTTCGACCCCGCCGAAGGTGATGGCGGCCGGCCTCCCGTCGACCCGGGCGACGACACCGATCGGGGTCTCGCCGACGGCGATGAGGCTGCGCAGCTTCGCCAGGTCGAACACCCACCCCTGCGCGGCCTCGGGGTTCGTCTGGCTCGCCAGCAGCATCCGCTCCACCGCGTCCGCGTCGTCGAAGACGAGGTCCGGCGCGTCGTGCAACGTCACGCCGGACGGCGGCTCCGGCGTGGGGAGGGCGGCGAGGTCGAGGACCGACTCGATCGAGTGCTCCGCGACCTCGAACCCCCAGTGGTGAGCGACTGCAAGCGAGCGGGGGTCGTCGTCGAAGGTGCCCCCGACGAGATGGGTCGTCCCGTCGGGCAGCTGCTCCAACAGGCTCGCCCTCAACGCTCGCCCCACACCCCGGCCCTCGTGCTCCCGGGCGACGATGACGCGCAGGAACGACCGACCCAGCGGTGCGAAGCGCGGGTGCGCCGTGAACCCGACTCCGAGCATGACCCCGTGCCGGTCGACCGCCTCGATGGCGACGAGCCCCTCGAAGAGCTCCGGCGAGCTGAACATCCATCCGACATCGGTCCGGGTGACGTGCACCTGACGGGCACAGACGAGGTCCAGGGCCTCCTCCTGTCGTCGGGCAGGAAGGGGAGCGGTCCGCAGCTCCGAGGGGTCGGGTGGCATCGCCGACCACCGGCCCTCGAACCCGACGATGTCTACGGGTTCCATCACGACGGCTCCTTCCGCCAGACCCAGTTGCGCCTGTCGTAGACCTCGACGAAACCCGACCGCAGCATGTTGTGCAGCGACGGGTTGTGCGCTCCCTCGAGCTCCTGCCACGTCTCCGCGCTCATCCACCGGCAGCCCGCGGCCCGGGCCGCGTCGACGCGCATCCACATGAAGGCCGACTGGGCGCCGCGGCCGCGGGCCACGGGTAGCGTCGCTGCCCCGCAGAAGGCGGCCGCCGGACCCGCGACGTGCAGGCTGGCCGAGGCGACGAGCTCGTCACCGTCCCAGGCGCCGTACGCAGTGAACCCGGGGCCACCGGCCCCCGCAGCGGCGAACATCGAGAGCAGGTGCGGCTCCGGCGGCATGCCGAAGCCGGCAGCGAAGACGCGGGCGTACGCGTCGGCGTCCTTCGGCCCGACCGCGCCCACCCGGAGGTCGGTGCTCGACGTCGTCGACGGCACGTCGGCCGGGCGCAGGAGCTTGGCCCAGACGGACCCGCCGACGATCCCGTGGCGGTCGCACACCTCGTCCCAGTCGTCCGGCAGCGCGGAGGGAGCGACCTGCAGGCAGAGGGCGGGTGCCCCCGCGGAGGCGTAGAGGTCCACGAGGTGGGCAACGAGGTCCTCGGTGACCGGCTCGGTCACACCGAAACCGAGGGCCTTGTTCCAGTAGCCACCGGTCGGGTCGCCGGCCATGACGACGGCAACGCCGCCGGCGACGCGTTCCGACCGCATCCCCAGTGCGGCCTTCGCCTCGGTCGGCGCGCCGTCGTGGAGGGCGATCATGAACTCCGCCTCGGCCGTCTCCGCCAGAGCGACCGCCGCCGCGGGATCGAGTCCGAGCGTCTCCCACCCGGGGACGGGCTGCGGGGCCGGGCTGTCGGTCATCTGCTCCACGGGCGTGCCTCCTTGGGTCGGGGCGCGCACCGTGCGGACCGCCCGGGTCACCAGTATCCGCTCGGCGGGCTGCTGCGGGGGGACTTCGCACCAGCTCGGGGGGACCCATGACCAAACCGTGTCGCCCCCCTCGCCGACGCCTCGATACCCTTGCACGAGCCGCCCGCAGCGGCGCCACCCACGACCGGCCGCCCGCCGGCGGGTCCCTGTCGAACGAGGAGCACCAACCGTGCCTGCACAGATCACCGTCACCGTCGCCGGAAGCGAGCGATCGGTCGCGGGGCAGACGACGGCGGGTGACCTCTTCGAGGGGCAGCGCGACGTCGTGGTCGCCCGCGTCAACGGCGAGCTGCGCGACCTCTTCCACCCGCTCGGCGACGGCGATGTCGTCGAGCCGGTGACCATCGACAGCGAGGACGGCCTGGCCGTGCTGCGCCACTCGACCGCCCACGTGCTGGCCCAGGCCGTGCAGTCGATCGACGCCGACGCCAGGCTCGGCATCGGCCCGCCCATCCGCGACGGCTTCTACTACGACTTCGACGTCGAGACCCCGTTCCACCCCGACGACCTCAAGGCCCTCGAGAAGGCGATGCAGCGCATCATCAACGAGGGGCAGACCTTCGCGCGCCGCGTCGTCACCGACGCCGAGGCGCTCGAGGAGCTCGCGCACGAGCCCTTCAAGTGCGAGCTCGTCGGTCTCAAGGGCGGCAGCGCCGACGAGGCCGCCGAGGGTGCTGGCGTCGAGGTCGGCGGCGGCGAGCTGACGATCTACGACAACATCCGCCGCGACGGCACCCGCGCCTGGGGAGACCTCTGCCGCGGCCCGCACATCCCCACCACCAAGCTGATCGGCAACGCCTTCAAGCTGACCCGCGTGGCGGCTGCCTACTGGCGCGGCTCGGAGAAGAACCCGCAGCTGCAGCGCGTCTACGGCACCGCGTGGCCCACCAAGGACGACCTCAAGGCCTACCTCGACCGCCTCGCCGAGGCCGAGAAGCGCGACCACCGCAAGCTCGGCGCGGAGCTCGACCTCTTCTCCTTCCCCGACGAGCTGGGCTCTGGGCTGCCCGTCTTCCACCCCAAGGGCGGGGTCATCAAGCGCGAGATGGAGGACTACGTCCGCCGCCGGCACGTCGAGGAGGGCTTCGACTACGTCGGCACCCCCCACATCAGCAAGGACGGCCTCTTCCACACCTCGGGCCACCTGCCGTACTACGCCGACACGATGTATCCGCCGATGGAGCTCGAGGGCGCGAAGTACCAGCTCAAGGCGATGAGCTGCCCGATGCACAACCTCATCTACAAGTCCCGCGGTCGCTCCTACCGCGAGCTGCCGCTGCGCTTCTTCGAGTTCGGCACCGTCTACCGCTACGAGAAGTCCGGCGTCGTGCACGGCCTCACCCGCGTGCGGGGCCTGACCCAGGACGACTCGCACAGCTACGTGACCATCGAGCAGGCTCCGGGCGAGATCAAGCACCTGCTCGACTTCGTGCTCGGCCTGCTGCGCGACTTCGGCCTCGACGACTTCTACCTCGAGCTGTCGACCCGTGACACCGAGGGAGAGAAGTCGACGAAGTTCATCGGCAGCGACGAGCAGTGGGAGGTCGGCACGAAGATCCTCGAGGACGTCGCGACCGCGTCGGGACTCGAGCTCGTGCCCGACCCCGGTGGTGCCGCGTTCTACGGTCCCAAGATCTCCGTGCAGGCTCGTGACGCGATCGGGCGGACCTGGCAGATGTCGACGATCCAGTACGACTTCAACCAGCCGGCGCGCTTCGGGCTCGAGTACCAGGCCTCCGACGGCACGCGCCAGGAGCCGGTGATGATCCACTCGGCGAAGTTCGGCTCGATCGAGCGCTTCCTCGGCGTGCTCGTCGAGCACTACGCCGGCGCTCTGCCGGTCTGGCTGTCTCCGGTGCAGGTGCTCGGGGTGCCGGTCGCCGAGGACTACGCCGACCACCTGCAGGCGGTGCTCGACCAGCTGAAGCGCCAAGGGGTCCGGGTCGAGCTCGACGACAGCGACGACCGCTTCCCGAAGAAGATCCGCAACGCGAGCAAGTCCAAGGTGCCCTTCGTGCTCATCGCGGGTGAGGACGACCGGGCTGCCGGCGCGGTGTCGTTCCGCTACCGCGACGGCTCGCAGAAGAACGGCGTGCCGATCGACGACGCCGTGGCCGAGATCCTGGCGGCGATCGAGAGCCGCGCGCAGGTCTGACGCGCTCGTCCGCTCGGGTGCGGCACCACGACAAAGTCGGTATGCCGCGTCGAAAGTTCTGCGGAAACCCTTGCGCGCCGCCGCCCGGGAGGGCTACAACAGAACTACCGGATCGCTTCGGCGAAACGGTTTCTCCCATCATTCAGTTGACGAGAGAACGAAGGCCCGGGAACTCATACTTCCCGGGCCTTCACCTTCCTCGCGAGCCCGCACCCAGCCACCATTCAGCCCGGCCATCGGGCGTCTCGGCTCGCTCCAGGACCTCGACCCTGCGGCTCTCACACCCGCAGGGTCGTCCTGTGTGGCGGGCTCCTCGGCCCGGGGCTCGCAGGCGCCGCTGGCGGCGCGATCCGGGCCCGCACATGCAGGCGGCCCTGTGGTCTCACACACCACAGGGCCAGCACCATTGAACCGGGCCAGCGGCCGATCCCACAATCGACACGCCACGCCGCGACGAGCAGACCGGCGGCGCGGCATGACGGCGGCACGTCCTAGGATCAGGCCCCATGACCGAGCAGGCCGGGGACTCCGTCGAGAGCGCGCACGACTTCGCCCACGTGGACGACGGCTTCGAACGTCTCTGGACCCCGCACCGGATGGCCTACATCCTCGGCGACAAGGCCACCGAGGAGGCCGGCACCGGCTGCCCGTTCTGCGCCGCCCCCGGCAAGTCCGACGCGGAGGGGCTCATCGTCCACCGCGGCGAGCACTGCTATGTCGTGATGAACCTCTTCCCCTACAACCCCGGCCACGTCCTCGTGTGCCCCTATCGGCACGTCTCGCTCTACATCGACCTGACCGACGAGGAGACGCAGGAGTTCACCGCCCTCACGAAGCAGGCCGTCCGCACTCTGCAGGCCGCCTCCGGGCCGCACGGCTTCAACCTCGGCATGAACCAGGGCGCCGTCGCGGGGGCGGGAGTCGCCGCCCACCTGCACCAGCACATCGTCCCGCGCTGGAGCGGAGACTCGAACTTCCTGCCCATCGTCGGACAGACCAAGGCGCTGCCCGTGCTCCTCGAGGAGACCCGCAGGCGCCTCGTCGCCAACTGGAGCTGACCTCTCCCGACCGCCCGTGGTCACGGTGAGACCGAGGGAGCCGCGGATCAGTACGCTGTGCTCACCATGCTCAACAGACTCCTCCGCGCGACGATGACCAAGATCCTGGCTCCGGTCGCCCATCTCTTCCTGCGCCTGGGCATCAGCCCCGACGTCGTGACCGTCGTCGGCACCGTCGGGGTCTGCGTCGGCGCCCTCGCCTTCTTCCCGCGCGGTGAGATCTGGGTCGGCTGCCTCGTCATCACCGCGTTCGTCTTCTCCGACACGGTCGACGGCATCATGGCCCGCGAGTCGGGTCGTTCGAGCAAGTGGGGCGCCTACCTCGACTCGACCCTCGACCGGATGGGCGACGCCGCGATCTTCGGCGGGCTCGTCCTCTACTACGCCGGCCCGGGCAACAACCGCTGGATGGCCGGCCTCGCGCTTGCCTGCCTCATCCTCGGCTCGGTCGTCTCCTATGCCAAGGCGCGGGCCGAGGGCCTCGGCTACACCGCCAACGTCGGCATCGCCGAGCGCGCCGACCGCCTCGTCGCGGTGCTCGTGGCTGCCTTCCTCGCCGACCTCCTGGGCTCGACGCTGCTGCTCGGCATCGTGCTCGCGCTGCTCGCGGTCGCGAGCTTCGTCACCGTGCTGCAGCGCATGCTGACGGTGCGGCGCCAGGCCCTGTCCTCGGGCGGGGTCTCCTCTGACGAGGCCGCTTCGTGACCGAGCGGCGCACGCTCCCAGGTCGGGTCACCGACACGGTGAGCGTGATGGGTTTCAAGCTGGGCTGGCGCACGCTGCGCGTCCTGCCCGAGCGGGCGGCCTACGCCCTGTTCGACCGGGTCGCCGCCGTCGCCTACCGTCGCGACGGCAAGGGCGTGCAGCGGTTGCGCTCCAACTACGCCCGCGCACGTCCCGAGCTGTCGCCCGGCCAGCTCGACGAGCTCGTGCGCGCCGGCATGCGCTCCTACATGCGCTACTACTGCGAGGCCTTCCGCCTGCCGAGCCTGTCGCGCGACGACATCGAGCGCGCCGTGCGGGCCGAGGGTGCGCAGGAGCTGCAGGCCCTCGCTGCCTCGGGGCAGCCGGTCATCGTCTTCGTCGGGCACCTCGGCAACTTCGACCTGGCCGCAGCCTGGTCGGCGAGCAACATCGCCCCGGTCACGACCGTCGCCGAGCGCCTCAAGCCCGAGGAGGTCTACCAGGAGTTCGTGGCGTTCCGCCGCAGCATCGACATGGACATCATCCCGCTGACCGGTGGGGAGGACCCGTTTCGTGGGCTCGTGCGGGTCACCCGTGCGGGCGGACGGGTCGTCGCCCTCGCGAGCGACCGTGACCTCACCCGCAACGGCGTCGAGGTCGACCTGCTCGGGCACCGCGCCCGCATGGCCAAAGGGCCCGCGGTGCTCTCCCTGCTCACCGGCGCTCCGCTCTACGCCGCGTCGATCCACTACGAGCCCGTCGGCTCGGGCGAGGGTCTGGGCGGTCACCGCACGGTCGTGTCGTTCAGCGGACGGCTGACCCCCCGCACCGACGGCACGAGCGCCGAGAAGGCGCAGGACCTCATCCAGCAGTGCGCCGACCACCTGGCGCCCACGATCCGCGCGCACACGTCGAGCTGGCACATGCTGCAGAAGGTCTTCGTCGACGACCTCGACGACCGTCACGACGGCGCGCGCGCCGCTGGCACCGCCGACGGCCGTATGCCGTCCCCGTCGTCCCCGGGGAGCGCGCCGTGAGGATCGGGATCGTCTGCCCCTACTCGTTCGACGTGCCCGGCGGTGTGCAGTTCCACGTGCGGGACCTCGCCGAGCACTTCATCCGCGAAGGCCACGACGTCAGCGTCCTCGCCCCCGCCGACAGCGACACCGAGCTGCCCCCCTACGTCACGTCGGCGGGGCGCGCGACGGCAGTGCGCTACAACGGCTCGGTCGCGCGCCTCAACTTCGGCCCCGTCACCGCGGCCAAGGTCGGCCGGTGGCTCGAGCAGGGCGACTTCGACGTGCTGCACCTGCACGAGCCGATGACCCCGAGTGTCAGCGTGCTCGCCCTGATGGCTGCGGAGGGACCGATCGTGGCGACCTTCCACACGTCGATGCTGCGATCGCGCACGATGCAGACGGCATACCCCCTGCTGCGGCCCTCCCTCGAGAAGATCGCGGGGCGCATCGCAGTGAGCGAGGACGCCCGGCGCACGGTCACGACCCACGTCGGCGGTGACGCCGTCGTCATCCCCAACGGCGTCTACGTCGACCGCTTCGCCGACGCGCCGCGACGGGCAGAGTGGCTCGGGCGCCCGAGCGCGCCCACGATCGCCTTCCTCGGCCGCATGGGCGAGCCGCGCAAGGGGCTGCCGGTGCTCGCCGCGGCCCTGCCCGCAGTGCTGAGCGAGGTGCCCGGCCTGCGGGTCCTCGTCGCCGGCCCCGGCGACCCTGACGAGATCACCGAGGGATGGCCGCCGGAGGTGACCGCAGCCTGCGAGTTCCTCGGATCCGTCTCCGACGCCGACAAGGCGTCGCTGCTCGCCTCGGTCGACGTCTACGTCGCGCCCAACACCGGTGGCGAGAGCTTCGGCATCATCCTCATCGAGGCGATGTCGGCCGGCGGCTGCGTGCTGGCCAGCGACCTCCCCGCGTTCTCGCGGGTGCTCGACGGTGGGGGAGCGGGCGCGATGTTCGCCAACGAGCAGCCCACCGACCTGGCCCGCACGCTCGTCACCCTGCTGCGCGACCCGCGCCACCGCAACGACCTCGCGATCGCAGGTCAGGAGCGGGCCCGCCTCTTCGACTGGTCGGTCGTCGCCGACAAGATCATGGCCGTCTACGAGACGGTGATCGAGGGCCGGATGGCCTCGCAGTGGGAGCCCGAGCGGCGCTGGGGCCGCTTCCTGCCCGGACGGGCCGGCCGGTGACCGAGCTGCTCACCTGGGTCTTCGCGGCCCTCTTCCTCATCGTCATCATCGCCTGGTACCTCTCCTACACCGCCGCGCGCCTCGACCGCCTCCACGTGCGCCTCGGTGGCACCCTCGCGGCCCTCGACGCCCGGCTCGTGCGCCGCGCCGAAGCCGCCGTGGAGCTCGCCCACAGCGGGCTGCTCGACGGCGCGACGTCACTGTTGCTCGCCTCCGCCGCGGGGGAGTCGCTCGAGGCTCCCGTCGAGCACGGCGAGGCGCGCGAGCAGGCCGAGAGCGACCTCACCGAGGCGCTCGACCTCACCCTGACCCCGGCGGTCGTGACGTCGCTGCGGGAGTCGTCCCACGGCCAGGATCTCGTCGATCGACTCGCCTCGGCGTGCACCCGGGTCCAGCTCGCGCGCCGCTTCCACAACGATGCCGTCACCGACGTGCGCCGCGTGCGGCGCAAGTGGACGATCCGGATGTTCCACCTGGCGGGCCACACGCCGCTGCCGGGCACCGTCGAGTTCGACGACGAGATGCCGGCACCACTCGCGACCTGAGCCCGCTCGCGCCGGGCGGGCGTAGTCGAGGCGACCGCGCGCAGGGGCCTACGCTTGGACATCGACCCACCCCCCGCGATCGCGTGAAAGCAGGACATCGTGAGCTCCACCCCCTCCACCCCCGGCAGCGCCGCCACGGGCACGACGCGCGTCAAGCGCGGCATGGCCGAGATGCTCAAGGGCGGCGTCATCATGGACGTCGTCACCGCCGACCAGGCCAAGATCGCCGAGGACGCCGGCGCCGTGGCCGTCATGGCCCTCGAGCGCGTGCCCGCCGACATCCGCGCCCAGGGCGGGGTGTCGCGGATGAGCGACCCCGACATGATCGACAGCATCATCGCGGCCGTCTCGATCCCCGTCATGGCCAAGGCCCGGATCGGCCACTTCGTCGAGGCCCAGGTGCTCCAGAGCCTCGGCGTCGACTACGTCGACGAGTCCGAGGTGCTGACGCCGGCCGACTACGCCAACCACATCGACAAGTGGCAGTTCACGGTCCCCTTCGTCTGCGGAGCCACCAACCTCGGCGAGGCCCTGCGCCGCATCACCGAGGGCGCGGCCATGATCCGCTCCAAGGGTGAGGCCGGCACGGGCGACGTCTCCAACGCGACGACGCACATGCGCCAGATCCGCCAGGAGCTGCGTCGCCTCCAGAACCTCCCGGAGGACGAGCTCTACGTCGCCGCCAAGGAGCTCCAGGCGCCCTTCGACCTCGTCAAGGAGGTCGCCGAGGCCGGCAAGCTGCCGGTCGTGCTCTTCACTGCCGGCGGCATCGCGACCCCCGCCGACGCCGCCATGATGATGCAGCTCGGCGCCGAGGGCGTCTTCGTCGGCTCCGGCATCTTCAAGTCGGGCAACCCGGCCCAGCGTGCTGAGGCCATCGTCAAGGCCACGACCTTCCACGACGACCCCGACGTGATCGCCAAGGTCTCGCGCGGCCTCGGCGAGGCCATGGTCGGCATCAACGTCGACGAGATCCCCCAGGCGCACCGGCTCGCCGAGCGCGGTTGGTGACCGAAGCCCACCCAGCCACCAGCGCAGGTATGCCGCCGTGCCCCACCCGGGCGCGGCGGCATACCTGCGCCTGGCCCCGCGCGACCACCTCCTCAGCTCAGCTGCCGAGCCCCGGCAACACACCGAGCAATCGCCGACTCCACGAGATGTGCCACGGCCAACTGGCGACAGCCCGGTGTGTTGCGCGGGTGTGGTCACGTGGCGGGCTGGGAGCGCACGCAGCGGGCCAGGAGCGAGGGCATGGAAGCATCGAGGCGTGGACCTCACCGGAGCGGAGCTGGCGCGCCACTACTACGAGCAGGTCGTCCGGCCGTTGCTGGAGGAGCGGTGGCCGGGACTGCCTCACGCCGCGGGTCGGCTGGGCAGCGGCTCGGACGTGCTCGGCCTCGACGACGCGACCTCTCGCGACCACGACTGGGGTCTGCGCCTCAACCTGCTCGTGCCCGCCGACGCCGTCTCGGCCGTCGACGACGCGCTCGCCGAGGGGCTGCCGGCGCACTGGGCCGGCCACCCGACCCGGTTCGCGACGACGTGGGACCCGGTCGTCCGTCATCGGGTGCAGGTCGAGACCGCCCGTGATCTCGCCCTGTCACGCCTCGGCCTCGACCCGACGAGGGGCCTGGGTGTCGCCGACTGGCTCTCGCTGACCGGTCAAGCCGTCCTGGAGGTCACCTCGGGCGAGCTCTTCGCGGACGGCACGGGCGAGCTGACCGGCATTCGGCGACAGCTGGAGTGGTATCCCGATGACCTCTGGCGCCATGTCGTCGCGGTCGACTGGGCGCGGCTCGGCCAGGAGCTGCCCTTCATCGGGCGCACGGCCGAGCGGGGCGACGAACTGGGCTCGCGCGTCATCGCGGCTCGCCTCGTCGGGGTGGCGATGCACCTCGCCCACCTGCTCGAGCGGCGCTGGCCGCCCTACGCCAAGTGGCTGGGCACGAGCCTCGCCCGCCTGCCGGGGGCGAGCGGCATCACGGCTCCGTTGGAGCAGTCGCTGGCCGCTGCGCACTGGCGCGGGCGTGAGGGTGGACTCGCCGAGGCGGTCCGTGCGCTCATGCGGCTGCAGTCTGAGGCGGGGCTGCCGTCTGTGAGGGAACCGCTGGAGCCCTTCTGGGACCGGCCCTACCAGGGCGTGCGCGCCGAGGTCACCACCGTGCTCGAGCAGTCGGTGACCGACCCCGAGGTCCGGGCGCTGTCTCGCGGGGTGGGATCGGCGGAGCAGTGGAGCGACAACGTCGACGTCCTCGGCAACCCGCGACGGCGCCACGGCATGCCTGGTGCGAAGGGCGTCAGGTGACCGGGCCGCGCTCGGCGAACTCCGGCCGCTCGAACTCCCGGTCCTCGAGGACCGCGCGGACGTGCTCTGCCGCGTGCACGGCGTCGACATGGGTGACGTAGAGGGGCGAGAAGCCGAGACGGACGATGTCGCGCTCGCGGAAGTCGCCGATGACCCCGCGGGCGATGAGCGCCTGCACGACGGCGAAGGCCTGCGGATGGCGCAGCGACACCTGGGAGCCGCGGTGTGCGTCGTCGCGTGGCGTCGCGAGCGGTATTTCGACACCGAGCCCGTCGAGGGCCTCGATGAACATCCCCGTCACCGACAGCGACGCGGCGCGCACGTCGGCGGGGGAGAGCCCGTCGTAGACCGTGAGCGCGGCTTCGAGCGCGAGCACCGACAGCAGCGGCGGGGTGCCGACACGGGCCCGGGTGATGCCGGGTGCCGGCTCGTAGGTGCCGCCCATCTCGAAGGGACGGGCATGCCCGTGCCAGCCCGTGAGCGGCTGGTCGAAGTTGGCGAGGTGGCGCTCGGCGACGTAGATGAACGCCGGCGCCCCCGGACCGCCGTTGAGGTACTTGTAGCCGCACCCGACCGCGAGGTCGGCACCATCGGCGTCGAGCTGGACGTCGATGACGCCCGCGGAGTGGCACAGGTCCCAGCAGGCGAGGGCGCCGACGGCGTGGGCCGCCTCCGTGATGGCCGCGAGGTCCCAGAGCTCGCCCGTGCGGTAGTCGACGCTGGAGTACGACGCGACCGCGAGGTCCTCGCCCGCCTCCTCGATCGCGGCGATCGCGTCGCGCGGGTGCACCCGACGGACCTCGAGGCCGGCGAGCCGAGCGGCCGAGTCGGTGATGTAGAGGTCGGTCGGGAAGGAGTCGGGATCGGTGAGCACGACGGTGCGTCCGGGCCGGAGGCGAGCGCCACCGACGATCGCCTTGAAGAGGTTGACCGACGTCGAGTCGGTGACGACGACCTGACCGGGGGCGGCCCCGACGAGCCGCCCGATGGTGTCGCCGACCCTCGTCTGGGCGGACCACCACTCCGACTCGTTCCAGGAACGGATGAGCCGCTCGCCCCACTGCCGGTGGACGACGTCGGCGACGACGGGCGGCACCGCCGAGGGCAGCGCCCCGAGCGAGTTGCCGTCGAGGTAGATGACGTCGTCAGGGAGGGTGAAGAGGTCGCGCGTGCCCCGGAGCGGCGACTCCGCGTCCAGGGTCTCCGCGCGCGCGGTCAGGGCGTCATGGGTCTGCACCGTGGTCATAGCGGCAACGTATCCCGTCCGCCGGTCCTCTCGTCAGGAGCCGCCCACGGTGCCCGTCTCGCACCCGAGACGGATCGGGCACCGGGCCGGCCCGGTTGCGGCAGGCCCGGCCCGGCGGCATACGCTCACCGCCATGGCACCGACGAGTCCCCGGCCCCGCATCGGTGTGCTCGCCGTGCAGGGCGACGTCCGCGAGCATCTCGTGGTCCTCACCGAGCTGGGCGCCGACGCGACGACCGTGCGGCGTCCGGCCGAGGTCGAGGCCATCGACGGACTCGTGATCCCCGGCGGGGAGTCGACCGTCATCGACAAGCTCGTCCGCGCCTTCGAGCTGCAGGCGCCCCTGCGTCGACGGATCGCCGCCGGCATGCCGGCCTACGGGTCGTGCGCCGGCATGATCATGCTCGCCGACCGCATCGCCGACGGGCGACCCGACCAGCAGACCCTCGGGGGCCTCGATGTCACCGTGCGCCGCAACGCTTTCGGGCGGCAGGTCGACTCCTTCGAGCAGGACCTCGACTTCGCCTGGTCGGACCCGTCGCTCGACCGCACCGTGCACGCCGTCTTCATCCGCGCGCCGTGGGTGGAGCAGGTCGGAGCCGGCGTCGAGGTGCTCGCCCGCGTGAGCGGGGGACCGGCCGCCGGTAGGATCGTCGCGGTTCGGCAGGGAAACCTCATGGCGACGTCCTTCCACCCCGAGGTGGGAGCAGACCGCCGGATCCATGCCGAGTTCGTCGAGATCGTGAGATCACACCGCCAGCAACGGAACGTGAGGGAACCTGCATGAGCGGCCACTCCAAATGGGCCACCACGAAGCACCAGAAGGCGGCCAAGGACGCCAAGCGCGGCAAGCTCTTCGCCAAGCTGATCAAGAACATCGAGGTCGCGGCGCGACAGGGTGGCGGTGACCCCTCGGGCAACCCCACGCTCTACGACGCCATCCAGAAGGCCAAGAAGACGTCGGTCCCCAACGACAACATCGACCGCGCGGTCAAGCGCGCTTCCGGTGCCGAGGCGGGCGCGGCCGACTGGCAGACGATCATGTACGAGGGCTACGCCCCCAACGGTGTCGCCGTGCTCATCGAGTGCCTCACCGACAACCGGAACCGGGCCGCCGCCGAGGTGCGGACCGCGCTGACCCGCAACGGCGGCCAGCTGGCCGACCCGGGCTCGGTGTCCTACGTCTTCACCCGCAAGGGCGTCGTGACCGTCCTCAAGGACGCCGGCTCCGAGGACGACATCCTCGAGGTCGTGCTCGAGGCGGGTGCCGAGGAGGTCAACGACAACGGTGACACGTGGGAGATCATCTCCGAGGCCACCGACTTCGTCGCGGTCCGCAAGGCGATCCAGGACGCCGGCATCGACTACGAGTCGGCCGAGGCGTCGTTCGTCCCAAACCTCCAGGTCCCGCTCGACCTCGACGGCGCGAAGAAGATGATCCGCGTCATCGAGGCGCTCGAGGACAGCGACGACGTGCAGAACGTCTTCGCCAACGGCGACATCCCCGACGACGTGCTCGACCAGCTCGACGACGAGGAGTGACGCTCCCCGGCTGCCGCCCGGTCGGCGCCCGAGAGCGACAGGAGGCACGCCGGTGACGGCGTGCCTCCTGCGCGTCGCGGGGGAGTGCGGTTAGCGTGGCTCCCGAACACCTGTTCGGTTCCCGCCGCTTCGCCCACCACCCAGGAGGTATGCCGTGCGCGTCCTCGCCGTGGACCCCGGCCTCACCCGCTGCGGCGTCGGCGTCGTCGACGGGGTGCCGGGGCGCAAGCTGGTGCTCGTCGAGGTGGGTGTCATCCGCACGCCCTCCGGTGACCCGACCCCCAAGCGGCTCGTGGCCGTCGAGGACGAGCTGCGCCTGTGGTTCGCGCGCCACCGTCCAGAGAGCGTCGCGATCGAGCGCGTCTTCGCCGACACCAACGTCTCGACCGTCATGGGCACGGCCCAGGTGACCGGCATCGTCATGATCATGGCCGAGCGGCTCGGCCTGCCGGTCACGCTGCACACGCCGACCGAGGTCAAGGCGGCCGTGAGCGGCAGCGGCCGTGCTGACAAGGCGCAGGTCACGACGATGGTGACCCGGCTGCTCGGACTCGACCACGCGCCCAAGCCGGCCGACGCTGCTGACGCCCTCGCCCTCGCCATCTGCCACGTCTGGCGCGGGGGCACCCAGAGCCGTCTCGAGCACGCCCGCGCCGAGATGGTGGCCCGCACGGGCACCCGGCCGGGCGGCATACCCCGACGGGTGCCCCCAGGCGCCCGCTCAGCCCGACCCCTCCCTGGAGCCCAGCCACGATGATCGCCTCCCTCTCCGGCACCGTCCTCAAGGTCGGCCTCGACACCCTCGTGGTGGGCGTCGGCGGCGTCGGCATGCTTGTGCACACGACGCCCGCCACGGCGGCCTCCGTGCGGCTCGGCCAGCCTGCCGAGCTCGCGACCTCGCTCGTGGTCCGCGAGGACTCGCTGACGCTCTACGGCTTCGCGACCGACGACGAGAAGCTCGTCTTCGAGACGGTGCAGACGGTCTCGGGCGTCGGCCCGCGACTGGCCCTCGCGATGCTCGCCGTGCACTCGCCCGACGCGGTGCGCGTCGCGCTCGGCACGCGTGACCTCGTCGCGCTGACCAAGGTGCCCGGCATCGGGCGCAAGGGGGCTGAGCGGCTCGTCCTCGAGCTCAAGGACAAGCTCGGCGCCCTGCCGGGGTCGAGCGCGACCTCGGCGTCGGTGCCGCTCGACACGGGCGAGGTGTGGCGCGATCAGGTGCGCGAGGCCCTCGTCGGTCTCGGGTGGACCGTGCGACAGGCGGACGAGGCGCTCGACCGGGTGGCCCCCAAGGCCGCCGAGGGGGCGAGCGTCTCCGCGCTGCTGCGGGCCGCGCTGCAGGAGCTGGGCCGATGAGCGGCTCGGGCAACGGCGCCCGAGAGAGCGCGGTGGAGGTCGGCGACACCGAGTCCGGGCGCTGGGCCGACGGCTCCGTCGACGGCTCCTTCGACGCGACCGCGCGCATCGTCGACGCCCGGCTCGACGAGCAGGACGATCCCGACGAGCGCCAGGTCGAGGTCGCCCTGCGACCCAAGCGGCTCGACGACTTCCCGGGCCAGGACCGCGTGCGTGAGCAGCTCAGCCTCGTGCTCACCGCCGCCAAGCGGCGCGGCACCCCGCCTGACCACGTGCTGCTGTCCGGCCCTCCCGGGCTCGGCAAGACGACGCTCGCGATGATCGTGGCCAGTGAGCTCGAGCAGCCGATCCGCATCACGTCGGGCCCTGCCATCCAACACGCGGGCGACCTCGCGTCGGTGCTCTCGTCGCTGGCCGAGGGTGAGGTCCTCTTCCTCGACGAGATCCATCGGATGTCCCGGTCGGCCGAGGAGATGCTCTATCTGGCGATGGAGGACTTCCGGGTCGACGTCATCATCGGCAAAGGCCCCGGTGCGACCGCCATCCCGCTCGAGCTGCCGCCCTTCACCGTCGTCGGTGCCACCACCCGGGCCGGGCTGCTCCCCGCGCCCCTGCGTGACCGGTTCGGCTTCACCGGCCACCTCGACTACTACGCCGCCGCCGACCTGGTGACGATCCTGCACCGCTCGGCCCGTCTGCTCGGCGTCGACGCCGACGAGGACGCCGTGCGTGAGATCGCGCTGCGCTCCCGCGGCACGCCCCGCATCGCCAACCGACTGCTGCGGCGGGTGCGCGACTGGGCCCAGGTGCACGGCGAGCACCACGTCAACCTCAAGGCCGCCCGGCACGCCCTCGAGCTCTTCGACGTCGACCAGCGCGGCCTCGACCGGCTCGACCGAGCCGTCCTCGAGGCGCTCTGCCGCCGCTTCGGCGGGGGACCGGTGGGCCTGTCGACGCTCGCCGTCGCGGTCGGCGAGGAGCCCGACACCGTGGAGACGGTGGCCGAGCCCTATCTCGTGCGCGAGGGCTACATGGTGCGCACCCCGCGAGGTCGAGCAGCCTCCGCCCAGGCTTGGGAGCACCTCGGCCTCACCCCGCCGCGCGACGCCCAGACGCTGTGGGCCTCGCGACTCCCGCTCGGCGACGACTCCTCGGGGCGTTTCGACGGGTGAGCCCGGGTCTGCGAGGTCGGGGGCGGGCGAGCGCGCGGTCGCGACCGAAACGTGACCGCGGGGTGCGGCGCGAGGCCCACCCGGAGTCTGACAAACTGCAGAGTCGCACGTAGACTCCTGCGGGCACCCCCGCCGCTCCCGCGGCACTTTCCGGTGCCTCCGGTCGTTGACGCGACACCCGAACACCATCGAGGTGGTCCCCCTGAGGCGACCGCCTGCCCGCAGCGTGCCAGCACGGCGCGCGGGACGAAGACACGAAGGATCGAGCCTGATATGAACAACAACGGGGGTTTCTCGTTGCTGATTTTCGCTTTGCCGCTGCTGCTGCTCGGCTGGCTGTTCTGGACCCAGAACAAGCGGACGAAGCAGATGCGCAACTTCAGCAGCTCGCTCAACGTCGGCGACCAGGTGATCACGTCCTCTGGCATCTTCGGCACGCTCAAGCACCTCGACGACGTGAGCGGCTGGCTCGAGATCGCTGACGGCGTGACGATCCGCGTCGACCGTCGCGCGATCGCGATGAAGCAGACCGACGTCGTCGCGTCCTCGACCGGCGTCACCGGCCCTGCGGTGAATGCCGCCGACGACGTCGACACCGACCGCAACCCCGGCACGACCGGCTCGTCACAGTCAGGTCAGTGAGTCGTTCGTGGCACGCACGAACACGAAGCGGTCCGCGCTTCGCCACCTGCTGGCGCTGCTGATCATCGTCCTCAGCCTCGGCGCCCTCGCCGGCGGGCTGTCAGCCTGGGGCAGCGGCTCCACGACGCCGCGCCTCGGCCTCGACCTCGAGGGCGGCACCGAGATGGTCCTCGAGCCGGTGCTGGAGAACAACCAGCAGGTGAGCTCGGGCCAGATCGACCAGGCGGTCGACATCATCCGGCAGCGCATCGACGCCAACGGCGTGTCCGAGGCCGAGATCGCCACCCAGGGCGGCAAGAACATCGTCGTGTCGATCCCCGGCACGCCCACGACCGAGCAGCTCGACGCCATCCGCAAGCCCTCGCAGCTGCGGTTCCGGCCGGTCTTCGTGCAGGCCTACGGCGACCCGGGCGCCGCGGTGAAACCGTCAGGCGCGCCGAGCGGCACGCCCTCGGGCACGTCGTCGGGCACCGGGACCGGCACCGGCACCCCGAGCGCGGTCACCCCCTCGACGAGCGCCACGGCCCAGAACGGCGTCGTGCCGCAGGCCTTGACCGCCGCGACGACGCCCCCCACGCCGGCCGCGACCGGCAGCGCTTCCGCGACCACGCCCGCGACGCCTGCGCCGACCGCGACCGCCCCCTCGGCGGCCGAGACGGAGGCGGCCGTCAAGACGCAGGTCAGCGCCGGCCTCGTGTCGATGGGCTGGGAGAAGGCCAAGGCCGACGAGGCGGCCGCCAAGGTCGCCAAGGAGTACACCGCCCTCGACTGCACCCAGCCCGGCGCCCTCGAAGGCGTGTCCGACCTCAAGGACGCCCCGATGGCGACCTGTGGCGCCGACGGCGTGACGAAGTACGTCCTCGGTCCGGTCGAGATCGACGGCAGCGAGATCGCCGACGCGTCCAGCGGCTTCCAGCCCGGCCCCAACGGTGCGCCCACCTCCATCGTCGAGGTCGCTCTGTCGTTCAACCAGGCCGGCGCCAAGAAGTTCGCCGAGGTCACCAAGCGGCTCTACGGCCTGCAGAGCCAACCCCCGCTCGACCAGTTCGCGGTCGTGCTCGACAAGTCGGTCATCACCGCGCCTCAGGCCCGTGCGGTCATCAGCGACGGCCGGGCCTCGATCACGGGTTCGTTCACGATCGACTCCGCCAAACAGCTCGCGCAGCAGCTGAAGTTCGGTGCGCTGCCGATCTCCTTCGCGCTGCAGACCTCCGACAACATCACGCCCCAGCTCGGTGAGGAGCAGCTGCGCATCGGCCTGCTCGCCGGCTTCATCGGCCTGCTGCTCGTCGTCGTCTACTCGCTGCTCCAGTACCGCGCCCTCGGCCTGGTCACCGTGGCCTCGCTCATCGTGGCCTCGGTCATCACGTACCTCGCGGTGACGGTGCTCGGCACGACGCACGGCTTCCGCCTCACGATGGCCGGTGTCACCGGCCTCATCGTGGCCATCGGTGTCACCGCCGACAGCTTCATCGTCTACTTCGAGCGCATCCGCGACGAGGTACGCGACGGACGTCCGCTCGTCGCCGCCGTCGAGACCGGGTGGAAGCGCGCCCGGCGCACGATCGTCGCAGCGGACGCGGTGAACTTCATCGCTGCGGCCGTGCTCTACTTCCTCGCCTCGGCCAACGTGCGTGGCTTCGCGTTCACGCTCGGCCTCACGACGCTCATCGACCTGCTCGTCGTCGTGCTCTTCACCCACCCGACGGTCCAACTGCTCGCCCGCACGAAGTTCTTCGGCGGAGGCCACAAGTGGTCCGGGCTCGACCCGCAGCGCCTCGGCGCCAAGGAGGAGGTCCGCTACCGCGGCGCCGGTCGCTTCGGGCCGGCGCGCCCGACGACCGACGCCCCGTCCGCCCCCACGGGCTCGGGAGCGCCTGCAGGCACTGCAGCACCGGCCGGTTCGAGCCGACTCTCCGAGCGGAAGGTGTGAGCATGATGAACTTCGCCCAGGTCGGCAACGACCTCTACACCGGCAAGCGCTCCATCGACTTCATCGGTCGCCAGAAGACGTGGTACGCCATCTCGGCCGTGCTCATCGCGCTCGCGCTGCTCGGCATCTTCGCCCGCGGCCTCAACTTCGGCATCGAGTTCAGCGGAGGCTCGGAGTTCCGCATCCAGGGCGTCAGCAACAGCCAGGACTACGAGCAGAGGGCCCAGAGCGCCGTCGGCGAGGCCGGTATCGGCGGCAACGTCGTCGCGACGGTCGTCGGTCAGGACACGGTCCGCGTCCAGACCGAGGCGGCGTCGGAGCGCACCGACGAGGCCCGCACCGCCCTCGCCGACGCCTTCGGCGTCCAGGAGGGCGCGGTGAGCGCCTCGCTCATCGGGCCGAGCTGGGGTGAGACGGTCAGTCAGCAGGCCATCCGAGGCCTGCTCGTCTTCCTCGTGCTCGTCACCCTCGTGATGGGGCTCTACTTCCGCACCTGGAAGATGGCGGTGGCCGGGCTCGTCGCCCTGCTGCACGACCTCATCGTCACGGTCGGCATCTATTCGCTCTTCGGTTTCGAGATCACGCCCTCGTCGATGATCGGCTTCCTGACGATCCTCGGCTACTCGCTCTACGACACCGTCGTCGTCTTCGACAAGGTGCGCGAGAACACCACCGAGGCCTTGGCCAACAAGCGGATGACCTATCGCGACGCCGCCAACCTCGCGGTCAACCAGACGCTCGTCAGGTCGATCAACACGACGGTCGTGGCGCTGCTGCCCATCGCCGCCGTGCTCTTCGTCGGCTTCACGCTGCTCGGCCCGGGCACCCTGCTCGACCTGTCGCTCGCGCTCTTCATCGGCATCGCGGTCGGCGCCTACTCGTCGATCTTCATCGCGACGCCGCTGCTCGTCGACCTGCGCCGCAAGGACAAGGCGGTCGTCGAGCTCGACCGCTACGTCGCCCGGCACGGCAGCAAGGGCCGTGCCACGCCGTCGCGGGAGGTGCCTCGCCCGGACGGCGCTCCCGAGCCGGCCGTCGTCGGAGCCGACAGCACGGGTGCCGCCACGGGCGAGCCGGGCGACGCGGCATACCGCCCGTTGCACAAGTACGCCCAGGCGGGCCCGCGCAACCAGCCCAAGCGCGCCCCGAAGTCCAAGCGCTGAGCACCTGACCGCCCGGCTGACCGGCCCCTCGGGCGGTCAGCTGGCCCGGTAGAGACAGAGGAGATGGCGTGACCGACATGGCCGAGCTCGTCGCGAGCAAGCTGCGCGACATCCCGGACTTCCCCCAGCCGGGGATCGTGTTCAAGGACTTCACGCCGCTGCTCGCCGACGGGGCAGCCTTCAGGGCCCTTGTGGACGACATTGCAGGGCGCTACCGCGGGCGGGTCGACGTCGTCGTCGGCATCGAGGCCCGCGGCTTCATCCTCGCCGCCGCGGTGGCCTACGAGCTCGGCCTCGGCATGGTGCCGGTGCGCAAGGCCGGCAAGCTGCCGGGCGAGACGCTCAAGGAGTCCTACGCGCTGGAGTACGGCACCGCGCAGATCGAGGTGCACACCGACGCCTTCGAGCCCGGCGAGCGTGTCCTCGTCCTCGACGACGTGCTCGCCACGGGCGGCACGGCCGAGGCCTGCGCCCAGCTCGTCGAGCGGGCGGGTGCCTCGGTCGCGGCGATCGAGGTCGTGCTCGAGCTGGCCTTCCTCGACGGCCGCTCGCGTCTCGCCGGACACGTGGTCAACGCCATCCTGACCGTATGACCCGTCCGACGGCGCCTAGACTCTCTCCATGAGCGAGGAGGTCCGCAGCGAGCTCTCCACCCCGTCGCGGGTGCGCGCCCGGTTTGCCCGGTTCGGGGCCACCCGGCCGGCGGGCAACCCTGTCCTCGAGCCACTGATGACGGCCGTCCGGGCCAACCACCCCAAGGCCGACCTGTCGGTCATCGAGCGGGCGTATGCCGCCGCCGAGCGCGCTCACGACGGCCAGATGCGCAAGAGCGGCGACGCCTACATCACGCACCCGCTCGCGGTCACGACCATCCTCGCCGAGCTGGGGATGACCCCGCCCACCCTTGCGGCGGCGCTGCTGCACGACACGGTCGAGGACACGGCATACGGCCTCGACGAGTTGCGGACCGACTTCGGCGACGAGATCGCGATGCTCGTCGACGGCGTCACCAAGCTCGACAAGGTCACCTGGGGCGAGGCCGCCCAGGCCGAGACCGTCCGCAAGATGGTCATCGCCATGGCCCGCGACATCCGAGTCCTCGTCATCAAGCTCGCCGACCGGCTGCACAATGCACGCACCTGGCGCTACGTCAGCGAGGAGTCGGCCAAGCGCAAGGCCAACGAGACCCTCGAGATCTATGCTCCGCTGGCGCACCGGCTGGGCATGAACACCATCAAGTGGGAGCTCGAGGACCTGTCGTTCGCGACGCTCTACCCCAAGGTCTACGACGAGATCGTGCGTCTGGTCGCCGAGCGGGCGCCCGCGCGCGAGGAGTATCTCGCCGGGGTGCGCACGCAGGTGACCGAGGACCTGACCGGCGCCAAGATCAAGGCCCTCGTGACGGGTCGGCCCAAGCACTACTACTCCGTCTACCAGAAGATGATCGTGCGGGGCCGCGACTTCGAGGAGATCTACGACCTCGTCGCGGTGCGGGTGCTCGTCGACACGGTCCGCGACTGCTACGCAGCGCTGGGCGCCCTGCACTCGCGCTGGAACCCGGTGCCGGGGCGCTTCAAGGACTACATCGCGATGCCGAAGTTCAACATGTACCAGTCGCTGCACACGACGGTCATCGGCCCGCAGGGCAAGCCGGTCGAGATCCAGATCCGCACCCACACGATGCACCGCCGCGCCGAGTACGGTGTCGCAGCGCACTGGAAGTACAAGGACACCGCGGGCGGCGGGGGAGCCCGGCCCGGCGAGATCACCCCGCAGAACGACATGGCCTGGCTGCGCCAGCTGCTCGACTGGCAGCGTGAGACCGAGGACCCCGGGGAGTTCCTCGACTCGCTGCGCTTCGAGATGGGCAGCAGCGAGGTCTACGTCTTCACCCCCAAGGGGTCGGTCGTCGCGTTGCCCGTTGGCGGCACGCCCGTCGACTTCGCGTATGCCGTGCACACCGAGGTCGGTCACCACTGCATCGGTGCGCGCGTCAACGGGCGCCTCGTGCCGCTCGAGTCGACCCTCGAGAACGGCGACGTCGTCGAGGTGCTGACCTCCAAGGCCGACGGCGCCGGGCCGTCGCGCGACTGGCTGCAGTTCGTCAAGAGCCCACGCGCGCGCAACAAGATCAAGCAGTGGTTCTCCAAGGAGCGCCGCGAGGAAGCCATCGACGCCGGCAAGGAGGCGATCGCCAAGGCGCTGCGCAAGCAGAACCTCCCGCTGCAGCGGCTGATGAGCCACGAGTCCATGACGGCAGTCGCCACCGACCTGCGCTACCACGACATCGAGGCCCTGTATGCCGCCGTGGGCGAGGGGCACGTCTCCGCGCAGCACGTCGTCGGCAAGGTCGTCGCGTCGATGGGCGGCGTCGAGGGGGCGACCGAGGACCTCGCCGAGGCCACGGTGCCCACGCGTGGCACCTCACGCCGGCGACCCGGCGACCCGGGTGTCGTCGTCGTCGGCACGCCGGACGTGTGGGTCAAGCTGGCCAAGTGCTGCACTCCCGTGCCGGGCGACCCGATCATCGGCTTCGTCACCCGCGGCGACGGGGTCTCGGTGCACCGCGTCGACTGCACCAACGCCGACCAGCTGACGTCCAACCCCGAGCGCCTCATCGACGTCGAGTGGGCCCCGAGCTCGGCGAGCGTCTTCCTCGTGCAGCTGCAGGTCGAGGCGCTCGATCGCAACCGCCTGCTCAGCGACGTGACGCGGGTGCTGTCCGACCAGCACGTCAACATCCTGTCGGCGTCGGTGCAGACCTCACGCGACCGGGTGGCGATCTCGCGCTTCACCTTCGAGATGGGTGACCCGGCGCACCTCGACCACGTCATCAAGGCCGTGCGCAAGATCGACGGCGTCTTCGACGTCTATCGCGT
>CAVOOZ010000005.1:0-59123 GCA_963697735.1 uncultured Actinomycetota bacterium | reverse complement strand
CGTCGTCGCGTCCTCGGTCCTCGTCGTCGTCCTCGTCGGCGTCGTGTGGCCACTCGGCTGCATCGTGCTCGCCGTCTCGCTGCTCGGCCGACGCGTCGTCGTGGTGCTGTCGGCGGCTTTCCTCAGCGTCGCGTTCACGAGCTATCCCTACCTGCTCATGGGCTTCGGCGTGCTGTGGCCGAACCTGCTCGGTCAGGCCGTGCTGCCTGCTGCGCTCGCCACCTTCGTCGGGATCTTCCGAGCCCTCGGCAGGCCGCCGTATGCCGTCGCCGACCGGGTCCGCTCGGCGCTCGCTCTTCGTCGCCGCCCTCCCCGGCATCGTCATGGCGCACCCCAACGCCTTCGTCAGCCTGATGTTCTTCTCGGGGCTCGTGCTCGCTCGGGCGGGTGCTGGGACTTCATGCGCGCGCACCCCGTCCTGGCCGCGTCGGCTGGTCATCCTCGGCGCGACCGTCGCGGCGCTCGTCCTCGTGGCCGTCGGCTCGGTCGTCGTGCGGCCCGACCTCGATGTTCCGCACGGGAGCCGCCGGCCCGGAGCGGCAGATCGACCTCGCGTGGGGCGACCTGCTGAACTTCGCCCCACGACGCACCCAGCCCCTGCCCGTCCTCGCCGCGCATCGTCGGTGTGCGGAGCTCATCGTCATTCTCGTGCGCCACCGCGGCGCCCGCTGGGTGGTGCCGGCCCTGCTCGGGGATGCTCAGCCCTCTACTGGTTCAACATCGCGGTCGACACCGAGGTCACGCGCTGGTTCACGTGGCCCTGGTACAACAACGCCGTGCGACTGCACGCCGTCGCGATCCTCCCGGCCGTGATTGCCGGGGGCGCGGCGCTCGTGGCCGCCATGGACCTGCTCGCGAGGCCGCTGCCGCGGCGCTGGGGCACGCCCGTCGGCGGCCACCATCGGTGCTCGTCGTGCCGTGTGCCTGCCTCAATGCCGACCCAGCTCGGCCGCGCACCGGCGACATCCTGCACCGCTACTTCCACCCGAGCGGCGTCGCTGTCGTGGGCGACCGGCAAGGAGCTGCAGGGCCCTGCGCCAGCTCGGCGACGCGTGTGCCGCGCTGACGCCGTCGTCGCCGCCAACCCGTGGAACGGCGGCACCTACCTCTACGTCGTGAGCGGTCGACAGCTGCTCATCCCGACGGAGAAGACCAACACACCCGGTGACCGCCAGCTGCTGGCGCGCGTCGCTCGACCGCGTCGGGCACCGACCCCGCGGTGTGCGCCGCGGCGGAGCGGCAGGGCGTCACGCATGCGATCACCGGCGGCCAGCCCTTCTCGTGGGCGGGCAACCGCGTCGAGGAGTACGCCGGCATCGACCGCGTCGGGACCTCCCCGGCCTGGCGGCAGGTGGCGACGGCCGCGCCGTTCACGCTGTACGAGCGGGTGGCCTGCGCGAAGGGTCCTGAGCCGCCGACCGATCGCCGCACGAGGCCGGACGTCGGTCGTCCGGGGTGCCGTGCGAGCTCAGCGGGTCAGGCGCCGCGGGCTGGTGATGAAACCGACGCCCCACGCCCAGTGCATCGTCGCGAGCACGACGGGCGTCGCGACGCGGGTGCGGGCGGACTCGCCACGCGAGATGGCAGCGCCTCCGGCGACGACCCCGGCGGCATACGCGGCGGGGATCGCCCAGGCGGGCGCCCAGACGAAGCCGGCCACCGTGGCGGCGGTCGTCACGACGACCATCGTCGGCGGCGCGAGGTAGCGCGGGTTGATCGTGCCCTCGTGGTGGCGGGCGACGACGCGGCGCCACCGGCCGTAGTGGAAGTACTGCTTCGCCAGGGCCTTGACGGAGGCTCTCGGACGGTAGGTCACGCGCAGCTCGGGGGTGAACCACACGGTGCCGCCGGTCTCGCGGATGCGGTGGTTCATCTCCCAGTCCTGGGCCCGGGCGAAGTGGGGGTCGTAGCCGCCCGACCCGCTCGAGGGCGCTCCGGCGGAAGACCCCGAGATAGACGGTGTCGGCCGGTCCGGGCTCACCGCCGGTGTGGAAGCGCGCGCTGCCGACGCCGATCGGGCTGCGCATCGCGCACGCGACGGCGCGCTCGAAGTCGGTGCTCCCCCGGGCGTCCATGATGCCGCCGACGTTGTCGGCATCGACGCGCTGGAGCTCGGCGACGGCGACGCGGATGTAGTCGTCGGGGATCTCCGCATGGCCGTCGACGCGCACGATGATCTCACCCGAGGCCGCGGCGATCGCGGCATTGAGCCCATCGGGGGTGCGACCAGTCGGGTTGGGCACCAAGCGAACTCGGGGATCAGCCGCGGCGACCTCGGCGGCCACCTCATCAGTGCGGTCGCGAGAGGGGCCGAGGGCGAGCACGACCTCGAGCGGGCCCGGATAGTCCTGGGCGAGGATCATCGCCACGGCGTCGCGCAGGTGCCGCTCCTCGTTGAGCAGCGGCATGATGACGCTGACCGAGGGGTGGCGCCGAGGCTGGCGGTCACACTGTCGTCCTTCGTCGTGGCGGGAGTCGGCCGGGTCGAGCGCGGGCCAGCCTACTTGAGCGCTCGGCCGGTCCTGTAGTGCGGGCGCTCCGGTGGGCCGGCCGTCGTGAGGTCGTCGTCGTGTCCGAGGCGCCGGGGGCGGTCGCCAGCCCTGGCACGGACCGTCAGGAGAGCAGCTGGCGGGCCATGACGATGCGCTGGACCTGGTTGGTGCCCTCGTAGATCTGGGTGATCTTGGCATCGCGCATCATCCGCTCGAGCGGGAAGTCGCTCGTGTAGCCGGCGCCCCCGAGCAGCTGCACGGCATCAGTGGTGATCTTCATCGCGACATCGGAGGCGTAGCACTTGGCAGCGGCGCCGAAGAAGGTGAGGTCCTTGTCGCCGCGCTCGGACTTCGCTGCGGCGACGTAGACCAGCTGGCGGGCGGCCTCGAGCTCCATCGCCATGTCGGCGAGCATGAACTGGATGCCCTGGAAGTCGGAGATCCGCTTGCCGAACTGCTTGCGCTCCTTGACGTAGGCGAGCGACTGGTCGAGGGCTCCCTGAGCGATGCCGACGGCCTGGGCCCCGATCGTGACCCGGGTGTGGTCGAGCGTGCGCAGCGCGAGCTTGAGACCGCCGCCCACCTCGCCGACGACACGGTCAGCGGGCAGCCGCACGTTGTCGAAGTGCAGCTCACGCGTGGGGCTGCCCTTGATGCCGAGCTTGCGCTCCTTCTCGCCGAAGGTGAAGCCCTCGTCGGACTTCTCGACGACGAAGGCCGTCACGTTGCCGCCGCGGGGACCGTCGGGGTCAGTGACCGCGAGCACCGTGTAGAACTCCGAGACGCCGGCGTTGGTGATCCACGACTTGTGGCCGCTCAGCACCCACTCGTCGCCGTCCTGACGGGCGCGGCACTTCATGGCGGCCGTGTCGGATCCGGCCTCCCGCTCGGACAACCCGTAGGAGAACGTCGTCCTGCCCTGGGCCAGGGGCGTGAGGTACTTCGCCTTGAGCTCCTCGCTGCCGGCGAGGATGACCGGGAGCGACCCGAGCTTGTTGACGGCCGGGATGAGCGAGCTCGACGCGCAGACTCGCGCGACCTCCTCGATGACGATGCACGTCGCGAGCGCGTCTGCGCCGACTCCGTCGTACTCCTCGGGCACGTGAGGCGCGAAGAAGTCGGAGGCCACGAGGGCGTCGTGGGCCTCCTGCGGGTAGCGGGCCTCGCGCGTCGACGGCCGCGGCATACGGTGCGATCTTGTCCTCGGCAGACCGCCCGCACCGCCTCGCGGAGGGCCTCGTGGTCCTCGCTGGTGCGGAAGAGGTCGAAGTCGGTGTCGGTGCTCACGAGCGTCGATCCTACTCGCGAGTTCGATTTAGTAGGACGTCCACGTGATCGACGCCACGACGGCCCTGGGCGCCGCCCCGTCCACGATGAGGACGGCCGTCTCAGGCCCCGGGACCGGGGCTCGTAGACTGCCTCCTAGGTCATGAGTGCCAGCGACAAGCCCCGGCTCGCTGGCCGGCAACCCTCCAACCGCGGTGGGGTGCCCCGGGTGAGGACCTGGCCCGTCGACGCCACCCGGCGCGCGGGCAAGCGCGGAGACTCCTCTCCCGCACCGCATCGTCGGTGCTCGGGCCATCGCCGGCCCGGTCGTCGACACGAACGAGAAAGTCGAGCCCCACGATGACCGACAGCCCCAACTGGTCCTTCGAGACCAAGCAGATCCACGCCGGGCAGTCCGCCGACACGGCGACCGGCGCCCGCGCCCTGCCGATCTACCAGACGACGAGCTACGTCTTCACGAGCACCGACCACGCCGCGAACCTCTTCGGGCTCAAGGAGTTCGGCAACATCTACACCCGGCTGATGAACCCGACGACCGACGTCGTCGAGCAGCGACTGGCCGCGCTCGAGGGCGGCGTCGGCGCCCTGCTCGTCGCATCCGGCCAGGCCGCCGAGACGCTCGCGATCCTCAACATCGCCGAGGCCGGCGACCACGTCGTCGCCTCCCCCTCGCTCTACGGCGGCACCTACAACCTGCTGAAGAACACGCTGACCACGCTTCGGCCTCGAGGTGAGCTTCGTCGAGGACCCCGCCTCGATCGACTCGTGGCGGGCCGCGATCCGCCCCAACACGAAGCTGCTCTTCGGCGAGACGATCGCCAACCCGAAGTCCGAGATCCTCGACATCGAGGCCGTCGCCGCGCTTGCCCATGAGCACGGCGTGCCCCTGGTCGTCGACAACACCGTCGCGACGCCCTTCCTCATCCGTCCGATCGAGTGGGGCGCCGACATCGTCGTGCACTCCGCGACGAAGTACCTCGGCGGGCACGGCACCTCCATCGCCGGTGTCATCGTCGACGCGGGCACCTTCGACTTCGCCGCCGACCCGGAGAAGTTCCCCAACTACAACACCCCCGACGACAGCTACCACGGGCTCGTCTACGGCCGCGACCTCGGCGTCGGCAGCCCGCTCGGGGCCAACCTCGCCTTCATCCTCAAGGCTCGCGTCCAGCTCCTGCGCGACCTCGGCCCGGCCGCGTCGCCGTTCAACGCCTTCCTCATCGCCCAGGGCATCGAGACGTTGTCGCTCCGCATCGAGCGCCACCTCGAGAACGCCCACGCGGTCGCAGCCTTTCTCCAGGGTCACGACCAGGTGGAGAAGGTCGTGTGGGCGTCGTTGCCCGACAGCCCTTCTCACGCGCTCGCGCAGAAGTACACACCGCGTGGGGCCGGGGCCGTGCTGTCCTTTGAGATCGCCGGCGGCCTCGAGGCGGGCAAGAAGTTCGTCGAGGCGCTGACGCTGCACAGCCACGTCGCCAACATCGGCGACGTGCGCTCGCTCGTCATCCACCCTGCGTCGACGACGCACTCGCAGGGCCCCGACGAGGACCGCCTGGCAGCCGGAGTCACCCCGGGCCTCGTGCGCCTCTCGGTGGGCATCGAGCACATCGACGACATCGTCGCCGACCTCGAGCAGGGCTTCGCCGCCGCCAAGGCCTGACCGACGGAAATGCAGGGGTGCCGGGTCGGCATGACTGGCACAGTGGCAGTCATGCCGATCCGCTACCCCGCTCCCCTGCGTCCGGGCGACCGCATCGGGGTCACCTCCCCGAGCTCCGGTGTCGCCGACGACCTCTGGCCGCGCTTCACGTATGCCGTGCAGTCCCTGCGCGACAAGGGTTTCGAGGTCGTCGTGGGCGAGTTCAACCACACCTCGCGCCACCGTCCCTCCCACGTCAGCGGCCCCCGTGAGGACCGCGCGGCAGAGCTGACGGACATGCTCGTCGACCCGTCGATCCGTGCGGTCGTGCCGCCGTGGGGCGGGGAGACGGCCATCGACCTGCTCGACCTGCTCGACTTCGACGCGATCGCGGCGGCCGAGCCCACGTGGTGCGTCGGCTTCTCCGACAGCTCGACGTGGCTGACGCCGCTGACCCTCACCACGGGGATCGCGACGATCCACGGGCAGAACCTCATGGACACCCCCTACGCCGTGCCGGACGGCATACGTCACTGGTGTGAGGTCGCGGCCACCCCGCCGGGCGGTGAGATCGTGCAGCGCTCACCCGGCGTCTTCCGCACGACGGGGCACGACGACTACGCGGCCCACCCCGACCGTGTCGGACTACGCCCTGGACGGCCGGGGCAGCTGGGTGCGCCTCGACGCGGGTCGCGAAGACGAGCCGGTCACGTTCTCGGGCCGCCTCGTCGGGGGCTGCGTCGAGACCGTCGAGCTTCATCGCCGGCGGTCGCTTCGCCGACCTCGACGCCTTCGCCGACTCCCACGCGCCACAGGGGATCGTGCACGTGCTCGACATCGCGGAGTGGGCTGCGACCGACATCTGCCGGGCCCTGCACGCGATGCGGCTGCGCGGCTGGTTCGACCGCTCCAGCGGCATCCTCGTCTCGCGCACGCGAGCGCCCGGCACACCGGACTTCTCGCAGCACGACGCCGTGCGCGACGCCCTGGGCATGCTCGGCGTGCCGATCGTCGCCGACGTCGAGTGCGGGCACGTGCCGCCCTATCTCGCGCTGGTGCAGGGCGCCGACACGACCGTCGTGCTCGACGGTGACGAGCGCAGCATCACCCAGCGCCTGACCTGATCGGGGTGGTCGGCCCGCTCAGCCGGTGAGGTCGTCGACGTAGCACCAGCGCCACGCCTCGCCGGGCTCGATCGAGCGCATCGCCGGGTGCCCGGTCTCGTGGAAGTGCGCGGTCGCGTGCTTCATCTCCGAGGAGTCGCAGCACCCGACGTGACCACACGTCAGGCACAGGCGCAGGTGCACCCACGTCGTGCCGTCGCGCAGGCACTCCTCGCAGCCCTCGGGCGTGCGGGGCTCGACGGCGACGTCTGCGACCTCGACGCAGGTGCTCGCAGGCGGCTTCGATGGTCTCCATGGGCAGCACCTCACTGTCAGCCAGGCGTTCGGCCTGGTCGTCGATCCGGTCGAGCATCGTCTCCTCGAGGTCGAGCGCGCTGAGCACGACGCGGAGCACCTCGTGGTCGGCGCGCCCCTCGTCGCGCAGGCGCAGCACCTCGGTGCGTTCGGCCTGCAGCATCGCGAGCCGGCCACGGCGGTAGCGGTCGCTGGGCGTCTCGTCCACACCGGCACCTCGCGCCCCGAGCCGCTCCCACATCTGGTTGACCCGGTCCTCGGACCGTGATGTCAGCAGCGCCCTCGTGCTGTCGTCGAGGGCGGGCGTCGCGGCCAGCTCGGCGAGGCCGGCCCGGCTCGCCGCGGCCAGCACGGTTGCCGCCTGGAGGGCGTCCTCACGGGGGTCGGGACCGCGCACGCCGAGGCGCCGCGCGAGGCCCGGCAGCGTCGTCCCCTGGATGAGCAGGGTGCCCACCGTGACGACCACGGCGATGAGCACGAGCACGTCGCGATAGGGCGTGTCGGTCGGGAGCAGCAGGGCCGCAGCGAGGGTGACGACACCGCGCATGCCGGCCCACGAGAGCACGGCCGTGTGCGTCCACGGCGCCGGTGCCTCGCGGCGCAGCACCCGCGTGGCGAAGAGCCGGAAGGGAAAGACCCAGATGGGGCGCAGGACGAACACGACGACGAGCGTGCCGAGAGCGGCGAAGGCGATCCGACCGGCGCTGAGCTCGGAGGCACGCACCCGGTCGATGACGTAGAAGACCTGCAGGCCGATGAGCAGGAAGACGGCGTTCTCGAGGAAGAACTGGATCGAGCTCCAGTTGATGCGCTCACTGAGGCGCGAGGCCGCCGACTGGGTGCGCGGCGACTTGTGACCCGAGCACGAGCCCGGCTGTGACCACCGCGATGACACCCGAGGCGTGCAGCTCCTCGGCCGGCACGTAGGCGGCGAACGGCACCATGAACGACAGCACGGTGTCGAAGGCCGGCTCGGTCGTGAAGTGCTTGCGCAGCACGCTGACGACGACAGCGACGGCGAAGCCCACCGCGACACCGCCGAGGGAGGCCCACACGAAGTCACCGACGACGGTGCCGACGGTCACCTCGGTGCCGAAGGCGCTCGCGGCGAGCCCACCCGCGGCGAGAGCCGTGCGCAGCGTGACGAGGGCGGTCGCGTCGTTGACGAGCGACTCGCCCTCGAGGATCGACACGAGCCGCCTCGGCAGGCCGATCTGGCGCCCGATCGAGGTCGCGGCCACCGCGTCGGGCGGCCCGACGACAGCGCCCAGCGCGAAGGCGACCCAGAAGTCGATGCCGAGGGCCCACTGGAGGAAGACGGCCACGCCGAGCGCGGTGAAGAGCACGAGCCCGACCGACAGGCTGAGGATGACCGCCCGGTTGTTGCGGAAGTCGACGAGCGACGTGCGGATCGCGGCGGCATAGAGCAGCGGGGGCAGGATGCCGAGCAGCACGAGCTCCGGGCTCAGCGCCACCTCCGGCACGAAGGGCAGGTAGGAGCCGATGATGCCGACGAGGATGAGCACGAGGGGCGCCGGCAGTCCGAGCCGATCCGCGAACCACGCCCCACCCAGGACGGTGGCGGCGATGGCGAGCAGGCCGATGGCGATCTCCACCGGGCCATCCTGCCCCAGCCGCTCACGCGCTGCGTCGGCCGCCCACCCCCTGACTGGGGCGGGTCAGGAGAAGAAGGACCGCACGGCCGCGATGACGCGCTCCTGGTCGTCCGCCGTCAGCTCGGTCGCGCAGGGCAGCGACACGCCGCGCTCGAAGAGCCCGTCGCCGACTGCTCCCCCGACGACCTGCGCCGACGCGAAGGGAGGCTGGGCATGGAGCGGACGCCACAGCGAGCGCGCACCGATGCCGCGGCCGTTGAGGTGGTCGAGCAGGTCGTCACGACCCCGGCCGTCGGACTCGCGCACGAGCACGGAGTAGAGCCAGTAGGTCGCGTCGAGCCCGTCGACCCGCGGCGGCAGGACGAGCGGCAGGTCCCCGAGCGCCTCGTCGTAGCGCGCGGCGATGCGGTGCTTGGCGGCGACGAAGTCGCCCAGCCGCTCGAGCTGGGCGAGCCCCAGCCCCGCAGCGATGTTGGTGAGCCGGTAGTTGTAGCCGACCTCGTCGTGGAGGTAGCCGACGTCGGGCACCTTTGCCTGGGTGGTCAGGTGGCGGGCCCGCGCGGCGAGCTCGTCGTCGTCGGTGACGATCATGCCGCCGCCACCGGTCGTCGCGATCTTGTTGCCGTTGAAGGAGAAGCACCCCACCGCACCGACGGTGCCCGTGTGCCGGCCGGCATACCGGCCCGTCGACCACGTGGCTCCGAGCGACTCGGCCGCGTCCTCGAGCACCGGTATGCCGTGGCGCTCGCAAGCGTCGACGAGGGGCTCCATGTCGGCGGGCTGCCCGAGCACGTGCACGACCTCGACGACCCTCGGCATCGGCTCGTCTGCCGCGGCGCGGCGGTCGAGCTCAGACGCCAGCAGGGTGGGGTCGATGTTCCACGTGCGGGTCTCGCTGTCGACGAACACGGGACGGGCCGCGAGATAGGCGATCGGGTTGACCGAGCCGACGAAGGTGAAGTCGGAGCAGACGACCTCGTCGTCCGCCTGCACGCCGAGCAGGATGAGGCCGATGTGGATGGCGGCCGTGCCGGTCGAGCAGGCGATGGCGTGCTTCGACCCGACGTGGTCGGCGAAGCGTCGCTCGAACTCCGAGACGAAGGGTCCGACCGACGAGACGAAGCCGGACTCGACGGCCTCGAGGACGTAGCGGCGCTCGAGCTCGCCGATGTTGGGCACGGCGAGCGGAACGGTGCCCTCAGGCCCTCGGGCGCCGGGTGCGTGCGCCTCGCCGGCGGGCGGTGCGGGCGCGCTCATCGGTGGTACCGCGCAGCCGTGTCGGGGTCGACCCTCGGCCGCAGCCACTCAGCCGTCGCCGCGAGGCCCTGCTCGAGCGACACGGTCGGCGCCCAGCCGAGCACCTCGTTGGCGAGCGAGGGGTCGGAGAGCAGGATCTGCACCTCCGAGCCCTCGGGCCGGATGCGCGCCTCCTCGGTGACGATCTCGGCGTCGCTCGCAGTCACCTTCTTGCACAGGTCGACCACCTCGCCGACCGAGACCGTTCGTCCGGTGCCGAGCTGGATCGTCGTGCCCGGGGCCACGTCGGACAGCGCCGCGCGCACGAAGCCGTCGGCCGTGTCGGTGACGAAGGTGAAGTCACGCTTCGGCGTCACGTCTCCGAGCCTGATCTCGGACGCGCCGGCGATCATCTGCGAGAGGACCGTCGGGATGACAGCGCGCGTGGACTGGCGCGGGCCGAACGTGTTGAACGGCCGCAGCGTCATGACCGGGGTCTCGAAGGACAGCGCGTAGGACTCGCACATCTTGTCGGCCGAGATCTTCGTCGCCGAGTAGGGCGACTGCCCGCGCAGCGGGTGCGCCTCGGTGATCGGCACCGACTCGGGCGTGCCGTAGACCTCCGAGGTCGAGGTGTTGACCAGGCGCGGCGTGCCGTGCCGGCGCACGGCCTCGAGCACGTTGAGCGTGCCGATGACATTGGTCTCGACGTAGGAGCGAGGGGCGACGTAGGAGAACGGGATGGCGATGAGAGCCGCGAGGTGCAGCACGACGTCGACGCCCTCGGTCGTCGCCATGACGTGCTCGGGGTCGCGGATGTCGCCGAGCACGACCTCCGCCTGGCCGTCTCGCACGGCCGCGCGGAACGCGTCGGACTCGTCGAGCCAGCCCGCGGAGCCGTTCGAGTTGTAGAGGCAGAAGGCGCGCACGTGGGCGCCGTCGGCGAGGAGCCGCTCGACGACGTGCGAGCCGATGAAGCCGTCGGAGCCCGTCACGAGCACGGTCTTGCCGGCCACCGATCCGTCGATGGGGCGGGCGGTCAGTTCGTCTGTCACAGCTGCCTTTTCGTCGCTCATGAGTGATGCCGTATGCCGTCGGGCCGGGTGCCGCGAGGTCGCGAGGTCACGTGTGTCCCTTGGCCCGTGCGAGGTCCGTGGGGGTGCCGACGTCGATCCACTCGGAGGTGATCGGCCAGGCCGTGACGACCTCGTCGCGCTCGAGGCACGTCTCGACGAGCTCGGGCATGGTGCTCGCCTCCCCGGAGGGGAGCCACGCGAGCGCTCGCGGCTCGACGGCATACACGGCGGCGTTGATGTCGAAGCTCAGGGTGGGCTTCTCGGAGACCGCGGTGACCCGGCCACCCGTGCTCTCGACGACCCCGAAGGGCACCTCGTGCTGGTAGGACCGCGTCGCCATCGTGACCGTCGCGCCGGTGCGGCGGTGCGCGTCGAGCAGGTCTTTCGCGTCGAACTCGACCATGAGGTCACCGTTCATCACGAGCACGGCGTGCTGCGAGGTCGGGCCGCTCGTCGCGCAGCAGCGTCAGCGAGCCGGCCGTGCCGAGCGGCAGGGCAGGGTCCTCCCGCAGGTAGCGGACGGTGCAGCCGAGCCGCGACCCGTCCCCCAGGTGCTCCTCGATCTGGTCGGCGAGGTAGTTGACGCTGACCCAGATCTCACGCACGCCGTCGCCGACGAGGCCGAGCACGATCCACTCCAGGATCGAGCGGCCCGGCGACGGTCATGAGCGGCTTGGGGGTGTGCTGCGTCAGCTCGCCGAGGCGGGTGCCGCGGCCCCCGGCCATGATGACGGCGACGTTGGGCAGCGGCGCCGAGCCGACGACGTCGGAGAGGGTGTGCAGGCCGACGAGCGTCCGGTCGGTGTCGAGCTCGGGCACGACCGAGATGCGCAGGGCCTGCATGAGGTCGAGCACGAGAGCGCGGGGCGAGCCGGCCGCCACGAAGTGCGGGCTGCGGGTGGCGTGGTCGATGGCCGCGTCGTCGAGCGAGCTGCCCTTGAGGAAGGCCCGGCGCAGGTCGCCGTCGGTGAGCAGGCCGGCGAGGCGGCCCGTCGTCGTCGACGAGCAGGCACACCGCCGTGGCGCTGCGGTCGACGACCTCGAGGGCGTCGCGGATCGAGGCCGTCGTCGGCGCGCACGCTGCGCGCAGGTCTCGCTCGGTCACTGCTCCTCCTCTCGCTCCAGGTGCCTGGCCGGCGGCCCCGCCGCGGCACGCGGCAGGTCGACGAAGTGCTTGGTCGGGCCTGCCACCGGATGCTCCCCGAACGATAGCGAGGATGCGCTCGCTCGCCCCACCCGCGCCGTAGGGGTTGCTCGCGGCCGCGGTGCGGTCACGCCACGGCGGCGAGAGCGCGGTGCCGCAGCGCCGCCTCGACCGCGGCGCGGCCCTCGTCGGCGTGCACGACGTTGTCGCCACGGAGCCGGCCGCGTTGCCGCTCGCCGACGTCGACCGCGGGCACGTGCACCGTCGCCGCCTCGATGACGCCGGAGCTCGAGTTGCCGACGACGACGTCGGCCGCCGCGAGCACCGCGGGGTAGTCACGCCCGAGCGCGGCGACGAGGACGCAGCCGGGGCTCGGTGGCGGCGAGGTCGGTGAGCGCGGCGAGCACCTCGTCGCGTCCCTCGTCCATGCCGGGGTGGGTGGCGACGACCGTGCCGCACACCGCGAGCGCCGCCTCGGCCGCCTCCCGCGCCCAGCGGCCCCACGGGCGCGCCAGGCTGGGCGGTCGGCGGGTGGTAGGTGAAGAGCGCGAGCGGCCGCTCGCACCGCCGCGACCCCGAGCAGGCGCGCCAGCGCCTCGTCGTCGGGGGCGACGGCCAAGCGAGCCGGTCGAGTCCCGGCGCCCCCGTCACGTGGATGCGGTCGGGCTCCTCGCCGAGCTGGCGCAGCCGGGCGGCGGCGTCCTCCGAGGCGACGCAGTGCTGGTCGGCGAGCTTCGTCACGGCGTGCCGCACCCGCTCGTCGAGCGCGCCCTCGGTCACCTCTCCCCCGTGCAGGTGCACGACGGGCACGCCGAGCAGCACGGCCGGAGGCACGACATAGAGCAGCTCCCAGCGGTCGCCGAGCACGACCAGCACGTCGACGCGCTCGTCGCGCAGGGCGCGTCCGGCGGCCCGGGCGAGTCGCCGCGCCCTGCTCGAGCTGGGCCTCGACGGTGACCTCCGCCATCGGCTCGGCGAGCGGCACGATGCGCTCGACGCCACGACTGCACCGACGCGCTCGGGGGCAGGGCCCGCGCGAGGTCGTCGGCGGCATACATGACGCCGGTGAGCACGCGCAGGCGCACGCCGTCGGCGCCCGCGAGCGCCTCGATGACGGGCAGCAGGGGCCCGAGGTCGGCGCGTGTGCCGACGAAGACGGCGACGGTGAGGGGAGCGGTCACAGGGCGTCTCAGCGGCCGAGGTCGTCGTCGGTCACGGGCGCGCCGGCGGCGACGTCATGGGCCAGCACCCGCCCGCGGATGTCGACGGCCGGGCTCACGCCACCCTCGGGCCGCAGCAGCTGCAGGTCGTCACCGCCCAGCTCGGCGCCGGCGCGCAGGTCTCGCGCGGCGTGCCACGAGCGGCGCACGAGCACGGCGTTCTCCTCCTCGGAGGGCATCCTCACCTTGACGCCGTCTCCGAGCGCGAGGGCGAGCTGCTTGGTCGCCGTCACGTAGTCGGCGAGCGCGTCGGGCTCGAGGCTGGCGAGGTGGTCGGGGCCGGGCAGCGTGCGGTCGCTCGTGAAGTGCTTCTCGAGCACGGGGGCGCCGAGCGCCACGGCGCCGAGCGCCGTCGTCAGCCCGGGCGTGTGGTCCGACCACCCCACGGGTATGCCGTGCCGCTCGGTGAGGCGCGGGATGACCCGCAGGTTGCACTCCTCCACGGGCGCGGGGTAGGCCGAGACACAGTGGAAGAGCACCAGTCCGGGGGCGTCGGCGCAGGCCTCGACGGCCGCCTCGACCTCGTCCTCGGTGCCCATGCCGGTCGACACGAGCAGGGTCACCCCGAGCCGGGCCAGCTCGCGCAGGTAGGGCAGGTTGGTCAGCTCGCCCGAGCTGACCTTGAGGGCTGGCAGGCCGAGGTCGACGAGCATCTCGGCGCTGTCGAGGTCGAAGGGGGTCGACAGGAAGGTCGTGCCCGCCTCGGTCGCGTGGTCGCGCAGCTCGACCCAGGCCTCCTTCGGCAGGGTGAGCGCCTCGAGCAGGCTGCGCTGGTCGGCCGAGCCGCCCCGGTCACGCTGGTAGGGCGTCGTCGCGGCGGTCGACGAGACGAGCTTGTCGGGCGAGAAGGTCTGGAACTTGACGGCATCGGCGCCCGCGGCCGCCGCGATGTCGACGAGCCGGTGGGCGAGGTCGAGGTCGCCGTTGTGGTTGACCCCCGCCTCGGCGATGACGTAGACGTCACCGGGGGTGGGCAGCGTCGTGCCGGCGATCTCGACGGGGGTGACGGGCGCCGGGTGGTTGGGCTCAGGGGTCATGCGGATCCTTCACGTCTGGTCGCGGGCACGCCGACGACCGTCTGGTCGTCTCCCACGGGGTGTGTGACGACGGCGCCGGACGCCGATGGTCACGCCGGCGCCGACGGCGACACCCGGCAGGACCCGGGCCCCGCTGCCGACGAGCGTGGCGTCACCGACGGAGGCTGCTCCGAGCAGCACGGCACCGGGTGCCACGTGGGCACCGGCGCCCACGGCACAGTCGTGCTCGACGACGGCTGCGGTGTTGACGATGACGGCGTCGCCGAGCTCGGCGGCGGGACCGACGTGCGCGTGCTCGAGCACGACGGTGCCGGCGCCGAGTCGGCTGCGGGGCGAGACGGTGGCCGTGCTCGCGACGACGGGCGGGACGCTGACGCCGCGGGCCACGAGCTCGGCGACGAGCCTGGCGCGAGCCGCGTTGGCGCCGACGGCGACGCAGGCGTGCAGGCCATCCCTCTCGATGAGGTCGAGCGCGTCGGTGTCGTCAGCGAGCACGTCGACGTGCCAGGGCTTCCCGCCGGTCTCTCCCGAGACGGCGACGACGGTGTGACCGGCCCGCTCGAGCACGTCGACGACCGACTCGGGCGTGCCCACCCGCACCGAGCACGACCCAGCCGGGATCGACAGCGACCACGTCAGGCCGTCCCTGCCGCTGCGGTCGCGACGCCGCCGCCTGGTGGCCGAGCGAGGCAGCGGCCTCGCCCAGCGCGCCACCCACCTTGCGGATGTTGTCGGGCTCGAGGACGGCAGGAACTCGGGGCGGGTCGAGCACGAGCCCCTCCCACGAGTTGCGCACGTAGTCGTGCACGAACCACTCGTCGATGCTCGCCCGGTCAGCGTGCAGCGACTCCCATCCGCGCTGCTCGACGAAGGGCGTGAGGTCGTCGGGGCACTCGAGACGGGCGACGTTGCCGAGGCCGCTCCACGGCATCTCTGCGCCCGTGACGACGGGCAGCCCGAGCAGCCCGGCCTCGAGCCCGACCGTGCCGGTCGCGGTGACGGTGAAGACGGCGTCGCGCATCAGCAGCCGCGAGTCGGCGAACGGGTCGATCGACGCGATGTTGGGGTGGGCGTCGAACTGCGGCCAGTAGTCGGGGTCGCGGCGCCACATGAAGTGCGCGTGCTCCTTGACGGCGACGCCGATGTCGAGGGGGGCGAGCGCATCTGCGAGCACCCTTGCGGTGTAGGCCTGGTCGCGCCATTCCTGGCCCATCACGTCGACGCTCGACTCGGGCTGCACCTGCAGCGGGAGGAAGACGAAGCGCTCCGGCAGCGGGTCCCACCGGCGCCCTTGGTACTCCCTGAGGTTGAGCCGGGCCTTGACCGGGTTGAGCCACGGGAGCCGGGCGTAGTCCGACGGCTTGGGCAGCTGGAGGTTGGCGCCGCGGTCGACGGCGAACTCCTTGACGCGGTCGGTGGCGAGCCGCCAGACCTCCTGCCCCGACTCGACCTTCAGATTGCGGGCGTAGCCCATCGGCCTGCCCTGCTCGGCACGCCACGACCGGATGAAGTCCTCCCCCGCCGACAGCGCGGACGCGTCCTCGACCTGGCGCTGCCAGAGCGAGATGCCCTTGGGCGCCCCGATGAGGCCGAAGCGGTCGGAGGGCAGTCGGATGCCGCGCGGCCACGTCGCGAGGCCGCCGTGGTGGGTGACGAGGCCGGCCGTCAGCAGCTCGGACGTCACGGTGAACTCCGTCAGCGCCAGCACGGGGCCGCGGCCGGCGATGGACGCCTCGAGCTCCTCCGCAGCGAGGTTGAGGAAGTTCATCGCGGTGTCGACGCGATTGCGGCGCAGGGCACGCTCCGACACGAGCAGGTCGAGCACGTCGAGGCCGACGCCGGCACAGGCCCGCTTGAGAGCGGCGTGGGGCGCGAGGCCACTGACGACGTTGGCCTTGCGCGCTGCGGCATACGGCAGCCTCACGATCGTCGCCCGCGGCGCGTGCGTTGCGCACCCAAGCGAGGTTGGCGTCCGTGCGCACGACGAGGACGAGGTCCTTCGTCTCGAAGCCGGCGTGCACGAGGGCCGGCACCAGCAGGTCGTCGTAGCCCAAGCCCATGTGGACCAGTGGTGTCACCACGAAAGCGTCTCTCCTCGTAATCTGTCGCCTGCCGTTCGGCTGGCGCCTCATCCTAGCCGCGCAGCGTGCGCAGGATTCGAGGCGCCAGCAGCAGCCCCACGGCCGCCACGGCTGCCGCGGCGAGGAGCCGCAGCCACGCGGCACCGCCCTCGACCGGAGCCACGGCGCCGACGAGCGCCACGACGACGGCACCTGTCACGACGAGCCACAGCCGTGGCGGCCACCGCAGCGGGCTGTGCCCCCGGGCGAACCACGTCGTGAGCCCCATGAGCACGGCATAGCCGAGCGCCTTGGCGACGGCGATGCCGACGATCCCGTGCGGTGGGGCGAGCCACACCGCAAGCACCACGACGACGGCGAGCGACACCAGAGCCGCCCATGCAAGGCGACCGGTGCGCTCCGCGTCGAGCACCGCGAGTGACGAGCCCTGATAGACCATGTAGCAGACGGCCACCGTGCAGATCACCCCGAGCGCCCCGACCATCGCGGCGCGGTCGAAGCCGGGACCCGCCATGAGGATCACGAGCCACGGTCCGAGCAGCGCGACGCCCGCCGCACCCAGGCCGACGACGGCGGTCAGCGCCGTGCCGGTGCGGGCCGTCCATCGCCACCGCCGGTCGAGGGGGTGCGACAGCACGAGCGGGCCCCAGGCGTTGAAGAGTGCGACGGCGAGCACGAAGGGCATGTTGCCCAGCTGCAGCGCGACCTGGTAGGCGCCGGTGGCCGCCTCGCCGACGAGCCAGCGGGTCAGCAGGACGTCACCCGAGAGCAGACCGAGCATCGCAGCCGCCTGCGGCAGCAGCGGGGCCGCGAGTCGCGCGCCCGCCCGCACCCGCTCGCGCTCGGCGGTGGGCCAGAGCGGTCGGCCGAGGACCACGGCGACGACCGCGGCCACGACGACGACCGCGGCGTATGCCGTGAGGTAGGTCCCAGCCGTCGGCTCGGCTCGCGCCGCGAGCAGTCCCGCGAACTGCGCCCCCACCGTCGAGAGCACGGCGAGCGCGAGGAAGCCCCACGGCTTCAGTCGAGCCCGCATGAGGGTCTGGCCCGAGACGACGGTGGTGAGCCCGACGCTGGCGAGCACGAGCGGCAGCCACTGCGAGAGGTCGGCCCGACCGGCGGCGGACAGCCCGAGTGCGATGGCGGTGCCGACGACGCCGAGACCGAGGGCCAGCAGGATCATCGTGCCGGCGAGGGCTCGGGCGGCACGCGGCCCCTCGGTGCCGCGGTGGTGCTCGCGCAGGATCACCTGCGGCAGGCCCGCGGCCGCGAGGGTGCCGACCATCTGCACGACGACGAGACCGGTGGCGACCCGGCCGAACTCGACCGCTCCCAACGCGCGCGTCGCGAAGGGGAGCACGAGCAGCACCCCGAGCCCCTGCAGGGCCGTGCCGACGAGGTAGACGACGGAGTGCGCGCCCAACGAGGCGGCAGGAGCGGAGGCACTCCCCTCGGCGGGCGTCGTCGGTGTCGGCGACGCCGGTGACGCGGGAGGGTCGGGGTCATCTGCCACGATGTGAACCTACTAGGGCGAGGGAGGGGCAGGTGATCGCGACGTGAGCGCGAACGTCGTCGTGCGCGGCTCCGGCTCGATCGGGCGGCGACACGCTGGGGTCTTCCGGCAGGTCGGCGCCGACGTGTCCCTGTGGCCGGTGCGAGAACGGCGACTGGGGCCCGACGCCTCCGGCCTCGGCGTCGACGCCGAGACAGGGGCGCGGCTCCTCGGCGACGCGTCGGGACCTGCCGCCCTCCGCGACGCCTTCGTCGTCATCGCCACCGACACCTCGCGGCACGTCACGGACGCCGTCGAGGCACTCGATGCCGGCGCCGGCACAGTGCTCGTCGAGAAGCCGGTCGCCCCGACCGCCCGGGACGCCCGCGCCCTGGAGGAGCACCCCCGCCGGGCGGCGGTCTGGGTGGCCGCCCCGTTGCGGGCGCACGCCGCCTTCCGGCACGTGCGCCGGCTCGTCGGCCGGCTCCAGCAGGGCGGCTCGGCCCACGTGTGGTCGCAGTCGTGGCTGCCCGACTGGCGACCCGATCGTGACTACCGAGAGTCCTACTCCGCACGTGTCGACGAGGGCGGCGTGCTGCGCGATCTCGTCCACGAGATCGACTACGCGACAGTGCTCTTCGGCACACCGGTCCTGCTCGGTGCGAGCGTGGCGACCGAGGGCCCACTCGACATCGACGCCGAGCAGGCGGCCACCCTCCTGTGGCGCGCGGAGCCGGTTCGACGTGACGACGCGGCTCGACTACATCACGCGGCCGACCACGCGCGGTCTCGTCGTTCGCGCCCCCGACGGCGTCGTCGAGTGGGACGTCGTGCGAGCCAGCGTGCGACACACCGCCCCCGGCGGCGAGGTGACGGAGCAGGTCTTCGAGCACGACCTCGACCGCGACATCGTCATGGGCACGCAGGCCCGCGCCGCGCTCGACCTGCGGCCGACGGCCCCGGCAGACGAGCGACTCGCGCGCGGTGCGCCGGCCACGCTCGCCGACGGCGTCGCGGCCGTGCGCCTCTGCGACGAGGCCCGGGCCGCCGGCCACCGGGCGCTCGGCGCCACGACCTCCGACCGGCCCGAGGAGGCCCCGTGACCGACCCCCATGTCCCGCGCGTGCTCGCCGTCATCCCCGCTCGGGGCGGCTCGAAGGGCCTGCCGGGCAAGAACATCCGACGGCTCTTCGGGCTCCCCCTCATCGTGCACAGCATCCGCGCTGCCGAGCTGACACCCACGATCACGCGGTGCGTCGTCTCGACCGACTCCGAGGAGATCGCGGCGGTCGCCCGGCGCTTCGGCGGCGAGGCGCCCTTCCTCCGGCCGGCCGAGCTCGCCGGCGACGACGCGCCGATGGCGCCGGTCGTGCGCCACGCCCTCGAGTGGTGCGAGGCCGACGAGGGCGTGCCCTACGACGCCGTGCTGCTGCTCGACCCGACGAGTCCGGCCCGTGTCCCGGAGCAGCTCGCCGACGCCACCCGCCGGCTCGCCCTGCACCCCGACCTCGACGGCGTCATCAGCGTGTCGGAGCCGACCTTCAACCCGGTGTGGGTGGGGGTGCGCCCCTCCGGCACGCCCGACGGTGCCCTCCGACGCTTCTTCGACTCCGGCACCGGCATCACCCGCCGTCAGGACGCCGACCGGTTCCTGCGGATCAACGGCAACTTCTACCTCTGGCGGTCCGACTTCGTGCGCCGGCTCGCGACGTCGTGGTTCGACGAGGGCACGCATGCCGGAGCCGAGATCCCGGAGTCGCAGGCCTTCTCGATCGACGACGACTACGAGTTCCGCCTCATCGAGGCACTCATCGTGGCCGGGATCATCCGACTGCCCTGGATCGAGCGGGAGCCCTCATGACGGCACGCGAGCCCACCGACCTCACCGACCTCACCGGCCGCACCGCCGTCGTCACCGGCGGTGCCGGACCGCTCGGGGCGGTGCTGGCCGACGCGCTCGCCACGGCGGGTGCTCGGGTCGTCGTCGTCGACCTGCGCAGCGACTCCTGCACGGCGACGGTCGACGCGCTCCCGGGGGTGGGACACGTCGCCGTCGCCGCCGATCTGCTTGACCCTCAAGGCCTCTCGAGTGTCATCGACGCGGTCGAGCGGCTCGGCGCGTGCGACGTGCTCGTCCACAACGCCGCCTTCACCGGCACCTCCGGCGTGCCGGGGTATGCCGTCCCCTTCGAGGAGCAGACCGACGAGGCCTTCGCGATGGCGCTGGCCCTCAACCTCACGGCCCCCTTCTCGTTGACCCGCCGGCTCGCCCCCCTGCTGCGCGCGGGCGGCCACGGCAGCGTCGTCAACGTGTCGAGCATCTACGGCCTCGTCGGGCCCAACATGGGCCTCTACGAAGGCACCCGGATGGGCAACCCCGCGGCCTACGCCGCGAGCAAGGGCGGGCTCGCGCAGCTGACCCGCTACCTGTCGACGGTGCTGGCACCCGAGGTGCGCGTCAACGCCTTCGCCCCCGGGGGCATCGCCCGGGGACAGGACGACGCCTTCGTCGAGCGCTACGAGCGGCTCACTCCACTGGCCCGGATGGGCACCGAGGACGACTTCCGTGGCGTCGTCACGTGGCTCGCGTCCGACGCCTCGGCCTACGTCACCGGACAGGTCATCGCCGTCGACGGCGGCTGGACCGCCTGGTAGGCCCGGTGGAGGCGAGCGGTGGGTCAGCCCTTGAGCTCGGGCGCGACGGTCTGCTCGAAGAGCTCGATGCCCGACCGGTCGTAGGCGGCCTCGGCGAAGTAGGTGATCGCATAGGTCATGCCGCGCGCCTCCATGTCCTTGAACATCGAGACGATCTTGTCGGGGGTGCCGACCGCGGGCTGCTTGCGCAGGTCCTTGACCGCCGCCGCGACCTTGTCGTCGGCGACGCCGCCCTTGCGCAGCAGCTCGCCGTAGAACTGCAGGCGGTCCTCGACGTCGGCCTCGGTCTCGCCGATGACGACGTTGTAGTTGGCCGAGCGCACGATCGAGCCGAAGTCGCGACCGAGGTCGTCGCAGTGACCGCGGAGCAGCTCGCTCTTGCGGTCGAAGACCTCCGCGGTGCCGTCGAAGTTGGTGTAGTCGGCATACTGCGCCGCGATCTTCAGCGTCACCTTCTCGCCGCCGCCCGCGATCCACATCGGGATGCCGTTGTCGGCGCTGCCCGTCGCCGACGTGCCCTGCAGCGGCTGCGGGTGGCAGAGCGCGCCGTCCACCTGGTAGTACTTCCCGTCGAGCGTGGCCGAGCCGGTCGTCCACATGTCGCGGAAGACCTGCACGCCCTCACGCAGGGCGCCGAGGCGGTCGCCGGCCTTGGGGAAGCCGTAGCCGTAGGCCCGCCACTCGTGCTCGTACCAGCCTGCGCCGATGCCCATCTCGACCCGGCCACCGGAGATGACGTCGATGGTCGCGGCGACCTTGGCGAGGTAGGCGGGGTTGCGGTAGGCCATGCACGTGCACATCTGACCGAGGCGCACGCGACTCGTCGCGGCGGCATACGCAGCCATGAGCGACCACGCCTCGTGGGTGGCCTCGCCCGATGGCTCAGGGCACCGTGTGGAAGTGGTCGTAGACCCAGATCGACTCGAAGACGTCACCGTCGTCGGCATGCCGCGCGAGACCGAGCATCACCTCCCACTGCCGGGCCGGCTCGATGCCGACGAGATCCATGCGCCAACCCTGGGGAACGAACACTCCGAATCGCATCCGCCCATCCTGTCACTCGTGGCCGGCCGCCGCCCGGGGGCCCACCCGTGCCACGATGAGCGACATGAGACCCCACCACAACGCGCCCGAGGTGGTCCGCGACCTGCTGCACACCCCCACCACGTGGGCCGTGGTCGGTCTCGGCGACAACCCCGACCGCACGGCATACCACGTGTCGCTCTGGCTCCAGCGCGAGCTCGGCATGCACCTCGTGCCCGTGCACCCGAGCGCCGCGCGGGTGCACGGGGCGACGGGCTACGCGACGCTGGCTGACATCCCGGACGGCACCGTGGTCAAGGTCGTCGACTGCTTCGTCAACAGCTCTCACGTCGGCGACGTCGTCGACCAGGCGATCGCCGAGCGCGACCGTCTCGGCATCGAGGCGTTGTGGCTCCAGCTCGGGGTCGTCGACCAGGAAGCCGCGGAGCGCGCCAAGGCCGCGGGGCTGGCGGTCGTCATGGACACCTGCCCCAAGATCGAGTGGCCCCGCGTGCAGCCGGGCGACGGAGCCGACGCCGTCACCGGTTGAGCCGGGATCAGTGCAGACCGCGGGCGACCTGCTCGCGCAGCGCCGCGCCCTTGGCGTGGGCCTGGTCGCGCAGGTCGGACTGGAAGGTGAGCATCTGCTCGCGCACGTCTGCGGCGAGGTCGTCACTGCCCGACCCGATGATGCGCGCCGCCAGCAGCCCGGCGTTGCGCGCCCCGCCGATCGACACCGTGGCCACCGGCACTCCTGCCGGCATCTGCACGATGGAGAGCAGCGAGTCCATGCCGTCGAGGTACTTCAGCGGCACCGGCACCCCGATGACCGGCAGCGGTGTCACCGACGCGAGCATCCCCGGAAGGTGCGCCGCTCCGCCGGCCCCGGCGATGACGACGCGCAGGCCACGGGCCGCCGCGCCCTGACCGTAGGCGATCATCTCGTCGGGCATCCGGTGCGCCGAGACGACGTCGGCCTCGTAGGCGATCCCGAACTCCTCCAAGGCAGCTGCCGCCTCGCGCATGACGGGCCAGTCGCTGTCGCTGCCCATGACGACGCCGACGACGGGGCGGCTGTCGCGGCCGCTGTCGGGTCCGGTGGAGGCGGTCTCGCTCATTCGGTGATCACTCCTCGGAGGTAGTCGGCCGCGTGCCCGGCACGCTCACGCGCCGCGGCGAGGTCGGGGCCGCTGACGTTGACGTGGCCGATCTTGCGGCCCGGACGCACGCCCTTGCCGTAGACGTGCACCTTGGCGCCGGGGTCGCGCGCCATGATGTGGCGGTAGGCGGGGTAGAGGTGCTCGTAGTCGCCGCCCAGCACGTTGGCCATGACGGTCCACGGCGCCGTCGGGCTCGGGTCGCCGAGCGGGAGGTCGAGCACCGCGCGCAGGTGCTGCTCGAACTGCCCCGTCACCGCGCCGTCCATCGACCAGTGGCCGCTGTTGTGCGGACGCATCGCCAGCTCGTTGACGACGTATGCCGCCCTGTCGCCACCCGCGCCCTGCGTGTCGTCCGCGCCCCCGGCGACCACTGCTCCGCCGGCACGCAGCTCGAACATCTCGACGGCGAGGACGCCGGTGACGTCGAGCTCTCCCGCGATGCGCAGGGCGGCCTCCGTGACGACCGAGGCGAGGTCGGGGTCGAGCCCGGGCGCGGGGGCGAGCACCTCGGTGCAGATGCCGTCGGTCTGCACCGTCTCGACGACGGGCCAGGCCGCGGCCTGGCCCGACGGGCTGCGGGCGACGAGCACGGCGAGCTCGCGCACGAAGTCGACCTTCTCCTCGAGGAGCAGGCCGCCCTCGACCGGGCCCGGCTCGCCGACGCGCCCCAGCCAGTCGGCCAGCTCGTCGGCGGAGGACACGACGCTCACGCCCTTGCCGTCGTAGCCGCCCCGCGGCGTCTTGGCGACGACGGGCCAGCCGACGGTGTCGCCGAAGGCGGTGACCTCGGCTGCCGTCGTGGCCCGGGTCCACCGCGGGCAGGCGATCCCCAGCCCCTCGAGGCGCTCGCGCATGGCGAGCTTGTCCTGGGCGAAGTGCAGCGCGGCGCGGCTCGGGTGCACGGCGACCCCGTCGTCCTCGAGAGCCTGCAGGATGTCCTGAGGCACGTGCTCGTGGTCGAAGGTGACGACGTCGCACGAGGCGGCGAAGGCGCGCACGGCCTCGAGGTCGGTGTGGTCACCGACCGGTGAGCTGGGCACGACGAGCGCCGCAGCGGCGCTGTCGCTCTCGGCGAGGATGGAGAGCTGGATGCCCAGCTCGACCGCCGGGCCCTGCATCATCCGGGCGAGCTGGCCGCCCCCGACCACTCCGACGACGGGGAAGCCACCGGGGGCACGCTGGGGCCGGCTCGATGGGCTCGGATGGCTCGTCGGCTCGCTCACGACGCCCCAGCCTAGTCGGCGCGAGGGCGACGCTCAGGCCGCCGGGTCGCGGCGACCCGCCCGCACCGGTGCGGTGACCTGCAGGTCAGGCGAGCCGGCTTCGTCCACCGGCTCGCCGAGCACCTCCTCGACGTGGCTCGGGTCGGCGAGGTCGGGGTGGTGGGTGCGCACCGCCGCGAAGGTCCACACCTTGTTGAGCACGAAGGACACGGGCGTGACGACGGCGATGACGATGAGCTGGGCCCAGTAGAGCCGCGTGCGGAGCCCGGTCGAGTCGTCGAAGACCGCCCCGGACAGGTGCAGCGGCGAGCCCTCGTGCATGAGCAGCGTGAGCAGCACGAGGCCGACGAGCTGGCCGAGCAGCCCGACGGCGAAGAACGGGAGGTACTCGCGCCACCAGACGGCCCGGTGGCTCGTGCGGAAGGTCCACGTTCGGTTGAGCTGGAAGTTCCACAGGTTGGCCACGACGAAGGCGATCGTCGAGTAGACGTGATACCAGCGCACGTTGAAGTCGGTGAACGGGATGCCGACGATGGCCTCGCGGGCCTCGGGTCCGAGCTTCTTGACGAAGATCAGCGTCAGCATGTTGACGAGCACGCCGGAGGCGCCCACCAGCACGAACCGGCCCAGCAGGACCCAGTTGTGGCGGTGGCGCACGAAGAGGAAGTGGTGCAGGCGCCTCACTGGGGCACCCTACCCCGCGTCGCCAAGTGCCCGGCCCGCGCCGCTGCGGCGCCCCACGCCCCGAGCGCGGGGCCGCGAGGCGTCAGTCGGTCTCGGCCTCGGAGAGGAAGAGCGCGAAGCGGGCCGGCTGCGCCTGCACGAGGTCGAGACGACCGCCGTTGGACTCGGCGAGGTCGCGCGCCAGGGCGAGGCCGAGGCCCGTGCTGCCGCTGGTCCCGCTGCTCACCGACCGCTCGAAGATGTGCGGGGCCATCGCCGAGGGGACCCCGTCGCCCTGGTCGCTGACCTCCACGACGACCGACGGCCCGGACCGTCGGGCGTGCACGTCGACCGTGCCGCGGCCGTGGACGAGGGAGTTCTCGAGCAGGGTCGAGAGCACCTGCGACAGGGCGACCGGGGTCGAGCGCACGAAGAGGCCGCGCTCGCCCCTGACCCGCACCGACCGGCGAGCCTGCTCGAAGGCCGGCTGCCACTCGCGCTGCAACGCCGCGATGACCGAGTCGAGCGACACGGCCGGGGCCGGGCCACCGGACCCGCGGGTCCGGCCGAGCAGGTCGTCGACGACGCGGGTGAGCCTCTCGACCTGGGCGATCGCGATGGTGGCCTCCTCCTTGACGACATCGGGGTCGTCGGTGAGGGAGATCTCCTCGAGGCGCATGAGCAGGGCGGTCAGGGGGGTGCGCAGCTGGTGGGAGGCGTCGGAGGCGAAGTCGCGCTCCGCCGCGAGCGACTTCGTCATGTCGTGGGCCCGGCGGGTCATCACCTCCGAGACCGTGTCGATCTCGGCGATGCCGGAGCGCACCGGCACGAGTCGTGCCTCGCCCGCCGCGAGCCGCTTCGCCACGGCGACGAGGTCCTGGGAGGCGCGCTCGACATGAGCGCGGACGCCGGCGGTCGCGAGGTGACCCGCGATGACGCCAAGGGCGCCCGCGGCCAGCATCACCGCGGCGAAGCGGGCCACCCCCGTCGTCGGGTCGGCCCTCGTCCACTCAGTCACGTCACCCGATCCCGACGTCATCGCCCACCAGACGACACCGGTGGCGACCACCCCGGCGACGAGTGCGGCGACGACCGCACCGATGAGGGACGTCCGGGCGAGCAGCCGACGCACGGTCAGTCGGCCTGGGGCCGTTCGAAACGGAAGCCGACGCCGCGGACGGTGGCGATGTACTGGGGCGAGGTGGCGTCGTCGCCGAGCTTGCGGCGCAGCACGGAGATGTGCATGTCGAGGGTCTTCGTCGAGCCGAACCAGGCGGTGTCCCAGATCTCGCGCATGAGCTGCTCGCGAGAGACGACCTTGCCCTGCTCGCGCACGAGCACCCGCAGCAGGTCGAACTCCTTGGCGGTCAGCTGCAGCTCCAGCCCCTTGAACCACGCCCGGCGGCCGTCCGAGTCGATGCGCACCAGCTCACCGGTGACGGGGGCGTCGGACGGGGTGCGCCGAAGCAGTGCACGCACCCGGGCGAGCAGCTCGGCGAGACGGAACGGCTTGGTGACGTAGTCGTCGGCGCCGGCATCGAGCCCGACGACGGTGTCGACCTCGTCGGCCCTGGCCGTGAGGATGAGCACCGGGATGGTGCGGCCCTCGGCGCGGATGCGGCGGCAGACCTCGAGTCCGTCGACCTTGGGCAGGCCGAGGTCCAGCAGCACGAGATCGGGGTTCTCCTTGGCGCCCTCGAGGGCGGCCGCCCCGTCCTCGCGCACGTCGACCTCGTAGCCCTCACGCCGGAGGGCGCGGGCCAGTGGCTCCGAGATGGCGGGGTCGTCCTCCGCCAGGAGCACTCGTGTCATGTCACCGTCCTCAGTCCCACCGGGCCTCCCGAGGCCCCGTCGGGTCGAAGCCTATCCACAACCGGTCGCGCCGCACCTCGCGGCGGACGGCCGCCGACTTGGCAGGAGCCGGGCAGAGGTGCCCGTCAGCGCCCCGGCCACCGGGGGCTGCGCTTCTCCGCGAACGCCGCGACGCCCTCGCGCCGGTCACCCGAGAAGGCGGTCGCCCGCCAGCAGGCGTCCTCGACCTCCAGACCGGTCGCGAGGTCGACGTCGGCGCCCAGCCGCATCGCCCGCTTGGCGTTGCGCAGCCCGACGGGCGAGTGCGCGGCGATCGTGGTTGCGAGCTCGAGGGCTCGGGCCCGGGCCGTGCCGGCCGGCACCACCTCGTCGACCGCCCCGAGCTCGAGGGCCGCTGCGGCATCGAGCCGGGCGGCCGTGAAGATCACCCGCGACGCGCGCGACCACCCGACCCGGCGCACGAGCAGCTGGGTGCCGCCGCCGCCCGGGATGACCCCGACGCTCACCTCGGGCAGGCCCACGAGCGCGCCCTCGCCGGCGACGACGAGGTCGCACGACAGCGCGAGCTCGAAGCCGCCTCCGAGCGCGAAGCCGTCGACGGCGGCGATCGCGGGCACGGGGAGCGCCAGCACCCCGCCGTATGCCGCCCGGGCCACCGGACGCTGCTCCATGAGCTCGGCGTCGGTGAAGGCGTTGCGCTCCTTGAGGTCGGCTCCGACGCAGAAGGCGCGGTCGTGGCTCGAGGTGAGCACGACGCAGCGCACGGAGTCGTCCTGCGCCACCCGCTCGGTCGCCGCGGCGATGGCCCGCGCCATCTCGGTGGAGACGGCGTTCATCGCCTCGGGCCGGTCGAGCACGATCTCGGCCACGTGCTCGAGACCGGGCGCCTCGAAACGGTCGACGCGCACGAGGGCGGGGCTGGGCGGCATACGGGCTCTCCTTGGTCGGCGCCCAGAGGGGCGTGGGGGTCGGTCAGGTGGTGCGGCGGCCCGCGCTCGACGCGCGCCGCAGCACGGACGGGGTGACGGCTCCGACACCGCGCAGCACGCGGCGGCGCTGTCCGGTGAGCTCGAAGCCCGACATGCTCGCGAGCTCGCGAGCCATCGTCGCGTCGACGAGCACGGAGCCGGCCCCGGCGACCGCCGTCAGGCGCGACGCCCGGTTGACAGTGGTGCCGAAGACGTCGCCGAGGCGCGAGATGATCGGTCCGCGCGCCATGCCGCAGCGCACGTCGGGCAGCACGTCGTCCTCGGTCATCGTGTCGACGAGGTCGAGGGCGATGGCCGCCGCCGGCGCGGCCCCGACGGTCGTGAAGAGCACCTCGTCGCCGACCGTCTTGATGAGGCGTCCGCCGTGGGCGGTGATGACGTCGGCCGACAGCGCCTCGAAGCGCGAGACGAGCCGAGCGAGGTCGCGCTCGGACAGGCGCCGCACGAGCGCCGTGAAGTTGACGAGGTCGGCGAAGCCCACCGAGCGCCGCTTGGTCAGGCCGAAGGACTCGGGGTCGGCGTCGGCCATCATGCGCGACACCGTGGCCGACAGGTGCCGACGCCAGGCGTAGACGAGCAGCGGCTCGAGCCGGTCGGTGAGCTCCGCGAGGCGACGTGCCGTCTCGGCGGCGGTCGCGACACCGGGCACCGACCGCGACTCGGGCGCCGCGGGGGCGTTGGTCGAGTCCGCGGTCGACCGCTGCGTCGAGCGCGTCGGCGGGCGCATCGTGCTCCGCCTCGATCGCCAGGGTCACCTCGGCCTCGACCGCCTCCGCGATGAGCTGGGACTGCCACCCGGCGAGGCGATCGGCTGACCGGGCGAAGGCGCGCGTCATCGCGAGGGCCGTCGTCTCGTCGAGCAGTCCCTCGCGCACGATGCCCGCGACGGTCGCGAGCGCCTGCCGGTCGGCCTCGGTGAAGAGCTCGTCGTCGGTGTCGATGACCGGGAAGCCGAGGGCGTGCCAGAACTTGCGGGCCGACAGGAGCGACACCTCGGCGCCGCGGCTCACGTCACGCCGACGGAGCACGCGCGGCTGCCCGAGCAGCTGCTCGGTGATGTCCTGCCCAGCCCGGTCGGCTGGTTCGGAGCCCGGGGCGGTCATGGCCCGATCATGCCAGCCGGCCCGCGCTCGGCATCACGGGAAGGTCAGGGTCGCCGCACGTGCACGACGTCGCCCGCGGCGAAGGTGCGCCGACCCGCCCGCGTGGCCACGACGAGCCCGCCATCGCGGTCGACGTCGACGGCCTCGCCCTCGATCGCGTCCCCACCCGGCAGGTGCACGCGCACGTGGGCTCCGACGGTGGAGCAGGCCGCCACGTAGGCCGCGCGGGCCGCGTCGTCGACCGCGCCGACAGGCGCAGCCGGCGTCGCCGACCCGTCGGCGACGGGCAGCAGGGCCGCGAGCTCGCGCAGGTAGGTGACGACGACGTCCTCCCGCCGCACCCTCGCCCCCGCGAGCGCGAGCGAGGTGGCCGTGTCGACGGGCAGCTCGTCGCGCGTCTGGTCGACGTTGACCCCCGTGCCGACGACGACGACGTATGCCGTGTCGCGGGCGCCCGCTCTCGACGCCGCGTCGCTCGCGGGCAACGAGGCGCCGGCCGACCCCGGAGCGGTCGGAACGGCGACGAGCTCGGCCAGGATGCCGCTCACCTTGCGGTCGCCGTCGTCGCCGAGCAGCACGTCGTTGGGCCACTTGAGGCGCGGGTCGAGCTCACGGCCGGCCGAGCGCGTGACGTGCGCGCAGGGCCCGCGCGAGGGCGAGTCCCGCGAGCAGCGGCAGCCATCCGGCGACCGCAGGATCCCTGACGGGGATCGCGCACGACACGGCCACCGACGCTCGGTCGGGCACCTGCCAGACCCGTCCCAGTCGCCCCCGGCCACCCGTCTGGTGGTCGGTCAGCACCACCCACCACAGCCCACCGGCGCGCGCACTCGGCCCGGCGGCATACGGGCCGGTGGGGGTGGCGGCGCCGGTCACGAGCTCGCGCAGCCTGCTGTTGGTGGAGCCGATCGCAGCATGGAACTCGACGCCACGCCAAGGCTGTCCCGACGTGACCAAGCCCGCACCGACGATCTCCGCGTCCAAGCGAATCGCGCACGTGGCCAAGACTAGAGTGCGGCCATGGCACCCGATCAGGCACTTGCCGACGCCGCCCAGACGGCCGATCGCACCCGTCCCGACCTCACGACCACGGCGGGCAAGCTCGCCGATCTCAAGCGGCGCGTGGCCGAGGTGGCCCACGCCGGGTCGGAGCGGGCCGTCGAGAAGCAGCACGCGCGCGGCAAGAAGACCGCTCGCGAGCGCATCGAGATGCTGCTCGACGAGGGCAGCTTCATCGAGATGGACAAGTACGCCCGGCACCGCAGCAACCAGTTCGGCCAGGAGGCCAACCGGCCCTACGGCGACGGTGTCGTCACCGGCTACGGCATGATCGACGGCCGCCAGGTGGCGATCTTCGCGCAGGACTTCACCGTCTTCGGTGGCTCCCTCGGCGAGGTCTTCGGCGAGAAGATCGTCAAGGTCATGGACTTCGCGATGAAGATCGGCTGCCCCGTCATCGGCCTCAACGACTCCGGCGGCGCCCGCATCCAGGAGGGCGTCGTCTCGCTCGGCCTCTATGGCGAGATCTTCCGGCGAAACGTGCACGCGTCGGGCGTCATCCCCCAGATCTCGCTCATCATGGGTCCGTGTGCCGGCGGCGCCGTCTACTCGCCCGCGATCACCGACTTCACCGTGATGGTCGACCAGACCTCGCACATGTTCATCACGGGTCCCGACGTCATCAAGACCGTCACCGGCGAGGACGTCGGCTTCGAGGAGCTCGGGGGCGCGCAGACGCACAACACCCGCTCCGGGGTCGCCCACTACATGGGCACCGACGAGCAGGACGCCGTCGACTACGTCAAGGCGCTGCTCTCGTACCTGCCGAGCAACAACCTCGAGACACCCCCGGCCTACGGTGACGGCGAGGCCGACCTGTCCGTCACCGACGACGACCGGTGGCTCGACACGGCGATCCCCGACTCGCCCAACGTGCCCTACGACATGTTGCACGTCATCGAGCACATCGTGGACGACGGCGAGTTCCTCCAGGTGCAGCCGCTCTTCGCGCCCAACATCATCACCGGCTTCGCGCGCATCGACGGCATGTCGGTCGGCGTCGTCGCCAACCAGCCGCTGCAGTTCGCCGGGTGCCTCGACATCGACGCCTCCGAGAAGGCGGCCCGCTTCGTGCGCACCTGCGACTGCTTCAACGTGCCGGTGCTGACCTTCGTCGACGTGCCCGGCTTCCTGCCCGGCACCTCGCAGGAGTGGGACGGCATCATCCGCCGCGGCGCCAAGCTCATCTACGCCTACGCCGAGGCCACCGTCCCCAAGATCACCGTCATCACGCGCAAGGCCTACGGTGGCGCCTACGACGTCATGGGCTCCAAGCACCTCGGCGCCGACATCAACCTCGCCTGGCCGACCGGGCAGATCGCCGTGATGGGAGCCCAGGGCGCGGTCAACATCCTCTACCGCAAGGAGCTGGCGGCCACGGCCGCCGAGGGCGGCGATGTCGACGGGCACCGCAGCGAGCTCGTCCACCACTACGAGGAGATGCTCGCCAACCCCTACATCGCGGCCGAGCGGGGCTACATCGACACCGTCATCTCGCCGTCCAACACGCGGATGAACGTCACGCGGGCCCTGCGCGCCCTGCGCAACAAGCGCGAGACCCTGCCGCCCAAGAAGCACGGGAACATCCCGCTGTGACCCGGCAATCCGCGACGCAGGAGCTTGGCTTGCCGGAACGGAGAATCAGGTGAGCGCAGCGAACTCAACGCAGTCCGCGGTGTCGGCGCCCGCTGTGCGCGTGGAGTCGGGCAACCCCACGCCCGAGGAGCTCGCCGTGCTCGTCGTCGTGCTCACCGCCCTGGGCGGTGACGAATCGGACGCGCACGAGTCCGCGCGGCGCTCGGCGTGGGCCGACCCGGCGTGGCGACTCGTCGGCCCCTCGACCCGGATCGGCGGGTGGCGGGCGAGCGCCCTGCCGCGGTGACGGCCGACTGACCGACAGCGGCACCCGCTGAACGACGGCTGATCCTGCTCGTCGTGGCGGGCGATCGGGACGACTGACGGACGTCAATTCGGTGGCCACACCTGCGGGGTGGTGGAGTACGTTCGGCGGGTGACCGACACCCCTGCCGCCCCTGCCGCCTCCGCCAGCTCCGTCACCCCGTCCGACACCGGGAGCGACGGCGCGCCGACGAGCCGACCGCAGACCGAGGTCGACCGCATCGCCGAGCGCTACTTCGACGCAGCCGTCGCCCTCAGCCCGATCAACGCCACCTACCTCGGCGTTCCGGGCGGGGAGGAGGACCTCGACGACCTCTCTCCCGCCGGCAACGCCGCCGCCTCCCAGCTGCGCCGCGAGGCCCTCGCGGAGCTCGCCGGCGTCTCGCCCGCCGACGACGTCGACCGCGTGACCGTGGCCGCGATGACCGAGCGCCTCCAGCTCGCCGAGGACCGGTATGCCGCGGGCCTCGACGAGATGTCGCTCAACGTCCTCGCCTCCCCCCTCCAGAGCGTGCGCGACGTCTTCGACCTCATGCCGCAGGACTCCGAGAACGACTGGCGGGTCTTCGCCACGCGCATGGGCAAGATCCCGGCCGCCCTCGAGGGGTACCAGACGTCGCTCCTGCTCGCGCGAGAGCGCGGGCAGGTCTCGCCGCGCCGTCAGGTCGAGGCCTGCGCCGAGCAGTCGCGTGACCTCACCGCCGACGACGGCTACTTCGCCAAGGTCGTCGACGACGCCACGGTCGGTGACGCACCGCTTGCGGGAGAGGTGAGGGAGGCTCTCGCCACGTCGGCGAGGTCGGCCTCCGCGGCATACGGCTCCTTCGCCGACTGGCTCGAGCGCGAGCTGCTGCCGCACGCGCCCGAGGCCGACGCGTGCGGGCCCGAGCGCTACGCCCTGGAGTCGCGCTACTTCCTCGGCGCGGCCGTCGACCTCGAGGAGACCTACCGCTGGGGCCAGCGGGAGGTCGCCGACCTGCACGCCCAGATGGCCGAGATTGCCGAGGGCCTCGAGCCCGGCGCGACGGTCGAGCGCGGTGTCGAGATCCTTAACGCCGACGAGAAGTACCAGCTGCACGGCACCGACGCGCTCAGGGCCTGGATGCAGGAGCGAGCCGACGAGGTGATCGCCGATCTCACGGACGTCCACTTCGACATCCCGGGGCCGGTCCAGCGCATCGAGTGCATGATCGCGCCGACGCAGACCGGTGGCATCTACTACACCGGCCCGTCCGACGACTTCAGCCGTCCCGGTCGGATGTGGTGGTCGGTGCCCAAGGGCAACACCGAGTTCCGGACGTGGAACGAGCTGACGACCGTCTACCACGAGGGCGTTCCGGGACACCACCTGCAGGTGGGGCAGACCGTCTACCGCTCCGAACTGCTCAACAAGTGGCGGCGCCTCGAGGCGTGGACCTCAGGTCACGGCGAGGGCTGGGCCCTCTATGCCGAACGGCTCATGGCCGAGCTCGGCTACATGGACGACCCGGGCAACCGGATGGGCTGGCTTGCGGGGCAGTCTCTTCGGGCCGCGCGCGTCGTCATCGACATCGGGGTGCACTGCGGCTTCGACGCTCCCGAGGAGGTCGGCGGTGGTGCGTGGGACTACGACAAGGCCTGGACCTACCTCACCCGCTACGGCTTCATGGACGAGAAGATCCTGCGCTTCGAGCTCAACCGCTACCTCGGCTGGCCGGGCCAGGCCCCGAGCTACAAGATCGGCGAGCGGCTCTGGCTGCAGCTGCGTGACGAGGTCAAGCAGCGCGAGGGCGACGGGTTCGACCTCAAGGCCTTCCACCGCCGGGCCCTCGACATCGGCGGCGTCGGCCTCGACACGCTGCGGGTGGCAGTCCTCGACGAGATCTGACGCGAGCCCGGGGAGGGTCGTCGGCACCGGGTGCCGACGACCCTCCCCGACTCTCCCCCGACCAGCCGCCCCACCGCCGCGCGGGCATCCCTATGCTGTGCACGCGCCACCGACTCGAGGCGCCACGCATTCACACAGGGGAGATACATCGTGTTCCGCCACCGCACCGTGGTCGGCCGGACTCAGGGGACGATCGCGCGGCGCCACGCCCGACGCCTGCTGACCGCGCTCACCGCCACCGCCGTCGCCCTCGCACTCGTGCCGTTCGCGGCCCCGTCCGCCAGCGCCGCGACCTACACCATCACGGGCACGGTCACGGGCCTGAGCGCGACCGGCGCCGTCGTGCCCGTGCCGGACGCCGGCATCTGGGTCTACGACGCGAGCAACCACTACGTCTCGGGTGCCGGCCCGTCCTCCGACGGCACCTACACCGTGACCCTGCCCACCGGCGGGCCGTACCGGATCCGGGCCGGCTGCTGGGGCACCATGGCGTGCGCGCCGAGCTACGGCATGGAGTGGTACGCCAACGCCGCGGACTTCGACACCGCCACCCCGGTCACCATCGCCTCGACGACGACCCCGGCGCGCGCCGACATCCGCCTCGACCGCCGCTCGACGATCACGGGCACGGTGCGCAACGCCGCCGGCCAGCCGGTCGCCTCCAGCGTCGAGGTCTCCCCCGCGAGCGGCGGCGAGGTCCTCACCGCGACCCCCGACGCGCTCGGCAACTTCACGATCGCGGGCGTCCCCGCCGGACGGAGCTACCTCACCGCGCAGGACACGTCGGGCAAACACCTCTACGACAGCGCCTACTGGAACGGCACGACGAGCACCACGTCGTACTCGTCCTACACGGTCCCCGCCGGCGCGTCGGTCACGGGGGTCAACCTCGTGCTCGCGCCCGCGACGGGCGTGCTCGGCATCGCCACCGACACCGCCGGCAACCGGCTTCAGAACATCGGCTGGAACCTCTTCGAGTACCGCCCCGCCGAGGATGACTGGTACGGCGTGCAGGCCGGTCCGCTGCTCACGAACGCAGACGGCGAGATGTGGTGGCGCACCGAGGTCGGCAAGACCTACAAGCTGTGCTTCTACGACTCCTGGCACGACACCGACTGGAACCCGACCGACCGCTACGCCGACCGGTGCTGGAGCAGCTCGGACCCGACCGGCTCGCCGACTCTGGAGACCGCGTCGCCGATCACCCCGACGGACACGACGCGCCGCCAGGTGCTCACGGTCCAGCTGCCGTATGCCGGCAAGGCCCTCTCGCCGGTCGAACCCTTCGTCACGGGGTCGCCGACCGTCGGTGGCACGCTCACCGTCGACCCGGGCCGTTGGTCGCCTGCGGGCGTCGCCCTGTCGTACCAGTGGTACTCGTCGACCCCCGCGGGTCGCACGGCCATCGCCGGGGCCACCGGCCCCTCCTACGTGCCGACCTCTGCCGTCTCGGGTGCGACGCTCAGCGTGGCGGTGACCGGCAGCCTCGCGGGCTACAAGACGGTGAGCGAGACGGCATACGCCAACGTCGTCGGGGCCCCGACCCCGACCCTCACCTCCCCGTTGACGCTCACGGGATCCGCGGTCGTGGGTGGCACCCTGACGGCCTCCCACGGGGCCATCACCCCGGCGGGTGACTACTACACGTCCTACACCTGGGTCATCGACGGCGTCCCCGGCCAGACGATGTGGGACTCGGCTCCGCCGAGCATCACGCTGACGAGCGCCCACGTCGGCAAGCGGATCGGCCTGCGGATGCTTGCCTACGGCGGCCCGGCCAACCAGCTGCAGGTCTCTGCGCTGAGCGCCGTCGTCCAGGGCGGCACGCTCACCGCGCCCACCCCGACGGTGACGGGCACGGCCAAGGTCGGTTCGACCTTGACCGCGGTGCCCGGCACGTGGGGTCCGTCGCCCGTGACGCTCGCCCACCAGTGGTATGCCGCGGGCACCGCGATCTCCGGCGCGACGGCCGGCACGTACGTGCCGACGTCCACGACCCTCGGCAAGGCGATCACCGTGTCGGTGAGCGGCACCAAGGCCGGCTACGCGACAGCGACGCGGACCTCCGCCGCGACGGCCGCCGTCGTGGCGGGCACGCTGACCGCCCCGACACCGACGATCAGCGGCACCAAGGCCGTCGGCTCCACCCTCACGGCCGTCCCCGGCACGTGGGGTCCGGCGCCCGTCACCCTGACCTACCAGTGGTACCGCTCCGGCGTGGCCATCTCCGGCGCCACCGCCAGCACCTACAAGCTGACGACGACCGACCAGACCAGGACGATGACCGTCGGGGTCACCGGCACCAAGGCCGGCTACACGACGGCGGCCAGGACGTCGGCTGCCACCACGGCGGTGCTGGGCGCGCTCACCGCACCGACGCCGACGATCAGCGGCACCAAGGCCGTCGGCTCCACCCTGACGGCCGTCCCCGGCACGTGGGGCCCGTCGCCCGTCACCCTGACCTACCAGTGGTACCGCTCCGGCGTGGCCATCTCCGGCGCCACCGCCAGCACCTACAAGCTGACGACCACCGACCAGACCAGGACGATGACCGTCAAGGTCACCGGGGCCAAGGCGGGCTACCTCACCACCGCGAGGACGTCGGCGGCCACGACCGCGGTGCTCGGCGTCTTCACGACACCGACGCCGACGATCTCGGGCACCCGCAAGGTGACCTACACGCTGACGGCGATCGTCGGCACGTGGAGCCCGGTCGCGACGACCTACACCTACCAGTGGTATCGCTCCGGCGTCGCGATCTCGGGTGCGACGGCGAAGACGTACAAGCTCGTCACGCTCGACAAGGGCAAGGTCATCAAGGTGCGGGTCACCGGTGTCAAGACGGGCTACCTGACGCGGTCGGTCTACTCCGCGCAGACGGCCACCATCGCCTGACCGTCGCCCTCCCGCTCGGCGGCACCAACCCTTCCGGTGGTGCCGCCGGTCGTCGTTCCTCGCCCGCGCTCGAACCCTACGATGACGTCATGCCCCAGCGTCCCCTCCCCGAGGTGCCCGCCGTCCGTCTCGTGCTGGCCTCCGCCTCGCCGGCCCGTCTCGCCACGCTGCGGGCAGCGGGCGTCGGGCCGGCCGTCGTCGTCAGCGGTGTCGACGAGGACCTCGCCCTCGCGGAGGCCACCGAGCGCTACGGCCCGCTCGCGGCTGCCGATGTCGCGCTGCTGCTGGCCCGTGCGAAGGCGGAGGACGTCGCCTCGACGAACGGCCTCGACGCAGTGGTCCTCGGCTGCGACTCGGTGCTCGAGCTCGACGGCCAGGTGCACGGCAAGCCGGCCGACCCGGACGAGGCCCGCCGACGATGGCGCCGGATGCGCGGCCGCACGGGTGTCCTGCACACCGGGCACTGGCTCGTCGACGACCGCGACGAGGATGGTGGGGCAACGCTCGGCGCCACGGCCTCGACGACGGTGCACTTCGCCAAGCTGTCCGACGACGAGATCGACGACTACGTCGCGACCGGAGAGCCGCTGCTCGTCGCCGGGGCGTTCACGATCGACGGGCTGGGGGGCGCCTTCGTCACCGCGATCGAGGGCGACCACCACAACGTCGTCGGCCTCTCGCTCCCCCTCCTGCGCGAGCTGCTCGCCGACGCCGGCATCGGGTGGTTCGAGGTCGTCGGCGGAGTGGACGGCAGCGATCAGGGATAGAGGTCGTCGGTGAGGGTCTCGATGACGAGGTAGTGCTGGAGCCAGTACCACATCTGCACGGCCCCCAGCAGGACGATGGCGAGCAGCAGCCAGTAGCGGTAGCGCCGCCACCACCGCAGCTTGAGGAACCACGCGATGACGAGCGTGAACGGGAAGGCGAGCATCGCGTAGCGCACACGGCTCGGCGTCGTGCTCGTGACGAGAAGGATGTAGGCGGGGTAGGCGCCGGCCCAGCCCCAGATCTCAGGGCCCCACCGCCAGGAGTTCTTCGTGAGCATGAACCACGTGAACCCGGCGACGCCGAGGACCCCGATGACCTGCCCCGCGATGCCCCAGTAGTCGTAGAGCAGGCCCCACCACAGGTAGAGCTTGATCTTCGTCTCGATGTTCCACGCGAGCATCGTCTGGTTGTAGGCGTCGGGGGTGTCCGTGCCGATCGAGACGATCGTCGGCCACAGGAAGGTCAGGGCGCCGGCATACGCCGCCAACGCAGCCATTCCCCAGCGGAAGCGCACCGGGTGCTCGCCCTCGTCGTGCTGGCGCCAGCGCACGACGGCGTGCGCGATGATCACGGGCACCATGGCGACGACGACGTTGCGGGTCAGGGAGAGCGCGAGCAGCGCGACGACGACCCACGCATACCGTCTGGCGCGAAGCAGCAGCAGCACGGTCACGACGAGCAGCAGCGCGGCCGACTCGGTGTAGGACGCCGAGAAGGCTGCCGAGGCGATGAAGAAGCTCGTGGCCGTCACGGCCACGATCGCCTCCCAGCGTCCGACCGCCTGGTCGACGAGCTTGAAGAGCAGGTGCATCGCGACGAAGCCGATGAGTGTCGACAGCAGCGGGCCGACGATCTCGAAGGGCAGCCCGGTCACCTTCATGATGCCGCCGACGGCCATCGGGAAGAGGGGGAAGAAGGCCCAGGGGTTCATGTCGATGCCGCCCCAGCCGGCTCGGGGCAGCACCGCGGGGTAGCCCTGCTCGGCGATGACGCGATACCACTGGCCGTCCCAGCCGCTCATCACCGTCCAGTAGCCGGGGCTCTCGGGCGAGGGGAAGAAGATGCGGATGTTGGCCGTGCCGATGGGCAGCGCGATCTGGTTGCGGGCGAGCACGATGCCCGCGATGAGCACCCAGATGCGTGAGAGACCGTAGATCGCGAAGGGGAACCAGACCGCGAAACGGCGGTAGAACGGCTCGGCCGCCTCGGCCGCACGGTCGGGGTGCTCCAGGCGGTGACCGAGGCGCGGCTCAGACCGGCGGGACGGAGCGTCGGCGCTCGCTGAAGTGACGGTCACGCCGGGAAGCATAAGCCAGCCGACGGGTGACCTCCGAGCGCAGTTCATCGGCCTCGATCACGGCATCGAGCACGAGGTCGGCCGCGAGCCGCTCGATGTCGACGTCCTGCTCGTACTCCCGGCGCCGCTCGGCGACGAAGGCGTCGCGTGCCTCGGCGCCCTGCTCGGCCCCGATCTCGGCGATCCGGTTGGCGTAGACGGCGTTGACCGCGGCCTCCGGGCCCATCACCGCGATGCGGGCCGTCGGCAGGGCGATGGTCGCGTCGGGGCCGAAGCCCGGGCCACCCATCGCATACAGGCCAGCGCCGTAGGCCTTGCGCACGACGACACACAGCTGCGGCACCGTCGCCGACGCGACGGCGCTCACCATCTTCGCGCCGTGACGGATGATGCCCCCGCGCTCGACCTCGGAGCCGATCATGAAGCCGGGCACGTCGGCGAGGTAGACGAGCGGGATGCCGAAGGCGTCGCAGAGCCAGATGAAGCGCGCGGCCTTGTCGGCGCTGTCGGTGAAGAGGACGCCGCCCTTGACCGCGGAGTTGTTGGCGACGATGCCGACACTCTCCCCGTGGACGCGGCCGAAGCCGATGACGAGCTCACCGGCCCAGAGCGGCTTGAGCTCGAAGAAGGAGTCCTCGTCGACGAGCCCGTCGATGACGTCGTGGATGTCGAAGGGCACCGACTCGCGCTCGGGCACGGTCTGCGCCGTGAGCGGCTGCGACGGCTCCTCGACGGCATACGTCGGGGGGTGGTCGCGCCACGTGCCGGGCACGTAGGAGAAGTAGAGCTTGGCGAGCTCGATGGCCTCGGCGTCGTCGTGGGCGAGCAGGTCACCCACCCCGGAGACGGTGCAGTGCATGCGCGCGCCACCCATCTCCTCGAGGGTGACGGTCTCGCCGACGACCATCTCGGCCATGCGGGGGCTGCCGAGATACATCGACGCGTTGCCCTCGACCATGATGATGAGGTCGCAGAAGCTGGGGATGTAGGCCCCGCCGGCCGCGCTGGGGCCGAAGAGGCAGCAGATCTGCGGCACCCGGCCAGAAAGCGCCACCTGGTTGTGGAAGATCCGTCCGGCGCCGCGACGGCCCGGGAACATCTCGACCTGGTCGGTGATGCGTGCGCCGGCGGAGTCGACGAACCAGAAGACCGGCAGCTCCTCGCGCAGCGCCATCTCGGTGGCGCGCACGATCTTCTCGACGGTGCGCGCTCCCCACGAGCCGGCCTTGACCGTGGGGTCGTTGGCGATGACGATCGCGGCCCGACCGTCGACCGTGCCCCGGCCGGTGACGACGCCGTCGGCGGGTAGCCCCGGCTGCAGGGCGTTGGCGTAGCGGCCGTCCTCGACGAACGAACCCTCGTCGAAGAGCAGGGCGATGCGGTCGCGGACGTAGATCTTGCCCTGGGCGTCGAGCTTGGCCTGCGCCTTTGCGGGGGCGCTGGCCGACGCGAGGTATGCCGTGTGGAGGCGGGCGCGCACGTCGGCGACCCTGGGGTCGGCGTTGGGGTCGGCGTTGGGCTCGGCGTCCTGGCCCGCGTCCGCGTCGGCGACGCCGGGAACGGCTCCGCGGTCGAGGTCGGTCATGCCGGCAGGCCCAGCCCGCGCGCGATGAGCATGCGCTGCACCTCGGAGGTCCCCTCGCCGATCTCGAGGATCTTGGCGTCACGGTAGAAGCGAGCCACGGGGTACTCCTCCATGAAGCCGTTGCCGCCGAAGACCTGCGTCGCGACGCGCGTGGCGGTGACGGCGGCCTCGGTGGAGTAGAGCTTGGCGATCGAGGCGGCGTGCTTGACCTCGGCCACCGATCGTCGGCCGGCGTGCAGCTCGTCCTTGAGCCACGCCGCCTTGTAGGTCAGCAGGCGCGAGCCCTCGACCATGACGGCGAGGTCGGCGAGCTGGAAGGAGACGCCCTGGTTGACACCGATCGGCCGGCCGAACGCGATGCGGGTCTTGGCGTAGTCGGTGGCCAGCTCGAGGCAGGCCTGCGCACAGCCCACGGCGAGCGCCGAGATGGCGATGCGGCCGTCGTCGAGGGTCTTGAGGAACTGCTTGAAGCCCTGCCCCGGCTCGCCGAGGAGGTGGTCGGCCGGCACCCGGCAACCCTCGAAGGTGAGGCCGTGGGTGTCTGACACGTGCCAGCCGAGCTTGTGGTAGGCGGGCTCGACGATGAAGCCCGGCGTGCCGGCGGGCACCATGATCGCCGAGATCTGGGGCGAGCCGTCCTCGTTGGTGCCCGTGCGGGCCGTCACCGTCACGACGGAGGTGATGTCGGTGCCGGAGTTGGTGATGAAGGCCTTGGCCCCGTCGATGACCCACTCGTCTCCGTCCCGCACCGCACGCGTGCGGGTGGCTGCGGCGTCGGAGCCGGCCTCGGGCTCCGTGAGACCGAAGCCGGCCAGGCTGCGGCCAGCGACCAGGTCGGGCAGGAAGCGCTGCTTCTGCTCCTCGGTGCCGTAGGTGAGGATCGGGTTGATGCCGAGGCCCACGCCCGCCGAGAGCGTGATGCCGATCGACTGGTCGACCCGTCCGAGCTCCTCGATCGCGACGCAGAGGCTGGTGAAGTCGCCGCCGTCACCGGCGCCGCCGTACTCCTCCGGCACGACGAGGCCGAAGAGCCCGAGGTCGCCCATCTTGGGCACGAGGTCGGCCGGGAAGTAGGCAGCAGCGTCCCACTTGGCGATGTTGGGGGCGACCTCCTTCTCGGCGAAGTCGCGGACGACCTTGCGGAAGTCCTCGTGGTCCTGGCTGAGCTCGAACATCGCGGTTCTCCTGAAGGCTGGTGGCCGCCATCACGCGCTCGTGACACGTGCTTGACGTTGACGTAAACGTAAGGCATCGTCGTGCGCATGACAAGTGGCGCGGCGACCGCACTGACCTCCGAGGCGACCTGGACCATCGCGCAGGTCGCCGAGGAGTTCGGGGTCACGCATCGCACCGTGCGGCACTACGAGGACCTCGGACTCATCTCCCCCGAGCGCCGCGGCACCCAGCGCATCTACCACCGTCGCGACCGCACCCGGCTGGGCCTCATCCTGCGGGGCAGGCGCCTCGGCTTCCCGCTCGACGAGATCCGCACGATCATCGACCTCTTCGACGCCCCACGGGGTCGCCGGACCCAGCTCGAGTACGTCCTCGGCCAGATCGACGAGCGTCGTGCCGACCTCGACCAGCGGCTGAGGGACGTCCAGGACGCCATCTCCGAGCTCGGGGAGTTCGAGCGCCGCTGCCGCGAGGACCTCCAGCGGCTCTGACGGCACCGCCCGTCACCCGCCTCTCCCGCACCGCTCCCAGGGCTGACACGATGGGGTCATGAGCACCGACGACGCGAAGATCTCCTCCTACGCCCATCCGGAGCGGCTCGTGACCACCGAGTGGCTGGCCGAGCAGATCGAGGCCGGCCACGTCGGAGGACCCGACGGCATCGCCCTGCTGGAGTCCGACGAGGACGTCCTGCTCTATGCCACCGGCCACATCCCCGGTGCCCTCAAGATCGACTGGCACGTCGACCTCAACGATCCCCTGGCACGTGACTACGTCGACGGCCCCGGCTTCGCCAAGGTGATGGGTGAGCGCGGCATCCGCCGCGACACGACCGTCGTCCTCTACGGCGACAAGAGCAACTGGTGGGCCGCCTACGCGCTGTGGGTCTTCAGCCTCTTCGGCCACGAGGACGTGCGCCTGCTCGACGGCGGGCGCGCGAAGTGGATCGCCGAGGGCCGCGAGGTGACCCGCGACGTGCCGACGCCGACCACCGTGGACTACCCCGTCGCCGAGCGCGACGACGCCCCGATCCGGGCGTTCAAGGACGACGTGCTCGCCCACCTCGGCAAGCCGCTCGTCGACGTGCGGTCCCCGGGAGAGTTCTCCGGCGAGCTGCTCCACATGCCCGACTACCCCCAGGAGGGCGCCATGCGCGGCGGCCACATCCCCGGCGCGAAGTCGGTCCCGTGGGCCCGCGCCGCCCAGGAGGACGGGTCGTTCAAGTCGCGCGCGGACCTCGAGGCGATCTACCTCGCCGAGCAGGGCCTCGCGCCCACCGACGACGTCGTGGCCTACTGCCGCATCGGGGAGCGCTCCTCGCACACGTGGTTCGTGCTCACCCACCTCCTCGGCTTCGACTCGGTGCGCAACTACGACGGCTCGTGGACCGAGTGGGGCAACGCCGTGCGCGTGCCGATCGAGAGGTGAGTGCGATGAGCATCCCCGTCAGCACGGGCGACACTCCCCTGCCGAGCTCGCTCGCCGAGATCGCCGAGGACTTCCGCTCAGCGAGCAACGACCTCAAGCTCGCGCTGCTCCTCGAGTTCAGTGACGAGCTGCCCGCGCTGCCCGAGCGGTATGCCGGTCACCTCGACCAGCTCGAGCGCGTCGACGAGTGCCAGTCGCCTCTCTTCCTGACGGTCGAGGTCGACGAGGGCGCGTCCCCAGAGCAGCGCGACGTGCACCTCTTCTTCGACGCACCGCCCGAGGCCCCGACGACCCGCGGCTTCGCCGGCATCCTGCACGAGGGGCTCGACGGGCTGTCGGCCGCGGAGGTCCTGGCCGTGCCCGACGACGCCCCGATGCGCTTCGGTCTGGCCGAGGCGGTCTCGCCGCTGCGCCTGCGCGGCATGGTCGCCATGCTGTCCCGGATCAAGCGGCAGGTCCGCGCCAAGACCGCCGTCTGACGGCGCGCTCTCCTGTCGCGCGCACGGGGCTAGTTGACGGGACCTCCACCGCTGAGGTCGTCGGTGTCGCGGAAGTAGGTCTTCTTGGCACGGAGCCCTCGGTTGGCCATCCATGTGAGCACCCACAGCAGCACTCCGAGGGCGAGCAGCCCGCCGGCGATCTTGTAGTGCTCGATGGGTCTGCCGGAGAGCGGCAGCACGAGGAAGAAGCAGGCGAAGGCCCCGATCACGGGCAGCACCGACGGCGTGACGAAGTGCTTGTAGGGCTTGGGGTCGCGCCGGAGCACGAGCACGACGATGTTGACGATGGTGAAGACGCCGAGCAGCAGCAGCGAGGTCGTGCCGCCCAGCGCCGCGATGGCGTCACTGCTCGCGAAGGACACGTAGGCGATCAGGCCGAAGGCGATGATTGTCGTGAAGATGATCGCGGCATACGGGGTCTTGCGGGTCGGGTGCACGCGTCCGAGGAAGTGCGGGAGCACGTCCTGACGGCTCATCCCGTAGAGCAGGCGCGAGGCCATCAGCATGTTGATGAGGGCGGAGTTGGCCACCGCGAACATCGAGATGAACGGCAGCAGGTCCTTGATCGGCACGCCGGGAGCGGCGGTCTCGACGACCGTCACGAGGGGGGTGTCGCTGTCGGCCAGCACGCCGACCGGCACGAGCGCCACCGAGCACAACGAGATGAGCACGTAGATGACACCCGTGATGCCCAGTCCGGTGAGCATCATCTTGGGGAAGATCCGCACCGGATCCTTGGTCTCCTCGGCCATGTTGACCGAGTCCTCGAAGCCGACCATCGCGAAGAAGGCGAGCGACGTCGCCGCCGTGACCGCGAAGAAGGCCGACTTGTCGCTGGGCGACTCGAAGATGAGCGTGCGTGACCAGTCGCCGGAACCGCGGAAGAGAGCGAAGAAGCCGACGAAGATGACGAGGAGGAGGCCGGAGAGCTCGACGAGGGTCAGCACGATGTTGGCCTTGACGCTCTCGCCGACCCCGCGGAAGTTGATGGCCGCGACGAGGGCCATGAAGGCGAGCGCGATGACGAGGATCAGGCCGCTGTTCTTGTCATCGAGGTTGAAGCCCTTGGCGAGGTTGGCGGCAAAGGCCCGAGACGCCGTCGAGGCCGACGTGATGCCCGAGCACATCACCGTGAAGCAGACGATGAAGGTCAGGAAATGGATGCCGAACGCCTTGTGCGTGTAGAGCGCCGCACCGGCCGCCTGGGGATACTTCGTCACGAGCTCGAGGTAGGAGAACGCCGTCAGGAGTGCGATCGCGAAGGCCACGAGGAACGGCGCCCAGGCCGCCCCTCCGACCTCGGCTGCGACGTCGCCCGTGAGGGCGTAGACGCCCGTCCCGAGGATGTCACCGACGATGAAGAGCAGGAGCAGGCCGGGGCCCATCACCCGCTTGAGCTCGCCGCCCTCCTCGGTCTGCTGCTCCGCTGCCACCTGCGCCATGACGCCTCCCCTCGGTCCGCTGCGGCCGCTGTCTCCGGGTCGCTGCACTCCACCTTGGCCCAGCCGATCCGGGTCGGCAACGCGAGACGTGTGTCCCGCCCGGAGGGGCTCAGGAGCCGACGCGCGTGCGCACCTCGTAGAGCTCGGGGAAGAAGGTGAGGTCGAGCGCGCGCCGCAGGAAGTCGACACCGGTCGATCCACCGGTGCCGGTCTTCTGGCCGATGGTGCGCTGCACGACCTGGAGGTGGCGGAAGCGCCACTGCTGGAAGTTGTCCTCGAGGTCGACGAGCTCCTCGCACGTCTCGTAGACCCCCCAGTGCTCGTCGGGCCGGGCGTAGACGTCGGCGAAGACGTCGACGAGGCCCTCGCTGAGGCGGTAGGGCTGCGACCAGTCACGGTCGAGCGCCTCTGCCGGGACGGCATACCCCCGTCGGGCGAGGTAGGCGAGGAACTCGTCGTAGAGGCTCGGCTCGCGCAGGAGCGTGTCGAGGCGCCGCGCGCGCGCCCTCGTCGTGCGAGAAGACGGCGACCATGTCGGCGTTCTTGTTGCCGAGCAGGAACTCGACCTCGCGGTACTGCGCCGACTGGAAGCCCGAGCTGGCAGCGAGGAAGGGCCTGATCTGCGCGTACTCGCTCGGCGTCAGCGTGGCGAGCACGGACCACTGGTCGGTCAAAGTGTGCTGGATGTGCTTGACCCGGGCCAGCCGCTTGAGCGCCGGCCCCAGCTCGTCGGTCGTCAGCAGGGTCCTGGCCGAACGCAGCTCGTGGATGAGCAGCTTGAGCCAGAGCTCCGAGGTCTGGTGCTGGATGATGAAGAGCAGCTCGTCGTGCTGGGGCGGCTCGCTCAGCGGCTGTTGGGCGCTCAGCAACGTGTCGAGCCGCAGGTAGTCGCCATAGGACATCCTCCGCGTGAAGTCGCGCTCGATGCCCTGCTCGAGATCGCGCTTGCTGCGCGGGTCGGTCACTCCATCGACGGCACTGTCCATGCCGCAGATCCTAGGTGCCGGCAGCGGACCGGGACGAGCGACCGCGTCAGCTCCGCCGTGGCCGGATGCCCACGAGGTGCGAGACCACTCCTGGGATCCACCCGGTCTCGCGGCGCATCCACCGGGCCCCGACGAGGTTGTGGGGGACGACGACGGTGTCGGCGCGAGCCGCGACGAGTCCGAGATCGGTGCCGAAGACGTCGGTCACCACGGCCCACTCGCGGGCGCTGTGGCGGGCGAGGTGCTCACCGATCGCGATGGCGTAGGTCTCCACCACGGCGTCGGGGCTCAGGGCGCCCGGGTCGGCCGCGGCGCGCCGGTAGGCGTCGTCGTAGTGCGACGCGATCGACGCGAGGTCGTCGATGTCGACACCCTCGGCCTGCGCCGCCTCGATGCCCGCCGCGATCCTCGCCCGCTCCGGCGTCGTCGAGAGGGCGGGCGGTCGGTCGCTCCGGCAGGTCCGCGATGAGGTCGGTGTCGTCGACGTCGGCGGCCGCCGGGGCGGTGTCGACCACGGATTCCTTGTCCTTGCGGGAGAACAGTCCCATGCCGTCAACCTAGTGCCGGCCAGCCGGTTCGCGCTGCCGCCGCTCAGCCGAAGGTGTCGGGGTCGGGCCCCGTTCGGGTGCCCCGGTCGAGGGCAGCAAGCGCCTCCATCGCTCCCTCGTCGAGCGTGAAGCCGCCGATGGCGTGGTTCTCCTCGATGCGAGCCGGGGTCACCGAGCGGGTCAGCACGACGTTGCCGAGCTCGATGTGCCAGCGCAACACGACCTGGGCCGGCGTCACGTCGTGCTCGGCGGCGAGGTCGAGGACGACCTGGTCCTCGAGCAGACCGGCTCGCACCGCGAGCGGGCTCCACGCCTCGGTGACGATGCCGTGCTCAGCGTGGAACTCACGCAGCTCGCGCTGCTGGAGGTAGGGACTCAGCTCGATCTGGTTGATCGAGGGAAGCACGCCGGTCTCGTCGAGCAGCCGCTGCAGGTGCGGCACCTGGAAGTTGCAGACCCCGACCGAGCGCACCCGGCCCTCCCGCTGGAGCTCGAGCATCGCCCTCCACGCCTCGACGAAGGCATCCTGCCCGGGCGCCGGCCAGTGGATGAGGTAGAGGTCGAGGGTCTCGATGCCGAGGCGCACCATCGAGCCGTCGAAGGCCGCCGGCACGTCGCGGTGGTCGTCGTTCCACAGCTTGGTCGTGACGAAGATGTCGTCGCGCGGCACGTCCGTCGCCGCGAGCACCCGCCCGACGCCGGCCTCGTTGCCATAGATCATTGCGGTGTCGATGTGGCGGTAGCCGACCTCGAGGGCCCTGCCGAACGACGCGTCGACCTCGTCGTCGGGCACCTCCCAGACCCCGAAGCCGAGCTGGGGAATGGCCAGTCCGGGGGTCGAGGCGTGGCCGAGCGGGAGGGAGGCAAAGGTGTCCGAGGTCATGATTTCACCGTACCCACGTCCCGCTAGGCTCCGACCCATGGCATCCATCAGCAAGGTCCTCATCGCCAATCGTGGGGAGATCGCGGTGCGCATCGCCCGGGCGTGCGCCGACAGCGCGATCGCCTCGGTCGCCGTCTATGCCGACCCGGACCGTGATGCCCTGCACGTCAAGATCGCCGACGAGGCCTACGCCCTCGGTGGATCGACGCCCGGCGACAGCTACCTCGACCAGGCCAAGCTGCTCGACGTCGCGCGGCGCGCGGGCGCCGATGCCGTGCACCCCGGCTACGGCTTCCTCGCCGAGAACGCCTCCTTCGCCCAGGCCGTCATGGACGCCGGCCTCATCTGGATCGGGCCCGGCCCGCAGGCCATCGACTCCCTCGGCGACAAGGTCAAGGCGCGCCACATCGCGACCAAGGCCGGCGCGCCGCTCGTGCCCGGCACCACCGACCCGGTCAGCGGGGCCGACGAGGTCGTCGCCTTCGCCGAGGAGTTCGGTCTGCCGGTCGCCATCAAGGCGGCCTACGGCGGTGGCGGCCGCGGTCTCAAAGTCGCCCGCTCCATCGAGGAGATCCCGCACCTCTACGACTCCGCCGTGCGCGAGGCCGTCACCGCCTTCGGTCGGGGCGAGTGCTTCGTCGAGCGCTTCCTCGACCACCCCCGGCACGTCGAGACCCAGTGCCTCGCCGACCAGCACGGCAACGTCGTCGTCGTCTCGACGCGCGACTGCTCGCTCCAGCGACGCAACCAGAAGCTCGTCGAGGAGGCGCCGGCGCCCTTCCTCACGGAGGAGCAGCACACCGAGCTGCTGCGCGCGTCCAAGGCGATCCTCAAGGAGGCCGGCTACGTCGGTGCGGGCACCTGCGAGTTCCTCATCGGGCCAGCGGGTGACATCAGCTTCCTCGAGGTCAACACCCGCCTCCAGGTCGAGCACCCGGTGACCGAGGAGGTCACCGGCATCGACCTCGTGCGCGAGCAGTTCCGCATCGCGGACGGCGAGAGCCTCGACTACCCCGACCCCGAGCCGCACGCCCACTCCATCGAGTTCCGCATCAACGGCGAGGACGCGGGCCGCGGCTTCCTCCCGGCTCCCGGCACCGTGTCGCGCATGGTCGTCCCGCAGGGGCCCGGCGTGCGCTGGGACTCCGGTCTCGTCGAGGGCGACACGGTCGCCGGTGCCTTCGACTCCATGATCGCCAAGCTCATCATCACCGGCCGCACCCGCCAGCAGGCGCTCGAGCGGGCCCGCCGCGCCCTCGCCGAGCTCGTCATCGACGGCATGCCGACGGTCACCCCGTTCCACCGCGCCGTCGTCTCCGACCCGGCCTTCGCCCCCGAGGGAGATGCGCCCTTCACGATCCACACCCGCTGGATCGAGACGGAGTTCGACAACACCATCGAGCCGTATGCCGGTGGGTCGGGTGACGCTGCAGAGGCGGAGCCCCGCCAGACCGTCGTCGTCGAGGTCGGCGGCAAGCGCCTCGAGGTCTCGCTGCCCGGCGACCTCGCGCTCGTCGGCGGCGGAGGTGGCAGCGGCGCGGGAGGTCGCAAGAAGGCCCCGAAGCGCTCCGGCGGAGCCACGTCCGGCGCCGCGGCCTCCGGCGACTCGCTGACGGCGCCGATGCAGGGCACCATCGTCAAGATCGCGGTCGAGGAGGGCGCCACGGTCGCCTCCGGCGACCTCGTCATCGTCCTCGAGGCGATGAAGATGGAGCAGCCGATCACGGCCCACCGCGACGGCGTCGTCACCGGCCTCACCGCCAAGGTCGGCGAGACCGTCTCCTCGGGTGCCGTGCTCGCCGAGATCAAGGACGCCGACGCCTGACGACGGGCTCGTCGACGACGGGCCGTGCGGCATACCGAAGGGCCGGACGACGAGTGGCCACGACCCGCGGGTCGTGGCCACTCGTCTGCGTGGTGTCAGCGCACCTCGGGGCGCTGCGGCGGCTGGCCGAGCGTGATGTCGCCCTCGGGGCTGCCCGGCAGGTTGGGGTCGGGCACTCCGGGGAGGTCCTGCTCGCCCGAAGGCTCCCCGCTCGGGGGGATCTCGGAGGGTGCCGGGGAGCCGGGGAGGTTCGGGTCGACCGGCGGCGGGTCCACCGGGTCGACCGGCGAGCTGGGGCTCGTTCCCGGGTCAGGGACCGGCGCAGGGGTCGGGGCCGGCTCGGGTGTGGGGGCAGGCCCCGGGGTGGGGGCCGGCTCGGGTGTGGGGGCAGGCCCCGGGGTGGGAGCCGGCTCGGGCGTGGGGACGGTGGCAGCGTCCGACTCGGGCGGCAGCCCCAGCCCCTCGCGGACCTTGTCCGAGCCCTGGTCGAGCTGGTCGGCGTACTTGCCGCCAGTGCGCTCGTTGATGATCTCCTCGGCCTTGTCGAGCCCCTGCCCTGCTTGGTCCGGGTGCCCCTTGATGAAGTCCTTCGCCTTCTGGATCCAGTCACTCATGGGTGTCCTCGCGGTTCGTCTCGAGCAGCCACGGCCCGGTGAGCCCTGACGTGGCGACGGGCGCCGCCACGTCACGGAGGCTACGCCTCTGGCACACTGCTGGGGTGCTTGCGGCCCTGCCCGTTGCCACCTCGAACCAGCCGGGGTTCTCCTTCACCAACCTTCTGATCCTCGCCGCGGTCGTCGCCGTGTTCTATCCGGTGCAGAAGAAGATCCGCGAGGTCGCCTCACGACGGCGGCGCGAGCGCTGGGCGCAGGAGGAGGCGCGGCAGCGACCGGCCGGTGCCTCGCGACGGGGATGAGAGCCCGGACGCGCCGGCCGACCCACGCTGACTGCCGCTGACTGCCGCTGACCCAGCTGTCGATGATCGAGGGCGTGGGCTCGCTCACTCGGACTGGTGCAGCTGTCGGGCCGCCTCGGCGATCGACCCCGACAGCGAGGGGTAGACGGTGATGGTGCTCGCCACCTGGTCGACCGAGAGCCGGTTCTGCACGGCGAGCGCGACGGGATGGATGAGCTCGGACGCCTTGGGCGCGACGACGACGCCGCCGAGGACCGTGCCGTAGCCCTTGCGGCAGAAGAGCTTGACGAAGCCGTCGGTGATGCCCTGCATCTTGGCTCGCGGGTTGCGGGCGAGGGGCAGCATCACCGACTCGACGTCGGCTGACTCGTCGGCCGCGGCCTGCCCGATTCCCACCGTCGCGATCTCTGGCTCGGTGAAGATGTTGGCGGCGACGCCCGTCACGTTGAGCGGCGCCACCGCGTCGCCGAGAGCGTGCCACATCGCGATGCGCCCCTGCATGGCCGCCACCGACGCCAGCGGCAGCACCCCGGTGCAGTCGCCGGCGGCATAGATGCCGGTGACACTGGTGCGCGAGACGCGGTCGACCTGCACGTGACCCGACGCGCTCAGCTCGACGCCGACCTCCTCGAGGCCGAGGCCCACCGTGTTGGGCACCGAGCCGACGGCGAGCAGGGCGTGCGACCCCTCGACGGTGCGCCCGTCGACGAGCGTGACGACGACGCCGTCGGGCGTGCGCGCGACACTCGCGGCGCGGGCCTTGCCGAGCACCTCCATGCCGCGCTTGCGGAAGACGTCCTCGATGACGGTCGCCGCGTCGGCGTCCTCACCGGGCAGCACGCGGTCGCGGGACGAGACGAGCACGACCTGGGAGCCGAGACCGAGATAGGCCTGGGCGAGCTCGGCGCCGGTCACGCCGGAACCGATGACGATGATGCGCTCGGGCAGCTCACGCAGGGCGTAGATCTGCTGCCAGGTGAGGATCCGCTCGCCGTCGGGGCGCATCGTGTCCATCACCCGGGGCGCCGCGCCGGTGGCCACGAGCACGACGTCGGCAGGGAGCTGCTGGCTCGTGCCGTCGGAGAGCTCGGCGACGACCGCGCCACGGCTGGCCAGCCGGGCGGTGCCCCGCAGGACGGTCACCCCGACCTGCTCGAGGCTGCGCTGGATGTCGGCGCTCTGCGCTGCCGCGAGGTCGAGGATGCGGTCGTTGACGGTGTGCGCCTGCGCGACGGCGTCGGAGACCTCGTCGCCCTGATCGTCCTGCAGGCGCACCCCGAGGCGCGAGGCGACCTCGAAGTCGGACATGTAGTCAGCGGTGGCGATGAGGGCCTTGCTCGGCACGCAGTCGGTGAGCACGGCCGCGCCTCCGACGCCGTCGCGCTCGACGACGGTGACCGACGCCCCGAGCTGCGCGGCGACGAGGGCGGACTCGTAGCCACCGGGGCCGCCCCCGATGATGACGACGGACGTGTCTCGCGTGATCACGCCACCATCCAACCACCCGGCCATCGGGGCCATTGCCGGCGTCCGGGCACCGGGCCGCCGGCACCTCGCTAGAGTCCTCACCGTGACGACGACACCCGACCTGCTGTCCGACCCGGCCACCGACCCCTTCGCCGTCGCGGAGCAGGCAGCCGCGGTCATCGCCGAGCGCACCGGCACCGATCGGCACGACGTCGCCCTCGTGCTCGGCTCGGGCTGGGGGCAGACCGCCGACCTCGTCGGCGAGACACTCGCCACGGTCGACCAGGCCGAGATCCCCGGTTTCCACGGCGCAGCGGTCGCGGGTCACTCCAGCAGCATCCGCTCCGTCGCGATCGGCGCCACCGGCCGGCGTGCCCTCGTCTTCGGCACCCGCACGCACTTCTACGAGGGTCGCGGCGTGCGGGCCGTCGTGCACGGCGTGCGCACCGCCAAGGCCGCGGGCTGCTCCACCATCGTGCTGACCAACGGCTGCGGGGGACTCAACCCGGCGTGGGGCCCCGGCACACCCGTGCTCATCCGCGACCACATCAACCTCACCGCGCACTCCCCCATCGAGGGTGCGAACTTCGTCGACCTCACCGACCTCTACACGCCGCGTCTGCGTGACCTCGCCCGCGAGGTCGACCCCGACCTCGACGAAGGCGTCTACGTCCAGTTCCGTGGACCGCACTACGAGACGCCGGCCGAAGTGCAGATGGCGCGGGTCATCGGCGGTGACCTCGTCGGCATGTCGACCTCGCTCGAGGCGATCGCCGCACGACAGGCCGGCCTCGACGTGCTCGGCATCTCGCTCGTGACCAACCTCGCCGCGGGCATCTCCGAGACCCCGTTGTCCCACGCCGAGGTGCTCGAGGCCGGTCAGGCGGCCGCCGAGCGCTGCGGTCGCCTCCTCGCCGAGGTCGTCGGGAGGATCTGATGGCGCAGGCTCCGTCGACCGACCCCCGTGCGACCGTGTATGCCGCCGCGCGCGCGTGGCGCGACGACGACCCGGACCCCACGACGCGCTCGGAGCTCGATGCCCTCCTCGCGGCGGCCGAGTCCGGCGACGAGGCGGCCAGGGGCGACCTCGCCGACCGCTTCGTCGGCCTGCTCGAGTTCGGCACCGCCGGGCTGCGTGGCGCTCTCGGCGCCGGTCCCAACCGGATGAACCGCAGCGTGGTCATCCGCGCGGCAGCCGGCCTCACCGCATACCTCAAGGACGAGGGTGGCGTCGGGGAGCGCCCCTGTGTCGTCATCGGATTCGACGCGCGCTACAACTCCGACGTCTTCGCCCGTGACACCGCGGCCGTCGTCATCGCCGCGGGCGGCCGGGCACTGCTGCTGCCGCAGCCGTTGCCGACGCCGGTGCTCGCCTTCGCGATCCGCCACCTCGGTGCCGACGCGGGCGTCATGGTGACCGCGAGCCACAACCCGCCGCAGGACAACGGCTACAAGGTCTACCTCGGCGACGGCAGCCAGATCGTGCCCCCGGCCGACGCCGACATCGCCCGTCACATCGCCGCCGTGGAGCGGGTCGCCGACGTGCCGCGCGCCCACGAGGGGTGGGAGACGCTCGGCGAGCGGCTCCTGTCCGACTACCTCGACGCCGTCGTCACGGTCGTCGACCCGGGCTCACCTCGCGACCTGTCGATCGTGCACACGAGCCTGCACGGCGTCGGCCACGGCACGGTGCACGAGGCCTTCCTCCGGGCCGGCTTCGCGGCGCCCATCTCCGTCGACGAGCAGGCCGTGCCCGACCCCGACTTCCCGACCGTCGCCTTCCCCAACCCCGAGGAGAAGGGCGCGATCGACCTCGCCCTGGCCCGGGCCCGTGAGGTGCGGTGCGACCTCGTCATCGCCAACGACCCCGACGCCGACCGCTGCGCCGCTGCGATCCTCGACCCGGCGACGGGTGACTGGAGGATGCTGCGCGGTGACGAGGTGGGGGCTCTGCTCGGCGCCCACCTCGTGGCGCGCGGCGTCGATCCGCGTGACGTCTTCGCCAACTCCATCGTCTCGTCGCGGCTGCTCGCCTCGATCGCGCGCGCCGCCGGCATCCGCCACGAGGAGACGCTCACCGGCTTCAAGTGGATCTCGCGCGTCGAGGGACTCCGCTACGGCTACGAGGAGGCGCTCGGCTACTGCGTCGCCCCCGACCTCGTGCGCGACAAGGACGGCGTCAGCGCAGCGCTGCTGCTCGCCGAGCTCGCGGCCGGGCTCAAGGCCGAGGGACGCACCCTGAGCGACCTGCTCGACGACCTCGCGATCGTGCACGGCGTGCACGCCACCGACTCCTTCGCGGTGCGCGTCGACGACCTCGCGCAGATCGACGCCCTCATGAGTCGGCTGCGCGCCGAGGCGCCGGTCACGGTGGCCGGCATCGACGTGTCCGGACTCGACGACCTGAGCCGCGGCGACGGCGGCCTGCCTCCGACCGACGGCCTGCGCTTCCTGCTCGCCGACGACTCGCGGGTCATCGTGCGCCCGAGCGGCACGGAGCCCAAGGTGAAGGTCTACCTCGAGGTCATCGAGCCGGTGCCGTCGCCCGACGACCTCGACCGGTCCCGGGCGGTCGCGGAGACCCGCCTCGCCGCGGTCCGCGCCGACCTGGAGCGACTGACCGCCCTCTGAGCCGCACGCCGTCCTAGAGGACGAAGACGCCGATGACGAAGAAGGCGAGCGCGGCGAGCAGCAGTCCCACCGACACCGGGTCCCAGCTCTGGTGGGCGATCCGCGGCGTCCTGTCGCCCTTGCGCTTGCGGTCGGCCGCGATGCGGGCCTCGACCTCGGCGGCGACCACCTGGGCCTCGACCTTGGGCCGCTTGACCGGCTCGTCGGCAGACCCTGCCGCGGGCGCGGCCGTGAGGCTGCTCGCCTTGGCCATCCGGTTGACCGGCACGGTGAGCAGCGAGCGGCCGTATTTCGGGCGGCCCGGGTCGGCCGGCACGCCCCACGCGGTGTACTTCTTCCCGTCGGCCACGAGCTCGAGGGCCCACTTGGAGCGCACCTCGGTGATCGTCGGCCACGTGACGTCGACGACCCGGAGCGGGTTGACGAGTACGCAGGCCCTCGTCGTGGATGACGGCAGCGGGGCGCACGACGAAGAGCCACAGCAGCACGAGGGCGAGGACCACCGAGGAGATGAGCGCCCAGCTGCGCGGAGAGGTGAGCAGCGCCGGCACGAGCAGTGCGAGGCCGGCGACGGCACCGACCGACCCCCACGGCGATGCTGGAGCCGGGCCGCAGGGTGCGCCTGCCCGGCCGGTCGGTCTCGCCCATCGCTTCCACTCCCACCATCGTCGTCCTGGCCCCACGACTCTCTCACGTCAGGTCGGCGGAGCTCTCCCGGCGGTGCGACCGACCCGGACCTCGCCGTCTCGGATCGTGGATAGACTCCCGGGGTGACTGTAAGCACCACGACCCGCACGGCTGCGGAGCTGACGGCCCAGGCGCGCGACGTCCTCGGCGTGTCACGTCTGACGAACCGCGCCCTCACCTCCTGGCTCCGCGGGCTCCCCGGCGTCGACCAGGTCGGCTGCGAGGGCCGCGTCGCCGGCCTCGGCACCCGCTCGATCAAGACGACGAGCAAGGCCTGGGCCATCGACACCGCCATCAGCATGATCGACCTGACCACGCTCGAGGGCTCCGACACCCCGGGCAAGGTCCGCTCGCTCTGCGCCAAGGCGCTCGTGCCCGACCCGCTCGACCCGACCACCCCGCGTCCGGCGGCGATCTGCGTCTACGGCGACATGGTCGCCACCGCCAAGGCGGCGCTCGGCGACAGCGGCATCCACGTCGCCGCGGTCGCGACGGCGTTCCCGTCGGGCCGGTCGAGCATGCCCGTCAAGCTCGCCGACACCCGTGACGCCGTCAAGGCCGGCGCCGACGAGATCGACATGGTCATCGACCGTGGCGCCTTCCTCGCGGGCGACTACCTCACGGTCTTCAACCAGATCGCCGAGGTCAAGGCCGGCCTGTGGCGACGTCCACCTCAAGGTCATCATGGAGACCGGCGAGCTCGTCACCTACGACAACGTGCGCCGCGCCTCCTACCTGTCGATGCTCGCGGGCGGCGACTTCATCAAGACCTCGACCGGCAAGGTCCAGCCGGCCGCGACCCTGCCCGTCACGCTCGTCATGCTCGAGGCCGTGCGCGACTGGCGCGAGCTCACCGGGGTGCAGGTCGGCGTCAAGCCCGCCGGCGGCATCCGCACCACGAAGGACGCGATCAAGTACCTCGTCATGGTCAGCGAGATCGCCGGTGAGGACTGGCTCACCCCCGAGTGGTTCCGCTTCGGTGCCTCGGGCCTGCTCAACGACCTTCTCCTGCAACGGCAGAAGCTCGCGACAGGTGCCTACTCCGGTGCCGACTACGTGACGATCGACTGACCGACGAAGGATCTGCGCATGCCCACGTTCGACTACGCCCCCGCGCCCGAGTCGCGATCGGTCGTCACGATCTCGCCGACCTACGGCTTCTTCATCGACGGCGCCTTCACGCGCCCCAAGGCGACCTTCGCCACGCTCAACCCCGCCGACGAGTCGGTCCTCGCCGAGGTCAGCCAGGCCGGTCCCAAGGACGTCGACAAGGCGGTCGCCGCCGCTCGCCGCGCCTTCGAGGGTGAGTGGGGCCGCCTCAGCGGCGCCGAGCGCGGCAAGTACCTCTTCCGCATCGCCCGCATCCTGCAGGAGCGTGCCCGCGAGTTCGCCGTGCTCGAGACGCTCGACAACGGCAAGCCCATCAAGGAGACCCGCGACTTCGACGTGCCGACCGCGGCGGCTCACTTCTTCTACCACGCCGGCTGGGCCGACAAGCTGGAGTATGCCGGCCTGTCGGCTCCCGGCACGGCGGCCCGTCCGCACGGCGTCGTGGCGCAGGTCATCCCGTGGAACTTCCCGCTGCTCATGCTCTCGTGGAAGATCGCTCCGGCCCTCGCGACCGGCAACACCGTCGTGCTCAAGCCGGCCGAGAGCACGCCGCTGTCGGCGCTGCTCTTCGCCGAGGTCTGCCAGCAGGCCGAGCTGCCGCCCGGTGTCGTCAACATCATCACGGGTGACGGCCGCACCGGTCAGTCGCTCGTCGAGCACCCCGACGTCGACAAGATCGCCTTCACCGGCTCGACCGAGGTGGGCAAGACGATCGCCCGGGCGATCGCCGGCACCGCCAAGAAGGCGACCCTCGAGCTCGGCGGCAAGGCGGCCAACGTCGTCTTCGACGACGCGCCCATCGACCAGGCCGTCGAGGGCATCGTCGGCGGCATCTTCTTCAACCAGGGTCAGGTCTGCTGCGCCGGCTCGCGCCTGCTCGTCCAGGAGAACGTCCACGACGAGGTCGTCGCCAAGCTGAAGCGCCGCCTCGAGACGCTGCGCGTCGGTGACCCGATGGACAAGAACACCGACCTCGGCGCGATCAACTCGCGCGAGCAGCTCGACCGCATCACGACGCTCGTCGACGCGGGGGTCGCCGAGGGCGCCGAGCGCTGGAGCCCGGCGTGCACCCTGCCGGCCAAGGGCTACTGGTTCCCGCCCACCCTGCTCACCGGGGTCGCCCAGACCCACCGGGTCGCCACCGAGGAGATCTTCGGTCCGGTGCTGTCGGTCCTCACCTTCCGCACGCCCCAGGAGGCGGTCGCCAAGGCCAACAACACGGCATACGGGCTGTCGGCGGGGGTCTGGACCGAGAAGGGCTCACGCATCCTCTGGATGGCCGACCAGCTGCGGGCCGGGGTCGTCTGGGCCAACACCTTCAACCGCTTCGACCCCACCTCGCCCTTCGGCGGCTACAAGGAGTCGGGCTACGGCCGCGAGGGCGGGCGCCACGGCCTCGAGGCCTACGTGACGACCACCCCTGCGACCCTGACGGGAGCCACCCGATGAGCCGTCTCGACGTGCGCAAGACCTACAAGCTCTACATCGGCGGGAAGTTCCCCCGCAGCGAGTCCGGACGCTCGTATGCCGTGCAGTCGGCCTCCGGGGAGTTCCTCGCCAACGCCTCGATGGGCTCGCGCAAGGACGTCCGTGACGCCGTCGTCGCGGCCCGGGGGGCCTTCGGTGGCTGGGCCGCTGCAACCCCCTACAACCGGGGCCAGGTGCTCTACCGCGTGGCCGAGGTGCTCGAGGGCCGACGGGCGCAGTTCATCGACGAGGTGGGCGCCGGGGAGGGCCTGACAGCCCGTGCCGCCGCGACGGTCGTCGACGCCGCGGTCGACCGCCTCGTCTGGTACGCCGGGTGGACCGACAAGATCGCCCAGGTGCTCGGCGGCCTCAACCCCGTGGCCGGGCCCTACTTCAACGTGTCGGCCCCCGAGCCGACCGGAGTCGTGGGCGTGCTTGCGCCTCAGGCCTCCTCGCTGCTGGGGCTCGTCTCCGTCGTGGCGCCGGTCATCGCGTCGGGCAACACGGCGGTCGTCGTCTCGTCGGCCCTGCGTCCGCTGCCGGCGGTGACCCTGGGTGAGGTGCTCGCCACCTCCGACGTGCCCGGCGGCGTCGTCAACATCGTCACCGCTCAGACCGCCGAGGTCGCGACGTGGCTCGCCGCGCACCGCGACGTCAACGCCATCGACCTCGCCGGAGTCGCCGGCGCCGAGGGTGTCGACTGGGCCGGTCTCGAGGCCGAGGCCGCCGGCAACCTCAAGCGTGTGCTGCGTCCGCGCGTCGAGGGCGGCGTGCCCGTCGAGCCCGACTGGACCGCCGCCCCCGGCCTCGAGCGCATCCGGGCCTTCGTCGAGACCAAGACGGTCTGGCACCCCAAGGGCCTCTGAGCTTGGACGCGAGATCCGAGTCGGCTGAGCCGTCGCCGGCCGGGCCCGGGCGGCGACGGGTCGTGCTGCTGACGGGGCCGAGTGGTGCCGGCAAGAGCCGGCTCGCGGAGCGGCTGAGCGCGGCACACGGCTGGCCCGTCGTCCGGCTCGACGACTTCTATCGCGAGCACCACGACCCGCACCTGCCCCGCTCCCCCATCGGCATCCCCGACTGGGACCACGTCGACTCGTGGGATGCCGATGCGGCGGTCGAGGCGCTGCGCCGGCTCGTCGACGACGGCCACGTCGAGGTGCCCGTCTACGACATCGGTGCGTCTGCCGTCACCGGGCGGCACGTGCTCACCGCCGGGCCACACGACTACGTGCTCGCCGAGGGACTCTTCGCCGGCCGCCTCGTCGAGCCGCTGCGCGCGCAGGGCCTGCTGGCCGACGCCCTCTGCGTGCGCCAGAACCGCTTCCTCACGGCCGCGCGACGCTTCACCCGTGACCTCGCCGAGCGCCGCAAACCTCCGCACATCCTCGTGCGGCGCGGGCTGGCCCTGCTGCGCGACGAGCCCCGCGTCGTCGCCGAGGCGCAGGCCCACGGCGCCCGCTGCATCCACCCTCGGCAGGCCGAGAGCGAGCTGGCCGGCCTGCCCGCCAGGGCGTTGCCCTCGCCCTCGTGACGGCTCCTCGTGCACGCGGCTCTGACGCGGGCCTTCTGACGGGGCCTCGCGGCGGCGGCCGCGGCGACGGCTCAGGCGGAGGGCGCCGGCGTCGGCGGTGTCCCGTCGACGCCGAGGGCGGCATACCCCGGCTTGATGATGTCGTTGATGAGCGCGAGACGCTCGTCGAAGGGGATGAAGGCCGACTTCATCGCGTTGATCGTCACCCACCGCAGGTCGCCGAGATCCCAGCCGGCCGCCTCTGCCAGCAGGCCGGCCTCGCGGCTCATCGTCGTGCCGCTCATCAGCCGGTTGTCGGTGTTGAGCGTGACACGGAAGCGCAGCCGCTTGAGCAGCGTGATCGGGTGCAGCGAGATCGACAGGGCGGCCGACGTCTGCAGGTTGCTGCTCGGGCACATCTCGAGCGGGATGCGCATGTCGCGCACGTAGGCGGCCAGACGTCCGAGTCGCACCCGGTCGAGCTCGACCTCGACGAGGGCCGCCGGGTTGCTCTTCGCGCCCTCGAGCCACTCCGCGAAGGGCGCCCCGTCGATGGTGATGTCGTCGACGATCCGCACCCCGTGACCCAGCCGGTCGGCGCCGCACCACTGGATGGCCTCCCAGATCGAGGGCAGGCCGAACGCCTCACCGGCATGGATCGTGAAGTGGGCGTTCTCGCGCCGGAGGTACTCGAAGGCGTCGAGGTGGCGCGTCGGTGGGTGGCCCGCCTCGGCGCCCGCGATGTCGAAGCCGGACACCCCCTCGTCGCGGTAGCGGACGGCGAGCCGCGCGATCTCGGTCGCGTTGGCTG
>CAVOOZ010000004.1:0-260407 GCA_963697735.1 uncultured Actinomycetota bacterium | reverse complement strand
CGTCGAGGTCATCCCACCACCCTAAGGTGGTCCGGCCGGGGAGGCTTGTAGGCCGCCGACAAAAGAGGCAAGGGGCCCTTCGATGACCTCACCCCGTCCTCACGTGCGGTGAGGATCGCGGTGTGGCCCGCGTAGGACCGGGGCCCGTCGAAGTGCGGCAGGGCGCGCGCCAGACCCTCGTCGAACGTCCCGAGGTACGCCGTCGCTGCGGCGTGGTCGTCGAAGGAGGCCCGGGTCTCGATGTCGCGCTGGGCGACCTCCCCGAAGTGGCGGCGGAGGACGGGGCCGGCCACCTCCGAGGTGAACTGCGTGACGAGAGGCTCGCCGCCGGCCTCGCGGAACAGGCCGGCGAGGTGGGACTCGCCGTTGGTCGCGACGACGAGCGCCCCTCCCGGCCGGAGGACACGACGCAGCTCGGTGAGCACCGCCTCGAGGTCGGGGACGTGATAGAGCATCCACGCTGCGACGGCCACGTTGCAGGACTGGTCGGGCAGAGGGATCTCGTGGGCCGCGGCGACCACGGCGGGAACGCCCAGCGATGCCGCCGACTCGACCATGGCGCGCGAGAGGTCCGTCGCGAGGTAGGTGACTCCTGGCAGCGTGTCGATGATGGAGCGTGCCAGATGTCCTGTGCCACAACCGATCTCGACCACAGACTGCGGCGCGGCGTTGACGATGCACTCTCGGAGCACGTCGGTGGGGGAGACTCCCTCGGGCCCCGGACCCCAGACACCTCGACGGGTCGCGAGGCGGCCCGTCGAGGCGTACTGAATGCTCATGGCGCGGGGGGTCGTCATCTCGGCGGCGGGCACCCGACCAACCTAGTGACACCGACCGTGGTGACTCAGCTGGAGACGGTCTCGGCGAGCCGGCCGAGGCTGTCCTCCAGCTGGTCCCTGCTGACGAGGGGGAAGCTGACCTTCGACAGGATCGCCTTGTCGGTGACCGCGCTCCAGTCGTAGGTCAGGCTGACCTGCGTCGAGTCGGGCCCGGTCGGCTCGAGCTGCCACAGCCACTCCCAGCCGGGAGGGTCGGTGTCGGCGGGCGCGGTCTTCCACGCGAGCAGGGCGTTGTGGGAGTAGCCGGAGACGGTGTTGTCGGTCTGGTACTCGCCGCCCATGTGGTCGCCGGCCATGTTCATCCGGAAGACGTCGCCGACGTGCTGGATGCGCTCGGCCTTCTCGTCGGAGCGGACGAAGCCGGAGCCATCGAGGGCGACGTGTCGCTTGGGGTTGCTCAGGACGTCGAAGATCTCGCTCGCCGGGGCGTCGATGGTGCGCTGGACGGTGATGCTCTTGCTCTCACTCATGGTCGGGTCGTACCCACCCGGCCCCAAACCCACCCGTCGAGCAGGAGTGGACCGTCAGTCGGTGCCGAACTCCATCGCGGCGCGGTCGAGCATGTCGTCCTCGCTGTCGACCCCAGCCGCTGCCGGGTTGGCCGAGATCGCGGCCGCACCGCCGGGCGCGAGCTCGCCGACGAGCTGCTTCGCGTCGGCACCGAGAAGGCCCTGAGCGGCATACAGCTCGAGCTTGGCGCGGGAGTCGGCGATGTCGAGGTTGCGCATCGTCAGCTGGCCGATGCGGTCGACGGGGCCGAAGGCAGCGTCCTCGGTGCGCTCCATCGAGAGCTTCTCGGGGTGGTAGCTGAAGGCCGGACCCGTCGTGTTGACGATGGACCAGTCGTCCCCTCGGCGCAGTCGCACGGTCACCTCGCCGGTGACGGCGGAGGCGATCCAGCGCTGGATCGACTCACGCACCATGAGGGCCTGCGGGTCGAGCCACCGGCCTTCGTAGAGCAGGCGACCCAGGCGGCGACCCTCGGCGTGGTAGTTGGCGATCGTGTCCTCGTTGTGGATCGCGTTGACGAGTCGCTCGTAGGTGAGGTGCAGCAGCGCCATGGCGGGGGCCTCGTAGATGCCCCGGGACTTCGCCTCGATGATGCGGTTCTCGATCTGGTCGCTCATGCCGAGACCGTGCCGCCCACCGATGGCGTTGGCCTCGTCGACGAGCGCGACCACATCGGTGAGCTCGACACCGTTGATGGCGACCGGACGACCACGCTCCCAGCGCACGGAGACGTCCTCAGTCTCGATGGGGACGGACGGGTCCCAGAACTTGACCCCCATGATCGGCTCGACGACCTCCATCGACTCGTCGAGGAACTCGAGCGTCTTGGCCTCGTGGGTGGCGCCCCAGATGTTGGCGTCGGTGGAGTAGGCCTTCTCGAGCGGAGGCCCGGTAGGGCAGGTCTCGCGCCGTCAGCCACTCCGACATCTCGTGGCGTCCCCCGAGCTCGGTGACGAAGTCGGCGTCGAGCCACGGCTTGTAGATGCGCAGGTGGGGGTTGGCGAGCAGGCCGTAGCGGTAGAACCGCTCGATGTCGTTGCCCTTGAACGTCGAGCCGTCGCCCCAGATGGAGACGCCGTCGTCCTGCATCGCCCGCACCAGCAGGGTGCCGGTCACGACGCGGCCGAGGGGGGTGGTGTTGAAGTAGGTCTTGCCGCCGCTGCGGATGTGGAAGGCGCCGCAGGCGATGGCCGACAGCCCCTCCTCGACCAAGGCCCTCCTGCAGTCGACGAGGCGGCTGATCTCTGCGCCGTACTGTCCGGCCCGCCCCGGCACCGAGTCGATGTCGGGCTCGTCGTACTGCCCGAGGTCGGCCGTGTAGGTGCAGGGCACGGCGCCCTTCTCGCGCATCCACGCGACAGCAACCGAGGTGTCGAGACCGCCGGAGAAGGCGATGCCGACACGTTCACCGACGGGGAGCGACGTGAGGACCTTGGACATGGATGCAAGTATATGCACAGTCGCGCATACCTATCCAACCGCACGGAGGCGTATGCCGTGCGGTTGGCGTCTCCCCACGCTGACCCGGGCGCGTGGCGTGGGAGGAAGCGCACGGCATACGCCGTCCACACCCCCGCGGGCTCAGGCTCGCGGTCCACAGGCCAGCCACGGACTGCCGCGCGCCACGGTGGGGATGGCCAGGGTGGGCCCATGGACCTGAGCCAGATCGCCCGGAGCGGCGTCTTCTCGACCGCGGACGCCGCGCGCGTGGGTCTCGACTCCAACGCCCTCCGCCGTCTCGTCCGGGAGGGGCGGTGTCTGCGGCTGGCGCGAGGGTGGTTCGCCCCCAGTGACGGTGGGACCGTCTCGGGGGAGCGGCTGCACGTCCTCACGGCACGAGCGCTGGGCCGCCAGTACGCCGCACGCGCGGCCGTCAGCCACCACTCGCGCCTGCTCCTCACGGGCCTACCGACGTATGCCGCCGACCTCGCCACCGTGCACCTGACCTCCGTCGTCGACCCCGTTCGTGCCGATGCCGAGAGCGGCGCGCTCCGACGTCGCAACGCCACGGTCAGGCGCCCGGGCGTGGTGGTGCATGAGCCGCTCGCAGGTCTGCGCCTCCCGCAGTCTTCCAGCGGTCCGGCCTCCGGGCGGATGTGCGTCATGGCGGTCGCGGTGGCCGTGCTCCAGACGGGCCTGCTCAAGGGGCCCGAGGCGTTCCTGGTGCCCGCCGACGCTGCCCTGCGCAGAGGCGCGACGACACGAGAGGAGCTCGCCGAGTGCTCGAGCCTCTTCCGGGGGCACACGGGCATCGGTCCCGTTCGGGCAGCGCTCCCGTGGGTCGACGGTCGGCACGAATCCCCCGGAGAGACCCGCACCGCTCACCTGCTGCGCTCACTCGGCTTCGAGCTGGAGCCGCAGGTGGAGCTCGTCGTCGAGGGGCGCCTCTACCGGCCCGACTTCCGCGTCCGGGGCACGCGGGTCCTCGTCGAGTTCGACGGCGCCGTGAAGTACGCCGGTGCGGGCCAGACCCTCTTCGCGGAGAAGCAGCGTGAGGACGCGCTGCGGCGGGCGGGCTGGGTCGTCGTGCGCATCGTCTGGTCCGACCTGAGCCGGCCCCATGTCGTCCTGGCGCGGATGCGGGCAGCCCTCGCGACCGCCGCCTGACCGCACCCCGTGCGCCTGACGTCACGCACCGTTGACGCAACAGGCTCGGGTGACGCCAAGCGCACGTCGTCGGCCCCAGGGCCGATCAGCTCTCGCCCCCCGCGTTGCCGGAGGTGCCCGCGGTGACGTCGTCGAGGCGGTACTTGTCGGCGGCCTTGGCCGGCACGTCGGCGTCGACCTTGCCCTCCTTGGCGAGCAGCTGCAACGTGCGCACCGCGACCGAGGGGCCGTCGATGCGGAAGAAGCGGCGTGCGGCCGCGCGGGTGTCGGAGAAGCCGAAGCCGTCGGCGCCGAGCGAGGCGTAGGTGCCCGGGACCCACTCGCGGATCTGGTCCTGGACGGCCCGCATGTAGTCGGACACGGCGACGACCGGACCCTCGGTGCCCTCGAGGCACTGGGTGACCCAGGGCTTGACGGGCGGGCCGTCAGGCCTGCGGAACTCCTGCTCGTCGGCCTTGAGACCGTCGCGACGCAGCTCGTTCCAGGAGGTCACCGACCAGACGTCGGCGGCCACGCCCCAGTCGTCGGCGAGCAGCTGCTGCGCCTCGAGCGCCCACGGCACACCGACGCCGGACCCCAGGATCTGCGCGCGCGGGGGCGTGTGCGTCCAGCCCTCGGTGTCAGCCTCGGAGACCTTGTGCATGCCGCGCACGATGCCCTCGACGTCGACGCCCTCGGGCTCCTTCGGCTGCTGGAGCGGCTCGTTGTAGACCGTGAGGTAGTAGATGACGTTGGCCTCGTCGTTCGTCGTGCCCTCGCCATACATCCTCCGCAGGCCGTCCTGCATGATGTGCGCGATCTCGTAGGCGTAGGCCGGGTCGTAGTGCACGACGGCCGGGTTGGTCGCTGCGAGCAGCGGGCTGTGCCCGTCGGCGTGCTGGAGACCCTCGCCGGTCAGCGTCGTGCGCCCGGCGGTGGCGCCGATCAGGAAGCCGCGGCTCATCTGGTCGGCGGCCGCCCAGATCGAGTCACCGGTGCGCTGGAAGCCGAACATCGAGTAGAAGACGTAGATCGGGATCATCGGCTTGCCGTGCGTCGCGTAGGACGTGGCGGCGGCGGTGAACGCTGCGAGCGAGCCCGCCTCGTTGATGCCGAGGTGCAGGATCTGGCCAGTGGTGCTCTCGCGGTAGGCGAGCATCAGCTCGGCATCGACCGGGGTGTAGTTCTGGCCGTTGGGGTTGTAGATCTTGATCGTCGGGAAGAAGGCGTCCATGCCGAAGGTGCGCGCCTCGTCGGGGATGATCGGCACGATGCGCGGGCCGAACTCCTTGTCGCGCAAGAGGTCCTTGAGCAGGCGGACGAACGCCATCGTCGTGGCGACCTCCTGCTTGCCCGACCCCTTCTTGACCTGGGCGTAGGCCTCGTCACCGGGCAGCTTGAGCGGCTCGAACTCGACACGTCGGCTCGGCAGCGTGCCACCGAGCTTGCGGCGACGGTCGATGGAGTACTTGATGACGTCGCTGTCGGCACCCGGGTGGTAGTACGGCGGCTGGTAGGGGTCGGCCTCGAGCTGCTCGTCGCTGATCGGGATGCGGAGGCTGTCGCGGAAGGCCTTGAGGTCGTCCAGCGTCATCTTCTTCATCTGGTGCGTGGCGTTGCGGCCCGCGAAGTGCGACCCGAGGCCGTAGCCCTTGATCGTCTTGGCGAGGATGACGGTCGGCTGGCCGGTGTGCTGGCGCGCCGCCTGGTAGGCCGCGAAGACCTTGCGGTAGTCGTGGCCGCCGCGCTTGAGGTCCCACCAGACCTGCTCGTCGGACCAGCCCTCGACCATCTTGGCCGTGCGCGGGTCGCGACCGAAGAAGTGGTCGCGGACGTACTTGCCGTCGTTGGCGCGGAAGGTCTGGTAGTCGCCGTCGCTCGTCTGGTTCATGATGTGCACGAGCGCCCCGTCGCGGTCGGCGGCGAGGAGCGGGTCCCACCCGCGGCCCCAGACGACCTTGATGACGTTCCAGCCGGCGCCACGGAAGAACGCCTCGAGCTCCTGGATGATCTTGCCGTTGCCGCGCACGGGGCCGTCGAGCCGCTGCAGGTTGCAGTTGATGACGAAGTTGAGGTTGTCGAGCTCCTCGTTGGCCGCGAGCTGCAGCAGGCCGCGCGACTCCGGCTCGTCCATCTCGCCGTCACCGAGGAAGGCCCAGACGTCCTGCTGGCTCGTGTCCTTGATGCCGCGGTTGTGGAGGTACTTGTTGAACTGCGCCTGGTAGATGGCGTTCATCGGGCCGATGCCCATCGAGACCGTCGGGAACTCCCAGTAGTTGGGGAGCAGCCGGGGGTGGGGATACGACGGGACGGCCTCGACCTTGCCGTCGACGAGGTGGCTCTTCTCCTGCCGGAAGCCGTCGAGCTGCGCCTCGGTCAGGTGCCCCTCGAGGAAGCTGCGGGCATACATGCCGGGGGAGGCGTGACCCTGGAAGTAGATCTGGTCGCCGCCGCCGGGGTGGTCCTTGCCGCGGAAGAAGTGGTTCATGCCCACCTCGTAGAGCGTCGCGGCGGACGCGTACGTCGAGATGTGGCCGCCCACGCCGATGCCGGGCCGCTGCGCGCGGTGCACCATGATCGCGGCGTTCCAGCGGATGTAGCGGCGCATCTCGCGCTCGACGTCCTCGTCACCCGGGAACCACGGCTCGCGCTCCGGCGGGATCGTGTTGATGTAGTCGGTCGCCGTCAGCGACGGCACCCCGACCTGCTGCTGGCGCGCCCGCTCGATGAGCTTGAGCATGATGTAGCGCGCTCGCGTGCGGCCCTTCTCGTCGAGCACGGCATCGAGGGAGTCGATCCACTCCTGCGTCTCGTCGGGGTCGATGTCCGGGAGCTGACTGGGGATGCCGTTGAGGATCGGGCCGGCCTCGGGTGCCACGTCGGGTCCTTTCTGTCGCGTCGCAGCGTCGCGCGGCCGGTCGGCCCCGGCGCTGCTCCACCCATCCTCTACCAAACGGTGGTCACCGTCACAGTGGGGTCCAGCACGGACGACGACGGGGTATGCCGTCCGGCCCACGGGTGCGCACGGTGAGCCCTGCTTGCGCTCGCGGCCCAGACCCGGTGCACTGGTCCCACACGTGAGATCAGACCTATCGGGCCCCGGCCCGTGATCGAGAGGATCGGTGACAGTGAGCGCGACCGCGGGAGCGGCGTCCCTCAGCAAGCTCGGGTTTGCCCCAGGGCAGGCCGTCCAGGAGTTCGGCTATGACGACGACGTCGACGACGACCTGCGGTTCGGGATCGAGGACGTCATCGGTAGTGAGCTCGAGGACGAGGAGTTCAACGACGGCGCCGACGGCGTCATCGTCTGGTATCGCGACGGCGACGAGGATCTCGTCGACCTGCTCGTCGATGCCCTGACGAAGCTCTTCGACCAGGGCTATGTCGTGCTGTTGACGCCCAAGGCCGGTCGGCCCGGTCACGTGGAGGCCAGCCTCGTCGAGGAGGCTGCCTCGACGGCGGGCCTGACGACGGGTGGGCAGGTCAACGTCGCGACGCAGTGGGCGGCCACCCGCCTCATGCCGCCGAAGGGGCCGCGCCGGTGAACGGGCAGATCACGGCCCCGCCGCGCGGGGCGGGGACGGGGTCGCAGCCGCAGGGCGGACCGCTCACCGTCGGTGAGGCTGTGCCCGACTTCACCCTCGTCGACCAGTACGGCGTCGACGTGAGCCTGTCGTCGGTGCGCGGTCAGCGCAACGCGGCCGTCGTGTTCTACCCGGCGGCCTTCTCCGGCATCTGCCGCGGTGAGCTTCGCGCGATCCGCGACGGCCTCGAGGACTTCCAGACCGACGACATCCAGGTCTTCGCGGTCTCGTGCGACTCGATGTACACCCTGCGCGCCTGGGCCGACGCCGAGGGGCACTTCTTCCCGCTGCTCTCCGACTTCTGGCCGCACGGTGAGGTGGCTCGTCGATTCGGGGTGCTCGACGAGGAGGAGGGCTTCGCACGGCGTGGCACCTTCCTCGTCGACCGTGACGGGCTCCTCGTCTGGTCCGAGGTCCTCGGCATCGGGCAGGGACGCAGCTTCACGGCATACCGGCGGGCACTGACGGGCCTGCGCGAGCGTCAGGCCGCGGCCGCGGACTGACGCTCGCCAGTCCACGACGGCGGCACTCGCGGGACTGGACGGGGTGGCCCCGGGTGCTGACAGAATGGCCGCCGGACGGCCAGCCCGTCCGCCCCCAGGGGCCTGTAGCTCAGTTGGTAGAGCACCGCGTTTACACCGCGGGTGTCGTCGGTTCGAGCCCGGCCGGGCCCACGTGCAGAACGCTGACCCCGCCGATCCCGCAGCCACCGACCAGGCTTCGGCTCCCGTGCTCCGCGTCGTCCTCGACGTCCTCGAGCGACTCTGGCCCACCGCCGACGCGGCCGAGTGGGATCGGGTGGGGCTCGTCACGGGCGACCTCGACCAGCCGGTGCGGCGGGTGCTCTTCGCGCTCGACCCGACCCTGGCGGTCATCGAGGAGGCAGCGTCCTGGGGAGCCGACCTGCTGGTCACCCATCACCCGCTGCTGCTGCGGGGAGTGCACTCGGTGGCGACGACGAGCGCCAAAGGGGCGTCCGTGACGGCGTTGGTGCGGGCCGGCTGTGCGCTCTACGTCGCCCACACCAACGCCGACGTCGCCGACCCCGGAGTCTCCACGGTCATCGCCGATGCCCTCGGGCTCACGGCGCAGCGACCACTGACGGCGATCGGGTCGTGCGGCGCGGGTCGGGTCGGCGAGCTGGCAGTGCCGATGTCACTGGGCGACTTCGCGGACCTGCTCGTCGAGGCGCTCCCGGCGACGGCCGGCGGGGTGCGCGTCAGCGGCCCGGGCGCTGCGACGGTGCGCCGGGTCGCCGTGATGGGCGGCTCGGGTGACGACCAGTTCGACGCTGCACGGGCCAGCGGAGCCGACGTCTACGTCACGGCCGACCTGCGCCACCACCCGGTGCTCGAGGCGCGCGAGGAGTCGCGCGACGGCACTCCCTACGTGATCGACGCCGGCCACTGGGCGATGGAGTCGCTGTGGCTGGCCACCGGTCTCGAGCAGCTGCTGGCGTCGCTGGGGGAGCACCCGACGAGCGGCCCCTCACCGACTAGGGTCGAGGGCAGACTGTCCGGGCTCCGAACCGAGCCCTGGACCTTCGTCGCCGGCGCCAACCGCGCCCGGCCCGAGACCGGAGGTGTGTCCTGAAAGCCGATCCGTCCCGCCAGTGGCGTCTGCTCGACCTGCAGGCGATCGACACCCGCCTCGACCAGATCGCGCATGCCCGGACCCACCTGCCGCAGCTGCCGGCCATCGAGGCCGCGCGCCGCGAGCTCGCCTCGCTCGACACCGACATCGTCAACGCGCGCACCACGGCCGGCGACGTGCGGCGAGAGGTCGCCAAGTCGGAGCAGGACGTGCAGCTCGTGCGCGACCGGGCAGCCCGCAACCAGTCGCGCCTTGACTCCGGCCAGGGCAGCGCGAAGGACCTCCAGGCGCTCCAGCACGAGCTGACCTCGCTCGCTCGCCGCCAGTCCGAGCTCGAGGACCTCGAGCTCGAGGTGATGGAGCGCTCCGAGAGCCTGGACGCGCGCGTCGTGCAGCTCGACACGCAGCGCGAGGAGCTCGCAGCCCGACTCGCCGCCCTCGAGTCCGAGCGCGATTCGGTGCTCGCCGACCTGACGGCCGAGGAGACCAAGGTCGGCGCGGGCCGGGCCGACATCGTGGCCGGCATCGGCGACGAGCTCGCCACGCTCTACGAGAAGATCCGCGCCAGCAGCGGAGGTTTCGCCGCTGCTGAGCTCAAGCACCGACGCTGCGGAGGCTGCCGCCTCGAGCTCAACAACGTCGACCTCGCGCGCATCCGCGCCGCGGCACAGGACGAGGTGGTGCGCTGCGAGGAGTGCCGCCGCATCATGATCCGCACCGCCGAGTCCGGTCTGTGAGCCCTGCGACGTCACAGGTGGAGCAGACTGGCGGGCGTCGCCTCGTCGTCGAGGCCGACGGCGGGTCGCGGGGCAACCCCGGCGTCGCCGGCTACGGCGCCCTCGTGCGTGACGCGGACAGTGGCCGCGTGCTCATCGAGCTGGCCGAGCCGCTCGGCAAGCAGAGCAACAACGTCGCCGAGTACTCCGGCCTGATCGCGGGCCTGCGGGCCGTCGTCGACCTCGACCCGTCCGCCGACGTCGTCGCCCGGATGGACTCCAAGCTCGTCGTCGAGCAGATGTCGGGCCGCTGGAAGATCAAGCACGAGGACATGCGACGTCTGGCGCTCGAGGCCCGTCATCTCTGCACCGAGATCGGCGACGCTGGTGGGTCCGTCTCCTTCGAGTGGATCCCACGCGAGGAGAACAAGGCCGCCGACGCCCTGAGCAACGACGCGATGGACGGCAGGTCCATCCACCGGGTGCTCCATGACGCGGAAGGCAAGGGTGATGAAGGCACGGGGACCGTTGCCACGCAAGGGGATCCGGTCCTCACGGGTCGCGCGGAACGCCCGGCTGCCGGTGCGGCTGGCCGGCCCCTTCGGCTCCTGCTCGTGCAGGAGCCGCTCGTCGAGGCTGCCGTCCCCCGGGTGGCGGCGGCCGTGCGGCGCCTCGTGGGAGCCGGGGCCGAGGTCGTCACGAGCGAGGAGACCCTGGCCCTCGACGTCGCCCGGGCTGTGGCCGCCGACCTCGACACCGAGCCGACCGCGTCAGGCGTGTGGGCCGGTCGGGCACCCGGTGAGGATGCTGATGAGACGGTCCGCACGGCATACCGCTCGCTCGTGCAGCGCGGGGGCACCGTCGTCGTCGTGACGAGCCGCCGCGGTGTGCTGTCGGTGCTCACCGACGTGCTCGAGACCCCGGGGTCGCGCTTCTGGGCGGTCGCGACGGCGCCCGGCAGTCTCACGGCCGTCGAGGTCTGGGAGGACGGCTCGGCCGCCGTGGCTTTCACCAATCGGACCGACCATCTCGCCTGACGGACGCTGTGCGATATTCGGCGGCATGAGCTATGCCGGTGACGTGACACCCGCCGAGGCCTGGGAAGCCCTCACTGACGATCCTGCCGCCGTCCTCGTCGACGTGCGCACGACGGCCGAGTGGTCCTACGTCGGGCTGCCCGACCTGCGCGCCCTCGGCAAGGACGTCGTGCGCGTCGAGTGGCAGACCTATCCGACCGGCGCGGTCAACGAGGACTTCGTCGCCGAGCTCGCGGCGGCCGGCATCGACGAGCAGTCACCCGTCTACTTCCTCTGCCGCTCGGGCGTGCGCTCGGTGGCAGCAGCCGAGGCGGCGACGGCGGCCGGATGGTCGCGGTCGCACAACGTGAGGGAGGGCTTCGAGGGGCCGCACGACGCGGAGCAGCACCGCACCGTGTCGGGCTGGAAGGTCGCGGGTCTGCCGTGGGTGCAGGGATGAGCGACGACACGCAGCAGTGGCGGCCTGACACCGTCGCCGTGCGAGCGGGCCTGTCGCGCAGTGGGTTCGAGGAGACGGCCGAGGCGATGTATCTCACCTCCGGGTTCGTCTACGACACGGCAGAGGAGGCGGAGGCGGCCTTCAAGGGCGACGTCGACCGCTTCGTCTACTCCCGCTATGGCAACCCGACCGTCACGATGTTCGAGGAGCGGTTGCGCCGTCTCGACGGGGCCGAGGCGTGCTTTGCGACCGGCTCCGGCATGTCGGCCGTCTTCGTCGCGCTTGCTGCCCTGCTGGGCAACGGCGACCGCGTCGTGTCGTCTCGGGCGCTCTTCGGCTCGTGCTTCGTCATCCTCGACGAGATCCTGCCGCGGTGGGGGGTCGAGAGCGTCTTCGTCGACGGCACCGACCTCGACCAGTGGCGCGAGGCGCTGTCGGAGCCCACGGCCGCGGTCTTCTTCGAGACACCGAGCAACCCCATGCAGGAGCTCGTCGACATCGCCGCCGTGAGCGAGCTCGCCCACGCCGCCGGCGCCAAGGTGGTCGTCGACAACGTCTTCGGCACGCCGATCTTCTCCAAGCCGTTCGAGCACGGCGCCGACATCGTCGTCTACTCGGCGACGAAGCACATCGACGGCCAGGGCCGGGTGCTCGGTGGCGCGGTGCTCGGGCCCAAGGAGTTCATCGACGGTCCGGTGCAGAACCTCATGCGCCACACGGGCCCGTCGATGTCGCCGTTCAACGCCTGGGTGCTCGTCAAAGGGCTCGAGACGCTGACGATGCGCGTCGAGCGGATGGCGGCGAGCGCCCTCGAGGTCGCACACGTCCTCGAGGCGCACCCGAAGGTGGCCAAGGTCGTGCACCCCTTCCTCGAGTCGCACCCGCAGCACGAGCTGGCCAAGCGGCAGATGCAGGCGGCGGGCACGGTCGTGACGTTCGAGCTCGTCGGTGGCAAGGACGAGGCCTTCGCGCTGATGAACGCGCTGCAGGTCATCGACATCTCCAACAACCTCGGCGACTCGAAGTCCCTCATCACCCACCCGGCCACGACGACGCACCGGCGCCTGACGCCCGAGGCACGCGCGGCGGTCGGCATCACGGACGGGGTGCTGCGCGTGTCGGTCGGCCTCGAGGACGTCCGGGACATCGTCGACGACCTCCGCCGCGCCCTGGCCTGACGGACCCGCGCTCGGGTGCTGTCGGTCAGGCGGTGAGGGCCAGCGCGAGGGTGGCGCCGGTGACGACGACCACGGCGCAGGCCAGGCCGGTGACGGCGAGCCGTCGCCACGACACCGAGAGGCCGGCCGCCCTGCAGCGCTGCGCCCAGAGGATCGTGGCGAGCGAGCCCCACATGGTGACGATCGGGCCGGCGTTGACGCCGACGAGCAGCGCTGCGAGGCGCACGGGGGACTGGTCTGCGGTCACCTCGAGCGCGAGGTAGGCGGGCAGGTTGTTGATCGCGTTGCGCAGCGGCCGCACCGATCGAGCCGAGGCGCAGCAGGTCGGCGGTGCTGGTGCCGCTGCCCACGGCGTCGGTGAGCCACGGGCCGAGGCCCGCGCCCAGGGCGAGGTCCACGACCACGAAGAGGACGGCCACCCCCAGAGCGGCCTTCCACGGCACACTGATGCGGCTCACCAGCATCGGCGCGCGGAGCGCCGTGACGGCGAGCAGCACGAGGGCCGCGGCGATGGCCGGCCAGGCCGGGGTGATGCCGGCGACGAAGGCGGGCGCGAGGGCGGCGGCGACGACCGCCGACACGACCATGAGGGTGCGGTCGTGCGGCTCGGCCCTGGGCGGCTTCTCGAAGCGCCCGCGCAGATCGCGGTGGTGGAGCAGCCACAGCACGACGACGGTCAGCACGATCGCGGTGAGGGCAGGCGGCCAGAGGAGGGCCACGTACTCGTTGACGGACAGCCCCAGCGCCGTGAAGTGATGCAGCGCAAGGAGATTGGTGAGGTTTGACACCGGCAGGAGCAGCGACGCGGTGTTGGCCAGCCACAGGGTCGTCATCGCGAAGGCCAGCGGCGGCACGCCCACCTGGCTGGCGACGGTCACGGCCACCGGGGTCAGCAGGACCGCCGTCGTGTCCAGGCTCAGCAGGATCGTGCTCGCGCAGGCGAGCACGACGATGAGCAGCCACAGCACGACGACCCGACCTCGAGCGACCTTGGCCGCGAGGTGCGCGGCCTCGTCGAAGACTCCGGCGAGGTCACAGATCTCGGCAACGACCGTGATGGCGATGAGGAAGGCCAGCACGGGCAGGACCCGCTCCGCCAGGCCCGCGAGGTCGGTCACCGTGCAACCGGCGAGGCCTCGTCGCGGACGTCGGCGGGCGGCCGGCGCGGCTGCTCCTGGACGGCGAGCGTCCACGGGCGCCCCGGCCGGGGCGGAGCCGTGAGCTCGACGTCGAAGCGATCGGACAGACGCTCGGCCAGGGCTCGGGGACTGCGCGGCGCCTCTGCCTGGACGAGCTCGCGCGTGACGAGCCCCCTCGTGTGCTTCGCATTGTGGGACGCGCCGGGCACGGCGACCTGCACCCAGGCCTCGGCGCGCTGACCCGTGGGACGCCACATCGCGGCATACGTCGTGGATCGGCAGTCGACGACCAGCTCACCCGGCTTGACTGCGGCATCGAGGGCGCCGGAGAGCGCGCTGCGCCACCCACGGTCGAGCGCGCCGACACCCGGCACCCGGGCGCAGACGTGCACCCGGTAGGCGGGCACCCGATCGGTGAGGCGCAGGGCGCCGAAGACGGCCGAGATGACGACGACGCTGCGGTTGGCGCGGCGCTTGGCGGCGCCGTCGAGCGACGCGTGCTCGAGCGCCTGATAGAGCACCCCGCTGTAGACCTGGGCGGCTGCAGCCGCCGGGGTGGTGCGCAGGTCGACGTTGCGTCGGACCTGGTCGATCAGGCTGGGGCTGACGCCGAGGACGGCTGGGGCGTCGTGCTGCCCGCTCACCTGCTCGAGGGCCGTGATGACGCTCTCACGCCGGGCGGTGAGGCTGGGAAAGGAGAGCGACGAGAGGTCGAGCGGGCGTCCACGTCGGGCCGGGGTCTTGCCCTCGGAGGGAGGCAGCAGGATCAGCACGGGGCAAAGCCTAGGTCGACCCGCCGAGGGAGTCGTCACTGGTGGGAGGTCACGCTGTGGCGCCCCGACGCCGGCCCGACCGGAGCCCCCACCGCTGCGGAACCGGTGCGTAGGGTGATCGGCATGCCCCAGCGACACACCGTGTTCCGCCCGGCGACGGAGCCGAGCGGCACCTCGCAGGCCCTGCTCGACCGGTTCGACGCGGTGCGCCGCGAGTTCGAGCTGCCCGAGGGCTTCCCGCCCGACGTGCTCGCCGAGGCGCAGCGCGCAGCCGGCCGAGGCCGACCTGCCGCAGCGCGACGAGACGTCGGTGCCCTTCATCACCATCGACCCGCCCACGTCGAAGGACCTGGACCAGGCGATGTGGATCGAGCGCGCTGGCTCGGGCTACCGGGTGCGCTATGCGATCGCGGACGTGCCGGCCTTCGTGCGGGCCGGGGGCGCGGTCGACGCCGAGGCGCGCCGCCGCGGCCAGACCGTCTACTGCCCCGACGAGCGGGTGCAGCTGCACCCCAGCGAGCTCAGCGAGGGGGCCGCGAGCCTGCTGCCCGACCAGGTGCGACCGGCCTTCGTCTGGGACATCCGCCTCGCCTCCGACGGCGAGGGCACCGCGGTGGAGGTCTACCGCGGCATGGTGCGCAGCGTGCGCCGCTACGACTACGAGCAGGTGCAGCGCGCCGTCGACGCCGGCACCGCGGAGGAGTGCCTCGTGCTGCTCAAGGAGGTCGGTGAGAAGCGGGTCGCCCTCGAGCGCAAGCGCGGCGGCGCCACCCTCCCGATGCCTGAGCAGGAGATCGAGGAGGACGGCCAGGGCGGCTTCCGCATCTCCTTCCGCCCGCTGCTCGCCTCGGAGGACTGGAACGCCCAGATCTCGTTGCTCACCGGGATGGGCGCCGCCGACCTGATGCTGCGAGGCAAGGTCGGCATCCTGCGCACCATGCCGCCGCCCGACCCCCGCGACCTCAAGCGCTTCCGGCGACAGGCATCGGCGCTGGGCGTGCCGTGGCCCGAGGGACTCGCCTACGGGGAGTTCCTCCGCACGCTCGACCACGCGAACCCCCGGCACCTCGCCCTGATCCACGAGGCGACGACGCTCTTCCGCGGTGCGGGCTACACGCCGTTCGACGGCGGCGTGCCCGACCAGCCCGGGCACGCGGCGGTCGCCAACCCGTATGCCCACGTCACGGCTCCGCTGCGTCGACTCGTCGACCGCTTCGGCCTCGTCGTCTGCGAGGCGCTGTCGTCAGGTGAGGACGTGCCGGCCTGGGTCCGGGAGGCACTGCCCACCCTGCCCGAGATCATGGCAACGTCGGACCGGCGCACCAACGGCGTCGAGCGCGCCTGCACCGATGCCGTCGAGGCTGCCGCGCTCCTGCCCCATCTCGGTGGCACCCTCGCCGCGGTCGTCGTCGACGAGAACGACAAGGGTGTCGTCGTGCAGCTGCTCGACCTCGCCGTCGTGGCCAAGGCGAAGGGTGCGGCCAAGGCCGGCGACTCCGTCTCGGTGCGCGTCGACGTGGCCGATGTGTCGACGGGCACCGTCGCGCTGTCCGTGGTCTGATCTCACGACGTCGGTCTGCACGCAGCCCATCCGCACGCAGCTGCCGGGGTATGCCGCACGGCCGCGTCAGGCGCACGAGCGCCGTACCGTCGTCGGCCGGGTCCGGAGCACCGCTGGGGTCGTCAGCCCTGCGGCGTCCGGGGACCGATAGGAGTCGACCGGTGGGATGCGCCGATGCCGCGGATTCACCGTGACGATGGGAGACTCGGGGAGATCTCTGGAGGACCATGCACACCACCGCGTCGCCGCTCGAGCGCGACCTCGAAGCCGCCCACCACCCCGACGTCGCAGCCGGCACCTCGCCGGAGGTCGCCGAGCAGGCGGCCCGTCGCCGCACGTTCGCCGTCATCTCGCACCCTGACGCGGGCAAGTCGACGCTGACCGAGGCGCTGGCGTTGCACGCCCACGCCATCGGCGAGGCCGGCGCGGTGCACGGCAAGGGCAATCGCCGTGGCGTCGTCAGCGACTGGATGGACATGGAGCGCGACCGCGGCATCTCGATCACGTCGGCGGTGCTCCAGTTCGCCTATGCCGGCACGGTGATCAACCTGCTCGACACTCCGGGCCACGCCGACTTCTCGGAGGACACCTACCGGGTGCTCGCCGCCGTCGACGCCGCCGTGATGCTCGTCGACGCGGCCAAGGGCATCGAGCCGCAGACCCTCAAGCTCTTCGAGGTGTGCCGGGCCCGCGGCGTGCCGGTCATCACCGTCGTCAACAAGTGGGACCGCCCGGGACTCGACGCGCTCGCCATCATGGACGAGCTGACGACGCGGCTCGACCTGCACCCCATGCCGCTGACCTGGCCGGTGGGCGTCGCTGGCGACTTCCGTGGCGTGCTCGACTGCGCCACTGGTGATTTCGTGGAGTTCACGAGGACACCCGGCGGTGCGACCGAGGCGATCGCCACCCGCTCGTCGGCGGAGGACGCGCGCGCGACCGTCGGCGACGTGTTCACCCAGGCGGAGGAGGAGTACGACCTCCTCAGCTCGTCCGGCCACAGCTTCGACCTCGAGCTCTTCCTCTCGGGCACGGCGACGCCGGTGCTCTTCGGCTCGGCCGTGCTCAACTTCGGGGTGCGTCAGCTGCTCGACACGCTCGTCACGCTGGCACCTCCGCCGAGCGCCCGCCCAGACCAGTCCGGCGGCGTCCGCGACGTCTCGGCGCCCGTTCTCCGGCTTCGTCTTCAAGATCCAGGCGGGCATGGACAAGGCACACCGAGACCGGCTCGCCTTCGTGCGGGTGTGCTCGGGCCGCTTCAGCCGCGGCATGGTCGTCACGCACGCCGACACCGGCCGACCGTTCGCGACGAAGTATGCGCAGAGCGTCTTCGGGCGCGACCGGTCGACGCTCGACGAGGCCTTCCCGGGCGACGTCATCGGGCTCGTCAACGCCAACGCTTTGCGGGTCGGCGACACCCTGTTCTCCGACGAGAAGGTCACCTTCCCCCGCATCCCGCTCTTCGCCCCCGAGCACTTCGCCGTGGCCCGAGCAGCCGTCAGCGGCAAGCAGAAGCAGTTCCGGCGCGGCATCGAGCAGCTGGGCGAGGAGGGCGTGGTGCAGGTGCTCCACTCCGACCGGCGTGGCGCGCAGGCCCCGGTGCTCGCGGCCGTCGGGCCGATGCAGTTCGACGTCGCCAAGCACCGCATGGAGCACGAGTTCGGGTCTCCCATCCGGCTCGAGGTCCTGCCCTACACCGTCGCGCGTGCCGTCGCTCCAGCCGCCCTGGGGCAGCTCGAGAACCGTGGGGGAGCGGAGGCGCTGACCCGCGCCGACGGCGTGCACCTCGCGGTCTTCGCCGACAAGTGGCGGATGGCATCGGTCGAGCGAGACCTGCCTGCCGACAGCCTCAGCCCGATCTTCGGGTGACGTCGTGAGCAAGCGGCTGGAGGAGATCGACTGGCAGCCCACGCCGCTCGGCCCGATCAGCCTGCGCCGCAGGCTCGAGCCAAGCCTGCAGGTCGACATCTACGAGGTGAAGCTCGGCGATGAGTTCCTCATGTCGAGCCTCTTCCCCGTCGCCGAGATCGAGCTCGCGCGCCTGGGTCTGGCCGCCGTGACCGGTGACGGGCTGGACGTGCTGGTGGGGGGACTGGGTCTCGGCTACACCGCCGCGACGGCGCTCGAGGACGACCGGGTGGCCTCGGTGTCGGTGATCGAGGCTCTGGCGCCGGTCATCTCGTGGCACGACCGACAGCTGCTGCCCGACACGGCGAATCTCACGACCGACCCGCGCACGGCGCTCGTGCAGGGCGACTTCTTCGCCCTGTCGCGAGGCGCTGCCGGGTTCGGTCTTGGCGTCCCGGACCGTTTCGACGCCGTGCTCCTCGACATCGACCACACGCCGCACCACGTGCTGCACCCCAGCCACGCCGCGTTCTACAGCGGCGACGGGCTGCGCCAGCTCGCTGATCGGCTGCACCCCGGCGGCGTCTTCGCGCTGTGGTCGGACGACCCTCCGGACGATGCCTTCACCGCCCTGCTCCGCGAGGTCTTCGCCTCCGCCGAGGCCCACCTCGTGACCTTCGCCAACCCGCTCACCGGCGGCACGTCGTCCAACACCGTCTACGTCGCGACGACGGCCCGGCAGTCGGGGGACTGACGGACGCCCGAGGTGCCGTGACCGCGGTCCGGTCCGGACGGCATACGGCCGTATGCTGGAGGCGGATGAGTCGGCCAGACGGTCGCGTCAGGGCCTCGGCCCTGCCGAGGAACGTCCGGGCTCCACAGGGCAGGGTGGTGGCCAACAGCCACCCGGGGTGACCCGCGGGACAGTGCCACAGAGAACAGACCGCCGGGTGCTTCGGCAGCCGGTAAGGGTGAAACGGTGGTGTAAGAGACCACCAGCGCTCCAGGTGACTGGAGCGGCTCGGTAAACCCCACCCGGAGCAAGTCCAGACAGCACACGATCGGCGCCCCCGGGCGTCGGGAGACCGGCCCGGTCGAGTGTGCGGGTAGGACGCTCGAGCCGGCCAGCAATGGTCGGCCTAGATGGATGGCCGTCGCCGCGTCACCGGCAACAGTGACGCGGAACAGAACCCGGCGTATCGGCCGACTCATCCACTTCTAGGGCTCTGACCTGCGCAAACGTGATGATCGACATGACTATCAAGGCGCGACCCGCAGGCAGCGGGTGACGCACTCACCGCGGGAGCGGATGCGCTGTGTCCGTCTCGGGGTGGCCTGAGCGGCACCTCAGGACGGGCGGATTCTGGGGTGGGTCCCTGGGCGTGCCCTCAGGGTGCCGGCTCTTCGTACCTGAGGTGGGTCTGAGTGGGACACGCGGGACAGGTGATCACGGGCTGAAGGGGGCCGAGGCCCAGGCGTCACCACACGCGAATGCGCGAGGTTCCTGACGACAGGGTGGCGATCGGGCCGGCCGGGTAGGACACGTTCGGGTCCTTGCGCGCCCCGAGGAGATCTCGTTCGATCGTCACTGGCGAGCCGTCACGCTCCTCGAAGTCCGCGTCGACGAACCGGACCCTGGGCAGGTCCGCACCGGTGACGACTCCGAGCTGCAGCCTGTCGAACGACTCGGGGAGGTCGACGTCGAGGAAGACGGTGTCGCCCTCCTCGACGACGGTGAAGGACGCCGAGTCGAGGCGAAGCGGAGCGTCCTCAGCGGCATACGGGGTGGCTGCTCCGGCATACGCGTTGTGGCGGATGTAGACAGCCTGCGGGACGTCCGGGAAGCGGTTGTGGTCGCCCGGCGGCTGGGCGTCGATGAGCGCGAGGTAGTCCTCGAAGCTCGACGGGTGACCGTCGTAGCCAGCGGTTCCGACCCAGGCGCCGTCGTAGGTGTGGGCGTCCGTGTTGTATGCCGCGTCGACCTCGCCGCCGCCGAAGACGTTGCCGATCCAACGGTCGTCGGCGCCGTAGATGACGGCGTAGCCGGCGACCTGGGTGCTGTGGGGACGGTGGTACGGGGTGGCGCGGTCCATCACCCGGATCAGGCCGAGGGTGCCGCACACGAGGTTGCCCACGTAGGCGCCACCCTGACTGAAGGACTCGATCGAGACCGGGGAGGCGAGGACGTTGTGGTCGACGACGTAGGGCCCGTGACTCACCTCGACGAAGAGGTCACGCGAGTTGCCGTAGAGGACGTTGCGCGCGACCCGGGTGCCCTGCGTCTGCCAGTCGAGCCAGATCCCGAGCGAGCAGGAGTGGATGCGGTTGTGGGTGATTTCGACGTCGATGGCCGCGTGCAGCTTGATGCCGGCGATCTCGTGCCCGTAGAACTCCCGCTTCAGTGCGATGCGGTGGATGTGGTTGTCCTCGATCGTGGAGAACACGCAGCCGAGGTGGCCCGCGATGGCGCACTGCCCGCAGTCGTAGATCGTGTTGCGGCGGATGACGTGGGAGCCGATGTGCTCCTTGTCCCAGCCGATCTCTCGGGCGGAGAAGACGGACTCGAGCTGGTACTGGTAGCCGGGCTTGTCGCCGCGGTGCGTGTAGTTGTTGTCGCCGGTCGAGGCCTCCTTGCCGATGGAGACGGCGACGCACTTGGCGTCGTGGATGATGTTGTCCTCGATGACCCAGCCCTTGGCCCAGTTCGGCCCGATGAGTCCCGGCTGGTCGGCTGTCGGCGGGGCCCATGGGGTGGCCGCCTGGCACAGCTCGAAGCCGCGGACGGTGATGTAGTCGACGTGGTGCTCGGTGGGGTAGAACACGGACCGTCGGACGTTGATCTCGACGAGTCGCTCGTTCGGGTCGGCGTCGTGGAAGTTCGCCCAGATGGTGGTCGCGTCGGGGCCGACCTGTGCGTGCCAGACGTAGCGCGTCTGGTCGGCGTCGGGGACCGGGACCGTCATTGTCGTCCAGTCGTCGGTGACCTCGTCGCGGCGGTCTGGGTGCGACACCTCATCGGGGCTGCCCACCTCGTAGAAGCTGCGGCCGTCGAGGTACACGTCACCGAGGTGCTTGCGCTGACCGGCCTCGATCGGTCGGACGACCCAGTCGCCCACGACTTCCTCCACGAAGGGGTTGAAGGAGCCGAACAGCTCGTTGGGCACGCGCACCGTCCAGACCCCACTCCCCACCTGTTGCCAGTCGGTCACCCGCTCGGAGCCCTTGATGACGACGTGCTCGCCCGGCGCCGCCTCGTAGGTGATGCGGCGAGCGTCGCTCAGCCCGCCCCGCCGCGGCTTGACCCACTCGCGGTACTCTCCCTCGTGGACGACGACCCGGTCGCCGGGCCGCGCCAGCTCTGCGGCGCGGCCGATCGTGCGGAAGGGACGGGACTCAGACCCGTCCGCATCGTCGGAGCCGGCGGGGGCGACATGGAGCACGCTAATCACGGCGATGTGTCCTCTGGGTCGGTCGTTGGTCGGATGCGCACGTCCGGTGGTCTTGCGCCCGTCATGGGCTCGACCGGTGCGTGCGACCGACACTACGCAGGTTGCACTCCGGGATGAGGATTAGCGCCACTTCATGGCCACCGCTCGCCCCCCGGCCCCCGCTGCGGTCCGGGTATTTGAGGGCACTCCGACACCGCTGAGCAGTGGGGCTGTGGGCGAGCTTCCCGGCGCGACCGGGGGCACGTGATGGCAAGGACGACGGTGCGTATCGCCCGCTGGCGGTTGGCGCCGGGCGTCGGCGGGCTGATGTCCGCCAGGCAGCCACGTGCTGACGAGGACCTGCCTCCACGACCCGGGCGAGGACGGTGTCTCGACGGCCGTCACGGTCACGAGGCCGGACGGGCGATCGTCCACGCCGTCCCTGGCGGTGCAGCCTAGCGCCGTCGCCCCGGCGACACCGTCACGGTGACCGCGCGACTGCTGCCGCAGGCCTGCACCGACGGGTGGATGTCCCTGACGTGCGACTCACTCGAAGCCAGCGGTACTCACCCAAGGTGCTGGCGGCCATCAAAGCGATCCTCGAACAGGAGTCGATCGAGAGCATTTGGGAGCGGGCGAACCCAGGCCAGCGCAGGGGACGAGACGACGGGTCGACGTCTAACCCGCCCTTCGGCGCACCACAGACCGTGAGCCGACTCGCGGCAGATAGACCCACTTCCGTGACAGCCCGGACCGCGGCGTGACAGGACGCCCGGATCAGTGCATGGGTCCTGGCGCGGTGCTCGGCGCCCGCTGGAACCTGGCATGTCTGAGTAGGTTGGTGAGCGCCTCGACCGCCGAGGTGCCCGTGCGCGCGTCGGGCTCGACAGCTGACGATGAGGTGGCTCATGGAGTACATGCCGCTAGGGCCGACGGGCGTCAATGTCTCCCGGATCTGCTTGGGCACCGCGACCTTCGGGGTGGCGCCGACTGAGCGCGACGCCGAGCGCGTGGTCCATGCCGCGCTGGAGCTGGGGATCAACTTCTTCGACACCGCGAACGTCTACGGCCACATGCCCACCTTCGACCGGGCGGGCGCGCCGCCCGCGTCCGAGCGCCAGCCTGCGGAGCTCATCCTCGGGCGAGCGCTCGCCGGTCGGCGCGACGAGGTGGTGGTGGCCACGAAATCGCGCGAAGTGGTCGGGCCGGGCGTGAACGACCATGGGCTCTCGCGCCGGCACATCATCCAGCAAGTCGAGAACAGCCTGGCCAGGCTGGGAACGGACTACATCGACCTGTACTACGCGCACGCCCCGGACGCCGACACGGCTCTTGAGCAGACCCTGTCGACGTATGACGACCTGGTACGGCAGGGGAAACTGCGGTACGTCGCGCTCTCCAACTATCCGGCGTGGCAGGTCACTCAAGCGTTGTGGATCGCCGATGACCGCCGCCTGCACGCCCCCGTCTGTGTCCAGGTGAAGTACAACCTCATCGACCGCGCTGCCGAGCGCGAGTTGGCTCCGGCATGCGTCGAGTTCGGCCTTTCCCTCGTCCCGTACGCTCCCCTCCACGGCGGCCTGCTCGCAGGGATGGGCGTCCTGGAGCGCGAGGTCCAAGGAGACATGCGGTTCTCGGGTCCTGGCTTCAGCGAAGCAGAGCTGAACGTCGGACGCGCCATCGAGAGACTCAGCCAGGAGTGGGGCCTGCGACCCCACCAGATTTCGCTCGCGTGGCTTCTGTCCCGCCCGGCGGTCGCCTCCGCCATCGTCGGTGCCGAGACCGTCGATGAGATCACGGCCAACGCCTCGGCCGCGGACGTTGTCCTCGAGCATGCACAACTGGACGTCCTGACCGCTCTGAGCACCGACACCAGCTGAAGCAGCCGAAATACGCGTCTTGACCAGCAGGGGTCCTGTGCCTTTGTCCCCTCACCGCGCCACGACCTAGGCTCGTGCCGTGACCGGGGACGAGGTCGGGACGGCGCGCTCCGAGATCGAGGCGGCCTACCAGAGGTGCGCCGAGGCGATCGCGGCGCGGGACGTCAACGCGTTCTTCGCAGCCTTCGACCCGAGAAGCTCGCGAGTCCGCGCTGACAGCCAGGTCGAACCCTTCCTGGGTTCTGGGACACAGGCGTACTTCGTGTGGCGGTTCGGCCGCCTGGTAGCTAGTCACGAGTTCACTCTCGTCGTTGACGCATTCCAGCTGGCCGGGGACCGGGCGACCATCGAGTTCACAGAGGACAATGAGGCGACGGTGCTGGACGCGGACGACCGGCCCGTTCGGCGGCGCGCGCACGTCCGGGAGCGGGGCGTGTGGGTGCGTACGCCAGAAGGCTGGATGCAGGTCGAGGGCCAATTCTTGGAGAGCCCGGAAATCACCGTCGATGGCACGCCGGTCGCCCCAAAAGCCGACCCCGTGGGTGCTGCGGCTTACGAGGCGTCGCGCGTTCGTCCTTGAACGGTCTGTGCACCTCTCGGCAGCCTCACAAAGACGCCCTCGCGCGGACTCGGACCGGTCGATAGGCGGCGGAAAGGGCTACTTCTTCAGGCGGCGCAGGCGACCCCGGATCTCCTCGTTCTCCGCCATCCCGAGTGCGCAGGGTGAAACGGCGGTGGCGGTTGACCTCCGTTCGGATCTCTGACGTCGAGGGGCAGCCGCATGACCACCGCGACCAGGAGCGAGATCTCTAGCCCGGATTTCCCGTTTCCCGGTACCGACAGCGCCGCACCCGCGTAGCGTCGAAAGATTCGAAAGGTCCGACGTGTCCGAAAAAGAGGAGTCATCATGTCCACAACGTCCATCAGTCGCCGCGGTCTTCTGGCCGGGGGAACGGCAGCCGCGGGGATCTCCGTCTTGCAGATCTCCGGGCCGGCGCAGGCCCTGGGTAGCGGCAGCGCCGACTCGGTGCCGTGGCTACGCCAACACGGCGACCCGCCGGAAACCTACCCCGGTCACCCGAACGAGCAGGTGCTCCTGTGGGAGGACCAGCCGCCACCGTTCCCCCCGGGCAACGGCGTCGGCAACCAACAGGTCTGGGAGCAGCTGTCCACCCGCCTGACCCCGGCCAACAACTTCTTCTTCGTCAGCCACTACGGCCACCCCGTCATCGACCCCACCACGTGGCGGCTCGGCATCGACGGGCTGGTCGCACGACCCGGCTCGCTGTCACTCGCCGGGCTGAAGTCACGTCCACGCAAACATGTGGAGTTCACCCTCGAGTGCTCGGGCAACAGCGCTTTCCCTGTCTTCACCGGCGCCGTCGGTAACGCCATCTGGGGCGGCGCGGCGCTGGCACCGATCCTGAAGCAGGCCAGACCGCTCGGCGCCGCCGCGGAAGTCGTGTTCTGGGGCACCGACTCCGGCACCGTCACGATCCGCGACAACCCGGGCATCCTCAGCCCGGGCACCACGGGCACCGGGACACCGGACCCCGACAACCCCACCCGGTGGGACATCACCATCACCGAGCAGTTCGCCCGCAGCATGACCATGGATGCCGCGATGGCCCCGGGCAACCTGCTCTGCTACGAGATGAACGGCCAACCGCTGCCCGTCGAGCACGGCTTCCCCGTCCGGCTCATCGCCCCCGGCTGGTACGGGGTGGCGAACGTGAAGTGGCTCTCGCGCATCGAGCTGATCGACCACAGGTTCGCCGGCCGGTTCATGGCCCGCGACTACGTCACCTTCCGGGAACGCACCGACGCCGCCGGCAAGGTCACCTGGACCTTCCAGACCGTCGGCCCGTTCCGGCTCAAGTCAGCACCGGCCAAGGTCACCCGCACCGTCACGGCAGGCCGCAGCAGCTACCGGGTGATCGGCGTCGCCTGGGGTGGTGCGATCGCACGAGTCGAGGTCTCCATCGACGGCGGCCCCTGGCGTCAGGCCAACCTGGTCACAGACGGCCCACACGGCGGCCCGACCCAAGGTCTGGCGTGGAAGTTCTGGACCTACGACTGGGGTCAGGTCCCCAGCGGCCGGCACACCGTGACCTCCCGCGCCGTCCGCACCGACGGGGCGATCCAGCCATCGCCGGACGACCCGATCATCGCGGACCGGCGGACCTACTGGGAAGCGAACCAGCACATCACCCGCACCATCCTCATCCCCTAAACGCCTGTCACCCCAGGCGTCGGCGGCGGCGCGCAGCGCGGAAGGTTCTGCCTTGCATACGCGCCGCCACAGATGTCCTCCAGGTCGCGTGCGGGGCACGAATCCGTATGCCACCGGGGCGCTGATCACGGCGGTCGGGGAGGGCTCGCCGCGGATGTCGACGGACACCTCAGGGTGGTCCAGTCGAGGGTGCCCGAGCGACATCCACGGTGCCGGCCCCGGAGGCGACGCGGAGCGTCGGCAGGCGGCGGTTGACGCACCTCGCAAGACCATCACTTGAACGAGCGGACCGCGGCAGGAGCGTGCGTCCGGTGAGTCTCAGGCCTCTTCCTCGGGTTGCCACTGCTCCACATTGGCGACGACGTCAGGATGTGGGTCATTGCGGAGGACGTCGGCGATGGACTCGGGTTGACGGCTCATCGTCAGTTCCCAACGGACGTCAGCGGACGTGTCGCGGGCAAGGAGCGCGCGCACGTCAGCGGGCAGGTTGGTCCTGAATCCGGCGAGCTGCCCCCTCACCCGCCGAGAGCGATCTTGCGCGAGCGTCAGCAACTCGCTCCCGACGGCCTCTTGACACAGAAGGGAACCGTACGAGTGAGCCCCGAAGAGAGCGCAACCCATGAGGCCGCAGCTTGGCCCGGATCGGTGCGTCAGTCGGCGCAGAGGCAGAACGGGTGACCGGCTGGATCGAGGAACACCCGGAACGTCGTACCGGGCTGATGTTCATGCTTGGACGCGCCGAGCTCTAGCACCGCTGCCTCCGCGACGTCGAGGTCGTCGACCACGACGTCGAGGTGCATCTGCTGCGGCACGTCTTGGCCGGGCCACTGCGGTGGCGTGAAGCCCTCGACCTTCTGAAAGCCCAACGAGTCGCCGTACTCGGCGCGGACGGACCACCAGTCCTCGCTACGCTGCTCCACCGTCCAGTCGAGTACAGCGCCGTAGAACTCGGCCAGGGTCTTGGGGTCCGGGCAGTCGAGGACGACGACCGGGAAACGCGCGATAGCCATGACCGGCACTATAGGAGCGTTTCCGAGCAGATCGTGTCCAGTTTCTGCGCGAGCATCCTCGAGGCCTGCCATCCAAGGGCCGACGCGGCGACGTGGCCCATGAGCAAAGCCGGGGCAGCGGACGTCCCCGCAACCGGGCAGTCGCCGCGTGATGCAACGCCCTACTTTCGGCATGTGGGCTAGAGCCGCACGCCCGGCACGCGGCAGTGTGACGCAGGTAGTCAACCCGCTCATAGTGGTAACTGAGGACGCCGTGAAACCTGACGACCCTGCCGGTGTTCGGTCATCTCGATGTAGTGCGCGGCGTGGTGCCCGAGACGCTGAGCGAAACGGTCTCAGCACGGCGGGAGCCGAAAGGTCCGCGCGCTCGAACACGGCGACGAGCCCAACGGCATCCGTTGCCGGCCTGAATATGACATCATTGATGTCATGTCACGGCGCGGCTCAGACATCTACGCACTGCTTCAACTCGTGCGTCCCATCGTGCTGAACTCCGCCCGGGTGGTCGAGGGGGAAGTGCGCGCGCTGGGTTGGACGGTGGGATCCCGGGCGGTCATGGAGGTCCTCTGTGCCGAGGCGCCACTGACCGTGCCACACGTCGCGGCGCGGCTGTCGTTGGCGCGCCAGAATGTGCAACGACAGGTCGACCAACTGACCCGCCTCGGGCACCTGCACGCCACCCCCAACCCGGCACATCGGCGCTCGGTGCGTCGGCGCGTCCGGGTCTGTCGCTGACTGGAACGCTGAGCGGCTCGGTCGTCTACGAGTCGATCGTCCACCAGCCACCGGACTGGACCCGGGGCGGTTCAACCCGGTTCCAGGCCCAACCACATCAGGTGCAGCAGGGTGTACGTGGTTGAGGTCCACTTCGGGGAGTAGACGCCGCCACCTCAACCACGGTCGTCAGCCTGGGATGCCAGCAGCCGAGCCCCCACCCATCGTGGCGACGCGCTCGCATCTCCACTGTTCATCAGCGACACCCACGAGGTCACGCATCACGCGCCAGCGGATGGCCGGGGTCACCCTCGAGCAGCCAGTTCGTGATGGTGGCAGCCTGAGCCTGTATCCGCCCATCACGCGGAGATCTCGCCCGAATGTCGAGCCATGACGCGGAGCAACGGCTGACCCGCCGCTGCTGGCTGTGGGGAGTGTTTGACGGGGCTGACGGACGCGATGCGGGGGCACAATCCGTCCGGGCCGCAGTGGCGGCTTCTTGCTGGAGCATCGCTCCGGGGGCTTCGCTGTTGCGCTGCAATCCTCGTCGCTCGGGTCCGGATCACGCTTCGTCCGGGCGGTGCTCCTTCTGTTGCTCCCTGCCGTCGAAGGCGAAGCACGAGGACATGTCGACGACCGTCGCGGGGTTGGTCGGGAATGTGATCCTCCCGGTCGGGCTGAGCAGGAAGCCGACCCTCGTGACCCGGATGGGTCCCTCTAGGGTGCGGATCTCGACGTGCTTGCCGCGCGTGAAGGTGACGTCGACGACAGCGTTACCGAGCGGCTCGCCGGTCTCGACATCCTCCACCGCGATCCTGCCCCTCAGGGTCTCGTTGGTCAGCACCAGGCCGCTGCCCGTTTCTCCGCCGAGGCTCACGGCGTCGCTCAGGAACCGCACCTCACCGCTCGTACCGGTGGACTCGGCCGACGCCCCGAAGCTCACCGCATACGTCTCGGTCGCGATGTCGCACAGGACGAGGATGCCGCTCCTGCTGAGGACGAACTGGCTCGGGTCCGTGGTGCGCACATCGGTGGTGTGGTCGTGCCCGGCCCGGTCGGGCGGCGCCCCGTCAGGTCCGGTGCAGTCGGTGAGGTCGAAGACGGCGCCGTCCGGCAGCGTCACGGAGCCGGCGACCTTGAAGAACTGCTCCGTGCTCTTGTCGCGGATGTTCCGGTTGCCGAACTTCGACCTTCCGCCAACGTCCTCGCCGTCGCCGGTCCCGATCAGGTCCACCACGAACGTGGCCGTGCCGACCGGGCTGAAATCGCGGTCCTCCATGAGGACCGAGCCTTCGAACCGGTACCCGGTCAGCGTCACCCGCTGGTCGGTGATCAGCGACGAGGAGCGGTAGGTGGAGTCCGGCGCGTTATCCGGGATCTCCGGCGGGACCCAGTAGTTGATCGAGACGTCAGGTGTCTCGAACTCGGAGGCGTGTTCCGCGCTGATCTGGACGACCCCGGCGGGCGTCCGGACGTCACTGCACACAAAGCCGATCGACCGGATGAAGAAATGGGTCGGCTCGTTGGCGGCCGCCGGGCCCGCCGTCCAGAGCGGAAGGAGCAGAGCCGGAAGCGATAAGACGGCGACCACCCACTTGGTACGGAACATGGCATCCCCTTTCTCAGGCCTAGGTACATCGGCATCACTTAGACGCCAGCGATGACCCGGATGGTTGTCGCGGCCTGTGCCGGTCGGCGCTGTCTGTTCGATCTTGACCTCAGCGAGTACCACGGTCCGTCAATTTCTGCGCGCCAAGTCCAGAGCTACGCATGCTGCTGAAAATGGGGTGAGGTGGATTCAGCTGATCGCGCAAATATGCGCCACGGCAACCAAGTTGGCGCCACGGCCAACGCGGCGGAATGACTCACCTTCGCGACCCTCGTTCGACGCGCGGCCGACTTGCGGGATGTCACTCATCTGTTCGGACCTCGCCAAACAGCGGATGCGGCAGCTCCGGACGTTATGCGATGAACGTCGTCCCGCGTCCAGCCGATCGATCGTTCTGACCTGACGAGGATGCTGCGGGGACTCAGGGATGCCACGAACGATCGCGATGTCCAGTCTATGGCGTGGCTATGCGCCGACGAGCGTTTGTGCATGGATCGCCATGGAGGCGGGCAGCGGCGACGTCCAGGCATCGTGCAGGAGCGGCACGGGCCAGCACCTGCCCGTACGGATGGTCGCCAGGCCAGGCGAGCGGTTCGCGACTGTCCGGCTGTACGCCGGCCGCGAGTACGCGTCTCGGCACTTGTTAGCGCCGACTGGATCAAGCAGGCCTACTCGCCGCAGACAAGGGCGGGCAGTGCGTCAGCCAACCATTCGATGGCCCGCTCGTCGCCCCAGTCACGACCCTTGACGAGCTCCATGTAGAAGGCCGGGGAGAGCATGGCCACGAGGATGTCAGTCGCGGTGTCGAGGTCGAGTCCGGCCTTCAGCGGCCCTCGCGTGGCGGCAAGCTCGACGATGCGGCGGTAGTCGCGGGCCCGATAGCGGTCCCCCTCGACGGTCGACGCCGCCAGGTCCTCGTCGACCGTGGCGCCGACCTGGGCCACGAGCCATACCGGGCTGGCCGCCTTGAACACCGGCCCGCTCGCGATCACCAGGCGACGAATCATCTCGGCGGCAGTCGGGGCCTCGGTCACCCGTGCCCACCAGTCGGTGTCGGGGGGCGGAAGGCCCTCGTCGCCGAATACCGCAGACTCGAGGATCGCCCCGAGCAGCTTCGGCTTGCTGCCGAAAGAGAGATAGACCATCTGGACGGACACCCCGGCCCGCTCGGCGATGGCCGTCATGCGGGTCGCCAGGTAGCCCTGCTCCAGAAACTCGGCCCTCGCCATGTGCAGGATGCGCTGGCGGGTCGCCCGGGCCCGCTCCTTCCTCGAGAGCTTGGCAGGAGGCTGGCCAGGGGCGTTGAGGGGCGGGCTCATCCAGACGACCTTACTTTAGACCGCCACTAGTGGCATACTAAAGTGAAACCCTGAGCGAGAGAAGGCCGCACCATGCGCGTCCTGATAGCGAGCTTGGCCATCGACGGCCACTTCAACCCCTTGACTGGCATCGCCAAGCAACTGCAGAGCGACGGGCACGACGTCGAGTGGTACACCGGCGCGCACCTGGCGCCACGGCTCGCGGCACTCGGCATCACCCACCATCCCTTCCTGCGTGCCAGCGAGATCACCCCGGACAACATCAATGACATCTTCCCCAAGCGCCGCCGCCTCAAGGGCCCGCAGCTGGTCGCCTTCGACGGCGAGAAGATCTTCGCCAGCAACGTGGGGAACTTCTTCGAGGACATCAAGGGGATCCGCGCCTCCTACGCCTTCGATGTGCTGGTTCTCGACGGGGCGGTCTACGTCCAGCGCCTGGTCACCGAGCTCCTTCACGTCCCGGTCGTCTCGGTGATCTCGATCTCGAACATGGAGCGAGACCCGATGGTGCCTCCGCTCTTCTTCGGTTTCATGCCCGCCACGTCATGGCGCGCACGACTCCGAGACCGAGCGGTCCGATTCATCAGCGACCAGCTCGTCATGGGCAAGGCGCACCGTGCCTACGCCCGCATCATCGCGGAGTACGGGGTGACCCTGCCCGAAGGCGCCTTCATCAACGACGAGCCCTACAACGTCTCTTCCGTCGTCCTCCAGACCGGCACCGAGAGCTTCGACTATCCGCGCTCGCGCACCAACCCCCGCGTCCACTACGTAGGGGCGCTCGTGCCGAATGGGCCGTCCACGCGTGGCGCGGCCGAGCTCGCGACCAACGCGCCGAGATACGCACGGACCGTCTTGGTGACCCAAGGGACCGTGGACAACCAGGACCTCGACAAGCTCATCACGCCGACGATCGAGGCCCTGCGGGACACCGACACCCTCCTGCTCGTCGCGACCGGAGGATCCGGCACCGAGGCTCTGCGCATGCGCTACCCCGACGCGAACGTCGTTATCGAGGACCGCATGGACTTCGACCACGTCCTGGGAGTCGCCGACGTATACGTCACGAATGGCGGGTTCGGCGGTGTGATGCTCAGCCTCGCCCACGGTGTGCCCATGGTTTGCGCCGGGACCCGCGAGGGCAAGAACGACGTCAACGCCCACGTGCAATACCACCGTGTCGGCGTCAACCTGCGCACTGAGCGCCCCACTCCGGCGGCACTCCGCGCCGCGGTCGACCGGCTAGTTACCGAGCCGCAATGGCGCACCCGAGCGAGGGAGTTTGCCCACGAGATGCACGGTCTCGACTCGGCCCGACGGGCCGCGGACCTCGTCTCCGCACTCGTGCCGGCGTCCTGACGGGTACCGCGATCCCGGCGTGGCGGGCGAGTATGACCTTGGCGACGGATAGACGCACCTCCACGACTCACGGGTCGCGGTAGGAGCGGACCTTAGGAGCCCGACTCAGAGGATGGCTCAGGCAGGGCACCGACCAAGCGGGCAAGGAGACGAACCAGCGCCGCGTATTGGTCCTCAGGCAGGGCTCCCGCGACCCGCTTGCGCACCTGATCCACCAATGGCGCGACGGCCTCGTGCATATCCAAGCCAGCCAGGGTGAGACGTACGGCGCCGCCTGACTCCTCAACCCAGCCGCGAGCACGCAAACCATCGATCACGGACTCAACTTCGGCCGGTTCGTCGAACGCGTCGAGGCTGCCAACGATGTCGGTTCTCCGAGCCGGTGAACGCGCCAGAGTAGACATCACCTGCCAGTCGCGTCGGCCGACCTGCTGGCCGGCCAGGACCTGGTCGAACGCCGCATCGATGCGTGCGTCGGCTTCCTTGAGCCACCAGCCAATCGGGCGTCGCAGTATCTCTTCGTCGCTCATCGGGCCTCCATCGATACGTGGCACCCGACGCCGGTGTTTGGGCGGCACGGGGGTGCGCACAGGCTATTCAGTCGTACTGAGGAATGCACTCATCTCGGCATGTGGGGAGCCGCACGCCCGGCACGCAGCGGATAGACACGCTTTTGCGTCTGTCCGGATCGGGCGTTGACCGCGATCGTCACCCTCTTGATCGGAAGCCGCCGGCGTGGTGGACCAGCGCTGTGAGGTGTCACCATGGCCCATGCGACTCGAGCGCGCTGAGGTAGCCGCCTTCTACGAGCGGTACCTCGCCTGCTGCAACGAGCACCGTTTCGACCAGCTGGGCGAGTTCGTCTCCGAGCAGGTGACCGGGTCCGGGACCGCCGACGGACTGGCCGGCTACATCGACAGGCTCAAGACGGTGCACACGGCCTTCCCTGACTACCGCTGGGACCTGCAAGCACTGGTCGTCGAGCAGGACACGATCGCGGCACGGTTGATCGGTCAGGGGACCCACACCGGACCCTTCGGCGGCATCGCCCCCACCGGCCGAAGGATCAGGACCCAAGAGTTGGTCATGTACCGATTCGCCGACGGCAGGATCGTCCAATGCTGGGGGGACCTCTTCCCCGTGGTTCGCGACGCCCTAATTGCCCCCGCCGGGGCTGAGACCTGACCCGCAGGAGACGTGCGTCCGTTCGTCAGACATGGCGACGTCCATGGTGGTCGACTGGCGTCTTTCGCCGTGCCTTGGTTGTTTATCGGTTTCAAGGCGGCCGGCGTCGGCTACCTCGCCTATCTGGCTTGGCAGGCGCTGCGCCACCGCGACCGGTGGTGTCTTCGACGAGATCACGCTCGAGGCGACAGCCGAGGGCTATGCCGAGCTGGTGGAGTTCGCCACAACCACGCGACGTTGCGGGCCTGGGCGATCGAGGCTCCGGCGGCCACGGCGCCGGTCTGAGTCGCCACCTGCTGCGCGGCCTGCGAGATCGTCATCGAGGTGGATCGCCCGAAGCGGCTGCCCGCCGCAACGGCGCGAAGTCAGATCCGCTCGATGCGATCCGAGCCGCGCGTGTACCTCTGGCTCGACCCCAGCTCGTGACTCCCGCAGCGGCGCCGAACGCCAAGCGCTGTCAGTGCTGTCTGGCTGCTCGCCGCTCCGCGATCAATGCCTCCACCGAGGCTCAGCTGCAGGTCTTCAGCCTGGTCATCGCCGCACCTGAGCCGATCCGAGCCCGGTTCCGCGGCCAGAAGGTCGCCGCGATGCTCACCACGGCCGCGACGCCTGCGCGTGCGCTCCTGCTGGGACGTCGAGACGACCGGCACGATGGTCGGTGGCGTGGCGCGTCCTCCTGGCACGCGACGTCCCAGCCCGCGCTCTAACGTGAACCTGCGCGCACATGCCGCCGTCAAGCTGCTCGACAGGCGGCGGTGTGACGCGGGTTCGAGCCTCGCGACTCGCGGCCTGAGCGGGCCATCCGTTACCCGCGCCCGAACGGCGTGCGACGGTTCACGGCGCGTGGGAGGCTGAAGAGGTGGAGTACGCACGCCTGGGTCGTACGGGCCTGAAGGTCAGCCGTGTCGGTCTGGGTTGCATGAGTTACGGACTGGCCGCGTCCGGGATGCACCAGTGGACTCTGGACGAGGATGCCGCGGCACCTTTCTTCCGGCAGGCCGTCGAGCTGGGCGTCACCTTCTGGGATACCGCCAACGTCTACCAGGGCGGCACCTCCGAGGAGTTCGTCGGTCGCGCGGTCCGCAGGTACTCCCGACGCGAGGACATCGTGCTCGCCACAAAGGTGCACGGGAAGATGCATGACGGCCCGGGCGGCGGCGGCCTGTCGCGCAAGGCCATCTTGGAGCAGTTGGATGCTTCGCTGCGCCGGTTGGCCACGGACTTCGTGGACGTGTACTACATCCACCGGTTCGACGAGCAGGTGCCGGTCGAGGAGACCATGGAGGCCCTGCACGACGTGGTGAGGGCGGGGAAGGTGCGCTATTTGGGGGCGTCGTCGATGTGGGCCTGGCAGTTCGCGAAGATGCAGCACGTCGCCGAACTGGGCGGCTGGACGACGTTCTCGGCGATGCAGGACCAGTACAACGTGCTCAAGCGTGAGGAGGAGCGCGACATGATCCCGCTCTGTCTGGACCAGGGCGTGGGACTGACCCCGTACTCCCCGTTGGCCAAGGGGCGCGCCACGCGGCCCTGGGGCGAGCAGACCGCCCGGTCGTCCACCGACGCGGTTGCCAAGGCTTTCGACCGCGACGCAGACAAGCCCGTGGTCGACGCGGTCCACCGGATCGCTGAGGCGCGTGGCGTCCCGATGGCCCAGGTCGCCCTTGCCTGGGTGCTGGCGAAGCCGGTGGTGTCATGTCCGATCGTTGGTGCCACCAAGCCCAAGCACTTAACGGATGCGGTGGAGGCTCTGACGGTCGATCTCTCGGAGGACGAGATGACTGCACTGGAGGAGCCGTACGTCCCTCAGGACAACTACTGGTGGTGACCGTCCTCGACCCTCGCAGCGAAGCCTGAGGTGTTCAGGGTCAGCATTCGCACATCGCAGATCTGGTACACGGCGCATGGAGGTGGCGCCCGGCACGCGGCGAAAGGGGCTACCCGTCGCTACCACGCTTGGGCGAGCAGATCGCGGGATGGGCAGATGGTTCGCGAGCGGTTCTGGGGTCGGCACCACAACGCCCGGCGACCGTGTGCCGGTTGTGCGCGCAGGGGGAGTTCGTGCGACTCGATGATTCACCCTCGGACGGGTCCTCGGACCCGGGAGAATGGTGCAGAGCGGGCCGTCGCACCTGGGGAGGGACGAGCGATGAGGCTAGGAGTGTTCGGTCCATGGCTCGAGCCGTGGTCGTCGGCGAGATCGACCTGGCAGCACCTTGAGCAGATTGGTTTCGATGTCGCCTATCTGGGAGACCACCTGACGCACCCCACGCTGAAAGGGCGCTGGTTCAGCGACGCCTACGCGACGCTCGCGGCGGTCGCCCAGGTGACCACCCGCTTGGAGCTGGGGACCTTGGTGGCCTCGACCGTGATCCGTGCGCCTGCTCCGCTGGCCCGCGTGGCGGCGACTCTGCAGGACCTCAGTGGGGGCCGGTTCGTGCTGGGTGTCGGTGCCGGGGTGCCTGGTGATGAGGAGGTCGTGTCGGGGGGCGCCCGCGGGAGCGAGGAGCGTTTCCAGATCTTCACGGAGACCGTGGAAGCGGTCACGGCCTTGTGGTCCGGTGCCTCGTCCTGGTCCGGGAGCCACGTCCGGGTGGAAGGAGTGGATCCACTTCCGCTCGTGCCTGGTCAGGGACGGCCGCACCTGATGATCAGCGCGCACGGCCCTCGCGGCTACGAGCTGGTGGCCCGATTGGGGGACGGGTGGAGCAGCTACGGCGGCGCCAGTGCCGCATCCCTGCCGGACCACGATTTTTGGGTGCTCGTCACGAAGCAGTCGCACGCTGTGACCCGTGCCTGCGAGGGCGTGGGGAGAGATCCCGCGACGCTACGTCGGTCGCTGCTGGTGGGCTACGGGTCTATGCAGCCGCTGGCTAGCGAGCAGGCGTACCTGGACACCCTGGAACACGCCGACCGGGCAGGCTACGACGAGGTTGTCGTCTATTGGCCCTGGCCCGCCACGGTGCCCGGGGACCGATTCTGGGCTGAGCCGGAGACCGTCGCATCCGCGATCGCGCGTGCACGGGGTGACACGTGAGTGCTGGGTTCACATGATGCGGCTGTAAGCCCCATTCGAACGGCGCAGACGGCCACAACTCGACCTCCATCCCCACGCCCATCGTCGGCTGTCTGTGAAGCTCGTACCGGCCCGTCAGGCGCGGTGTCACGCTCTGGCCGCCAGGCATAGTCGCCGCGAAGTGAGGCGGTGCAAACGGTGGCATTGGGTGTGAGGTGCCAGAGGCAGGCGTCGGGCCGAGCGCGGATGCATGGGTCAGGGAGCGGGTTTTCGTGTAATGCGGTAGCGCAGGGTGAGGACCGGAAACCGAAAGATCCAAAACTCGTGTACTGCGAGTAGTGCGCCGTCTTGCACGAAAACGTCGAGTTGTTCCTCGAAGCCGTGCACGGCCAGGGCGGTGAGCTCGTCCGCGGTCGTGTCGACGTAGGTCAGGTAGTGCCCCGTCTGCCCGTCGTTGGCGCGGCTGGTCAGTGTCAGGCCACGATCAGGGCGTGATCGCGGGAGCAGCGTGGCGGTGAAGCTGCCCCCCGGTACTGGGAATCCGACGCTGACGTAGCCAGTCTCGCCGTGCGTGTAGGTGGTGTAGATGCCGACCATGATTGGCTCGTCGTCGTCGGCGAACGACCTGATCCAGCCGCGCACAGATACCGCGCCGTCGACGCCGCTGACCGTGTCGATGCGGCTGTGAATCCCGCGCTGAGCCTCGCGTTGGTTCATCGGGATACTGGCCTGGCCCAAGGGGCGCGCGACGGCGGTTCGGTACAGCAGGTAACCGGGCCTGACCCACAGCCGCCACTCCGGGACGATGTCCAGGGCGAACCGCGTGGTGCGCTCGTAGAACTCCCGGACGAGCGGGTCGACCTGCCCGGGGTCGAACTGCGGTCCAGCCAGCGCGTCCAGGGAGTCCACGATCCCGGCGTCCGCCGCGTCAGCGGTGTAGCTGGCTCCCAGCTCTTCGGCCAACTGCCGGACGTAACCGGAACCGACGTACTTTGACCGCGCCGGCCGCGGCACGACGAACGGCAGGTCGGCGGCACTGACCCGCTCGGCCAGCAGGCTGATCTGTTCGTCACGGAAGAGCAGCGCCGACAGGGTGCGGTAGGCCAGGACCGTGCTGCTCGCGACGACGGCCGCCGGAGCCGGCCCGCGAGAGAGGGCCTGCCCGATGACCGCTCCCACGACGGGGCCCATGGCCACCTTCTGAGGTCGGATGCCCAGCGCGCCGACCACGCTGCCGGTGGCCGCGCCGACGGTGCGTGGACCCGCGGTGGTCAGTCTCCCGGCAACCCATCCCAGGGGCGCCGCCAACGCACTACTCACCGCGATGCGCTGCCACAACGCCGGGATCTCCCCCTCCCTCTGGCGAGCCCTGGCGACCGCCTCCGACATGCCCAGCGCAACGGCCCCCGCCAGCGCGGCACCGGCTGCCGCTCGCATACCGCGGTGCGCCGCCAAAGACGCCCCGGCGAGGCCGCCGACCGAGGCCGCGAATCCGATGGAGGAACTGGTCGCCATGCGAGTGAACCTAACCGTCGAGCGCAACCGCGACAACGAAAGGCGTACGACGGATGGAGCCCCACACGGCTCACCACGAACCGCGCCCGGGGCACACCACGCCCTGCACCAGGCCGACTCCTCGGGCCAACCAGGCGGGACACGCCACCTACCGATGGCAGCCAATGCCGAGACTTCTGTCGATCCGAGCCTCGACGGGGGCGGCTCGTCGCGCCCTTGGGTATGGGCAGTTGATCCTGCTGGCGCACCGGATCTGTCTGCTGACGAGGCAGCCGCCGACCTGGACGCTATGGGCGCCCGAGGTCACTGTCCCCAGAGCGAAGCGACGTGCCGGGCGTCGGTCCCGCAACAGCCGCCAACGGTCGCGAGGTTGGGCAGCTGGGACCGCAGCCGCTCGAATGAGCTGGTCAACAGATCGAGATCACCCTCGTCGAGCTCCTCCATGGCGTCGAGCTCCTCGTGCGCGGGCGCCGGCGAGGATCAGGACGGATGCGAGGAGGGTTGAGACGAACCGGGGACGGCTGAGTTTCATGAGAAGGCTCCTTGGAGCAATTGCCTGGATTGGGGACCTGCCTGACGTGGCGGAGGGCGCTCATTCGCCGTGTGACAGCAGTCTCACCACCTCCCGACGGCGCCACACGTGTCGCTTTGCAAAACCAGTAGGAGAGGTTCATGGCTTCACGAGCGATGACAGAAAGGCCCACGCAACACGTGAAGTCGGCTGTGCGAATCGAACTCGACGCCGTTCAACTGGTTGTGAACGGCGGCTACCTTGAGCAGAGGGTTGGTGGGCCGCTGTCACCGGGTCGGAGATCGAGGAGATGGTTGACGCTCGCGCGCTGGGCGAAGTCGTCGTCGACGACGAGAGTCGCGCCGTGCACGTGCTGCGGTGCCGAACTCGCAGTGCAGGCTGCGGTGGGCAGGACGACGACGGGCGCTTGCCACCGAGAAGGCGGCGCCCGTGCGCGGCTGATGATCATGGGTCCCTTCGAGTTGCCTGCTCGGACACGGGTCTGAGGTGCCCGTCGACTCCGCCTGACGCGGGCGCTTATCCGGTCTTGGTCCAGCCGACGGCCCGCAGGCCACCTCCACCTGTGCCGGTGGCGCCGCTCGATTCGGCAAGCCCCCAGACGTCGACGTAGTCGAACCAGGCGGGCATGGGGTCGTCGGGGAAGTGGACGTAGCCCGTGTCCACCTGCGCGCCGCAGAACATGCCGACGGGGCACTCCGGCACGGCGAATAGCCAGACGTTCCGGTCCCACATCTCGACGACGCCGGTGCTGAGGAAGAGCGGGGTACCGTCCGCATAGCGCCCGTAGATGATGTCCGCCTCCGTGGCAGTGCAGTAGGTGACGCTGTCGATGACCACAGGTCCCGTGCACGCAAGGCCCGTTCCGGTGCCCTCGTCCACCAGCCCGTCGCAGTCGTCGTCGATGCCGTTGCGGACCTCGGTGGCGCCGGGGTGGATCGCCGGGTTGGTGTCGTTGCAGTCACCGCCCGCGGTGGTGTAGCCGTCGCCGTCACCGTCGACGGGGAGCCCCTCGTCCACCAGCCCGTCGCAGTCATCGTCGACGCCGTTGCGGACCTCGGTGGCGCCGGGGTGGATTGCCGGGTTGGTGTCGTTGCAGTCGCCACCCGCGGTGGTGTAGCCGTCGGCGTCGGCGTCGACAGCGAGAGTCACGGTGTTCGACGTGGCTGCGGCGCAGGTGTGCTTGTGGCCCTTGCTGGTGACGACCGTGGATGCGGCGACCGCGTAGTAGCTGCCGTCCTGCAGCCCGGTCGTGGTCCGCGTCCAGGCGCCGGTGCTGCCGGTGGTGGTGCTCGCGACCGCGGCGGCACTGGTGCCGCCCGCGCGGTAGAGCGTGATCTGTCGTGCGCTGACGCACTCTGGGACTGCCGCGCTGAGCTGGCCCGAGATGACGCCGGTTGCCAGGTTCAGCGAGTGCTGGGTCGCGATGGTGGCCGTGTGTGCCGACGCGGCGGGCGCCGTGATCCCGCAGAGCGCGGCCAAGAGCACGGCGATGGTCAGCAGCACCCGGTGGCCGGTTCGCCGCGCCGCAGTGTGTCCGGTCGGATACGGGGCGCTCGTGTCCAGTCCGCGACGACGAGTGACGCGGAACGCAGACCCGCGCAGGCGGTGGTGCGAGGGGCGGCGGCGATCAGGCGACGGTGGTTTCATGGCATTACTCCACTCTCGGCGATGACACTTTCTCGTTGTGGCGTGTTCCCTGGCAGTCGGGGTCGAACAAAAGACGGTTGTGCTAGGCAGCTGATCAGGGCGCAGCCGCGGTGGCGGTTCGACATCCCTGCCCGGCGTGCCGCCGGCCCGTGCATAGCTCCAGTTCATCTCCTTCATTTCGCCCCCAGTGGTGATTTCGTAAGGTTCGACCTGAGAGCCCGTTGTTCCATCAGGACCTCGCTCCGTACTTCAGGCTTCAGGCGAGTGACGGCCGATCTGAGAACCGTCTGGGTCGTCTGAGGACTCGCTTGATTCGCACGTGCGGAATCGTGGCAAAGACCGGAAGCCACGGTGTTCGGCTGCCTGAACTGAGTGCACAACACCCAGGCCGACTGGGTCGTGCCCAGCGTCGTGGCACCATGACGCCCGGCCGAGGAAGAGGCGGGCGGGGGCCGTAGACGCAGCATCGTCAGGCTCTTGCAGGGGCCTCGCCCCCGACGTCCGACCGGTCAGGCAACCCCCGAAGTGCAGGGCACAGGCTGCGGGCGCGCCATCCGTGCCTTCAGTAGGGATAGGCCGTGCCATAGTCTTCGGTGGCGGTGAGGCGATGCACCCTTGTGCCGTCGAGCTGCACAGTGGCGAGGGATCCATCGAGGTTGAACGCAATGGTCTTGCCGTTCGCCGACACGCTGGGGTGGCCGTTGACCCCGGCCAGGTGGGTCACCTGGCTGGCGTCGGACCCGTTGGCGTCCATGATCCACAACTGTGGTGAACCGGAGCGGTCACTGACGAAGACGATCCGGCCGTCCGGTGTCCACGCCGGCATGATCTCCTGCGACAGGATGCAACCGGCACCGGTGCTCCCGTCGACGCACCAACCACCGGTGACGTTGACGACGCCTGTTCCGTCAGCTTGCATGACGCGGATGTCGCGGTTGCCGCCGTTGTTGCCCATGAACGCGATGAGTGAGTCGTCAGGCGAGTAGACGCCTCCGACTTCGTTCAGCGGCAGTGTCGTCAGCTTCCGGGCTCCGTCGCCATCGGCACCCATGACCCACAGGTCGAAGAACCCGTCCGTCATCCGTTGGAAGAGAATCCTCTCGCCATCGTGGGAGAATACCGGGTGGAAGTCGAACCGGTCGTCGAAGGTCAGCCGCGTTGTCGACCCGTCGCCGACGCGCAGAAGGTAGATCTCGCTGTTGCCGTCGCGCTCGCTGGCCATCACCAACACCGAACGGTCTGGTGACACGCCGGGGGCGGTGTCTGGTTCAGGGTGATCCGTCAGGCGGCGTAGCCCGCTCCCACTCGGTTCGACGGCGTAGATGTCCTCATTGCCGTCACGCACGGACTGGAAGACGACCGTGTTCTGCCCGAGACGCGCGCTACGCGCTGTGTCGGCATCGGCCGCTACCGCGGCGGAGTCCACGACGATGGCGAGGACGGGAGCCAGCGTCGCTGCGACGAGGAGTGCTCGGCAGCGTGTTGTCCGACTGGTCATCAGTGCTCCTTGGAACATCGCGGCGTCAACTCGCGCCGCTGGGAATCCCATAGTGGGCAGACGTGTTGCCAGTTTGTTGCGAAGCGATCGGCCGCTGCCGAGGGTCGGATTAGCATTCGTTGCGTGCGCTATCGCGTGCTCGGTCCCTTGGCATTGGAATGCGAGGTCCGCCCGGCTGGGCAGGGCCTCGACGGGATGCCGCCTGACGTCTCGATGTGGCAGCCGGTGCGGGTGCCCGGCCGACGTGAGCGCCAGTTGCTCGCGCTTCTGCTGGCATCTCCCGGCGCGGCCGTGACTAGCGACGAGATCGTGGAGCAGCTGTGGGCGGGATCGCCGCCCTCCAGCGCACGGCGCACGCTGGCATCCCACGTGTCGCGGCTGCGAGGTGTGCTCGAGGCGTCCGAAGCGGGGCGCGGCCGGGCGCTGCTCAGATCCGTCGGGAGCGCATGGCGGCTGGACGTCCCGCCCGGGACGGTCGATGCCGAGCGGTTCGAGCGGCGTGCCGGTAGCGCGGCTGCCGCGCTGCGCCTCGGGCACTACCTCGAGGCGCAACGCCACGCCGAGAGCGCGCTGGCAGAGTGGTCGGGTCGCGCATACCAGGGCCACACCGATCTGCAACGGTGTGACTCGGAGGCCAGGCGCTTGGAGACGTTGCGGGAAGACGTCACCGATGACCTCGTTGCCGCGCGGATGGGCCTGGGCGAGGGTCGCGAGCTCGTGCCCCTGATCGAGCAGGCCCTGTCGCGTGACGCTCTCCGGGAGCGCCGGTGGGGGCAGCTCATGGTCGCGCACTACCGCGCAGGCAACCAGTCCGCGGCCCTTGACGACTACCGCCGTGCTCGGCGGCTGCTCCTCGACCAGATGGGGGTCGAGCCCAGCCCGCACCTGCGGGCCATCCATCGTGACGTTCTGGACCAAGCCGCGACCCTGGCCTCTCCGACACACCTAGTGCCACTGCATGCGCCGACGTCGGAGTGTCCCTTCAAGGGTTTGGCGCCCTACACCGAAGCCGACGCCGGAACGTTGATGGGCCGTGACCGGACTCTGGCACGGGCCTTGCGGGTCGTGGCCGCCGAGGGGATGGTCTGTCTGACCGGCCCGTCCGGCAGCGGCAAGAGTTCGTTGCTCCGTGCCGGTGTCGTGCCGGCCCTCCGCGCGGGTGCGGTGCAGGGCAGCGACCGATGGCCGGTGGCCGTGATCCGACCCTCGGCGCACCCGCTGCAGCGGCTCGAGGCGGCGCTCCGAGACTCACCGCAAGCCCGGCTGCTCGTGGTCGATCAGCTTGAGGAGCTCGTCACCATGTGCACCGACCACGAGCAGCGCCACCGTTTCGCCGACGCACTACTGGCTCACGCGCGGTCAGGTACGCACCTCGCGTTGGGGATTCGGTCGGACTACTGGGCAGACCTCGCGTTCCACCCAGAGCTCGCCGAGCGGGTCGTTGCCACCTCGGTGCTGCTTGGACCGTTGCGTGAGGACGACGTTCGGCTCGTGGTGCGGGAGGGCGCCCGACGCGGAGGACTAGAGGCGGACGACGACCTTGTCGAGGCGATCGTGACCGACGCCGGCCAGGAGGTGGGCATCCTTCCGCACCTGTCCACCGCCCTCACCCAGACCTGGATAAACCGTGACGGGCAGCGGTTGCGCCGCGCTGGCTACGACTCGGCCGGCGGACTGCTCGGCGCTCTCGCCCACGGTGCCGAGTCCGTCTGGGCGGAACTCGACGACGAATCGCGAGGGGCGGCACGGGCGATGCTGCTCCGCCTCACGAGCGCAGACACCCAGGGCCGGATCCGGCGCCGCCGCATCAGCCGCGCTGAGCTCGTCGCCGACGACCCCATCGCGCAACGTGCCCTCGACGTCATGATCAAGGGGCGGTTGCTCGTGTCAGGCGACGAGGGCGTCGAGGTGGCCCACGAGTCGCTCTTCGCAGGGTGGCCGCGACTTGCCGGCTGGCTCGCCGACGACACTGCCGCCCGGCGCGTCCGCGCCGCCGTGGCCAGAGCCGCCGACGAGTGGGTCAGCGGCGGTCGCCTCGACACCGACCTCCTCCGAGGTCCTCGGCTCGTAGAAGGCGTGCGCCTGCTCGAGACACCTGAGCTCCTCAGCCAAGGCGAACAGGCGTTCCTCGAGGCCGGACGAGATGCGCTCGAGCGTGAACGCACCATGTTGCGTGCCCAGGCAGCGCGGGAACGCGGCCGCAGCCGGCGCCTGCGAGTGTTACTCATGGCCTCGGTGGCCCTGCTCGTCTGTGCCGTGATCGCGGGCGGACTCGCGGTGCGGTCGAGCGAAGGTGCGCGCGAGGCTGCGCTCCAGGCCGTGGGTGCCCGGTTGGGGGCCCAAGCACTTGCCGAGAGGCGCCCTGACCTGGCGCTCCTCCTCGCAGCTCAAGCAGTTCACCTGGCCCCCGGTCCTGCGACCGAGCTCGACCTGCTCGCGACCCTGCAGCGGGTGCCTCGCGTGTTGTCCCTGCACAACATCGGCGCCCGCACCGTCTCGATGCAACCCTCGCCCGACGGAGCGACCCTCGCCGTGAGCAGCAATCTCGGCAGCCTCTGGCTCCTCGACGCCGAGAGCCTTGACGTCAAGAGGCAGCTGGTGACAGGAGCCGGCGGTGCCATGTCCGTGCTCGGCTTCACCCCGGACGGACGGGCGCTGCTGGTCGGCATGAACGACGCCACGGGCTCCGCCGTGGTGATGCGCGACCTCGACGACGGGGAGGTGCACGTGCTGGCGAGGCTCAAGGACATCTGGCGAACCTCCCTCAGTCCGGACGGGCAGCACATCAGCGCGACGGCCGCCCTCGAGAACGGCTTTCTGCACCGGCGAGCCGACGGCACCTTCGCCCTGGCTCCCCTTCCGGCCGGCGCGAACCCGACCAACTACTCGGCAGACGGCCGGCGCGTGGCCGTGCTCGACACGACGGCACACACGCTGAGCGTCCTCGACGGCCACACCCACCGGACCGTGGCCCGGTTCAGCAACGTGCCCGGAGGGGTCTCCACCGAGCTGTCCCCGGACGGAACGCTGCTCGCCGCAGCAGACGACGACAACGGGACGATCCACCTCATCGACACCCGCACCGGCCAGGTGCGGGAGAGCTCGCCGGCACCCCCGGCTTCTCCGAGGACCTCGCCTTCTCGCAGGACGGTCGACTGCTGGCCTCGGGTGGCGACGCCGGCACGGTGTTGCTCTGGGACGTGCACGAGCGAGTCAAGCTGCAGAGCTTCGCCGCGGGCGAGGAGGTGGTTGACCTCGCGTTCGATCGGGGTGATCGCTCACTCACGACGGTCGCGATGGATGGAACCATCGCCCGCTGGGACACCTCCGGTCGGGCCGGCTTCGGTTCTTCATCGACGCGTGAGCTCCCCGCGGCCTACCGAGGATGGGACCTGACCCGGCTCGTCGGGCCCATGATCGCCGTGGCCCCTCACGACGGCGCGCTCGTCGCGGTCGCAGGCGACGCCGTGGAGGTGCTGGATCCTGACACACTTGGCCTGCGCCGGCGAATACTGGCCGGGCCGACGCCCAACGCCCTCGCCATCTCTTCCGACGGTTCGCGGCTTGCCGTCGCACGAGTGAACGGGACTGTATCCATCGTGGACGTGGCCACCTGGGCGACGATCCGCGAGTTCGCCGGCTTCAACGGAGCGCCCTACATCGCCTGGGGCCCGGACGCGAAACGGCTCGCGGTCATAGAACCAGCCGCGAAACGCGTCAGCGTGCATCCCCTGACGGGCCTGGAGCGCTCGTGGACCGCGTCGATGCCCGAGCAACCGTTCCAGGTCGCCTGGAACGGCGATCTGCTCGCCGTGTCGATGATGAACGGGCAGGTCGCCGTCGTCGACGACTCGACGGGCGCCACCCGGCGAGTCATTCACGTCCCGGGCTCCGAGCAGTACTTCGCCGCTGAGACCTTTCTGCCCGACGGGACCTTGGTCCTCGGCGCACGAGACGGAACACTTCAGCGCTGGGACCCAATCTCCGCAAAGCAGATCGGGACGTCGAATCCCGTGCAGCGGGCCAGCATGATCACGCAGGTCGTAGCCGCCCCGGGTGGACGGGTTGTCATCGGAGGTGGCGTCGGGGCCCTCGTCGCCGACCCGCTCCACCCCGAGGCACTGCCCGCGAAGCTGTACGGCGCCTCGGCCTCCTGGATCGCAGTCGACCCGGCCGGCAACCGCGTGTATGTCTGGGACCAGTTCGGCACGCTGGCGCGCTGGGACCTCAACGCCGCGGCCTGGACGACACACGTCTGCACCGTCGTGAGCGGCACACTCACGCATGCCGAATGGGACCGCCTCGTCGGCGAACTCCCCTTCGACCCTGCCTGCCCGGCTTGAGCCCGCCCGAGGACCGAAGGACGCGCCCCGCTCGCGGCGGAAGGACTGTGAGGATCGCCTTTGCAGCCTGAAGGTGCTGGGCTGTGGTTGGTGACCGCGAGTGTGACCCCCGGAAGGACTGGCCTCGTGCCTTGCTGCGACTTGTCCGCTCGCGGTCGCCGGCCCCGGCCCGGTTGGAGGAGCTGGCCTGATCAGGAGCTTGACCACCTGGCGTTAGCGGCGCCTGGCGTGTCTCATCACAGTCCTGCCGAGCCTCCGTCCCGGACCGGAACCCACGTCCCATCCGGCGAAGGAGAGAACGCATGACCAGTCTGACCGATCTGCGCGAGGTGGTCGATGTCGTGATCGGCGTCGACACCCACGTCCACACCCACTCCGCGGCCGCGGTCGATGCTGCGACCGGTGGTGTCCTCGACGAGATCACCGTCGAGGCGACAGCGGAGGGCTATGCCGAGCTGGTGGAGTTCGCCAACAACCACGCGACGTTGCGGGCCTGGGCGATCGAGGGCACCGGCGGCCACGGCGCCGGTCTGAGTCGCCACCTGCTGCAGTCATCGGAGCTCGTCATCGAGCTGGACCGTCCGAAACGAGCCGCGCGTCGCAACGGCGCGAAGTCGGATCCGCTCGACGCGATCCGCGCCGCGCGTGAGGCGATGGCTCGACCGCGGTTGGGGACACCGCGCACTGGGGGTGAACGCCAAGCACTGTCAGTGCTGTTGGCTGCTCGCCGCTCCGCGATCAATGCCTCCACCGAGGCGCAGCTGCAGGTCTTCAGTCTGGTCATCGCGGCACCCGAACCGATCCGCGTCCGGTTCCGCGGCCAGAAGCTTGCCATGATGCTCAACACCGCGGCGAGCCTGCGCGTGCACGCTTCCTGGGACATCGAGACGACCAGCACCGTGGTGGCGCTGCGGACCTTGGCTCGTCGCGCGCACGCGATGCTGAAAGAGGCGCGGGAGCTGCAGAAGGCGATCGTGGCCATCATCCGCAGCTGGCGTCCTGACCTGCTCGAGGAGTTCGGCGTCGGCCCGATCGTGGCTGCGACGGTGTTGTGCGCGTGGTCCCACCCCGGCCGCGTCCACTCCGAGGCGGCGTTCGCGATGCTCGCCGGGGTGGCACCGATCCCCGCCAACAGCGGCCAGGTCACCACGCGGTATCGGCTCAACCGTTACGGAGACCGGCACCTCAACACGGCACTGCACACCGTGGTCCGGAGCCGGATCCAGTATCAACCGGCCACCCGCGACTACGTCGCTCGTCGAACCGCTGAGGGAAAGACCAGCCGAGAGATCAAACGCTGCCTGGCCCGCTACGTCGCCCGCGACATCTACCGACTCCTGGAAAGTGGGGCCGCAGCTGCTTGACGAAGCATAGGAGCGTCGCGGCTCGGGCGGCAGCCCGGATGGCCCCGGCCGGACGCCTTCGCGCGAAGGAACATATCGTCCCCACACGCCGATGAGCGGTGGCACTGGCCGCGGATGGCACCAACGCCATCATGGACGGTGGGGGAGAGTTCACGGGTCCGCTGGGGCCCTATCGTTTCCAGGGCAAGCCGACGATGAGTCAGTCCCAGTTCTTCGGTTCGGTGGTGGTGAGTGATGAACGGTGACGGCCTAGCGGCGCAGGCGAAGGGACTGCCCGCGCGCTCGCAGATGGTGCTGGGGCTGGTCCTCGCGTGGCTGTTGCAGCCGTTCCTGCGGTTCGACGACACCGAGCACGGACAGCAGCGGGGCGATGCCTGCCGACGGTTGTTGGACCAGGCGCTCGGGGACGTCGAGGCGGGCCCGTCCGCGACCCTGGTCGAGGACGTGGCATCGACCGAGGAGCAACAGCTCGAGGAGGAACCCGACGGCCCGGGGGCTTTTCGGGTCGACTTCGTGACCCCTCGCCTACGCCCTGGAGAGTGGGCCGCGCAGCGAGCAGGCCATGGGATGGTGTCTGCAGCGAGTCGAGGCGTCCCTTTACCACGCTGCTGAAGCGGGCCTGGCGTTCGAACCTCCCGGACTTGACGGTCAGGTCTTAGAGGTAGTCGACATCCTGAGCGGTGCGAGCTCGATCGACCGAGAGCTTGTTGCGCGGCTGCAGGAAGTCATAGCGACCTCGCGGGATCAGCTGGTGCAGAAGGCCTGAGCGGACAAGAAATGCCACTGCTCCTGCACGTGGCGGAGGCTACTCACAAATGACGCTCATGCCGCGGACGGGGACGTCCCGATCTTGCCGCGACCGGCGTGGCCTTACGGACGTTTTCCCGAGTGTCGGACCGGGGTCACGCTTGCAGATGAGCACCTACGAGAACGTCCTGGTCCCGATCCCGCTGCCTCCCGAATCTGACACGCTCAGACGCGCTGTCGCGGCCTACCTCGCCCGGTTCAAGGGCCAGTCCCGGGTCCACACCGAGTCCGACCTGCGCGCGTACCTGACCTGGTGCAGTAGCCATGGCCTGGACCCGCTGACCGCGCAGCGACCCCACCTCGAGCTCTACATCCGCTGGATGCAGGAGACCCGCCGCTACAAGCCCTCCACCGTGAGCCGACGCATCGCCGTCGTCGCCGGGTTCTACCGGACCTGCGTCATCGACGCCGTCCTGGCGCACTCACCAGCCGAGCACGTGCGCCGGCCGAACGTGCCCGCCGAGTCACCCACCCTCGGGCTGACCCACCTGCAGTTCGAAGCCATGCTCGCCACGCCCGCACCTCCAGCAACGTCAACGACTTCGCCCTCGTCGCGATGCTCGGCCTGCTCGGGCTGCGGATCTTCGAAGCCTGCGGCGCCGAGCATCGAGGACCTCGGCGAGGAACACGGTCACCGCGTCCTGCGCGTCACCGGCAAAGGCGGCAAGGTCGTCCTGACGCCGCTGCCGCCGGCAGTGGCCCGCGCCATCGACCGCGCTGTCGACGGACGCATCGACGGGCCCGATCCTGCGGACCAGCCGCGGCACCCGGATGGACCGCCACTGCGCCACCCGGCGCCTGCACCGCCTCGCCGAGGCCGGCGGCGTCCACGTCGCCCGGATGCACCCCACATGCTGCGCCACACCTTCGTCACCACCATGCTCGACGCCGGCGTCGACCTCCGCGACGTCCAGATCGCGCCCGGCACGCCGACCCGCGCACGACCATGCGCTACGACCGAGCCCGCAAGAACCTCGACCGCCATCCCAACTACATCCTCGCCGCATACATGGCCGCCGGCACTTAGAAGACTGATCCTGACAATGATCGGACGCGGCCTCCCCGACGATCGGTTTTCGTTATACGATTTTGTCATGCCGGGTGATGACCGAGTAACGGACGAGCAGATCCAGAAGTGGGCGGACGAAGCCGAGGCTGGTTATGACGTCGAGCAGCTGAAGCGCCGCGGGCGAGGGCGCCCGGGGCGTGGAGCCGAGCCCACGCAAGTCATCGCCGTGCGGCTTACCGCCGAGGAGATCGCGGCGCTCGATGACTACGCGGCGCGGGAGCACCTGTCGCGCTCCGAGGCGATCCGACGGGCCCTGGCCGGCTACGCCGCGTGAAGGTCCACCGCAGTGCACTCAAGCACGGGGTCCTGCCCGAGGACGCGGTCCACGCTGCCGACCTGTCGCTGTGGATCGAGCCCCTGCAGGAAGAGGAGTGGCCACGCCGCGAGCTGCGGCTCGGGTTCGACACTCAAGCGCGACTGCTGGAGATCGTTGTGCTGATCTTCCAGAGTGGCGAGGAGATGGTCATCCACGCGATGCCGGCCCGGCGGCAGTACTGGGATCTTCTGCCCTGAAGTAACGCGCGGATCTGCCGCTCTTCGCGCCCACCTGCCGAGATCCCCAATGCTCGCGACCGGTCGCAGCTGCTTGAGGGTGGTGGCCCGTCCGCCGCGCCGCCACCGCGTGCGGGTTGTGGCGCTGATGCCCGGTTTGTACACTTCGCTCACCAGAAAGCCGGGGCGCTGACGTCCCCACTCACACGGCTGCGCCGCCGGCCCCGGGTCAGGGGGATCCATGTCGAGCAGGGACGCCCCGTCCGACTGGCCTGCTGCGCTGGAGGAGGCCTACCGGCGCGCGCAGGGTCGGCTCAGTGCTGAGCAGCGCGAAAGGCGGGCTGCGTTCGACACTCACACCCGTCGCTGGGCGCGGCGGCTGCTGGCGGCCGGGGACGACGAGCAGCTCCGGTTCATGCCGTGGGGTACGGCGCGCCGGACCCGACCGCGTGGACCGCAACGGCCCGCGACGGGGCGCCACTGCCGGTGCGGGTCGGCTTAGCACCGCAGCCGCGCTTCGGCGCTGAGACGACCCAGACTCCCAGCGGCTGGCTGGTCATGGTCAAGGAGCACACCCCGGCCCTGATGAACGACTACGGCTGGATGGTCACCGCGGTGCTCGATGGCAGCCTCGACGCTGAGGGCATCCGGTCGATGCGGGAGGAGCTCCTGCGCACAGAGCGCCGGCTGGAACCGGAAGCGGACCTGCGCCAGCTGTGGGACCGCAGACCCGGCAACGCTGCGGACGCGAGCGTGCGCGGTGCGCAGGGGCTGCTGTTCCTCGTGGCGCACGAGGTGTCGCACGCGCTGTGGGGCCATCAAGGAGAGCCGCCGCCGCTCGAACTCGAGTGGGACGTCCCTGCCCGCATGCACGGCAGCCAGGAGGAGCTGCACGCGGACACCACGGCCGCCCACCTGTTCTCATGCGCCGGCGGCGACACCGGGCGCGCCGAGGTGGGCGCCCGGCTGTTCTTCGGGATGACGCACCTCATCGACGAGGAGATCGCCCGCCGGGCAGCCAGACGGTTCACCGGCGTCTTCGCGCAGCGGGCCCGCGACTACCTGCAGTCCACCCACCCCCACCCCATGCTCCGGCTCGCCGCGACCCGTGCCGGGCTCGGCACGCCGCCGCCGAGCCAGGAAGCCGTCGCAGTCCAGGGCGCGATCGACACGATCGCCGACCGGCCCGCCCTGGTCCGGGACGAGGCAGCGCTCACCGCGTTGCGCGACGTGCTGGCCGGCGCTCAGGACGGCATCGTCGTCAAGCGCTCGGCGTGCTCGAGCCGGTAGGTCGGCGACGTCCACGCGATCGACCTCGGCCACCTCGACGCGCTGGTGCGCCGAGACATCGACACGGCCCTGACCGTGGTCGCGGTCGCCGTGCTCCGGTACGTGCAGGCGAACCCGGCGAGGTGGACCGAAATGCACACCGCGGTCGCCATGGTCGACGTCGACGCGGCCATCTCCCGCCGCTGGGCCGCGGACGCGGCCGCCCAACGCGCGCTCCACCAGATGCGAGCCGCGATCCCCGAGATGGACGAACTGCTCGCCCTCACCTGGCACTCGCAGCTCACCCAGGACAACCCGGAGCAGTAGGCGGCCAGCACGCGCTGGCCGGCCAACGAACGGGCCGCCGCTCAGGCCAGGGCCAGGCGGACCACGCCGGCGACCATGGCGACGACGCCGAGACCGGCGATGATGCTGCCGGCCTCCGCCACCCGTTCACCGGTGGTCGGTTGGCCCCCGTCAGGATCCGCCACGAGCGGGCCAGCCTTGTGCAGATACCAGTCGAGGAACTTCTCCAGGACGTCGTCGACACCCCCGCGACGGCCGGCGACCTCGCGTGCGTGAAGGCTTCGCCCGAAGATGATGGCAGCCACGCCAAGGACGAAGCCGGTGAACCCGACGAGCAGCAGAGTCATCCGGCCTCCTACCCACCGCTCGGCTTCGGGCGAAGGCCCGACGTTCGACGCCTGCGGGATCTCTTCAGGATAGCGACCGGTCAGGCCCGGGTATGGGCGAGTTGCGCAACGCCGCCGGGCGACGACTTGCGCCGCGGAAGGGGACGACCGTGCCGCGCTGCTGGGCGACATTGGGTCCGACAGTCGGGCCGAACCGGTCTCCGCTTCCTGGCCCTCGCCCCCGGTGGAGTCGTCGCGAACGGCTACCCTCAAAGGGTGATGGAAATGAACGGCCTCGAAGCCGGACTCCTCGCACTTTGGGCTCTCGGCGTCCTTGCCGCGCTCCTTGCCGGAGCGCGAGGTGGGTTCACTGTGCGAGCCCGGATCGCCTATGTGGCTGCGATCTTTCTGCCGGTCCTCGGTTCCCTGTTGGCCATCGCCTACCTGTGTCTCACGCTCGCTCGGAACCCCCGAAGCAGACCTCCAACGCCACTGCTTAACGGACGCGGCTACGCGTTACCCCGCCGTGGCAGGCCTTTCAGCGCTGCATCCCTAACGCCACCCGACCGATGTCCGCATTTGCCGTTAGTTGTGCCAGAAGAGACATTCAAGCGCTGTGTTGTTGCGCCGACTAGGTACGCTCCGGCCAGGGCCATACGACGGTCATCGACCCTCCGACGTCGAGGGCTCGCCATTGCTGTGACAGTGCGTCGAGGCGCTTGAACGCCTGGTCGAGGTCGGTTGCGGTGAGGTCGGTCGGAGGCGGGTCTTGGCGCACGTAGTGACTCCCGGGCAGGTGACCGCGGTGTCGCAGCCAGCGCGGGTAGACCTGGGCCGCGAGATCCTCCGAGCGCCCCATGTCGCCTCCGGTGGACCTGTTGCGTCGCTCGACCTGGCGTGCCCACGCCTTGGTCCGCAGTTCCTCGGTCGGCACGAAGGTCCCGGCGTTACCACCCGCGGCGATCTGACCGAAGATCCCCTGCCGCAGGCCGAACTCGTCCTCCACCACGAAGTGCACCAAGTCGTGAGGGATCAGCTCGGAGTAGCCCGGCGCTGGATCCAAGCGGAGGTTTCCGTGCCGCGTACGAAGGACGGCGACCGCATACCGCCGGTGGGCGGTGCGCTCGAACCTGACCTGCATGCCGGTCACGCTAACCGTCCGACGCCGTCCGTCCCAACAGCTTTTAGGCCATGCTGCAGCAGATCCGCCAGGTCGCACAGACGCACCGCGCTGAGCCCTGAGCCGGTATGTCGCAGGTCGCGGCTCGTACGCCGGCAGATCCTCCTCGGGTGCGCGTATGCCGTGCGGTACGGGGGAGGGGCGGTCCGGGAAAGGGTCCACCTCATTGGCGCGTCCGGGGCACCCCCGCTGGACGGTGACCTTAGGCGGGACATCGTGGAGGCGGGCGGCGGCCCTGCCCTCGGCTGGGCTCTGGGAAGCCACGGCCGCTCGTCCGGAGACAGTGCGTCCGTCCAGGAAGGTACCGGGAGCATCTCCCAGTTCGGATCGTCGGCCCATAGCGTGGCGGCATGGACAACCGCCTCTCTGTACGCGCGTCCCCGACTCTTGGCGGCGGCAATAACGATCCGCGGCAGGTTGGTGGTCCCACCAGCGGTGTCAGCCTGCGGTGTACGGCACTGCTGACTCGGACCACCAGTTTCCTCGTGGGATCTACGCGGGGTCTGTTGCGCGGTGAGGAGTGACGGTGCCTCGTTCCGGAGACCGCGTCGCGACCGGTGAGCCATCGGCTTTGGAGTCCTCGCCGTGGGCGCCGTTGCGGCAGCGGGTGTTCGCGTGGTTGTGGGTCGGGGTGCTGATCTCCGGGATGGGCACGTGGATGCAGACGGTGGGCGCGCAGTGGTTGCTGCTTGACTCGCCGAACGCCGCAGCGGTGGTGGCTCTCGTGCAGGTGGCGAACACGGTGCCGGTGATGCTGTTGGCGATGCCCGCGGGTGTTCTGGCGGACTCCTTCGACAAGCGCTGGCTGCTGTTCGCGGTCCAGGTGTACTTCCTCCTCGTCGGAGTGTCGTTGCTGGTGCTGACGCTGGCCGGGCGGATGCCGGCGTCGCTCTTGCTGGTGTTCACGTTCCTGCTCGGTGCGGGGGCGGCGGTGCAGTTGCCCGCCTTGCAGGCCAGCACGCCTGAGCTCGTGCCGCGGCACCAGCTCAGGTCGGCCGCCCGCCTGGAGATGGTCGGGGTGAACGTTGCCCGGGCGGCGGGGCCCGCGCTCGCGGGTCTGGTGATCGCAGGGTGGGGTGTCGCGTCCGTGTTCGCGCTGAACGCGCTGTCGGTGATTCCGCTGGGTGTCGGCCTCCTGTTCTGGCATCGCACGTCGACCGCGGCCCCTGGTGGCCGTGAACGGTTCTGGCCGGCGCTGCGCGCGGGTGGTCGTTACGCCTGGCATGACACGGACGTGCGGCGCGTCCTGCTGCGGCTGGGATTGTTCCTGCTTCCCGCATCGGCCCTGTGGGCGTTGCTGCCGTTGATCGCGACGCGCCGGCTGGGAGTGGGACCTGGTGGCTACGGGGTGATGTTCGCGGCTCTGGGGATCGGGGCCATCGCCGGCGCGCTCGTGCTCGGCAGGGTGCGCCGAGTGCTGTCGACCAACGCGACACTCACCGCCTCGGGGCTGTTGATGGCGGTGTCGCTGCTGGCGTTGGTGGTGGTGCAGGGCTACCCGGCAGCGCTGGTGATCCTGGTTGGCGCGGGCCTGTCTTGGACGACGACGATCTCCACCCTGGTCGGGGAGTTGCAGCTGTTCCTGCCGGGGTGGGTGATGGCCCGTGTCCTCGCGATCTGGACGATGGTCTTCACCGGCTGCCAAGCGCTCGGAGCCCTGCTCTGGGGTGTGGTGGCCAATCAGATCGACTTGTTCGCCACGTTCGTCGTGACTGCGGGGCTGTCGGCGGCCGTTGCCGGGATCGGAATGTTCTGGCGGGTGCCCGACGCGTCCGCCGACGCCCTGGATCCGATCGCGTACTGGGGTGAAGCCCGGGTCGCGCTCCCGCCGGAGCCCTCAGTGGGGCCGGTGCAGATCGCGGTGACCTATACGGTCGCGGCTGAGCACGAGAGGGAATGGCTGGCCGCGATGGGTGACATGCGCCGATCGAGACTGCGCAGCGGCGCGACCCGCTGGGAGCTGTACCGCGACGCCGAACATCTCGACCGGTTCGTCGAGCAGTTCTGGGTCCCGACCTGGGAGGAGCACCTGCGCCAGCACGAGGGTCGGCTGACGGCCCTCGACCAGGCCATCGAGCGGACCGCCCTCGGTTTCTCCGACCCGCCTGCGACGGCCTCGCACCTGCTTCCACCCTGAGCGTTCGCACGTCGCCAACTTCGTCGAATACCTGGGCGCACAGCGGCCGCGCGCCTCCACAGTGGCCCCGCCTCGGCGGATAGGCGCACCTTGACCGTGAGTCATGCCTCTCCTGACGAGGCACACCTCGGGGGCACGCTTCGCCTACGGGTGCCGGCCATCCGGATGCCGCGCTGCGCGCACTGCCACGTGTTCCGGATGTTGGGAGACTTTGCCTTCGACCGATGCCGCCAGCGGGCGGGGATTGCGCGGCCGGTATTTCGTCAGGGCCGCAGCCCCTCTGATTCGGTTCGGAACTCCACACGGCGCCCCGGGGCGCAGCATCATGGCAGAGCGCATCTCGCAGGCGGCTTCAGCGCCTCACGGCCCCTGGCTGAGCATTCAAGAGTGCTACCGCCGATACACGCGAGGAGTTTTACGACTCCGTCCGGGTCAATGGCGCGGAGGGCGAGCGACTGCGCAATATGGCGCCGGACGACCGCGGCGTGTCGGGCAGGGGGGTAGACGCGCCTCGCTTGGTCGTGCCGCTCGCGCCAGCTCCGCGCCCATGGACGGCGCCGTGCCGCGGTCCTTCATGGCCTCAAGCCCGGAGCGCAATCGGCTAGTCGGATCGAGCTGCAGTGGCTCCGCCCGTCTGCGCGTCTTCGGGATGAGTGCAGGTAATGGCGGACTTGGCGCCCACCTCTGCGCCGAAGGTCGCACCTGTGATGCTCATCCAGTCCCAGCCGTCTCGGACCCCGAGCAGCAGCAACATCCGGCGGGTGCGATGGATGACCGGGAAGAAGGCCGTAGTCTGCATCGTTGTGTCGGCTATGACCACACTTGTCGACCGCACCCTCGCGGCGCTGCGCGCCAACCACGACACCCTTGCCGCGCTGGTGCCGACCTTGTCCGAGGAGGATCTCAGCGCCCCCAGTGGGGCCACGGAATGGAGCGTCGCGCAGGCGCTCTCACACCTCGGCAGCGGTGCGGAGATCGGCCGGAAGCCGATCTCGAGGGCCGCGGGCGAGCTCGTCGAGGCTGAGGACAACCAGGCGATCTGGGCACGGTGGGACGCGTCCTCCCCGGCCGACCAGGCAGCCGAGTTCGTCAAGCACGACGAGGCGTACCTCGAGACCGGCGAGGCCCTTAACACCGAGCAGCGCGACAGCTTGATGATCGACCTGGGCTTCCTTCCCGAGCCAGTGCCGCTGTTGGTCGCGCTCGGCATGCGGCTCAATGAAGTTGCCAACCATGCCTGGGACGTGCGCGTCGGAGTCGACCCGTCAGCGACCGTGGACCCGGAATCCGCCGAACTGCTGGTCGAGCTCTTCTGCGGACCTTTGGCCTTCCTGCTGGGATTCTCCGCGAAGGCCGACGCGATCAAACGTGAGGTTCGCTTGGCGATCCCGGGCGGCGCACTCAAGATCACCGACGCAGTCACCCTGACCGACTCGGTCGATCATCCAACGGCCACGTTCGAGGGTCCGGCCGAGGCCGTGGTGCGGCTGCTCAGCGGACGGCTCGCCCCCGAACACGCCGCTGGCGTGACCGTGACCGGCAACGTCACGCTGGACGAGCTCCGGAAGGTCTTCCCCGGCTACTAAACCGCGAGACCCTCGAAGCCGAGCGAGACCTCGGCAGTTCGGGAGGCCGCGATGACTCCACCCATATCCACGACCGCGCATCGACATTGTGTGGATGGATTGGGTGCGCCCGACACGCGGCCGAGTGACGCACTTCGCGAACGCGCTCATCGCAGCGTTATGCGCGTGATCTGAGTGGGTGCCGGGGTCGCTGGGCGGTCCTTCCTCGCTGGCCAGTGTGTGCCGGTGCTGGTCGGTGTCAACGTCGTTCATGCTCGCTGCGCCGCGAGTGCTCGACGCCTGGGAGAGGGGCGATGGGATGGCTGACTCACCGGGAGGGTCTGTTGCAGACTGGCAGGCATGGCTGAGCGTGAGGACGCGTTCATCTGGCGGGAGGAGTTCGCTGGCGAGGCGGGAGCCGGCCCGAACCCTGCCGTTTGGAGCGCTGAGGTGGGGGGCGGCGGCTGGGGCTGTGGCCAACGGCAGATGTACACAGCTGACGGAGCCAACGCGCAGATCAGGGCTGGTGGCCAGCTCGCCATCACCGCGCTTGGCACTGACGACCCGGCTGGATCGATCACCTCTGCGCGGCTGATCACGAAGGACCGGATCTCCGTCCGGTATGGGCGGATCGAGGCGAGGATGAAGGTTCCGGCAGGACGCGGCACGTGGCCGGCGTTCTGGCTGCTCGGCAGCAACATCGATCAGGTGGGATGGCCAGCCTGCGGCGAGATCGACGTGATGGAACACGTCGGATCCGATCCCGGCACCGTCCACGGGACCCTGCACGCACCCGGCTACTGCGGGCTCGATGGTGGGCTCGGCCGCGCGCATCGACCCGGCGCCGACCTCATCGGGGAGTTTCACATCTACGGTGTCGAGTGGAGCGAGGACGACGATCGTCTGGCTGTTCGACGGAGATCCGTACTTCCGGCTGACACCGGCAGATGTGCCCGACAGCGTGTGGCCGTTCAATCAGCCCTTCTACCTTCTGCTCAATCTCGCGGTCGGTGGGACCTGGCCAGGCAACGACGCACCGCCGTTCGACCTTCCGGCCACGTTGCTCATCGACTGGATCCGCATCGCGCCCAACCAATCCACGCCTCAGCTCATGCGTTCTCGCTGACCCTGTTCAGGTGCGGTGCGTCAGCTGCGACCCCGAGGCAGAGCCCACCACGTCCACGTCCACGGTCACGATAGGCGCGTACGGGCCGACCTCTACTGACCCGGATCCGGCCTTACAGAGGATGTGTGGCCGTCTGCGATGGCCGGCGATTGCGACGCCGGTGTGGTGGCGGTCGATGTCGTGGCTCGCTGGACCCTGAGTGAGCTCGCGACCCACCTGCGCCTTACGCGTCGCAGCGTCGAATGCCAGGTCGCCCAGCGCCGTCTGCATCGACAACGAGTTGCGCTGCAGCGCCGTCTACTACCGGCTCGAGGCACGCTGGTAGAGCCATCTCGATGGACACCAACCGGCCAGCTCATCGCGTCAACGCGGGAACGTCACCGACCCGGGACTGACCCGGAACTGACCCGGACCTGATGCCACGGGCGTGTCAGTGCTTGATGGAGCCACCGTCGACCACAATTGTCTGGCCGGTGACGAACGAGGCCCCCGCTGAGAGCAGGAAGCGGACCGGCTCGACATAGTCGGCAGTGGTGGACGCCCGCTTGATCGCGCGTGTACGGATGGTTGCCTCCTCCGAGTCGGCGATGGACGCCGACAGAGGGGTGTGGACCAGCCCCGGGGCGACGACGTTTACGGTGATGCCGCGGTCACCGAGCTCCTCCGCCAAGCACCGCGCGAACCCGATGACGCCCGCCTTGGACGCGGCATATGCGGCGGCCCCCCTTGGCCCCTTGAAGGCCGTGCCCGACGAGAAGAGGACGACCCGGCCCTCGTCGGCTACGAATGGCGCGAACGACTGCACGGCCGCCAACGTGCCGTGCAGGTTCACGGTGAGGATGTGTTCCCAAGAGTCGCGCGCCATGGTCATGAAATCGCCGAAACCACCGACGGCCGCACAGTGCACGAGCCCGTGGAGCCGCCCACCAGCACGCTCGGCGATGCCGGTCGCGAGCTCGTCCAGCGCATCGGGGACGGTGACGTCGCCGACGAGGTATGTGGCCCCGGGCACCGGGCGGTCCGGCGTCGAACGGTCGACCACGACGACATCCCAGTCGGGGGTGAGGGCGCGGGCCAGCGTCGCCCCGATGCCCGAGGCTCCGCCGGTGATGACGACGGTGCGCGCGGTCACCTCGTGCGGCTCTGGACGAGCCTCTGGAGCCCCGAGATGGCGTAATCCAACGACATGGACAACAGGCCCATTGCGAGCAGGACCGCGAAGGACTCGGCGACCTGGAAGTTGTTGGTCAGCACGACGAGGCGCTGGCCCAGGCCCGTGTAGGCACCGACCATCTCGGACACCACGGCGCCGAGCACGGAGTAGACGGCACCCAGCCGCAGGGCCCCGACGATACTCGGCAGTGCGCTCGGCATCTCGACCTTGACGAAGCGCTGGACCGGAGTCATCGACAGGGACCTGGCGAGCTGGTCGACGTCGTGGTCGATACCGCGCAACGCGGTGGCGGTGTTGGTCAGGAGGAGGAAGAAGACGACGCTGGCTGCGACGAGGGCCTTCGGGCCGAATCCAAGGCCGAACCAGAGGATGAAGATGGGCGCGAGCGCAGGACGGGGGAGGCTGTTGGCGAGCGTCAGGAACGGCCCGGCTGCGCGCTCGATGACCGGCCACCGGGAGAATGCGACGCCGCAGAGGATGCCCAACGCCGCACCGACCGTGAGACCTGCCATGGCCCCGGCGAACGTGCTGGTCACGTCCGTCCAGAACTTGGCGTCTCCGAGCTGGGTGATGAACGCCCTTGCGACTTCCTGTGGGGCCGAGATGAGCAGGGGGTCGATCAGCTGGCGCTCGCTGATGAGGTACCAGCCGCCGAGAAACAGCACCCCCACGACGATCCGGATCGCCCATGTCGTGCGGGTCGCTCGGCGTCGGGCCTGGTTGCGCTCGACGAGGATGTCACGCTCGATGGCGTCCGCGGTGTGGTCAGCCTCGGGGTTGGCCGCACGCCGCGGGCGGTCCTGGCGGGCGGGTGAGGTGGCGTCAGAGCCCACGGTCGGTGTGCTCCTCTCGTCGATGGTGTTCACGTTGGTCCTGTCAGGATCGGGTCCCAAGGCGGGCATTGTTGCGCGTCCCGTCGTCAGACGAGGGCCGATTGGGGCACAAGGTCCACATCGGCGGGGGTGGAGGTGTGTGGTCCTCCCGCGACGACGAGGCTCTCGCCGGTGATGTATGCCGCCGCGTCCGAGCTGAGGAACGCGCAGACCTTGGCAATGTCGTCGGGAGTGCCGACCCGCCCGAGTGCGACGTAGCGTGCAACCTTCTGCTCGGTGTCGCCCCCGGCGAACCGCGACGCCTGCGTCATGACAGCACCGGGCTCGATGCAGTTCACCCGCACGTTGAGGTGGGCCCACTCCCATGCCATCGTCCGGGTGAGCGAGGCCAGTCCGGCCTTGGCGGCGGCATACGCCCCCCGCATCGGGTGCGCGTAGTTGGCCGACGCCGAGCCGACGTTGACGATGACACCGCCCCCCGACTCGCGGAACGTCGGCAGGCAGGCCTTGGCCAGGTGGAAGGCGCCGGAGAGGTTCGCCTCGATGGTCGCGTTCCAGGCGTTGACCGAGAGGTCCTCCAGCCGCGCCCCGAAGTTGCCGCCGGCGTTGTTGACGAGCACGTCGATCCTGCCGAGCTCGGACAGGGCCGTGTCCACGATGGCTGCAGCGGTCTCGGGAGACCGGATGTTGCCCGAGACCGTGGCCGCGCGGCGGCCCAGGGCCCGAACCCGCTCGGCCCCGCGGGCGAGCGCCTCCTCGTCGCGTCCGTGCAGGAGGATGTCGGCGCCGGCGGCCGCGAAGAGGTCGACGACGGCGGACCCGATGCCTCCCGACGCGCCGGTCACGACGACGACCCGGTCGGTGAAGTCGAAGCTCGCGGACCCGGAAGGCGTGCGGGTGTTCGACGCTGCGTGCGCAGGTGGCATGGTGGTCCTCTCGTCGCTGGGAGGCGACCAGCGTCAGGTCGCACCCCTCGGACAGGCAATGCGTGGCGCCCTATCAGGGCGATAGTCGCGCCCGGGCCGGAGGCGCCTTGACACCGCTGACCACCCGCACTGACGATCGCCGAGTCCGCTGCAGCGGACCCTGACGAGTCGATGATGCCCAGATCAGGAGTTGAAAGGCATGTCTGCACAGAACGCCCTCGAGCGCGACACCCGTGGTCTCGCGGTGGAGTTCGAGCACGTCCACCACAGCTTCCTCCACGGGGACCGGCCGGTGCGCGTGCTCGAGGACTTCAACCTGCGGATCGAGCCGTCGGAGTTCGTCAGCATCGTCGGGCCCCTCCGGGTGCGGCAAGACCACTGCGCTCTCCATGACCGGTGGCCTCGTCCAGGCCCGCAGCGGCGCGGTCCGGCTGGGTGACGCGGAGGTCTCCGGCGCCTCGCCCGACGTCGCGTTCCTCTTCGCCCGAGACGCCTTGATGCCCTGGCGGCGGGTGAGGAGCAACGTCGAGCTCGGGCTCGAGGTCCGCGGCGTTCCCAAGGCAGAGCGACGCGAGCGTGCCGACGCGTGGCTGAAGCGGGTGCGGCTGCAGGAGTTTGCCGACTCGGACGTCTTCCACCTCTCGCAGGGGATGCGGCAGCGGGTCGCCATCGCCCGCACCCTGGTCCAGAGCCCGCGGGTGGTGCTGATGGACGAGCCGTTCGCGGCGCTCGACGCCCAGACCAGGGCCCTGCAACAGGAGGAGTTCGTCCGCCTCTGGGAGTCCGAGCGCCCCACGGTCATTTTCGTCACCCACGACCTCGAGGAGGCGATCCTGCTCAGCGACCGGGTGATCCTGATGGCGAGCCGGCCCGGCCGGATCGTGGCCGACATGAAGATCGACCTCGACCGGCCCCGCACGCAGGAGATGCGCACCTCGGAGCCCTTCCGGCGCCACTTCGAGGAGCTGTCGGCCCAGCTGCGCCACGAGGTCGACCATGCCGAAGCGCTCCGCGCGGCAGAGGGCGGAGACTCCTGACATGCCCGCGTCATGGAGTGCACCGGACGGGACGCGGCTCGGCTACGAGGTCGTCGGCCACGGACGGCGGACGATCACCTGCCTGCACTCCCTCGCGCTCGAGGGGTCCTGGTTCCTGCCGCTGGCGGCTGAGCTCGGCAGCGACTATCGCGTCATCCTGCCCGACCTGCGGGGTCATGGGACGAGCGACTCGGGCCCCCTGCCGTTGAGTCTCACGCAGATGGCCGACGACGTCATCGGTCTGTGGGACCAGCTCGGCGTCGACACGAGCGTCGTCGTCGGCATCTCGATGGGAGGAATGGTGGCCCAGGCCCTGGCGACGGCTGCTCCCGACCGGGTGGAGGCACTCGTCCTCATCGCAACCGCCGGGTCCTATGACGACGCCGCCCGGACGGCTGCGCTCGCCCGCGCCGCCGCAGCCCGGCGAGCCGGTGGCATGGAACAGATGACCCCCGTGCTCCTCCAGCGCTGGTTCGGCGCTGCCCCGGACGAGCTGGTCGACCGCGCCCGAGGTCAGCTGACGTCGGCGGACCCCGAGGTGCACGCGGCCTGCCTCGAGGCGATGACCGAGGTCGGGTCGATCGACCTCGAGCGCGTGTCGGCGCCCACCCTGGTCCTAGGCGGCCGTGACGACGTGAGCACTCCCCGCCCGGTCGTCGAGGCACTCGCGGACGCCATTCCCGGTGCGGTTCTCGACATGGTGCCCGGCGCCCATCTGACGGCCTTCACCCATCCCCGCGAGGTCGCCGAGCGCATCGAGTCGTTCGTGAGCTTTCCAGCGGCGACCACCATCACGACATCCTGACGTTGCAGAGCTCGGAGACCCCATGCACCAGCCGAAACCAGCACACCCGACCCTCAACGAGGTGCGATCCCACATCGAGGCCGCCGCGACGCCGGCGCTGCTGATGCTCGTCGCGCACGTCACCGGGGACGTCACGGTGCTGCGAGAGGAGTGGCGACCCGACCCCGCGCTGCTTCCTCACGGCAGCCTCGACCCGGTCGAGGAGCGTCGAATCCGCGAGTTCTGCCTCGCCCGTCTCGCGGGCCACCTCGGGTCGGCGGAGCCCTGGCCCACCCGCCCGAGCGCCGAGGTGCTCGAGGCGATCGGGGCGTGGAGCCTGGGCCCCGGTGTCTCGCAGGCCGCACAGCTGCTCGACGTGGCGTTCGTCCCCGACGGCACGGACCCGCGGGCTCCACGGTGGACGCTCGAGGAGGAGGCACCGGGACGCACGCTGCGCGCAGCGATCATCGGCGCCGGCATCTCCGGGCTGCTGGCGGGGCTGCGGATGAAACAGGCCGGCATACCCTTCACGATCTTCGAGAAGGGCACGAACGTCGGTGGCACCTGGTGGGACAACACCTATCCCGACTGCCGCACCGACGTGCACAGCCACATCTACACGTACTCCTTCTTCCCGCACGACTGGCCGTCGTACTTCAGCCGGCAGCACGTGATCCACGGGTACCTGCGGCGCTTCGCTGAGGAGAACGGCCTGATCGAGCACATCGCGTTCGGCACCGAGGTCAGCGAGGCGTCGTGGGACGACCGCAAGAGCACGTGGCGGCTCAGCACCACGGGTGACGGGGTGGACACCACCCGTGAGTTCGAGGTGCTCGTCAGCGCGGTCGGACAGCTCAACCGTCCTCTCATCCCCGAGATCGAAGGGCTCGCAGACTTCCGCGGCCCGGCCTTCCACTCCGCCGAGTGGGACCACACCGTCGACTTCGCCGGCAAGCGGGTCGCTGTCATCGGCACCGGCGCGAGCGCCCTGCAGTTCGTGCCCGCGCTGGCCGGCACCGCGGAGCGGCTCACCGTCTTCCAGCGGTCCGCGCCGTGGCTCATGCCGACGCCCGAGCTGCGCGACGACATCGCCGACGACGAGCGTTGGCTCCTGAGGAACCTGCCGTTCTACCGGGCCTACTACCGCTTCTCGATCTTCCTGCCTCGGGCGATCGGGCAGCTCGACGCGGCCACGGTCGACCCCGACTACCCGCCCAGCGAACGTGCGGTGTCGGCGGCCAACGAGCGTCTGCGCGTCATGCTCACCGACTACCTCGTGGCACAGGCCGGCGACCGTGAGGACCTCCTCAGCAAGATCGTCCCGAACTACCCGCCGGGGGCGAAGCGGATCGTGCGCGACGACGGCACGTGGGTGGCGACCCTGAAGCGGGACGACGTCGACCTCGTCAGCGACAAGGTCGTGCGGGTGGACGCCCACGGCGTCTGGACCGAGTCGGGCGACTACGTCGAGGCCGACGTCATCCTCTTCGGAACCGGGTTCACGGCGTCCGAGTTCCTCACCCCCATGAGGGTGACCGGGGTGCATGGCAAGGACCTGCACGAGACGTGGGGCATCGACGCGTGCGCCTACATGGGGCTGGCGCTGCCTGACTTCCCGAACTTCTTCTGTCTCTACGGTCCGAACACCAACCTCGTCCTGCACGGCAACCTCGTCTTCTTCCTCGAGTGCCAGTCGGCCTACGTCCTCAGCGCCATCAAGGTGCTGCTGGGCACGGGAAAGTCGGCGATGTCCCTTCGCCCCGAGGTGTTCGACGAGTACCGCGAGGAGGTCACGGCCGCCAGTGCGCTGCGCGCCTGGGGATGGTCGAGGACGCACAGCTGGTACCAGAACGCCGAGGGCCGCTCGACGATCATGTGGCCGCTGCCCGCCCAGCGCTACCTCGAGGGCACCGAGCAGGCCCACGCCGAGCACTATGAATTCATCTGATCTTTCAAGCAAGGAGAACCGCGTGATCCTGGAGCAGACGGTCGTCATCAACGACCTCGAGACCCGCTACCTGTCCGGTGGCCCCGACGATTCCCCGACGGTCGTGTTCCTGCACGACGGCGCCTGGGGCGCGAGCTCCGACGTGACCTGGGGCGCCGTGCTGCCGCTCGCGGCGGAGGGGTTCCGCGTCATCGCGCCGGACCTGCTCGGCTTCGGGGGGTCGGCGAAGTCGATCCGGTTCGACCAGTCGCCGTTCGGCTTCCGGCTGCGCCACGTCTTCGCGTTGCTCGACCACCTCGGTGTCGCCGGGCCGGTGCACCTCGTCGGGAACTCGTTCGGCGGGTCGCTGGCGCTGCGCGCCCTCACCGACCCGTCCTTGCGTGACCGGATCGCGTCGGTCGCCACGATCAGCGGGACCGGTGGCCCGTGGCGGACCGAGGCCGCCGCGCAACTCGGGCCGTTCGACGGCACCGAGGCAGACACGCGCAGCATCGTCGAGCTGCTGTGTGACGACTTCGACGGGATCGACGCCCAGGTGGCCGCCCGCCACCGCTGGGCCGCCGCGCCGGGCCACTTCGTGAGCATGATGGCGATCCACCAGCCGGTGCCCGAGCCCCTCAGGCCGCCGCGGCCAGCGGACCCCTACCCCGGCGCGCTGGCCGGAGTCGAGACGCCCGTGCTGCTGTTCGAGTGCACGGAGGACCCGCTCGTGGAAGCCGGCTGGACAGCACACCTCGCCGCTCTGCTGCCCGAGGCGCAGGTCGTGACGCTACCCCGCAAGCACGCGCCGAACATCAGCCATCCCGAGCAGACGTGGGAGGCGCTGGCCGGGTTCCTGGCGCAGGTCCCGTCGGAGGCGGTGCGGCTTGCTGCCCGATGACCCCCGGGCCCCTGTCGGTGCGAGCGACGTCACCCACGACCGGCTCTTCCGGCTCGACGACGACGCCTACGTCGTCGTGGGGGCGGGGGCCGGCATCGGGGAGCACGTGAGCCGGACGCTCGTGGCCATGGGTGCCCGCGTCCTGCTGGTCGATGTCGAGGCGGACGCGCTCGGCGCGGTCGCAGCCGACCTCCGGGCGCCCCACGTGGTCGCTGACGTGACCACCGAGGACGGAGTCGCCACGGTCCGTGACGCGGTCACGGCTCACCTCGACCGCCTGCACGGCTACGTCGACGTCGTCGGCCGCATGCAGCGGAAACGCTTGGGGGACTTCACTCTTGCCGAGTGGGAGGAGGACTTCCGCGTCAACCTCCGGCACGCGTTCCTCGTCTCGCAGGGTCTGGCTCCCGTCATAGCCGCGGGTGGGGGAGGCTCCATCGTGCACGTCTCCAGCGTGATGGGCTCACGGGCCGGCCGGAAGTCACCGGGCTACGGGCCGGCCAAGGCGGCGCTCGAGCTCTGGGTCAAGCAGCTCGCGGCCGAGTACGGACCTTCTGGCGTGCGGGTCAACGCCGTGGCGCCGGGCCTGTTCCTCTCTCCCCGCTTCGTCGGCAACGAGGCCGGAGCGCGCGCTGCCGATGCCCTGGCGTCGCGCACGATGCTCGGCCGGCTCGGCCAGCCGTTCGAGGTCGCCGCGACCATCGCGTTCCTGCTGACTCCCGCCGCGGGCTACATCACCGGCACGACGATTCCCGTCGAGGGCGGAGCCCTGTCCGTCGACGCGACCGGCCTGGACGACGTGCCGCTCTGAGGCGCGTCCGCACGGCATACCCCTGCGTGTAGCCTCGGCCGAAGGGCCGCGGGTGTCGCCCGGGAGGGGTGAGGGCGTGAGGTTCGAACAGCTTCGCTATCTGGAGGCCGCCCTGCGCACCGGCTCGTTCCGGCAGGCTGCCAAGGAGCTCGGAGTCTCGCAGCCGACCATCACGAACCAGATCCAGCGCCTCGAGGAGGACCTCGGCGTCGTGCTGGTGCTGCGGACGGCGCAGGGTGTCCGGCCGACGTATGCCGCCGAACGGATCCTCCCGCACGCTGAGGCGGCGATCCAGGCCGAGAACCTGCTGCGTCAGGAGGCGAGCGCGGTCGAGGGCCTGAAGATCGGCAGTGTCCGCCTCGCGACGGTCTCGACCGGCAGCCTCATCGTGCTGCCGGACCTCGTGAGACAGCTGCACGAAGAACACCCGAACATCCGCTTCGAGGTCACCGAGGGCGGCTCCGAGATGGTGCGCCACGGGGTTCTCGCGGGCCACTTCGACGTCGGGATCATCACGCGGCTGGGCCTGCCGGAGGCCGACGTCCACGCCGACCAGCTACACCACATCGACCTGATGACCGGCCGCCTGGTGCTCTGCGTGCCCGAGTCGCACCCCCTTGCCGACGCGGACACGCTCGAGGTCTCCGCCCTGAGCGGCGTGCCGCTCATCATCTTCAAGAAGGGCAGCGTCCTGCGCACGGCCTTCGAGAAGCTCGTGGAGGGCGTCGAGGCACGCGTGGTCTACAGCACCGACAGCGCAGAGACGGCGCAGCAGATGGTGCGGGCCGGCGTGGGCGTCTCCATCGCGAACACCTTGGCGCCGTCCACCGTCAGCGGCAACGGGGTGACGCTCGTGCCGATCAACGAGGCGTGGGCGCGGACCACGCTGTCGGCGATCGTGCGCAAGGGCGAGCAGCGCGGACCGGTCGTGCAGACGATGCTGCGGCTCATCCGCGAGGACGCTCAGCGCGCCCTGCGCGAGCGTCGCTGATAGGCCCTCGGCATCACGGCTCCAACGATCGCGCTCTTCCCACCGGTGCGGGGGTCTCGGAGACTCGGCGCATGGCAGGGCCGCCCTCGCGGCCCGCTGTCGCCTTCCCCGTCAGTGAGGATCCGAACGTGTCCGTTGAGTCCGCCTCCGTTGCGATGGTCGCCGAGGCAGAGGCCAAGGCGATGCTGCGGTCCTTCGGCATCGACGTGCCCGTGGGCGTGGTCGTGTCGAGCATCCATGACGTGCCCGGCACCCTGCGAGAGCCCTTGGTGCTCAAGGCGGTGGCGCCGAGCCTGATCCACAAGTCCGACGCGGGCGGCGTTCGCGTCGGGCTTCGGCACGAGGACCTTCCGGGCGCGGCCGAGCGGATGCGAGACGACGTGGCCCGGGCTGGGCACGGGCTCGAGGCCTACCTCGTGGAGGAGATGGCTCCCAGCGGTCGTGAGGTCGTCGTGGGTGCCGTTCGCACGCCGGGTGTCGGCTGGGTCGTGATGGTCGGGCTCGGCGGCGTCTTCGTCGAGATCCTTGCCGACGTCGCGTTCGCGGTGGCGCCGGTCTCGTCCGACGACGTGCGCGCGATGCTCGGTGAGCTCCGGGGTGCCGCACTGCTCCACGGAGCGCGCGGGGAGGCGCCGGTCGACGTCGAGGCGCTCGTGCAGGTCGTCGAGCAGTTCGCCGGGCCGGCCGGGCTACTCGAGGCACTGCCCGACGACGTCGTCGAGCTCGACCTCAACCCCGTCATCGTGTCGCAGACCGGAGCCGTCGTGGTTGATGCCAGGATCGTCAGCCGTGACCTCGGTGACGTCTCCGACGGGCCGTCGGCACCTCAGCCCGCACGGGCCGTCACGCCAGCAGACGCACCGGCGTTCGCGTCCCTGTTCGCACCGCGTACCGTCGCGGTGCTCGGGGCGAAGAGCGCGGGCATCAACGGGGCCAACCTCTTCATCCGGAACCTCGTCGCGGCCGGCTACGACGGGCGGATCCTGCCTGTCCACCCGAGCGCCGAGCAGATCGAAGGACTCCCCGCCACCTCCTCGCTCGCCGCCGTCGACGGCGTCGTCGACTACGCCTACGTCGCGCTGCCGGCCGCCCTGGTGACTGATGCCCTCGCCGCAGGTGGCGGTCGGGTGCGGTTCGCGCAGGTCGTGTCGAGCGGCTTCTCCGAGACCGACGAGGGAGCCGGGCTCGAGCGTGAGCTCGTCGAGCGGCTGCGTCCCCTCGGCACCCGGGTCATCGGCCCCAACTGCCTCGGCACTCACTCGTCCGCCGCGCGTCTCACGTTCATCCCCGAAGCCCCGCTCACGCCCGGCGGTGTCGCGATCGTCTCGCAGAGCGGCGGGCTCAGCGTCGACATCCTGCGGCTGGGCGCCGCACGTGGCCTCGCCTTCCACAGTGTCACGAGCATCGGCAACGGGGCGGACGTCACACCGGCGGAGCTGCTCGAGCATCTCCTCGACTCGCCCGAGACGACCGTCATCGGCCTCTACCTCGAGTCGCTCGGCGCGGCCCGGTCGGTCCTCGACGTGGTCCGGCGACGCGAGGTCGCCAAGCCCATCGTCCTGCTCGCCGGCGGGCGGACCGCCGACGGCTCGCGGGCCGCGACGAGCCACACCGGTGCGCTCTCGGGCAACCACCGGCTCTGGCCGGCGATCGCCCGCCAGTCCGGCATCACGCTCGTCGACTCGCTCGAGGACTTCGTCAACGTCTTGCTCGTCATGGACACCGTGGACCTCGACGTCCGACCAGGCGGTGTCGACGCGGTGCTCTTCGGCAACGGCGGTGGCGCCAGCGTCCTCGCGGCGGACGCCCTGGAGCGTCACGGCCTGCGCACTCCGCGGCTGCCGGACGCGACGGTCGCCCGGCTCGACGACCTCGGGCTGCCTCCGGGCAACGGCCTGCACAACCCCATCGACGCCCCGGCACCGACCCTCGCGGTCCGCGGTGGCGCGATCGCCGAGGACATCATCACGACGGTGCTCGAGAAGACGAGCCCTGCGGTCGTCATCACGCACCTCAACGTCGGCATCATCCAGCGCAACCTCGGGGCGACCCACGGTGACGTGACGGGTGCGATCGTCGAGGCGGTGGCCCGAGCCCGGGTCGCCGCCCGACACGCCTGCCACCACGTGCTCGTGCTCAAGACCGACGGCAAGCCCGACACCGAGGAGCAGATCCGCGGCCACGCCGAGCGAGCTCGGGCACTCGGGCTCCCGGTGCTGCCGACGTTCGAGGACGCGGCGGTCGCCGTGCAGGCGCTGCTGCGCCACCAGGCGCGAGCCGTCCCCTCCGTGACGCCGTCGGGCGGAGCCCCCACCGCAGCCCACGACACCGAAAGCCAGCAGGAGGCGACATGTCGTCCATGACCGAGACCGACCCGGCCGCGAGGCACGAGCAGCGCCGCGCCGCCGCCCTCGCGATGGGCGGCCCCCGCAAGCTCGAGAAGCGTGCCGAGGCGGGGCAGCTCAACGCGCGCGAGCGCGTCGACCGGCTCTTCGACCCCGAGTCCTTCCGGGAGTCCGGGCTCTTCGCGACGTCGCACCTCGAGGCCGACAAGGACGTCACACCGGCCGACGGGAAGGTCACCGGGACCGGTGACGTCGACGGCCGCCGGGCCGCGGTCATCTCCTACGACTTCACGGTCAAGGGCGCGTCGAGCGGCCAGGTGAGCAACAAGAAGATGCAGCACATGAAGGACCTCGCGACCCGCTGCGGTATGCCGCTCGTCTACCTCGCGGAGTCCACCGGCGTTCGGATGCCGGACATCATGGGCGGCACGGGAATGGGCTCGGGCAACGAACGCACGCGCTTCCTCCGCAAGCGCGAGAGTCCTTGGGCCTCAGCGGTCTTCGGTTACGCCTTCGGCTCGGCGACCTGGCACACGGTCTCGTCCGACTTCGCGGTCTTCCGCAAGGGTGCGGTGATGGCCGTCTCGAGCCCCGGCCTTGTCAGCCGCGCGACCGGGCAGCAGGTCGACGCCGAGGAGCTCGGCGGCTGGAAGCTGCACGCCGAGGTGACCGGCTTCGCGGACGCGGTCGCCAACACCGACGAGGAGGCGATCGACCTGGTCCGCCGCTTCCTCGGCTATCTTCCCTCGCACAATGCGGAGGCGCCGCCGGTCGTCCCGGTGACGCCGGGCTCGGGCGAGCGCTCGGCCGAGCTGCGCTCCCTCGTTCCGGAGTCGCGCTCGCAGGTGTACGACGTGCGCAAGGTCATCGAGGTCGTGGCCGACACGGGCTCCGTCTTCCCGATCAAGGCGGCCTTCGGCAAGAGCCTCGTGACGTGCCTCGCCCGGATCGACGGGCGAAGCGTCGGCATCATCGCGAACAACCCGATCTTCAAGGGTGGCGCGATCGACGGGGCGGCGTGCGACAAGGCGACGAGCTTCCTCACCCTGTGCGACTCCTACAACATCCCCATCGTGTTCCTCGTCGACCAGCCGGGCTTCCTCATCGGCCTCGAGGCCGAGCGCAACAAGGTCGCCGGCAAGATCATCAACTGGATGAACGCGCTCGCTCTCGTCACCGTCCCGAAGGTGACCGTGATGATGCGCAAGAACTACGGGCAGGCCTACGCCAACATGGGTGGCGGGTTCACCGCTGACGCCACCGCGGCGTGGTGGTCGGCCGAGGTCAGCTTCATGGACCCGCGCTCGGCCGTCGGCGTCGTCTATGGCGTCACTCAGGAGGATGACCCCGAGCTCTACGAGCGCCGGTTGGCCGAGATGGCTCGCGAGTCGACGGCATACGACGTCGCCCGGGTGTACGGCGTCCAGGACGTCATCGACCCGGCCGACACCAGAGGGTTCCTCATCGGTGCGCTGCGCGACAACGACCTCGCCCGCACGGGTGGCGTCGGTGAGCACCTGCTGCGCACCTGGCCGACGAGCTTCTGACACCAGCCCAGACACCAAGCACGCCAACGCGTCCTGAGAGCGCGTCCTCACAACCGAGTCCTCTAAGGGGATGACATGGGAGCCTTTCCAGATCGGCTGCTCGTCGCGAACCGCGGCGAGATCGCCCGACGGGTCATCGCGACGGCCCGGCGGCTCGGCATCGAGTCCGTGGCCGTGCACCACCCGGTCGACGCAGGGCTGCCCTTCGTCGCCGAGGCCGACCTGGCCGTCCCCCTCGACGGAGACGTCCCGGTGCGGGCGTACCTCGACGGCGCCCAGATCATCCGCATCGCCCGCGAGGTCGGCGCCACGGCGATCCACCCGGGGTACGGCTTCCTCGCTGAGAACGCCCAGTTTGCCAGCGATGTCGTCACGGCCGGGCTGACCTGGGTCGGACCGTCGCCAGAGACGATCGCCACGATGGGTGACAAGGTCGAGGCGCGCCGGGTCGTCGCCGAGGCGGGCGTCCCGGTCAGCGGCGGCGCAGACGATGCTCTCGGTTCGGTGGAGGAGGCCTTGCTCGAGGCGAGCCGCATCGGCTACCCGGTCATGGTCAAAGCCGCCGGAGGTGGCGGCGGCATCGGCATGGCCATCGCGCACGACGCCGACGCGCTGCGCACGGCCTTCGACGGCACCCGCTCGATGGCCGAGCGCAGCTTCGGCTCGGGCCGGGTCTTTGTGGAGAAGTTCGTCTCCACCGCGCGCCACGTCGAGGTGCAGATCCTCGGGCTCGCAAACGGCACCGTCATCGCGCTGGGGGAGCGCGACTGCTCGGCGCAACGCCGCCACCAGAAGCTCGTCGAGGAGAGCCCGGCCCCGGTGCTCGACACGAGGGTCCGCGGACGGATGCTCCTGAGCGCGGTGCAGGCGGCCGAGGTCGTCGGCTACCGCAACGCCGGCACGGTGGAGTTCCTGCTCGACACCATCTCGAACGAGTTCGTCTTCCTCGAGATGAACACGCGCATCCAGGTGGAGCACCCCGTCACCGAGCTGACCTACGGCATCGACCTCGTCGAGCAGCAGCTGAGCATCGCGCACACCGGGACGACCACTGCGGACTTCGCGCCGTCGCCACGGGGGCACGCGATCGAGGTGCGCGTGTGCGCGGAGGACCCGAAGCGGTTCTATCCCCGTCCCGGCATGATCGACGAGTGGGTGGAACCCTGCGGGCCGGGCATCCGCGTCGACTCCGGGTATGCCGCGGGCGTCGAGGTCACCCCCCATTTTGACTCGCTCGTGGCGAAGGTGTGCGCGTACGGTGACACGCGCGAGCAGGCGCTCGCGCGGATCGTCGCGGCTCTGGACGAGTTCGTCGTCACAGGGCTGGTCACCAACCTGCCGTTCCTGCGCGAGCTGGTGCGGTCCGACGAGTTCGCGAGCGGGCGCTACGACACGAACGTCGTCGCGAACGTCAAGGCCCGCCAGTAGCGGACCGGGCCAGAACCACGAAAGGAACCTCGATGTCCGAGAGCATCCAAGCCGACATGAGCGCCAACGTCTGGAAGATCCTCGTCGCCCCCGGCGACGCCGTCGAGGAGGACACACCGTTGATGATCCTCGAGTCCATGAAGATGGAGATCCCCGTCATGTCGGAGGTGGCGGGCGTCGTCGTCGCCATCCACGTGTCCGAGGGTGACGCGGTCAACCCCGGCCAGTCCCTGCTCGACCTCTCCACCGACTGAACCCCTACCTGAGCTCTGAGTGAGGAAAGCGATGACACGCATGAAGGGCTGGTCCGTCACGAGCCTCGGCGAGCCCGAGCAGGTGCTCGAGCTGCGCGACCTCGAGGTGCCGGAGCCCGGGCCGCGTCAGGTGCTCGTCCGGGTGCGTGCCAGCGCGGCCAACTTCCCTGACGTCCTGATGTGCCGGGGCCAGTACCAGATCAAGCCGGACCTGCCGTTCACCCCCGGTGCGGAGCTGTGCGGGGAGGTCGTGGCGGTGGGATCCGAGGTGATTCAGCACGCCGTCGGCGACCGGGTGCTCGGACTGTGCAGCCTGCCGCACGGCGGGTTCGCCGAGTTCGCCCTGATGGACGACCACACCACGTATGCCGCCCCGGCTTCCCTCGACGACGCCCAGTCGGCAGCGCTCTTCATCGGCTACCAGACGGGCTGGTTCGGGCTCCACCGCCGCGCGCGGATCCAGCCGGGCGAGACCCTCCTCGTCCATGCCGCTGCCGGCGGTGTCGGTAGCGCCGCGGTCCAGCTCGGCAAGGCGGCTGGAGCGCGGGTCATCGGTGTCGTGGGGGGCGAGGCGAAGGCCCGCTACGCCACGGAGCTCGGTGCCGACGTCGTCGTCGACCGGCACACCGATGACTTCGTCGACGTCGTCAAGCGCGAGACGGGTGGTCGCGGCGCAGACGTGGTGTACGACCCCGTCGGTGGCGACGTGTACGACCGCTCGACGAAGTGCATCGCCTTCGAGGGCCGCATCATCGTCGTCGGGTTCGCCGGGGGCAGGATGCAGCAGGCCGCGCTGAACCACGCACTTGTGAAGAACTACTCGATCCTCGGCCTGCACTGGGGGCTCTACAACGCCAAGGACCTCCCAGCCGCCGGGGCCTGTCAGGCGGAGCTCACACGCCTGGCCGACGCGGGCCTCATCGCGCCGTTCGTCAGCGAGAGGTTCCCTCTCGACGACACCGCGTCGGCGCTGCAGCGGCTCGCCGACGGCAAGACCGTGGGCCGGGTCGTCCTCGATGTCCGTTCCTGACCCGGACCGTCGGCGTGGAGCGCCGCAGCATGGTCGCCGCGGGCAGCTGCTGACCGTCAGGACCCTTGACCTCCTTTAGCCACTTGGCTAGACTCTAGCCAAGTGGCTAAAGAGAGGGTCCGACCCCTCGCATCAGGAGGACTTCATGGACGCAGTCCCGGTCGACACCGACACCAGGACCGACACGAGCAGCGGCGGTCAACCGACGACCGCGCCCGACAAGGCGGCTGACGGCGCGGCTGCGTGCCCGCACCTGCGTAAGTACTCGTTGACCCCACCCGAGAGCCGGCCGCTCGACGAGCCCGACTACTTCGGCGAGCTGCGCCGGGAGAGCCCGGCCAGCACGGTCGCGTTGGGCGACAGCGGGTCGTCGTGGCTCTTCACGGCCTTCGAGGACGTCAAGGCGATCCTGGCCGACACGCGGTTCAGCTCGAGCCCGTTGACGCCCGGCTTCCCGCTCGAGGGCGCCCCCGGCTCGGATGCACCCGTCGCCGTGTCGACGATGATCCGTTCCGATCCGCCGGTGCACACGCGCCTGCGGCGGATGGTCGCCAAGGACTTCATGCCCAAGGCCGTCGAGGGCTACCGCGACTTCGTGTGCGCCACGATCGACGCCCGCATCGACTCGCTTGCGAGCCTGCCGCAGCCGGTCGACCTCATTGAGTCGTTCGCCCTTGCCGTGCCCTCGGACGTCATCGCGAAGATCCTCGGTGTGCCGAGGGAGGACGAGGCGATGTTCCAGGAGCTCACCGAGCGGATGACGACCCTGTCGCTGAGCCGCGAGGAGCAGTACGAGGTGATCGGTGAGTTCGCGGCGTTCTGCGACCGGCTCATCTCCCTCAAGGAGTCCCAGCCCGCGGACGACCTCCTGACGCGACTCACGCACGAGCAGCTGCTCACGGGTGAGCTCACGCGCGAGCAGCTGGCCGGCTTCGTCATCATGCTCGTCTCGGCAGGGCACGACACCACGGCCGGCATGTTCGGCCTGTCCGTGCTGACGTTGCTGCAGCACCCGGATCAGCTCGAGCTGCTCCGGTCCGGCGCTCGCAGCTGGGACAGCGCCGTGGAGGAGCTGGTCCGGATCCACACGGTGGTCCGCATGGGCCCACGGCGTGCCGCCACGGAGGACATCCAGGTCGGCGACACGCTGGTCCGCAAGGGGGAGGGCGTCATCGCCTCGATCCTCGCGGCCAACCACGACGAGTCGCAGTTCGGACCCTCCGGCTTCGCAGACTTCAGCATCCCGGAGGAGAAGCCGAAGCATCTCGGCTTCGGGTTCGGGCCCCACCAGTGCGTAGGACAGAACCTCGCTCGTCTCGAGTTGGGCTACGGGCTCCCGCGCCTGTTCGACCGCTACCCGAACCTGGGTCTGGTCGACGACGACATCACGCGACTGCGATTCCGAGAGGGCCGAGCGTTCTTCGGTATCCGCGAGCTACGAGTGCACCTGTGACCACCGACCTGAAGGCAGTTGCGACCATGAACCTCACCATCGACGTCGCCAAGTGCTGCGGCTCCGGCCAGTGCGTCATGGCGGCACCCGACGTCTTCGACCAGGACGATGACGGTGTGGCGTTCCTGCTCGACCAGACGCCACCCGACACCGAGCGCGCCAACGTCGACGAGGCCATCGCCTCGTGCCCGACCGGGGCCATCACCGTGGTCGATGGCTGAGCCGACAGCCGGGCGAGTCGTCGTCGTCGGCACCGGACACGGAGGTGTGCAGACAGGCAACGCCCTGCGTCGCGCAGGCTGGTCCGGCCCGATCACCCTGGTCGGCGCCGAGCCGCACCTGCCGTACCAGCGCCCACCGCTGTCCAAGTCGTGCGCCGACGTCGAGGCCCTGGACGACCAGGCACTGTTCCACCCCGCAGACCACTACGAAACGCTCGGTGTCGACCTCGAGCTGGGCGCGCAGGTGGTCTCGATCGACCGCGACGGTGCTCAGGTCGAGCTGCACTCAGGCAGGCGCCTGGCCTATGACCACCTGGTCCTGGCCCTCGGTTCGCGGCCGAGGCCGGCGCCGGCCACTGGTTGTGGTCTGGCCGGCGTGCACACTCTGCGGACGCTCGACGACGCCCGTCGGGTCAGCGCGCAGCTGCGCTCCGCCCGCTCGGTCGTCCTCGTGGGCGGCGGCTTCATCGGTCTCGAGCTGGCCACGGTCGCTGCCCGACTCGGCATCGGCGTCGCCGTGGTCGAGGTCGCCCCGCGCCTTCTCCACGGCGCTGTGACGCCGGTGACCGGCGAGTTCCTGACGGAGCGGCATACCGCAGGAGGTGTCCGTCTGCGGCTCGGTGAGGCGGTCGACCGGATCACCGGGGTCGACGGAGCCGTCCGGAGCGTCCTCACCGCGAGTGGGGAAGAGCTGCCGGCCGACCTGGTGGTCATCGGTGTCGGTGCAGTTCCCAACTGCGAACTGGCTCGCGCCGCAGGCCTGCCCGTGGATGATGGCATCCTGGTTGACCACGACCTGCTGACGGCCGACCCGGCCATCTCGGCGATCGGCGACTGCGCACGGTTCCCCTACGGCAACCGGCGCCTGCGACTCAGCTCGGTGCAGAATGCGTTCGACGGCGCGACCCACGTGGCACGACGGCTCACCGGCGCCGCCGCCGAGTATGCCCCGGTGCCGTGGTTCTGGACCGACCAGGCCGGTGTCAAGGTCCAGATGGCCGGGCTTCCAGCAGCGCTCCACGAAGGGCTCGACGAGCGGCTCGAGGTCGAGGGTGACGTCGCGGGCGGATCGTTCAGTGTGCACCGCTACGTCGACGGCCGCTTCGTCGGCGGCGAGTCGGTCGGTATGCCGCGGGCGCACCTGGCCATGCGACGCCGGTTGGCCGCCGAGCATGCCTCAGCCGTGGCGCTGGCCGGATGAGCTCGAGCCGGATGCGATGGTCAGTGCCCGGTCGCGGATGCCGGCGAGCTCGTCGTCGTCGAGCTCGAGCCCGCGTTGGAAGATGGGCTGGAGCAGGCTCCAGCCGATCAGGGTGGCTCCGAACGCAGCCGTGTGGGCACGGACCTCGCGGTCGTCCCACTCGGGATGCTGCTGCGCCATTCCGGCCGTAATAGCTCGAATCAGCGGAAACTCCCATTCCATGGACTCCATCAGGTCCGGGTCGACCACCAGGTTTGCCACGATCCGCCACAGGTCGGCATCGGTCGAAAACAAAGTCGGATCACTCCACCAGTCCGATTCATGTTCGTTTCTGGCCTCTGCCGTTGCTCGGTCCGAGAGCTGCAGGAAAACCTCCCTGAATATCTTCTCCTTGCTGCCGAAATACTGATGGATCAGACCGTAGTTCACGTGGGCACGTCGGGCGATCGCCCGACCCGAGACCTGGCTGGCCGGCTGGGCTGCCAAGAGCTCCGCCGCAGCCGTCACGAGGGACGCCTTGACCGCCTCCACCCCCCGAGGTGGTGCGATATCGTGCTCAGCCTGGGGTGTCGCCATGCGTGTCTCTCCTCGTGTTGCACCGACGCGAGGTCCGCGCGCCCGGGTGCCCCGAGCATACTGGCGGGCCCGCTGCAACGATCGCCTATCGGAGCGATAGCGCGCTCCACGCGGGTGATCCATTGACACCCCGACGGCCCGGGATGAGTATCTGGCCACGGGCTTTTCACGCACGACGTGCCTGCAGAATCCTCGTGACCCGAGGGGCGAGGCCAGACAACGCGAACCGGCCGGCCTCTGGAAGTGGCCTGAGGAAAGTTTCGTCCCGAGCCCTTCATCCAGTTCAACAATCTATTCTCGGATTCAATGCCGAATCTCACCAGGAGCAGGAATGTTCAGTAATCAGCAGTGGCTCGCAGGCGATTCGGCCTCCGTTCTCTCCGCGTCGACGTCGCGTCGGACCCTGCTCAGGGCCATCGGCCTCGGAGCCGCGGCCATCGGCGGAAGCAGCGCCCTCGCCGCGTGCGGCGGCGACCCCGCTCCCACGAGCGCGGCCACGCAGGGCGCAGCGGCTGGCGGCCTGACGGAGGCGACCCCGTTCAAGATGGCCTCCGCGCCCGGCGACAACTACTTCCTCGACGCCGTCTGCGCGGACCAGAAGCTGTTCGAGAAGTTCAAGCTCGATGTCGGTGACTTCGTCTTCCCCCAGAGCGGCGTCCAGGCGATGCAGTTGTTCGCGGCGGGCGCCATCAACGGCATGCAGCAGGACACCGTGCTGACCATGGCCAGCTTCGCCAATGCCCAGCAGGGCAAGCGGCCCGTCATCGTCGGCATGCGTATCCCCGAGACGACCTACAGCATCGTCACCAACAAGGGCACCTGGCCCGCCGCCTCCGCGAGCTTCGACGAGAAGATGCACGCGCTCGCGGGCAAGAAGATCGGCGTGGCGGCCATCGGGGCGGGCGCGGACCAGCAGCTGCGTCTGGCCCTCGAGGCCGCCGGCATGAAGTACGAGGACGTCACCCACCTCGGTGTCGGACAATTCACGCCCGGCATCGCGCAGATGAGGGCAGGGCGCATCGACGCCTATGTCGCCGTGACGTACGCGACGAGCCAGCTCATGGCCCAGGCTTCGGGTGGGCAGTCGTTCATCGAGTTCTGGAATGATGACGCGCCCGCGATCCTCAGCAAGCAGCAGGTCCAGCCGATCATCGTGCGCGAGGACTTCCTCACGGACAGCAAGGACGTCGTCACCGCGTGGAAGTCGGCTGCCTGGGAGGCCAAGGACTGGATCCTGGCCAACCGCAAGGAGGCCGCCGAGAAGTTGAACGCGACGCAGTTCGGCGGCAAGGGTGCCGCGGCGGCGACGGCATACATCGATCACTACGCCACCTCGGTCGTCCCGAAGATCCTTCCCGACTGGAAGGTCGGCAAGGCCGGCATCGAGGTGATGATCGGTGTCGCGGAGAAGCTTGGCGCGGTCAAGGCCGGCCAGGTGACCTACGAGAACATCGTCGCGGACTTCGCTCGGGCCTGACGCGTGCCGAGACGGTAGCGACATGAACAACGACGGACCCGGTCGCACTTGGCGCGCGGCCGGGTCCGTCGTTCTACCCCCTCGCCGGGTCATCACGCCCAAGGAGCTGCGCTGATGGAGTTCGACTTCGATGCCAGGACGCTCGAGTTGCGCGACAACCTGCTCGACTTCATGCGGGATCAGGTCCACCCGGCCGAGCCGCTCGCCCAAGCGCAGCACGCGCAGCTCGACGACAGGTGGGCCTGGGACTCCGTGCCGGTGCTTGCCGAGCTGCGCGCCGAGGCCCGGGCTCGTGGCCTGTGGAACCTGTTCCTGCCGGGCGAGCACGGCGCGGGACTGACCAACCTGCAGTACGCGCCTCTCGCGGAGATCACGGGCCGGAGTGCACACCTGGCGCCGGCTGCGCTCAACTGCAGCGCACCGGACACCGGCAACATGGAGGTCCTGTCGCTCTTCGGCAGCGAGCAGCAGCAGAAGGAGTGGCTCGAACCCTTGTTGGAAGGCAAGATCCGGTCCTCGTTCGCCATGACCGAGCCGGACGTGGCGTCGTCGGACGCGACGAACATCGCCACGACGATAGTGCGTGACGGGGACGACTATGTGATCACCGGCCGCAAGTGGTGGATCACCGGTGCCATGAACCCCAACGCCCGCGTCTTCATCGTGATGGGCAAGACCGACCCGACGGCGCAGCGGCACCAGCAGCAATCGATGGTTCTGGTCCCTCGGGACACCCCCGGGCTCGAGATCGTGCGGGGCATGGAGGTCTTCGGCTACGACGATCACGACCACGGCGGACACGCCGAGCTCGCCTTTCACGACGTGCGCGTTCCGGTCGCCAACCTCATCGGTGAGCCGGGCGGCGGCTTTGCCATCGCCCAGGCGCGCCTAGGGCCCGGCAGGATCCACCACTGCATGCGGTCCATCGGTGTCGCCGAGCGGGCTCTCGAACTGATGTGCGCGCGGGCGCAGGAGCGGGTTGCCTTCGGCCGGCCGCTGGCCGACCAGGGCGTCGTGCGGGACTGGATCGCGGAGTCCCGGGTGCGGATCGAGCAGCTGCGGCTGCTCGTGCTCAAAACTGCCTGGCTCATGGACACCGTCGGCAACAAGGGAGCCCACACCGAGATCCAGGCGATCAAGATCGCGACGCCTGTCACTGTCCAGTGGATCCTGGACAAGGCCATCCAGGTGCACGGTGCCGCGGGGCTCTCACAGGACTTCCCGCTCGCCAACGCCTACGCGAGCATCCGCACCCTGAGGTTGGCCGACGGACCCGACGAGGTGCACAAGAACGCGCTCGCCAAGGCCGAATTGCGTCGGCGACCATCGAGGCGAAATGAGAGCTGATCCGGCAGGAGCCCACATCAACCGCCGCGCCGATCGGCCGGTTGCCATCGACGCTTCGGCCGAGAGCGCACCCATGTCGACTCGGCCGACGTGGTACGCGCTCGTCCCTGGCGTGCTCTTGGTGGTGCTCGGTGTGGGCTTGGCCCAGGTGGGGCACGTCCTCCTCCCCGAGGTCGCGCTCGTCACGTGGTCGGTGCTACTGGGCGCGGTCGCGGCCAATACCGGCCTCGTGCCCGGCGCCGCTGAGCCGGGGCTGCGGCTGGCTAGCAGGAAGCTGTTGCGGATCGGGGTCGCGTTGCTGGGGCTCTCGCTGTCCGTCGACGCCATCGTCGGGTTGGGACTCCCCGTCATCGTCCTCGTGGTCGTGACACTCCTGGCGACCCTCGTGGCCACCAACTGGCTCGGCCGGCATATGGGTCTGGGGAGCGCGCGAAGCCTCTTGCTGGCAACGGGATTCGCGATCTGCGGCGCCTCAGCGATCGCAGCCATCCAGTCGAGCACGGATGCCGACGACGACGACGTCGCGCTGGCAGTGGCCATGGTGACGCTGTGCGGCACCGCGATGATGCTGACCCTGCCTCTGCTCCAGCAGCCTCTCCAGCTCACCGGTCACGAGATGGGCGTCTGGATCGGCGCCAGCGTCCACGACGTTGGCCAGGTCGTGGGAGCCGCCAGCGCCGTTGGCGCGAGCGCGCTGGGTGTCGCCGTCGTCGTCAAGCTCACGCGCGTGCTCATGCTGGCACCCCTCGTCTCAGTGGTGAGCGCCATGCGCTCTCGACGTGCGAGCGCGGACGGTGTCCCGGTGCCGGGCGCGCGTCGCCCGCCGCTCGTTCCACTGTTCGTCGTCGGCTTCGTCGGGTGCATGGCGCTGCGCAGCCTGGTCGTCCTCCCGCAGCCGCTCCTCGACGGGCTGGGCGTGGCCCAGAGTGTCGCGCTGGCCGCCGCCCTGTTTGGCATGGGCACCGGGGTGAGAGTGAAGACCCTCCTGCGCGGGAGCGGCCGCGCGACGCTGCTGGCCGTGGGGTCGACCCTGCTCATCGCCACCGTCTCGCTGGCCGGCGTACATGTGCTGGGAGCCCGTGCCTGACCTCCTGTTGCGGCCGCGCACCAGGTGGGACTCGAAGAGCTCCTCAACCCGCGGCACAGCCGACCTACGGCGTGGAACACCCCGACAGCGAGGTCGGATGCTCACCCACGCGCGCAGCCAGCCCGTAGCCCGCAGACGAGGTCATGCTGACAACGAAGCCATCGGTGGATCGAGGCGGAGTGGGCGGCGTGACATGCAGGCGCGAGGCGGGCATCACCCCGCGAGGTGTGCCCACCTCGAGGAGAGCTCATGCCATGGAGCTGTCTCCACCACCCTGCCGCCGTCGAGGACGACGACTCGGTCGGCCCGCGCGAGCGCGGCAGCCTTGCTCGTGGCGCCGATGACGGTGGCGCCGCCGGAGCGCAGCGCATCCCAGAGCTCTATCTCGGTGGCCGCATCGAGGGCCGAGGAGACATCGTCGGCCAGCAGCAGCTCGGCCCGACAGGCGAGTGCGCGAGCCAGCGCCAGCCGCTGCACCTGCCCGCCGGAGAGCCGGACCCCCCGGTGCCCGACGAGCGCGTCAGGACCGCCGGCCTCGGCGACATCGCGCTCCATCCGTGCCGCCACGAGCGCAGGCTCGACCTGCCGGTCGGCGTGATCAAGGGCGACGTTGCCCGTGAAGGTGCCGGACAGCACCCGGGGCACCTGGGCGATGTGCGAGACCCGGGCAGGTCGCAGCTGGACCTCTGGCTCGGTCAGGACACGGCCGTTCCACAGCACCTGACCGGTGTGGGAGGTCAGCCCGGCCAGCGACGAGAGCAGACTGGACTTCCCCGAGCCGACCTTGCCCAACAGGAGCACCAGCTCACCCGCTTGGACGGTGAGGTCCACGTCCTGCACTCCGATGGTGCCGTCGTCGTGCACCGCGGTCAGAGCCCGAAGTCTGAGGGTGCGCAGGGGCTCGTGCTGCCCCGGCTCCGGCTCGTCGGCAGTGCCGTGCACCAGGTCCATGCCCGGCGGGAGATCCATCAGGTCGCCACCACCGGCAAGTTCGCTCGTGGCGGTCATCCATGCCCGCACCCCGGGCGCCTCGGTCACAACTGAGCCTGCGACCCGGCCGAACCAGTCGAAGCCGCTGACGGCATTGGCGACCAGCAGGGTCGTGGCGAGGGGCCACGTTCCGTGCAGCAAGCCCGCCCACGCGGCCACGACCCCGCACTGGACCATGACGACGGGCACGCCGTCGAGCAGGGCCTGCACTCGGTGCTCGCCGACGGCCGCGTCGACGCGGCCTCCGTCGATCTGGCGCAGGTGCTCGTGCACCTGAGGAGTGGCGGCGGCGAGCTTGACGGTCCGGATCGACTCGAGGGCCGAGACCAGTGATCGACCGAAGCCGGCACGGGCGGTCGAGGCGGCGGCTGCCGACCGTCCGGCCACAGGTCGGCCGAGGGTAGAGGCGAGCGCCGAGGCGATCATCACGACGAGCAGGATCGCGCCGGCGAGCCACGTGCCGGCGATCAGTGCTGTCACCGTGGCGACGACGAGGCCGTTGACGAAGTCGACCCAGCGGTCGGTGTAGCGCGCCAAGCGGTCGGCGTCCATCGTGCGGGCAACCACCTCGCCGGGCGGCGTGCGGACCAGGCGACGCTGCGCGGTCTGCCCTGCGAGCACCGCGGCCCGCACGCGCAGGCGAACCTCGACCCACCAGTGAGGGTAGGAGCGGAAGGCCTGCGACAGCAACAGCGGACCGACGAGGAGGGACGCGACGAGGGCGGCGGTGAGCCAGCCGGGATTCTGCCCGGCCTGCAGCTCGGTGACGACCAGTCCCCAGGTCCAGCCCGTGATGGCGCCGAACGCGCCGGTGAGTGACGCGACGAGGAAGAGGGCGGCGCCCAGCAGTCCCCATCGGGGCTGGATCCGCACGGCATGGATCACCTGCCGCGCCAGGCTCGGTGTCGGGGCCAGCACCGGAGGCGGCGGAGGGGTGGTGCTGCGACGCATCGAGCCGATCGCGGTGTCGTCGTGGTGGTGCTCCTCCACGGTGACCTCGTGGGCGGCCGCCTCGAGCAGCCGGAGGAACGGTCCGTGCTGCGCGGCCAGGACGCCGCGCGGACCCTGCTGCACGACGCGACCTGACTCGAGGACGGCCACGTACTCGGCCCGCTCGGTCGTCGACAGACGGTGGGCGACCAGGATGCCCGTGCGTCCCGAGATCAGTCGGTCCGCAGCCCGCACCACTCGTGCCTCGGTGACCGGGTCCATGCGCGCGGTGGCCTCGTCGAGGACGACGACGCGCACGTCGCGGACGAGCAGGCGGGCGAACGCCACGAGCTGCTCCTCGCCCGCCGAAAGGGTCGTTCCCCCTGGGCCGAGCATCGTGTCCAGGCCGTCGGGCAGGCCGGTCACCCACTCGGTCAGGCCGAGCTCGGCGACCGCCGCCTCGACCCGGGCACGCGGCACGTCGCCGAAGAGCGTCATGTTCTGCGCCAGCGTGCCGACGAGCACCTCGGTGCGCTGGGTCACGACGCCGACTGCTGCCCGGAGCTGTTGCAGGTCGAGGTCGCGCACGTCGGTGCCTCCCAACAGCACCGTGCCCGGGGGAGGCTCCACGGCACGCGACAGCAGGGACGCGAGGGTGGACTTGCCCGAGCCTGTGCGTCCCACGAGTGCGCAGGTGTGTCCGGCCGGGACGACGACATTGACGTCTCTCAGGGCGAACGTGCCGGTGCCGTAGTCGAACTCGAGGTCGCGGAACTCCACCTCGAGGTGCCCGTCGCGGAGGGGCATCCCGCCGACCGGCTCGGCCGGAGAGGCAAGCATGGCCCGCAGCCGCAGGACCGCCCCAAAGCCCTCCTGCAGGTCGGGCAGGTGACGCGCCAGCATGTCAACGCTGCCGACGAACATCGTCGTGACGAGGAAGAGCGTGACCAGCCGGGCGGTCGACAGGCCGCCGCCGAGCACCAGGGCGGTGCCGACCACGGCCACGGCGGCCAGCGCGCCGTGGAGCAGTCCACCGCTGCGCCGGGTGATCCGGGCCTCGACCCGCAGCACCTTGTCGAGCGCCTCGTGCACCCTTGCGGCCATCCGGGCGTTGCGGCCAAGCACGTAGGCCTGGCCCAGGGCGGTGCGCAGGTCGTCGCGGGCCGCGACGCCCTCCTCGGTGGAGGCAGCGTGGTCGGTCCACGCGGCTTCCTCGACCACCTTGCGCTCGGCGACCTGAGGCAGCAGCCGGCGGACGACGGCATACGTGGCCAGTCCCGTCAGGGGGAAGAGGAAGGCGGCGGGCCACCACGCGAGACTCGCGACCACCCAGAGCGGGCCGGAGGCGAGGAGGGTGCGCACCGCTTGCCACACGCCCCACCGCATCAGCTGGCCGACCTCCCACGTGTCGTCGTCGATGCGGTCGAGCACCTCGCCCACGGCCTGCTCGGACAGCTCGGAGAGCGGCTGGGCCATCGCCGCGTCGAGCAGGTCGGCGCGCAGCGTGCCCTCCGCCCGGTCGCACACCGTCGCCCAGATCGTCTTGGCCACGGTGTCGATGACCGCGCCGCCGATGACGCACAGGGCCAGCACCATGACCAGCGTCGCCGTTGCCTGCTCGGCGAGCCGGCCGGCGACCATCGACCCGAGGGATGCCGCGACGGCACCCACCAGTGACATCGTGAAACACACGACCGTCAGGGGACGGCGGACCCGGCGCCAGTCGACAGGGACGCGATCCGCGGGCATCGCCGAACCCCTCAGATGCCCGCCGGGACTCGTGGCGCGCGCCGTCCCATCAGACGTGGGCTGGGTCATCGTCACAATCACCAGACACTAGCGACCACCACCGACATGGTGCGCCTCGTTTTCAGGAGCGGCCGACCCATCTCTGTCATAAGAAGGTCGGCTGTCTCCGCGACCAGGGTCGGCGACTGACGCGGCGCAACTCGCAGGTGAGCATCGCCAGTGCGACCCACTACCTCGGGTCGTTGTCGCTCACGCCGATCCGGATCTTCCCCTCGCTGGTGCAATCGTCCTGGTGGGCGACAGCGTCCTTGCGGGCCTTGTCGCGGGCGCGGCGGGCGGGTCCGGTCCAGTCGCAGCTCTTGCAGTAACCGAACGCGAACGCGCCGGCATCATGCGTCCCGTGCCGGTCGACGGGCTCCAGCGTGGCGTGGTGCTCGACGCCGTCGCTGTCCTTGACGGTCAGGTCCTGACCGCGGCGCTTGAAGAACCGTGGGCCGGCATCGCGCTTCGCCATGAGCACATCCTCTCGTGTCGCCGCGGGGTTTCGTGCCGGAGTGCCCATGGTGCCTCAGGGAGCTGGGCGACGGCGCGGCCGGCCGATTCACCTCACGGGGATGGACGGCCTGGGTGACGCCGGCCCCGGCCCCGTGGGGTCGACTGGTCGGACGGCAGGGATGATGATGACGATTCGCACGTCGACCCGTCGACGTTGCCGGATCGGTCTGGCACCGTGAGGGGTGACAGAAGGACGAGTCGAGAGCGGGGGAGTGGCCGTGGACCTGAGGGACGCACGCCAACACACGGGCGAATGGGTCGCGGGCCGTCACCCGTCCGGCCTGCTCTACGGCGTGATCATCACCGGCGCTGTGATGAGCGCATCCGCCGGCCAGGAGACCTCCGCGCAGCGCATCGTCGCGACGACCGGCTTCGTGCTCGGCATCTACTTCCTCGCCGACGTCTACGTTCGCGTGTTCGCGCATCAGTTCCGCGAGGGGCGCGACCCCATCGGGCACCGCGTCGCCGCAGCGGCCAGCCACGAGTCGGGTGTCCTGCTCGGCGGCGTGCCCGCGCTCGGCACCTTCGCCGTCGCTACGGCGCTCGGCATCCCGCCGACCACGGCCGCCGACATCGCCCTCTGGGTGACCGTGATCGTGCTGGGCGCGATCGCCTACCTCGCGGCCCGGTATGCCGGCTCGAGCGTTCGCGAGTCCCTGCTCGAGTCCGCTCTGGCGGGCTCGCTCGGCATCCTCATGGTCGTGTCGAAGTCCCTGCTCCACTGACCAGCAACGGAGCGGCTCCGCCGCTCCACGGGTTCCCGGGCTCGACGGGCGTGGGGGCGGTGCGTCAGGGCATCGGCACGGCCACGTCGATGCCGCCCTCGGGCGTCACCCGATCGCGCAGGCGCACGATGCTCGGCATCGTCACGAAGCCGCCGCCCACGAGCGCCTCGCCCTGGCGGAACCGGGCTGCCTCGGCGACCAGCCCGCGCGGCAGGAAGCCGAAGATCGCCGACAGCTGGTCGAGGTCGTCGCGCGAGTTCGTCCGCATCAGCGTGAGGTTGTCGCACTGCGACACGATGCCGGTGTGCACCTTCGAGGGTCGCTGGGTTGACAGCAGCAGCCACAGACCGTACTTGCGACCCTCCGCCGCGATCTGGATGAACCGGTCGCGCACCGCCACGCCGAGCGGTGTGTCTGGGTCAGGCGGGCAGAGGTTGTGCGCCTCGTCGACGACGAGGAGCAGGGGTCGGCGCTCGGCTCGCCGGGCCCAGAGGTCGTCGAGCACGGCGAGCGTGACGGTGAGCTGCTCCTCGTTGCGGTCGTAGCCGCCGAGGTCGAGCACGGTCGCGGCGGGCCGCCGATCGATGACCGACGTCGCGCTCTCGGCGCCGTAGGCCCAGGTCGTCGTCCACTCGAGCACCCCGAGGTTCTGGAGGCGCTGCGCGAGCGCGGTCGCGTCAGGGTCCCCCAGCGAGTGCAGGTGCCCCACGATGTCGGGCGTCTCCACGGCGTCGAGGGCGTCCATGAGGCCGAGGAGGGTGTTGTACTCCGAACGGTCGATGACCGGGTCGAGCCGCAGCACCGCGGCGCGGGCCCTCGGGGTCATCTCCTTGAAGAGCACGTGCAGGGGAGACTGCGCGTCGCCCGGCCGCAGCACCACGATGTCCCGATCCGCAAGTGCCGCAACTGAGTCCGGGTCCGCATCGGCGCTCATCTCACCGATCCGCACGAAGTCGCTGTTGGGGTCGAAGACGACCATCGGCAGCCTCGTGTTCAGCAGGATGCGCTCGAGCAGGACACCCAGCGCATAGGTCTTGCCCGAGCCGCTCTGCCCGCACCAGAAGGTGTGCCGGTTGAGACGCTCGGGGATGAGTGCGACACCCACCTCGGTGTGGTCGACGAGCTGGCCGAGGTGCAGCTGGGGGTCCGATCCCGACAAGAGAGCCTGCACGGCCTCGTCCCGGGTCGGGCGCAGCGGGGCCCGGGCCCAGCGGCCACGCTCGTCCGAGGCGGTCGCAGTCTCACCGACGAGCGACCCGCTCGCGACGAAGCCCACTCCCGCAGCGTCGCTCAGGACCTCCTCGACAAAGGCCAGGGGCCCACCGACGGTGTCGAGCTCGAGGTACTCGCCGACTCGCGGGCGTTGGCTCGCTGGCCCTCTCACGACGAATGAGCGCCCGTCGGGGGACTCCAGGTGCAGCGCTGCAGGTGACAGGTCGACGTCCTCGTTCGCAGCCATGCGTCCATGATGGCCGCCGCGGCCGGTCCGAGGCCAAGACCTGCGCACCCGGAGGCGGACGCGTCCGAAGTTCACCCCGAAGGGATGACGGCCTGGCCCGAGGCGGGCCGACATCCTCAGACGAGCAGGGGGCCCGTGTGCCCCGAATCGACCCGACCCAGCGCTGGGAGGACTCGTGCAACCGTATGACTCCGGGCACACCGGCCCGCGGGTCGGGCTCGTCATGGCAGCCGCCATGACGCCGCCCACGCTGGCGCCATCGCTCTCCCGGCGCAGCTGGCAGGACCAGGGTCTGATCACGGGGCTCTCGACAGGCTCGCACTACCTGCTGACCCTCGGCGCCCAGGACGTCATCGACGTGGTGGCCGGCCTCCTCGCAAACTCCGCGGCCTTGCCCGACACCTGGTCCGAGGCCCGCCGTCGCTCCGTGGCCGGGCTCGTCAGCGAGCTCGGAGCGGTGCCCTTGGGGCTCGGCCTCACGGCATACCTCGACCGAGCGGGTGTCTCCACCCCGCGGCGCGGCGCGGCACGGCAGGCCGCGTGGCGGCTCGGGACCACTGCCCTGTGCGGCTGCGTGCTCCTGGGGGCGCAGGCCGGGGCGCGGTCCCTCGACCGGGCGGTCGGCGCCGACGGGCGGCTGGCCGCCCTGCCCCTGTCGGTCCCGGTCGGCCTGCTCACCGCAGCCGTCATCGAGCGCGCCCGGGGGACGGTGCCCGAGCCCACCACGGCGGGGCTCGACGCGTCCGCACGACCGCACGACAACGTGCCGACGGTCCCCGGACTGGCAGCCGGGGCTGCGGTCCTCTCCGTGCTCTGGGGCGCAGGATGGGCCGAGCGATGGACCGCCGACCAGGTGCGTCGCCTCGCCCCCGGCCCGATCCCCGGCTCCGGTCTGGTCTGGCGGCTGGCGTCCCACGCAGCCCTGGCTGCCGTCGCCGGCCTCGGGGTCAACGCGCTGTGGAGCCGGGCCATGCAGAACATCGAGGCCGGCAGCTCCGACCTCGACCCGTGGATGCAGGCAGCGCCGGGCGTCTGGACGCACCCGATGGTCAGCGGGGACCCGGCCAGCCTCGTGTCGTGGGACTCCCTGGGCCGGGAGGGGCGACGGCACGCCGTGACCTACGTGCGCCCCGAGGCCATGACGGTGCGACCACCCCTGCCCGGTGGGAGCGTGCCCGAGGACCTGTCCATCCCGACCGTCATGGGCGAGCCCGCGAGAGCGCACCCCGTGCAGGTCTTCGTCGGCCTCGACAGCGCGCCGACGCCGACCGAGCGCGTCGAGCTCGCTATCGCCGAGATGGACCGCACCGACGCGTGGTCTCGCTCGATGCTCATGCTCGTCTCGCCGACGGGCACGGGCTACGTCAACTACGTCGCCGTCGCTGCTGCGCAGTACCTCACCCGCGGCGACGTGGCGAGCGTCACGATGCAGTACTCCAAACGCCCCTCGCCGCTGTCACTGGGCAAGGTCCGTGACGCCCGCGAGCAGAACCGACTGCTGTGGCTGCGCATCCTCGGGCGGGTGCGCGCGATGCCCCCCGACCGTCGGCCCACGGTGGTCCTCTTCGGCGAGTCCCTCGGGGCGCACACGAGCCAGGACGTGCTCCTCGGCTGGGGCACCCTCGGGCCCCAGGCGCTCGGCATCGACCGCGCACTGTGGATCGGCACCCCGGCCGGCAGCAAGTGGATGCGTGAGATCACGGGCGGGCCGCGGCCCGATGTCGACCCCCGTCTGGTCGCCGTCGTCAACGACCACGAGCAGTTCCGGTCGCTGGGCGACGAGGCCCGCGCCACCGTGCGCTACGTGCTGCTCAGCCACGACAACGACGGCGTGACCCGCTTCGGCCTCGACCTGCTGAGCCGCCGCCCCGTCTGGCTGGGACCCGACCGGCCGCGCACCGAGGAGGTGCCGGGGCGCTCGCCACGCGGCATACCGCCGGCGATGCGATGGCGTCCCGTGACGACGTTCTTCCAGCTCCTCGTCGACATGAAGAACGCCCAGGTCGCGGGGTCCTACGCCCCCTGGGGGCACGACTACCGCGCCGACCTGCCGGAGTTCGTCCGTGACGTCTACGACCTCGAGTGCACCGACGAGCAGCTGCAGCGGGTGAGGGACGCCGTGCGGCGCCGCGAGGAGTTCCGCGAGGCCGCGTTCGAGTGAGCGAAAGGGACCGGGGGGCCTACTCAGCCGGGGTATGCCGTGTCGTCGGGCGCGCGTGATTAGGTGGAGCCATGCGCGTGACTCACCTCGGACATGCCTGCCTGCTCGTCGAGACGGCCGATCGCCGCATCCTCATCGACCCCGGCAACTTCTCGTCGGGCTTCGAGGAGCTCACGCGCCTCGACGCGATCGTCGTGACGCACAACCACGCCGACCACTTCGACCCCGAGCGCGTGCCGCGGCTCGTCCGTCGCAACCCGGGCACTCCTGTGCACACCGACCCGCTCACAGCAGAGTCGCTGCGTGCCGAGGGGCTGGTGGCCGTGCCGACCCGCGAGGGCGAGCCGTTCGAGGTCGGTGACGTGACGCTGACCCCGGTCGGTGAGCTGCACGCCTTCAACCACGACGCCATGCCGCGCATCCCCAACGTCGGGGTCGTGCTTCGCGCCGTCGGGGAGCCGACGCTCTTCCATCCCGGGGACGCCTACGACGCCGACCCCGGTCCCGTCGACGTCCTCGCTCACCCGCTCAACGCGCCGTGGGCCGCCAGCCGGGACTCGATCGCCTTCGTCGCCCGCATCGCGCCGTCCGTCTTCCTCCCGATCCACGACGGGCTGCTCTCGCAGCAGGGTCGGCAGATGTATTCCGGCCACGTGCTGCAATTCTCCGGGGTCGAGGGTCTCGACTACGTCGACCTGCGCGACGACGAGTCCGCGACCTTCTGACCGTGACGCAGTTGATGGCCTACCTCGGGGGAGTGCAGTGAGCGAGTCCGGTGGAGTCATGGACCTGCCTGCTCCGCAAGGCTCCCCGAGTGAAGGCCCCGCCATCGCGATGCGAGGCCTCGGCAAGCGCTTCGGCGACCTCATCGCAGTGAGGGGCATCGACCTCGACGTGCCGCGCGGGTCGTTCTTCGGCCTCGTCGGCCCCAACGGTGCGGGCAAGACGACGACCCTGTCGATGGTGACGGGTCTGCTGCGCCCCGACAGCGGTCACGCGTTCGTGCTCGGCCATGACGTCTGGGCCGACCCCGTCGCCGCCAAGCGGCTCCTCGGCGTGCTCCCTGACGGGCTCAAGGTCTTCGACCGGCTCACGGGACTCCAGCTCATCACGTATGCCGGGCTGCTGCGCGGGATGCCGCGCGACCTCGCGACCTCGCGGGCCACGGAGCTCATCGCGGCGCTCGGTCTCGCCGAGGCGCAGGGCAAGCTCGTCGTCGACTACTCGGCGGGCATGACGAAGAAGGCCACGCTCGCCTGCGCTCTCGTGCACGCCCCGAGGGTGCTCGTGCTCGACGAGCCCTTCGAGGCGGTCGACCCCGTCTCGGCAGCCACGATCCGACGCATCCTCGAGGACTACGTCGCTGCCGGCGGGACGGTGGTGCTCTCGAGTCATGTCATGGACCTCGTGCAACGGCTGTGCAGCCACGTCGCCGTCATCGCCGACGGGCAGGTGCTGGCGGTCGGAGACATCGACGAGGTGCGCGGCGGACGCACCCTCGAGGAGCGCTTCGTCGACCTCGTCGGCGGCAGCACCGAGGTGGAGGGGCTGTCGTGGTTGCGCACCTCCTCCGACTGAAGCTTCTCCTTCTGCGAAATCTCTTCCGTCGCAGTCGTGCCCAGACGATCGGCATCATCGCCGGCACCATCTACTTCTCGTTCGCGGTCGTCGGTGTCGCGGTGGCGCTGGGGTCGCTGCGCACCTCGCCCAGCGACGCCCGAGTCGTCATCCCGCTCGTCGGGGCCGCCACCATCGTGCTGTGGACGATCGTGCCGCTCTTCACCTTCGGGTCCGACCCGACCCTCGACCCGGCGCGGTTCTCGACGTTCGCGATCCCGACGCGTGACCTCGCCGTCGGGCTGGCGCTGTCGGCTCTCATCGGCCTTCCGGCGATCGCCACCGGGGTCATCATGACCGGCGTCTTCGTCGCCTCGACGGTGACGCTCGCGTCGTCCGTCGTCGGCCTGCTGTCCGTGGTCATCGGGGTGCTGACGGCGGTGACGACGAGCCGCTGGGTCTCGGCGAGGGCCACGGGTGCGCTTCAGTCGCGACGCGGTCGTGACGCGCTCGGCATCGCTGCTCTGCTGCTCCTGATCGTCGTCGCGCCGATCGTGGCCATCGTCGGCCGGTCGAGCGACGACGCCAAGGCCACGGCCGGTCTGCTCGCCGACGTCATCGGCTGGACTCCGCTCGGGTGGATCTGGGCCGCCCCCAGCGACGTCGCCGCGGGTGACACGCTCGTCGGTCTCGTGCGGCTCGTGCTCGGGGGTGCGACGCTGCTCCTCGTCGGACGGCTCTGGGCAGGGGCCGTGGCCGATCAGGTGGACAACCCCCGGGCGATCTCGCGCTCCGATGCGGGGGTGGCCTCGGACGGTGACCTCGGTCTGCTCGCCCGCATGCCCGACACCCCCGGTGGGGCGGTCGCGGGTCGCGTCCTCACCTACTACCGCCGGGACCCACGCTTCCAGGTCTCGGTCATCACGACACCCCTCGTGCCGCTGCTGCTGCTCGTGCCGTACTACCTCGGCGACGTGACGTGGGCGCCCCTGCTCATGGGGCCGCTCGTCGCCTTCCTGCTCGGCTGGGGTGAGCACAACGCCGTGGCCTACGACTCCGATGCCATCTGGCTGCACCTCGTCACGGCGACCCCCGGCGTCGCCGACCGACGGGGTCGTCTCGTCGCCTCCGTGCTGCTCGCCGCTGTGCTCCTGCCGGCCTACGCGATCCTCGGGGCCGGCGTCGGTCAACGGTTCGACCTCCTCGCCGGACTGCTCGGGCTCTCGGTGGCACTGCTCGGCGCCGGCTACGGGCTGTCGAGCGTCATGAGCGTCGTGCTGCCTTACCCCGTGCCCGAGTCGGGGGAGAGCCCCTTTGCCTCTCCTCCCGGTGCTGCCGGCGTCACCCTGCTCTCGCAGACGGTGGCGGGCATCGGCACCGCCGTGATCGCCGCTCCTGTCGTCGTGCTCGCCTGGCTCGGGTGGCAGGGTCACGTGTGGGCCGTCTGGGCCACAGGGGTGCTCGGCGTCGTGCTCGGCGTGGCGGCCGCGCTCGTCGGCATCCGCATCGGGGCGCGCATCTTCGAGCGCCGCGGCCCGGAGCTGCTGGCCGCCCTCCGACGCACCACCTAGCCCAGTCGAGTGCCCACTTCCCGACGGGCCCACGACGAAACTTCCAGTCGAGGGCCCAGTTCCCGACCGGCATACCCCGTCAGGCAGTGAGCACTCGACGTCATGGTGCGTCAGGAAGTGGGCACTCGACGTGGAGCGCGTCAGGCCTTGGACGTGGACCGGTCCACGGCAAGGTGCGCCGCGCCGATGATGCCGGCCTGGTTGCGCAGCTGGGCGGGCACGATGGGGCAACGCAGCGTCAGCTTGGGCAGGAACTTCTCGCTGTCCTTGGAGATGCCACCGCCGACGACGATGAGGTCGGGCGAGAAGAGCTTCTCGATGGTGCCGTAGTAGGTCTGCAGGCGGTCGGCGTACTCCGTCCAGGACAGCTCCTCGGCGTCCCTGGCCGATGAGGCCGCACGGTCCTCGGCGTCGTAGCCGTCGATCTCGAGGTGTCCGAGCTCGGAGTTGGGCACGAGGCGTCCGTCGTAGATGATCGCCGTGCCGATGCCGGTGCCCAGGGTGGTGAGGATGACGAGTCCGTGCACGCCCTTGGCGGCGCCGTAGTGCAGCTCCGCGATGCCGGCCGCGTCGGCGTCGTTGACCACCGTGACGGAGCGTCCTGTGTGCTCCTTGATGAGCGCCTCGGCGTCGGTGCCCCGCCACGACGGATCGATGTTGGCAGCCGACAGCACCGTGCCCCGGATGACGACCGCCGGCACCGTGACACCGATGGGCGAGTCGCCCGTCTGCTCGGCGAAGTGGTCGACGATCTGGTCGACGACCTCGGCCACGGCCTCGGGCGTGGCCGGCTTCGGGGTCAGGATCTTGAGGCGCGCCCCGGCCAGGTCACCGGCCGCAAGGTCGACCGGGGCACCCTTGATGCCACTGCCGCCGATGTCGATGCCGAGCGGCTTGCCCTTCTTGGCCATGAGCGGCAACTTCCTTGTCGAGGTCCGGGTGCGTCGAAAACTGCTGGTGAGACGAGGTGGTGCGGGTCTGGCGAGAGGAGCCTACGCGAGCGTGAGGATCTCGTTGCCGGTGTCCGTCACGAGGATGGTGTGCTCGAACTGCGCCGAGCGCCGCCCGTCTCGGGCCACGACGGTCCAGCCGTCGTCCCACATGCGCCATTCGTGGGTGCCGAGGTTGAGCATCGGCTCGATCGTGAAGGTCATGCCGGCCTGGATGACGGTGCCGTAGTTGGGCGCAGCGTCGTAGTGCGGCACGATCAGCCCGGAGTGGAACTCTGTGCCGATGCCGTGGCCGGTGAAGTCGCGCACGACGCCGTAGCCGAAGCGCTTCGCGTAGCTCTCGATCACCCGGCCGATGACGTTGATCTGGCGACCGGGGCGGGCCGCGCGGATGCCGCGCATCATCGCCTCGTGGGTGCGCTCGACCAGCAGGCGGGACTCTTCGGCCACGTCCCCGACCAGATACGTCGCATCGGTGTCGCCGTGCACCCCGCCGATGTATGCCGTGACGTCGATGTTGACGATGTCGCCGTCCTCGAGCGGTCGGGCATCGGGGATGCCGTGGCAGATCACCTCGTTGACGCTCGTGCACACCGACTTCGGAAATCCCTTGTAGCCCAAGGGAGACGGGTAGGCCCCGTGGTCGAGCATGAACTCGTGAGCCACGGCGTCGAGCGCGTCGGTCGTCACCCCGGGGGCGATGTGCTCGGCCGCTGCTGCCATCGCCTGGGCGGCGATCCGCCCCGCGGTGCGCATCCGCTCGATGGTCTCGGCATCCTTGATGCGCGCGTCGCCGTCCTCGGTCGGGTTGGGCACGTCGACGTAGTGCGGTCGCTCGATCGAGCTGGGGACAGCGCGGCGGGGACTCAGCGGATGTGGGGCCACCGGGGCGTGGAGCAACGGCATACGGTGGAGTCTAGGTCGTCCGGACCGCGCTCCAGCGCGAGCCGCCCACGACCCGGACCACCCAGTTCAGGGCGTCAGCGCAGATGTGAGGAGTGGCAGTGAGCTTCTGGTACAACGTCGACACCGGCCAGGTGGAGAGCGACGACAACCGCAGCCGAGGTGAGCAGGTCCTCGGCCCCTACGCCACCGAGGCGGAGGCCAGAGCGGCCCTCGACACGGCCCACAAGAAGACCGAGCAGTGGGACGCCCAGGACCGCGCCTGGCGTGATGGCGCCGCTGCGAGCGGCGAGGACGAGCCCGACGACTGAGCCGGAGCAGGGCCGGTGGCCGGGTCCTATCACTCGGTCCTATGACTCGAAGGAGTGCTCGGCCGCGGGGAAGGCACCCGACTCGACGTCAGCGGCATACGCCTGCGCAGCGTCGATGAGGGTCCCGCGCAGGTCGGCGTACTTCTTGACGAAGCGTGGTGCCTTGCCGCTGCGCAGACCGGCGAAGTCGCTCCACACGAGCACCTGGGCATCGGTGCCGTTGCCGGCTCCGATGCCGATGGTCGGGATCGCGAGCGCCTCGGTGACTCGCGTCGCGACGGGCGCGGGCACCATCTCGAGGACGACCGAGAAGGCGCCGGCGTCCTGGACGGCGCGCGCCTCCGCGATGAGCTCCTCCGCGGCGTCGCCGCGCCCCTGCACGCGGTAGCCGCCGAGCTGGTGCTCACTCTGCGGCGTGAAGCCGAGGTGAGCCATCACGGGGATGCCGGCGTCGGTGAGGGCCTGGATGAGCGGGACCATCGGGCTGCCGCCCTCGAGCTTCACGGCGTGGGCGAGGCCTTCCTTCATGAGCCGCACGGCGCTGGTGAAACCCTGCTCCACCGACCCGCCGTAGGAGCCGAACGGCATGTCGGCCACGACGAGGGCGCGCCCCGCTGCCGAGGAGACGGCCCGCACGAGCGGCACCATCTCGTCGAGCGTCACCGGCACCGTCGTCTCGTAGCCGTAGACGTTGTTGCCCGCCGAGTCGCCGACGAGGAGCACGGGGATACCGGCCTCGTCGAAGATCTGCGCGGCATACATGTCGTATGCCGTGAGCATCGCCCACTTGCGGCCCTCGGTCTTCATGGCCTGCAGGTGCGGGATGCGCACCCGTCGTGGCGAGGGGGGCGAGCCTGCAGCGTTCGGGGCACCCGGCGCGGCCGCCGCAACGCCCGTGGGCTGGCCGGCCGAGCCGTAGGGGTTGGGCTCCTCGGGTGCCTGCGCGCTCATGCCGGCGATGCTATCGGTGCCCTCCGCCAGGATCGGTCCGGCTCGGATGCTGGGTCACCGTCCCTACCCAGTGGGGCGGCGCCGCAGTCGGGCAGACTGCAAGAATTTACGCTCTCTTTACGGTTGTGCTGCCGAAATCGCCTGCAGCCCAAATTTTTCCATGGATTTCGCGTGCAATCCTCAATTTGTGCGCGCATCTGTGCTCTCATACGTGAGGCGCCGCTCTGGCGTCAGATCCATCAGGAGGAACAGATCTTGAACAAGCGTCACTGGAGTGCTGTGTCCGGGCTGGCCGTGGGGGCGCTTGTCGTCACCGGCCTCACCGCCCCGATGCAGGCTCAGGCAACGCCGGCTGCGCCGGCCCCGGTCAGCGGAGACCCCGCTGCCGCCCAGGCCTCGCGCCCCGACAACCTGCCCAACCCGCTCGCCGAGGCTCAGGCCGCCGAGACGAAGGCTGCCGTCACCAAGCTGCTCAAGGGCGAGGCGACGACGAAGACGATCAACGGCAACCGCGTCATCGAGGTCAAGACGACCGCCAAGAACGGCAAGGCCGGCAAGTCGAAGTACGTCAACTACCCGGTGAACCGTGAGGAGGACATCTTCACGATCCTCACCGACTTCGGCACCCAGACGAAGCCGGCGCCAGGGCGGCACGGCCGGCCCGGTGCACAACCAGATCGCCGCGCCCGACCGCAACTGGGACGGCAACGCGACCGACGACAACTCGACCTACTGGGTGCCGGACTTCAACCGCTCCCACTTCATGGACCTGATGTTCGGCGAGGGCGAGTCGTTCAGGGACTTCTACCTCAAGCAGTCCAACGGCCGCTTCCTCGCCAAGGGCGACGTGTCCGACTGGGTGAAGGTGCCCTACAACGAGGCGCGCTACGGCCACAACCCCGTCAAGGGTCGACGGCACGAGCGAGGCCGACGGCTACTGGAGCTACATCAAGGACACCGCCACCGCCTGGTACGACGCCCAGAAGGCCGCCGGCAAGACCGACGCGCGAGATCAAGACCTACCTCGCGCAGTTCGACAAGGTCGACCGCTACGACTACGACGGCGACGGCAACTTCAACGAGCCCGACGGCTACATCGACCACTTCCAGGCGATCCACGCCGGCGAGGGCGAAGAGGCCGGCGGCGGCGCTCAGGGAGCGGACGCGATCTGGTCGCACCGCTGGTACGCCTACTCCACCGACCAGGGCAAGACCGGTCCGGCCGACAACAAGCTCGGTGGCGTGCAGCTCGGCAACTCCGGCATGTGGATCGGTGACTACACGACCGAGCCCGAGAACGGTGGCCTCGGCGTGTTCTCGCACGAGTTCGGTCACGACCTCGGTCTGCCCGACCTCTACGACACCGCGGGCGGCGACAACAGCACCGCCTTCTGGACGCTCATGAGCGGCGGCTCGTGGCTCAACCACGGCACCGACTCGATCGGCACGACTCCCGGCTACATGGGTCCGTGGGAGAAGCTCTTCCTCGGCTGGCTGGACTACAAGACCGTCCCGTTCGGTCAGGACATGACGGTCAAGCTGAGCCAGGCGGACCTCGCCACGAAGAACGGCTCCGTGCAGGCGCTCGTCGTGCCGCTGCCTGAGCGCACGGTGAACGGCAACGCGCAACACCCCGCACTCCGGCAAGGGTGAGTGGTGGAGCGGCTTCGGCGACAACCTCAACGTCACGCTGACGCGCACGGTCGACCTGACGGCCGCCAAGACCTCTGCCTCGCTCGGCGCCTGGGTCCAGGGCAACCTCGAGGCCGGCTACGACTACCTCTACGGCGAGGTCTCGACCGACAACGGCGCCAACTGGACCCAGGTCGGCGACCCCACGACGGCAAGTTCGGGTGGACCGAGAAGTCGTGGGACCTCTCGGCCTACATCGGCAAGTCCGTGCAGTTCCGCTTCCGCGTCGCCAGCGACGGCGGTGTCTCGCAGCGAGGCGTTCATCGACGACATCTCCGTGACGCAGGACGGCGTCACGGGTGCGGTCGACGCAGTCGAGTCGCGGTGCCGGGGCGTGGACCGCCAAGGGCTTCTCGATCATCGACGGCACGACGTCGCGGCAGGTGCAGGACCTCTACTTCGCCGAGAACCGCGTCTACAGCGGCTACGACGCGACGCTGAAGACCGGTCCGTACAACTTCGGCTGGGCAAACACCAAGCCCGACTGGGTGGAGCGCTTCCCGTACCAGAACGGCATGCTCGTCTGGTTCGCGAACGGCGAGTTCGGCGACAACAACACCAGCGCCCACCCGGGTGCCGGTGAGGTCCTGCCGGTCGACGCCCGCCCGGCGCCGATCATGCTCAACGACGGCAACGGCCCGACGATGCTCGGCAACCGTCGTCAGCCGTTCGACGCCACCTTCGGCCAGGAGGCCACCGACGCGGTGACCTTCCACCGCAACGGTGTCGCGACGGTCGTCCCGTCGTCGCCGGCGATCCCGACGTTCGACGACTCGGACCCGAACCGCTACTGGTCCTCGCTCAACCCGTGGGCGTCCACCAAGGTGGCCGGCTCGGGCACGACGATGACCGTGAGCAAGACCACGGACGGCGGCAACGAGCTGCAGGTCAAGGTCAAGTTCAAGTGACAGTCAAGGTCAACTGACCTGACGGTCGAGTGACCGAGAGGGCCCCCGAGATCACCTCGGGGGCCCTCTCGCACGCCCGGCGGGGGCACACCGGGGCACCGGACGGCATACGGCAGCGGAGGCGTCGCGAAAACGCGGGTGTCGTCACATGCCCGAAACAGCGATGCGGCAGGATCGACACATGAACCGTCAGGAAGAGTTCGTGCTGCGCACGATCGAAGAGCGCGACATCCGCTTCGTCCGTCTCTGGTTCACGGACGTGCTCGGCACCCTCAAGTCCGTGGCCGTGGCCCCAGCGGAGCTCGAGGGCGCCTTCGCCGAGGGGATCGGCTTCGACGGGTCGGCCATCGAGGGGCTCACCCGGGTCTACGAGGCCGACATGCTCGCCAAGCCCGACCCGTCGACCTTCCAGATCCTGCCGTGGCGGGGGGACCCACCCGGCACGGCCCGGATGTTCTGCGACCTGCAGCTGCCTGACGGGGCGCCGAGCTTCGCCGACCCGAGGCACGTGCTCCAGCGCGCGCTCACCAAGGCCGCCGACCTCGGGTTCACGTTCTACACGCATCCCGAGATCGAGTTCTTCCTCCTGGAGCAGGAGCGCGGCCCGCTCGGGAGCCCGGTGCCGGTCGACGACGCCGGCTACTTCGACCACGTGCCCCACGGCACCGGCCACGACTTCCGTCGTGCGGCCATCACGATGCTCGAGAACATGGGCATCTCGGTCGAGTTCAGCCACCACGAGGGCGCCCCGGGCCAGAACGAGATCGACCTGCGCTATGCCGACGCGCTCAGCACGGCCGACAACATCATGACGTTCCGCACGGTCGTCAAGGAGGTGGCACTGACCCAGGGCATCTACGCCACCTTCATGCCGAAGCCGTTCTCCGAGCACCCCGGCTCGGGCATGCACACCCACCTGTCGCTCTTCGAGGGTGACTCCAACGCCTTCTACGAGCCCGGAGCGCCCTACCAGCTGAGCAAGGTCGGTCGGCAGTTCATCGCCGGACTGCTGCGACACGGCGCCGAGACGACGGCCATCACCAACCAGTGGGTCAACTCCTACAAGCGGCTCTGGGGTGGGGGAGAGGCGCCCGCCCACCTCACGTGGGGCCACAACAACCGCTCCGCCCTCGTGCGGGTGCCGATGCACAAGCCCAACAAGGGCCAGTCCACCCGGGTCGAGGTGCGCTCCCTCGACGCCGCGTGCAACCCCTACCTCGCCTTCGCCGTGCTCCTCAGCTCCGGCCTCAAGGGCATCGAGGAGGGCTACGAGCTGCCGCCGGAGACCGAGGACGACGTGTGGAGCCTCACCGACTCCGAGCGTCGGGCGATGGGCATCAAGCCGCTGCCGACCTCGCTCGGCCGGGCCCTCGAGGTGATGGAGGAGAGCGAGCTCGTCGCCGACATCCTCGGCGAGCACGTCTTCGACTTCTTCCTGCGCAACAAGCGCCAGGAGTGGCAGGACTACCGTCACGAGGTCAGCCAGTTCGAGCTCGACCGCTACCTCCCGCGCCTCTGAGACAGGTCGCGCCCAGGGCTGACATCCGCTGACTCCCGACGACGGCAGGACCTGACACCGATGTCATCGCGCACGACGACCACGACCGGGGCCCTCGCCCGGCTCGGCTTCGCCGACCCCGAGCGGGCGGCCGGGCTGCTCGCGGACCCGGCGCTCCTGCCGTTGCGCTCCGTCATCCCTGACGGCCAGGTCGACGAGGTCGTCGGCGCCGTGGGCGACACCGCCGACCCGGACGAGGCACTGCTCGCCCTCGTGCGCGTGCTCGAGGCGCTGGCGAAGCGCAGTGACGACCCCGAGTGGGGCATCTCCGCCCTGTGCGCCGACCTCGTCACCCCCGGCCAGTCCCGCGACCGCGTGCTCGCCGTGCTCGGCGGGTCCACGGCCCTCGTCGACCACCTCGTCCGGCACCCGGAGCACTGGCTCGACGCCTCCCAGGCCACCCGGCATACCGGAGAGCGGGTGCGCGAGGAGCTCGTGCGCGCGGTCACGACCGAGCGCGGCGACGTGACGGCCTACGACGCCTTGCGCGTCGCCTACCGCCGGGGGCTGATGCGCATCGCGGCGCTCGACCTGACGGCGCCGGACCCCATCGCGTCGATGCCCGCCGTCGGCGAGGCCCTCGCCGAGCTCGCCGAGGCCGCCCTCGAGGCGGGCCTCGTGATCGCCCGCGACGAGCACGGACCGGGCCACGAGCAGTGCCGCCTCGCGATCATCGGCATGGGCAAGACCGGTGGCGGGGAGCTCAACTACGTCAGCGATGTCGACGTCATCTTCGTCGCGGAGCCCGCCGACGGCGTCGACGAGGACACCGCCCTGCGCATCGGCACAGCACTGGCGACCGCGACGATGCGCGCGTGCTCGACGCCCACGTCCGAGGGTTCGCTGTGGCCGGTCGACCCCGCCCTGCGACCGGAGGGCAAGAACGGCCCGCTCGTGCGCACCATCCGCAGCCACAAGGCCTACTACGAGCGCTGGGCCAAGACCTGGGAGTTCCAGGCGCTGCTCAAGGCGTGGGTCTCGGCCGGCGACAAGGAGATCGGGCTGCGCTACAAGGCCGAGATCTCCCCCATGGTGTGGGCCGCGGCGGGCCGCGACAACTTCGTCGAGGACGTGCAGTCGATGCGGCGCCGCGTCGAGCAGCACGTGCCCGCGGGGGAGGCCGCGCGTCAGCTCAAGCTCGGTCCGGGCGGCCTGCGCGACGTGGAGTTCAGTGTGCAGCTGCTCCAGCTCGTGCACGGGCGCAGTGACGAGTCCCTGCGCTCTGCGACGACGCTCGAGGCGCTGAACGCCCTGGCCCGCAGCGGCTACGTGGCGCGCGACGACGCCGCGATCCTCGACCAGGCCTACCGCCATCTGCGCTGCCTCGAGCACCGCATCCAGCTGCACCGGCTGCGGCGCACGCACCTCATGCCGGTCACGGAGCCCGACCTGCGGCGTCTCGGGCGAGCCATGGGGCACCGGACCAAGCCCGAGGAGGCCGTTGTCGCCGACCGGCAAGCCTCCGCGCGCGAGGTGCGCAGGCTGCACGAGAGGCTCTTCTACCGCCCCCTGCTCGCGGCCGTGGCCAAGCTCAGCCCCAGCGAGGTGCGCCTGTCGCCGGACGCGGCGCGGCAGCGGCTGCTCGCCCTCGGCTTCACCGACCCGGCCGGCGCGCTGCGCCACATCGAGGCCCTGACGACCGGCGTCAGTCGCCGTGCGGCGATCCAGCGCACCCTGTTGCCCGTCATGCTCGGCTGGTTCGCCGACGAGGCCGACCCCGACGCGGGGTTGCTCTCCTTCCGGCGGGTCTCGGACGAGCTGGGCTCGACGCACTGGTATCTCAAGATGCTCCGTGACGAGGGGCGCGCGGCCGAGCGGCTCGCCCACGCGCTGGCGCGCAGCCGGTATGCCGCCGACCTCCTGGCGCGGTCACCGGAGAGCGTCTCGATGCTGGGTGAACCCACCGGGCTGACGCCCCGCACGCGCGAGGCGCTTGCCGCCACGATGAAGTCGGCGGCCGGCCGGCGCGACACCGTGGCCGAGGCGATCGCGGCCGTGCGCACGATCCGCCGCCACGAGCTGCTGCGCATCACCCTCGCCGACCTGCTCGGCACGATCGACCTGCGCGGCGTCGGCACGGCCCTGACCGACCTGACCGCGGCCACCATCGACGCGGCCCTGGCCGCGGCCATCGCCGACATGGAGCGCCGCGAGGACCGACCCCTCGGGGGCGAGGTGCTCGTCGTCGGGATGGGGAGTCTCGGGGGCGGCGAGCTCGGATACGCCTCCGACGCCGACGTGGTCTTCGTGCACCGGCCCCACCCGGGCGAGCCCGAGGGCGAGCTGCAGGCCCGGGTCATCGCCGTCGTGCAGGAGCTGCGCCGCCAGCTCGCGAGCACCGGCCCCGACCCGGCTGTCAGCCTCGACGCCGACCTGCGACCGGAGGGCAAGAACGGCCCCCTCGTGCGCAGCCTGGACTCCTACCGCACCTACTACGAGCGCTGGGCCCTGACGTGGGAGTTCCAGGCCCTGCTGCGGGCCGCCCCGGTGGCGGGGTCGGAGGCGCTGGCGCGCGACTTCGTCGCGCTCATCGACCCCCTGCGCTATCGGGCGGAGGGGCTCACCACCACCCAGGTGCGTGAGGTCCGCACGCTCAAGGCGCGGGTCGAGGCCGAGCGGCTGCCCCGCGGCGCTGACCCCACGACGCACCTCAAGCTGGGCCGGGGCGGGCTCACCGACGTCGAGTGGACGGTGCAGCTGCTCCAGCTCCAGCATGCCCACGCCAAGCCCGCCCTGCGGGTCACCGGCACGATGGCGGCCCTCGAGGCGCTCGGCGACGCAGCGCTGCTCGCGCCCGAGGACGTGCGTGCGCTGCGCGAGGCGTGGCGCTTCGGCTCGCTCATGCGCAACGCCGGTGTGCTCTGGCGCGGTCGGCCGATCGAGAGCGTGCCGACCGACCTGCGCGACGCCGAGGGCATCGGCCGGATCATGGGGCGACCGGCAGGTGAGGGGTCGGCGCTCGGAGAGCTGTGGCGGCGGGTGGCGCGACGCTCGCGGCAGGCGGCGGATTTCAACTTTTACGACTCCCCACCTGGCGGTAGCGTCAGCACGTGATGTGGAGCGAAGGGCAGAGCGGCACCGCTCCCACGTATGCCGCCGTCCTCCGCGCGCCGCACTACCTCCCCATCTTCATCGCCAACGCGCTGTCGCTCTGGGGCGACTACATCGCCCGCGTGACGGTGGCCGCCGTCGTCTACGAACGCACGCGCTCGCCGCTCGCGACGGCCACGACCCTGGCAGTCAGCCTGCTGCCGACGTTCTTCGGTCGCAGCCTCGTCGGACCGATCGTCGACCGCTTCCCCTACAAGTGGGTGCTCATCTGGTCGCACCTGTTGCGGGCGCTCTGCGTGCTCGGTCTCATCGCCTTCGTCACGACCCAGTCGCCCCTCTGGGCGCTCTTCGTCGTGCTCTTCGTCCTGGAGGCGATCGGCGGAGCTTCGACGGCCTCCAACATGGTGCTGCTCACCGACCTCTTCGAGGACCGACACCTCTATGCGCGTGCTGTCGGACTCGGCGCGATGTCCGAGCAGTTCAACCAGGCGATCGGTCTGGCGATCGGTGGTGGCCTCGTCGCCCTGCTCGGGCCCGGCGCAGGACTGGTCTTCGACCTGCTGACCTTCCTGGCCGCGGCCGCCGTCATCTTCGTCGTCGCCCCGTTGCGCCCCGTGGTCGGTCGGCGGGGCAAGGGGCTGCGCGGCTTCGCCCGCGACCTGGCCTCGGCCGGGCGCGATCTCGCCCAGCATCCGGTGCTCGTGCGACTGGTGACCCTCAGTGCAGTGGCGGGTTTGGCCATCGCCGCACCCGAGGCGCTCGCCATCCCCATCGCCGACCAGAACGGCTGGGGCGGCTGGGGCGGCGTGCTCATGGCGGCCCCGATCGTCGGCGCCTTCGTCGGCATCATCCTCATCGGGCGGCTGCACGTGCAGGCGCAGAACCGCCTCATCGTGCCCCTGGCGCTCGCCATGCCGCTGCCGCTGCTGGCCGTGGCACTGCATCCCCCGATCGGTGTCGTCGTGGGGCTCTTCGTCCTCAGCGGCCTGCTGCAGGCCTTCATGGTGCCGCTGCAGGCCACCTTCACCCTCGTGACCGAGCCCGAGATGCGAGGCCGGATCTTCAGCCTCGCGGGGTCGGTGTCGGTGGCGGCCGCCGGCGCGTCGTTCCTCGCGGCCGGCTGGATCGGGCAGCACACCAATCCCTATCTCGGCGTCGCCATCTGCGCGGCCGTCGCAGTCGTTCTCGTCGGCCTGCTCGCCCTGACGTGGCCCCACCACCGGATCAGCCGCGCGGTCGACCGCGCCTATGCTTCCGCGACGCCCTCGCCGAGCCCACCGACGTCGCCGACCCCGACCTCGTCGTCACGGGCGGCCTGAGCCGGGTCCGCTCCCGCCGAGGATGCCGAGGGTGGCGTCGTCGCGACGGCCCTCGAAATAGTGGTCGAGCACACGACCGAAGTGATCCGCCGTCTCGAGGTCGTCGTCGGCCGCACGCTCGAAGAGGGTCATGCTCGAGCGCAGCTTGACTGCGTCGATGCCCCCGAGCACCCGTCGCGCGTCGGTCTCCGCGAGCTCGTCGAGTGCGCGGGCACACTCGACCAGGCGCGGCCCGAGCACGGGGTGGGCAAGATAGGCACGGGCCTCGGGGAGGCCCGACACGGCATACCGCTGCGCCGTGGCACTGCGGCCCAGCCCCGCGACCTGGGGGAAGACGAACCACATCCAGTGCCCTCGTTTGAGACCCGCGCGCAGCTCGGCGAGCGCCTGCCCGTAGGTGCCCGACGCATCCTGCGCCCGGAGGAAGCGCTCGAGATCAAAGGCGTCCGTCATGCCTCGTTCCTACCCCGCCGTCGGCCCGGGGGCGACGCGACCCTCGGCGGCCGCCTCTCGGTGGGTCCACATGCTGATACCCCGCAGATGCGAAGGGTCGCTTTTCGATAAGGGCGTCGCTACCGTCGACGGGTAGTTCGTCGCGCGGGGTCCTCCCCGAGCGGCGCGTCGGACGCCGAATCCTGCCCGCCGGCGCGGCAGTTCCAAGACAGACAGGGGCAGGAGTGGGGGACCCACATCCGGGCCGACACCGGTCCTCGGGGTGAAGCCGCGACAGCGGCCGGGCAGCTTCCGTCCGAACCCGACAGCTCACCTCACAGGCGTGGGAGGGAACCCCCATGTCCACATCGACCATGTCACGCTCCGCCCGCATCCGGTCCCGGATCGTCACCCCGCTGCTGGCGGCGGGCCTGCTCGCTGCGACCGGTAGCGCACTGTCACCGTCAGCAGCCACCGCGGCGACATCGGCGGCACCGGCCGCGACCGTCTCGGCCGCCTCGCTTGCGCCCACCCTGATCACCGCGTCCTTCGGCCTCCGGGCCACGCGCATCGCAGCGGCGCAGCGAGGTGATCCCTACCGATATGGCGCCTCGGGGCCGAGCGCCTTCGACTGCTCCGGCCTCATCTACTACGTCTACACCAAGCAGCTGGGCAAGAAGCTCCCGCGCACGGCGAGCGCCCAGCGACTGGCCACGCTGCGCATCGCCAAGGCGAGCATCCGCCCGGGCGACCTCGTCTTCTTCACCTCCTACGGTCGCGTCTACCACGTCGGCGTCTATGCCGGGAGCAACAAGGTCTGGCACGCACCCCGGCCCGGCCAGCGGGTGCAGCTCTCGACGATCTGGACCCGTGCCTGGGTCGCCGGACGCGTGCGCTGAGGTGACCCCATGAGGCCGCGAGCCGCCCGGCACGGGGTCGCCGGGCGGCTCCCGGCTCACCTGTTTCGGGTGTAGTGAGCGCCGTGACCTTCTCCGTAGCGTTGGCTGCAAAACCACCACACCCTTTGGAGGACTTCATGACCAGCTCGACACCCCGTCGCTCGGCACAGCCGACCACCAGCAGCCTCTGGGCCGCCGGCACCAGCACCTTCGCTGCCTGCATCATGCTGATGGCCGGCGTCTTCCAGGCGGTGCAGGGACTCGCCGCCCTCGTCAACGGCACCGACTTCCTCGTCCGCACCGAGAACTACGTCTTCACCTTCAACGCCACCACGTGGGGCTGGATCCACCTCATCCTCGGCATCCTCATCGCGGTTGCTGGTGGCTTCATCCTGACGGGCAACATCGTGGCCCGCTCGCTCGGCATCGCGCTCGCCGTCTTCTCCGCGATCGCGAACTTCCTGTGGCTGCCGTACTACCCGATCTGGGCGATCGTCATCATCGCCCTCAACGTCCTCATCATCTGGGCTCTGGCCAAGGCCAACCTCGGGGAGGTCTGACTCCGACGCGCTGTGCGGGCACTCCGCCGGCAAGCCCGGTGGCCGGTCCTGACCGGCCACCGGGCCTGTGTGGAATCTCCCTGGTTCAGTGACGCATTCGTCGTGCGTGGCGGTGCGCCTTCGGGGTGGTATGCCGCGGAGCCGCACCGTCGGCCAGCGCTCAGCGCGTCGCGCGGCTAGCTGATCCTGCGCCGGTAGATGCGCATCGCAATGCCGTAGGCGACGACGAGGATGGCGGCGCACCAAGCCAGTGCGACCCAGATGTCGTCGCCGACCGGCTGCTGCGCGAACAGGTCGCGCGTCGTGTTGACGATCGGGGTGACCGGCTGGTTCTCGGCGAACCAGGCGACGGGGGCCGGCATCGTGTCGGTCGGCACGAAGGCCGAACTGATGAACGGCAGGAAGATCAGCGGGTACGAGAAGGCGCTCGCGCCGTCCACTGTCTTGGCCGAGAGGCCCGCGATCACCGCGAGCCAGGTCAGGGCGAGGGTGAACAGCACGAGGATGCCGGCGACGGCGAGCCACGCCAGCAAGCTCGCGCCCGTGCGGAAGCCCATGATGAAGGCCACGCCGATCACGATCACGATCGAGATGGAGTTCGCGACCAGCGAGGTGAGCACGTGGGCCCACAGCGCGCTCGACCGGGCGATCGGCATGGACTGGAAGCGCTCGAAGATGCCGCCCTGCAGATCGAGGAAGAGCCGATAGGCGGTGTACGCGATGCCGGAGGCGATCGTGATCAGCAGGATGCCGGGCAGCATGTAGTCGATGGACGAGTACGCGCCGGTGTCGATCGCGCCGCCGAACACGAACACGAACAGCACCATGATGGCGACGGGGGTGACGGCGGTCGTGATGATCGTGTCGGGGCTGCGCATGATGTGCCGCAGCGACCGCCTCGTCAGCACGGTGGTGTCGCCGTAGAAGTGCGTTGTCATGGTCGTCCCCTACTTGTCCGTGGCGGCGGGACCGTCGAGGGCGGCGTCGGCGCTGCCGTCGTCGCCGGTGATTGCGAGGAAGACTTCCTCGAGGGTGGGCTGCTTCTCGACGTACTCGACCTTCGCGGCCGGCAGCAGCGCTTTGAGCTCGGCGAGCGTGCCGTTGACGATGATCCGGCCGCGGTGGAGGATCGCGATCCGGTCGGCCAGCTGCTCGGCCTCGTCGAGGTACTGCGTCGTCAGCAGCACCGTGGTGCCGTTGGCGGCGAGCTGCTTCACCGTCTGCCACACCTCGATGCGCGCCTGGGGGTCCAGGCCCGTCGTCGGCTCGTCGAGGAAGATGACCGGCGGGTTGCCGATCAGGCTCATCGCAATGTCGAGCCGACGGCGCATGCCGCCGGAATAGGTGGCCGCCCTGCGGCCGCCGGCCTCGGTCAGCGAGAAGCGGTCGAGCAGGTCGTCAGCGATCTTGCCGGGATCGTTCAAATGCCGCAGCTGGGCGACCAGCACGAGGTTCTCGCGCCCGCTGAGGATCTCGTCGACGGCCGCGAACTGGCCCGTCAGGCTGATCGACTCGCGCACCTTCTGCGGCTGCTCAGCGGTGTCGAAGTCGACCACCGTGGCGGTTCCCGCGTCCTGCTTCAGCAGGGTGGAGAGGATGCGCACGACCGTCGTCTTGCCCGCCCCGTTCGAGCCGAGCAGGGCGAAGATGGTGCCCGGCGCGACGTCGAAGTCCACGCCCCGCAGCACGTGCAGGTCCTGGTACGACTTCACCAGGCCCTTCACCTGGATGGCGGCATCCACGCTCATTTCGGCTCTGCTCGCTCCGCGTCATCGATCGCCTTGTTGAGGCGCGCGCGCTCCTTGTCGATCCAGTGCTTGCCGGTGTAGGCCTGCGCGAACGCCTCGGCGAACTCGACCGGGTCGTCGCCGACGATGTCCCGCACGGGGGTGCCGTCCACCGCGGCGCGCTCCCACAGGTCGGCGAGGTCGCCGAACATCGTGATGAGCGTGCGCCCGTCGGTGATGCCGCCGGAGTACATGACGTATCGGTGCATGGCCTTGGCGGCCGTCCCATACGGCTCCGGCAGTGCGTCGATGCGGGTCTTGTCCTTCTTGTACTGCTTCTTCTCCTCGAGCGATCCGGTGATCATCTCGATCCACTTCGCGGCCATGTCAGTTCTTTCCTTCGGCTGGGTCTGCACTGTCGTCTGAGTCAGCGCTGTCGTCCTGATCGGTGGCGTGGAGCTGTCCGATGCGTTCTGTGAGGAAACCCCAGGTCCGCCAGAACTCGTCCAGCTGTTCCTGCCCCTGCGCATTGATCGAATAGACCTTGCGCGGCGGCCCCTTCTCCGACGGGACCTTCTCCACGTCCACGAAGCCCCGCTGCTCGATGCGCACGAGCAGGGCGTAGACGGTGCCCTCGGCGAGGTCCGAGAACCCCTCCTCCCGCAGGCGTGCCGTGATCTCGTAGCCGTACGCCGGACGCACGGCCAGGAGGGCGAGCACGATGCCTTCGAGGGTGCCCTTGAGCATCTCCGTCATCTGGTTTCCCATCATGCACCTCCGCTCTACTCTGTGATGATGAGTACCAGTAGACGGTAACACTGAGTACCGGTACATAGCAACACCGAATACCTGCGCATGTCGACGACCCCCCGCCCAGACGGTGCCCGGGTTCACCGGCCGAGGGACATCGCGACGACGAAGGCGCAAGCAAGCGGAAGCACGTGAGCACTCGACGTGCGTCCACGTCGAGTGCTCACGGTCCTGCAGCGGTGGGCCCTGGGGGCCGGTCGATCAGATGTCGAAGTACATCTCGAACTCGTGCGGGTGCGGACGGAAGCGGATCGGGTCCACCTCGTTCTTGCGCTTGTAGTCGATCCACGTCGCGATGAGGTCCTCGGTGAAGACGTCACCCTCGAGCAGGTAGGCGTGGTCGGCCTCGAGCGCGTCGAGCACCTCGGGCAGCGAGCCGGGCACCTGCTGGATCGCAGCGTGCTCCTCCGGCGGCAGCTCGTAGAGGTCCTTGTCGACCGGCTCCGGGGGCTCGATGCGGTTCTTGATGCCGTCGAGGCCGGCCATCAGCTGCGCGGCGAAGCAGAGGTACGGGTTCGCCGACGGGTCGGGAACGCGGAACTCGATGCGCTTGGCCTTCGGCGACGTGCCCGTGATCGGGATGCGGACGCAGGCCGAGCGGTTGCGGGCCGAGTAGACGAGGTTGACGGGGGCCTCGTAGCCCGGGACCAGACGGTGGTAGGAGTTCACCGTCGGGTTGGTGAAGGCCAGCAGCGACGGTGCGTGCTTGAGCAGACCGCCGATGTACCACCGGGCGAGGTCGGACAGGCCGCCGTAGCCACGCTCGTCGTAGAAGAGCGGCTCGCCGTCCTTCCAGAGCGACTGGTGCGTGTGCATGCCCGAGCCGTTGTCGCCGAAGAGCGGCTTCGGCATGAAGGTCGCGGTGTGCCCCTGGGCCCACGCCGAGTTCTTGACGACGTACTTGAACTTCATCAGGTCGTCGCCGGAGTGCAGCAGCGTGTTGAAGCGGTAGTTGATCTCCATCTGGCCGGCGGTGCCCACCTCGTGGTGGCTGCGCTCGACGTTGAGACCGACCTCCTTGAGCTCGAGGCAGATCTTGTCGCGGAAGTCGGCGAAGTGGTCGACGGGCGACACGGGGAAGTAGCCACCCTTGTAGCGGGTCTTGTAGCCCTTGTTGCCGCCCTCCTCCTCGCGGCCGGTGTTCCACGCGGCCTCGATGGAGTCGAGGTAGTAGTACGACGCGTTGGACTTCGTCTCGAAGCGCACGTCGTCGAAGATGTAGAACTCGGCCTCGGCGCCGAAGTAGGCGGTGTCGGCGATGCCGGTCGACTTGAGGTACTCCTCGGCCTTCGTCGCGATGTTGCGCGGGTCGCGGCTGTAGCGCTCGTCGGTGAACGGGTCGAGGATCGAGAAGTTCATGACCAGCGTCTTCTCGGCGCGGTAGGGGTCGATGAACGCGGTGGCGGGGTCGGGGACGAGCTTCATGTCGGACTCGTGGATGGCCTGGAAGCCGCGGATCGAGGACCCGTCGAACATCTGGCCAACACTGAAGAAGTCCTCGTCGAGCGTCTCTGCCGGCACGTTGAAGTGCTGCATGACTCCGGGCAGATCGCAGAACCGAATGTCGACGAACTTGACGTCTTCGTCCTTGATGTAGGCAAGGACCTCGTCGGCTGAGCTGAACATCCAACCTCCTGAATGTGGGTCGAGGTCGTCGATGAGGTGCCCGCGCGCGTCGGAACGCGCAGAGGACTGACCGACGGCCTCGTGCTGTCAGGCTCGACCTTAGCGAGGCTCGATTACTCGCCCATGACTCGGATGTTTCCGCGGTGTTACGGATGCACAGGGGCTGGTCAAGGGCGGGGAGCGTGTCTCGTTACGCTGGTGTCGTGGTGGACCGCAAGGATTTCGGATCGTGGCTCGAGGGTCCCGGCGCACGTATGCCCGACGGGCAGTGGCGCGGCCAGCGCCTCGGCCTCCCGCGGCACGGGCCGGGCTCGATCGCGTCGTTCGGGGTGCGCCTCGGGGGCATCCTCATCGACTGGGTGATCGCGGTCGTCATCGCCCGCGGCCTCTTCGGCGTCCCGTTGCCCTTCGCCGACCCACCCGCCACCGGTGCGCAGAGCTTCATCGTGCTCGGGGTGCTCGGCGTCATGCACGTCTTGCTCGTCGGCACGCTGGGGACATCATTCGGCCACCGCATCATGGGCTTGCGCGTGCAGGCCGTCATGGGCGGCCGCGCGACCTTCGTGCAGGCTCTCGCGCGCACCGTTCTGCTCTGCCTCTTCGTGCCCGCCGTCATCTGGGACCGCGACGGTCGTGGCCTGCACGACAAGGTGCCCAACACCGTCGTCGTGCGCACGCGCTGACGCCGCACGCTTCGCCGCATCCCCTGCATCCACAGGCATCACCCGGTATGCCGGAGGGCCGGCTCCCATGGGAGCCAGCCCTCACGCATACCTCTGCGTCTCACCCCCGCGCACGCGGTCAGGGATGAGCGTCGCAACTCACTTGCCGCGCAGGGACTTCCGGTCCATGCGGGCCTTGGTCGGGTCGACGCCCGGGGGCAGCGGAGAGCGGATGCCGCCGAGGGACTTGAGGCGCTTGTTGACGATCGACATCTCGTCCTTGGTGATCGACGCCTTGAGCCGCTGCACCTTGCTCGCGAGCTTGGGCAGGGGCACCTCGCCCTCGCCGTTGCCGACGCGCATCGTCGTGACGGGAACGCCCGGGGCGACGCGCTCGACGCGCTTCTTCTCGGAGGCCAGCAGCTTCTGCACACGGCCGCTGGGGCCCTCGCCGACGAGGACGACCCCGGGGCGGCCGAGGACGCGGTAGACCATCGCCGCCGAGCGGATGTCACCGGGGCGCGCGACGTCGGCGGCCACCGGCTCACGGTCGGTGTACCACCCTCGGCGGATGGAGACGAGAGCGGCGCCGACAGCGCCGGCCTGCCCGTCGATCCGCGCGTAGGCGGCTCGCTCGGCTCGGCGGCTCATCACGATGGTGGCGGCCAGGATGCCGAAGAGCACGCCGAAGATGCCGAAGATCCAGGGCATCGAGAGCAGGATGCCGACGAGCAGCAGCAGGGCGAAGGTGCCGAGGAAGGTCAGCAGCATCCACCAGCCGATGGCCGGGTCGGTCTCCTTGGAGACGCGGTAGACGTCGCGGATCTGGGACAGTCGTCCCTGTTTCTTCTCGGCCGGCGGGGTGCCGCCGTCCTTTGAGCGTGCGAAGGGGTTGCGTGCCATGGCGTCAGGATACGGCGCTGGTGGCACGGGCCACCAATGACGCCGCTTCCTGGCGTGCGGGCGCGGTGGCGGCCTCGGCGAGGTGCGACAGGTGCTCGGGGATCGGGCGTCCCCACCTGCCCATCGCCGTGGCCCACAAGCGCCCGGCGCGGTAGGACGAACGGACCAGCGGGCCCGCCATGACGCCCTTGAAGCCCATCTGCTCGGCCACGTCGGACCAGTGCACGAACTCCTCGGGCTTGACCCACCGGTCGATCGGGTGGTGCAGCTTGGAGGGGCGGAGGTACTGGGTGATGGTGAGGATGTCGCACCCCGCGTCGTGCAGGTCGCCGATGGCCTCATGAATTTCTGTGTCGGTCTCGCCCATGCCGAGGATGAGGTTGGACTTGGTCACGAGCTCGGCCTCGCGGGCCATGGTCAGCACGGCGAGCGACTTGTCGTAGGTGAAAGCCGGGCGGATGCGCTTGAAGATGCGCGGCACGGTCTCGAGGTTGTGGGCGAAGACCTCGGGCCGGGCGTCGAAGACCTGGCCGACCAGCTCGGGCTTGGCCCCGAAGTCGGGCGGCAGGATCTCGACACCGGTGTTGGGGTTGAGCAGGTGGATCTGGCGGATCGTCTCGGCGTAGAGCCCGGCGGCGCCGTCGGGCTGGTCGTCGCGGGCCACACCGGTCACCGTCGAGTAGCGCAGGCCCATCTGGCGCACGGACTCGGCGACGCGGCGGGGCTCGTCGAGGTCGAGGGTCGTCGGCCGCCCGGTCGCGATGTCGCAGAAGTCGCAGCGCCGGGTGCAGACGTCCCCGCCGATGAGGAAGGTGGCCTCGCGGTCCTCCCAGCACTCGAAGATGTTGGGGCAGGCGGCCTCCTGGCACACCGTGTGCAGGCCCTCGCTCTTGACCATCGAGTGCAGGGCCGTGAACTCCGGGCCCATCTTTGCGGTCGTGCGGATCCACGAGGGCTTGCGCTCGATGGGGGTCTCGGCGTTGCGCGCCTCGACGCGCAGCAGACGACGGCCGTCGGGGACGACAGACACACGGGCTCCTTGGGAGGGGGAGGGTCACGGGTCGGGGTTCAGGCTGCCACCACAGGTTACGCCCACCTCCGCTCAACCCTGGACGCCACTGCCGTATGCCGTATGCCGTGCGGCGTGGTCGCGCTCAGGAGCGCCGGTGGGCGCGCGCGTCGGCCAGCCGGCGTCGGAGGAACGCGCTCTCGACCCCGTTGCCGGCGAGCAGCAGGGCCTCCTCGTAGGCCACCCCCGCCTCGTCCCACCGACCGAGCCGGGCGAGGAAGTCCGCCCGCGCCGCCTCGAGGTAGGGATAGGTCGACAGCACCGGCTCGTCGCGCAGCGGCTCGATCTCTCGCAGTCCGGCCACCGGACCGTCACGCAGCCCGACGGCGACGGCCCGGTTGAGCCGCACGACCGGTGAGGGCCAGAGCCGCTCGAGCACGTCGTAGAGCCCGACGACCTGATCCCAGTCGGTCTGTTGCCACGTCGTCGCCTCGGCGTGCACGGCCGCGATGGCCGCCTCCACGGCGAACCGGTCCGGGGGAGCGGCGGTGAGCGCCTCCGTCACGAGCGCGAGACCTTCCTCGATCGCGGCGCGGTCCCAGCGCGAACGGTCCTGGTCGGAGAGCAGGACCACGTCGCCGTGCGCGTCGACCCTGGTGGCCGAACGTGCGTCGACGAGAAGCATGAGGGCCAGCAGGCCGGTGACCCCGGACTCGCCGGGGAGCAGCTCGCGGACCATCCGGGCCATCCTGATCGCCGAGTCGACGAGGTCCTGGCGCACGAGGGCGTCACCGCTCGGGGCGTCGTGACCGGTGGTGAAGACGAGGTGGATCACCTCGGCAACGGCGTGCACCCGCGCCGGCAGGTCGGCCGGCTCGGGCACGCGGTAGGGGATCCGCGCGGCCGAGATCTTCTTCTTGGCGCGCGTGATCCGGGCGGCCATCGTCGCCTCGCGGACGAGGAAGGCGCGCGCCACCTCGCTCGTGGACAGGCCGCACAGCAACCTCAGCGTGAGCGCCACCTGGGACTCCCGGGCGAGCGCCGGGTGGCAGCAGGTGAACACGAGTCGGAGGCGGTCGTCGGGCACGACCCGGGTCGCCTCGGCGAGCGCCAGCGACTGGGCATCGGGACCATGCTCCAGCTCGTCGTCGACGAGGAGCGGCAGGACGCGCCGTCCGTGCACCTCCCGCCGGATGACGTCGCGCGCCCGGTTGGCCGCGACCGTCGTGAGCCAGGCTCCCGGACGGTGTGGCACCCCGGACTGCGGCCAGGTCTCGAGGGCCTTGGCGTAGGCGTCCTGCGTGCACTCCTCGGCGAGGTCGAGGTCGCGGGTGACCCTGGCCGTCGAGGCGAGCACCCGAGCCCACTCGTCGCGGTGGGCCCGGTCCAACGCCGCGGCCACCTCGGGCTGGGGCACGGTCAGCCCGGGCGGCTCGGGCGGCTCGGCGGCCGGGTGACACGTCGGGCTCAGCCGTGGTCGACGATCGGGCGCACCTCGACGGCGCCGTGCTGCTCACGCAGCTCGGGCAGCAGCCGGGCGAGGGCGACCGCGGCGTCGAGGTCGGGCACGTCGACGATGTAGAACCCGCCCAGCGCCTCCTTGGTCTCCAGGAACGGCCCGTCGGTCACGGCCGGCGTGCCGCCGCCCGATGCCCGCAGGGTCGTGGCCGTCGTCGCGGACGCGAGCTCCTCACCGCTCAGACGCCCGGCGCCCGCAGCTCGGGAGAAGGCGATGTGGCCGGCCTCCTTCGCCTCCAGCTCCGCCGGGGTCTGGGCGTCCCACTCCTGCTCGCTGCCGTAGATGAGGACGAGGTACTTCGCCATGTCGTGCTCCTTCGTTGTGGTCGCCGGTCGGTCCGGCTCGCAGATACGACGAACGCGCCGGGACCGGATCGACAGCCGGCCGTCAGGTGACGTCGCGGTGGCGGAAGAGGAGCAGTGCGGCCACCACGCCTGCAGTCGTCACGACGAGCAGGTAGACCCAGCCGTGTGTGAAGGACAGCGCCACGGGAGCCGTCTGGCACCCGCCGGTGCCGCAGGTGGTGGCCATGTAGGACGTGCCGTCGTTGACGAAGGCGTCGAGGTTGGTCCGCACGAGCCACGCCTGGAGACGCCCCCCGGCCAGGGTCGATCCGACGAGACCCTCGACGACGACGACCCAGCCCAGCACGGCGCCGATGACCCCCGCGGTCGAGCGCAGGAGGAAGCCGATGACGGCGCCTCCCAGACCGCCGAGCGTGATCGCCATGACGACTCTGGCGAGCTCCTGCCAGAGGGACCCCGGGGCCGTCGGCTCGACGATCGGCAGGTCCACACCCGGACGGTTGATCGTGGAGATCATCGCCGCGCACAACAGTCCGAGGACCACGGCGAGGACCCCGACCCCGAGGCCACCCAGCGCCGCGGCGCAGAGCTTCGCCGAGGCGACGCGAAGCCGGCGGGGCTGGAAGGTCAGCCACGTCCCCATCGACCCCGTGGCGAACTCGGCCGCCACGAAGCTGGCGCCCAGGATGAACGCGAGGAAGCCGAAGACGTAGACCCCCTGGACGACGATGGTGCGCGCGATCGCGTCGTTCGACGTGCTGGTCAAGCCGAAGGCGGACGGGCTCGGGATGTCGAACATCCGCTCGCAGCCGAAGTCGGGGACCTCGCCGCTCTCGGCGGTGATGCTCGCCTGGTCGCGTTTGCACGAGGCGATCTGCTCGGCCCGCTGCTCGGGCGTCATGCTCGCCTGCTCACGGCGCATCTGTTCGACCATGACGGTGTATTCGTCGGCGCGCTGGGCGAGGTTCTCCGGTGAGGTGTCCTGGTAGATCGAGAACGTCGCCAGGGCGAGCACGGCCAGCACGCCGAGCAGCACCCCCTTGGTGAGCCGACGCCACCAGAGTCGTCGCAGCTCGACGCCCACGAGCCCCGCGAAGGAGGTGCCCCGCGGTCGGCGCTCCGTCAGCGGGCGGGCGTCCGGAGACACGAGGCTCCCGCTCATGACGTGCCTCCGACCGTGCCGGCGCTGCCGATCGTGCCGCCGCCGCCCGCCACCCGGTCGGCATCGCTCCCAAGTCCCTGGTCCGCGGTCAGGGCCAGGAAGGCCGACTCGAGGTCGGGCCGCACCGGCACGAGCTCGGAGACGTAGAGGCCGTGCCCGGCGAGCGCCCTGGTGACCGCCGACGGGTCCTCGGTGCCGACGAGCAGGTGCTGACCGTCGCGGGTGAGGCTGAAGCCGTCGGCCTGCAGCACCTGCTGCGCCCGGTCGGGGGAGGCCACCCCGACGCGCACCTGCGAGACGCCGGAGCCGCCGAGGAGGTCGCGCACGCTGCCCTCGGCGAGAAGGGAGCCGTGGCCGATGATCGAGACGGTGTCGGCCACCTGCTCGACCTCCGCCAGGATGTGGGAGCTCACGAGGACGGTCTTGCCCTGCGCCCCCAACGATCTCATCGTGTCGCGCACCTCGCGGATGCCTGCGGGGTCGAGCCCGTTGGTCGGCTCGTCGAAGATGAGCAGGTCGGGGTCCTTGAGCAGGGTCGCGGCGATCGCGAGGCGTTGCTTCATGCCGAGGGAGAAGCCGGCATACCGGTCGCGTCCGCGGTCGCGCAGGTGCGTCGCCTCGAGCACCTCGTCGACGCGGGCGCGCGGGCTGCCGATGGCGCCGGCGAGGAGAACGAGGTTCTGCCGGGCCGTGAAGGACGGGAAGAACTTCGGCGACTCGACGATGGCGCCGACCCGGTCGATGACCTGGGGGAGCCGGCGTGGCACCTCCTCGCCGAAGACCTCGGCCGTGCCGGAGTCGGCTCGGATGAGCCCGAGCAGCATGCGGATCGTCGTCGTCTTGCCCGAGCCGTTGGGCCCGAGGAAGCCGTGCACGCCGCCGTGCGGCACGCTCATCGACAGGCCGCTGACGGCCACGCGTCGCGAGCCTCGCCCGAGATAGGTCTTGCGAAGGTTGACGGTGCGGACGGCGACGTCCATGGATCCCCCCTGGTGCGGCCCATTGGTGGTCGACACCTTAGGACCTGGGCGGGCCGCGATGCAGGGGGACGCGCGGGTGGGTCAGGCCTGCTCGAAGGCGCGGCGGTTGGGCGCGAGCGTGGGGATGATGTCGCTGAGGTGCTTCTCGACGTGGGGGAGCACCTCGGTGACCGGCACGTCACGCCCGAGCTCGAACGACAGCGAGGTGACACCCGCGCCGACGATGCCGCACGGGATGATCACCTCACCCCAGGAGAGGTCGGGATCGCAGTTGAGGGCGAAGCCGTGCATCGCCACCTGCCGGCTGACGCGGATGCCGATCGCGCCGATCTTGCGGCGCGGACCCCGGTCGTCCTCGGCGATCCACGTGCCGCTCTCACCGGGGACGCGACCCGCCTCGACGCCGAAGTCGGCGCACACGCGGATCATCATCTCCTCGAGGTGACGCACGTAGCCGACGACGTCGATCGGCGCGGGCAGCCGCACGATCGGGTAGCCGGTGATCTGGCCGGGACCGTGCCAGGTGATCTTGCCCCCGCGGTCGACGTCGACGACGGGCGTGCCGTCGGTCGGCCGCTCCTGGGGCTCGGTGCGCTTGCCGGCGGTGTAGACCGCGGCGTGCTCGAGCAGGAAGACGGTGTCGGGCTCCTCGCCGCTGACGACCTTGGCGTGCATGTCGCGCTGGGCCTGCCACGCCTGCTCGTAGTCGACGAAGTCGGGGTCGAGCCCGAGGTGCACGAAACGCATGCAGCCAGCCTACGGCGTGCGACGAGCCCGGCCGGTGGGCCGGGTTGCGCCGGACGGCAGACGCCCCTAGAACGGTCGGTATGCCGTCCGCGCCGTCACAGCCCCGTCCCCCCGTCCGCGTCGGCCTCGTGGGCTACGGCTCCGCGGGGCGGGGCATCCACGCGCCGCTCATCGAGAGGGCCGGACTCGAGGTGGCCGTCGTCGTCACGCGCAACCCCGAGCGGGCCGCGCAGGTGGTGGAGGACCACCCTGCAGCGACCGTCGTGCCCGACCTCGAGGCGCTGCTCGCGGGCGGTGGCGTCGACGTCGTCGTGCTCGCCTCGCCGAGCGGGGTGCACCGGCAGCAGGGCGACGCCGTCATCGCCGCGGGCCTGCCGCTCGTCGTCGACAAGCCGCTCGCAACCACCGCTGCGCTGGCGCTCGAGCTCGTGGAGCTCGCCGAGCGCGCCGGCGTGCCGCTCACCGTCTTCAACAACCGGCGCTTCGACCCTGAGCTGCCGGCGCTGCTTCGCGTGCGCGACGAGGGGCTCATCGGCGAGATCTGGCGCGCCGAATACCGCTGGGACCGTTGGCGACCCGTGCCCAAAGAGCGCTGGCGCGAGAAGGTCACCGCCGAGCAGGGCGGCGGCCTGCTCCTCGACCTGCACACGCACCTCGTCGACCAGGCGGTCATCCTGCACGGCCGCGTCGCGACCGTGTATGCCGAGGTCGACGCGCGCACGACGGTGGCCGAGGACGACACCTTCCTCGCACTGCGGCACGAGTCGGGCGTCGTCAGTCACGTGTGGTCGAGCTCGGTCAACGGAGCTCCCGGACCCCGGGCCCGCGTCAACGGCTCGGGCGGCGCCTACGTCATCGGCAAGCAGGTCGACGACGTCAGCTCCTTCACGGAGTTCTTCAACGAGGGCGACGCCGTCGGCTGGATCGTGCGTGGCGACCAGCGGGAGCCCGGTCCGGTCGTCACCGACGCCGACCAGGCCGACTTCTATCGTGCCGTGGCGGTGGCCCTCGCGGCCGACGATCCGCAGGCGGCGATGCCGGTCGATCCGCGCGACGCCGTGCACGTGCTCGCGGTCATCGACGCAGCTCGCGTCAGTGCCGCCGAGGGCCGCGTCGTCCCCGTGACGTCTCCGCACTCCGAGCGGGACCGCTGACGGGACGGTCTCGCGGGTCGTGCGGCACGGCCGCTGGGTGAGGCCCAGCGTCCCGCCCCTGGACCCCTCATCCCGGTCCGCGGCGACGTACTGCGGCCCACGACGTGGCGCTCGGAGCCCTGTGGATGACGCCAGCGGGGAGGCGACGGCGCTTGTGACGATGTGGGGGTGAGCGACAGACACCCGCCCCGCCCCCAGGTGCCCGGCCACCGCGTGGAGACCGTGCTCGGTCGCGGTGCGTCGAGCACGGTGTGGCAGGGCCGCGACGCCATGGGAGCCGCGGTCGCGATCAAGGTGCCGCACGAGGTGGGCCGGCTTGACGACGAGCAGGCGGCCCGCACCGAGCAGCACGTGCTCATGGCGGTGCGGCACGAGCACCTCGTCGCCCTGCGCGACGTCGTCGCCATGCCCGACGACCGGGTCGCCCTCGTCTTCGACCTCGTCACGGGGGCGTCCCTGCGCGGCACGGTGCAGGCCCGGGGCCACCTGCGGGGCGGTGAGGTCGTCACGGTCGTGACGCCGCTGTGCGAGGCGGTTGCAGCCCTGCATGGTGCTGGTGGCCTGCACGGTGACATCTCACCCTCCAACGTCATGGTCACAGCGACGGGCAAGCCCTTGCTGCTCGACCTCGGAGCGGCACGCCTGGCCGGGAGCCCGCTCGACGCCCCGGTCTTCGGCACCGCGGGCTTCGTCGCCCCCGAGGTGCGGCAGGGGTTCGCGCCGACCGAGGCGAGCGACGTCTTCTCGCTCGGGGCGCTCGCCTGGTTCTGCCTCACCGGCAACGGTGCTCCTGACACGATGTTGCGCCTCGACCCCGAGGTCATCCTCAGTCACGTCGGGGCCGACTTCGCCGAGGTGATCGGCGCCTGCATCGACCCCGACCCGTCGCGCCGCCCGCCGTCGGCGGGGTTGGCGCGGCTCTTCTACGAGAGGGCCCCGGCCGAGGCGGTCGAGGTGGTCGTCGGCGCCGACGAGGCCTCGGCGCTGACCCACCGGATCCGTGCCGAGGCCCGGGCGGAGGGTGCGGTGCCGTCGGAGGGGCAGGGTCGCGCCGGCCGGGTGCGGTGGCGACGGCGCTCGTGGTGGGGGCACGTGCACCGGCTGAGTTCGCTCTTCGGGCGGTCAGCGGGTGGGCGGGCGAGCCTCACGACGGCGTTGGCCGGCCTGGCCGTGCTCCTCGCGGTCTCCATCGGTGCCGGCACCGTCGTGGCACGCTCGGCAGCGGCGCCCCCCGAGCCGACCGTGTCGGTCCGGCGATCAGCAGCGGGGACCCAGGCACGGCCCACGGCAAGCGCTGTGGATGCGCAGCAGCCGACGGTGCCCGACCCTGCCACCGCTGCCGAGAGCGAGCCGCCGTCGGCCGTCACCCCCTCGCCGACGCGGTCGGCCGACACCGACGTGCTGCTGCGCCGGGCGGACGCGCCACGGACGTTCCCGCACGAGGTGATCCAGGCGCTCAGTGACCGGCGCGCGGCGGCCCTCGTCGCGAGGGATCCGGCGCGGCTGTCGCACGTCGACGAGCCGTCCTCACCTGCCTGGGCGGTCGATGCCGCCCTCATTGCGCAGCTGCGCACCGAGGGCGTGCGCTGGGAGGGGCTGGCGCTCGAGGTCGCCCAGGCCGGATCCGTCTCGGCCACGAGCACGCGCGCGGTGGTCCGGGCGCGCGTGGACTGGACGGCATACGACGTCGTGGGCCCGGGGCGGCGGCTGGGGCAGCCGGCCGCGACGGGGGAGGTGCTCGACTTCACGCTCCAGCGCGGGGCGCAGGGGTGGCGCATCGCTGCGATCAGCGCACCAGCCACCTGACCGCGCTCGTCAGGTCGGCGTGCTCGAAGCCGAAGCCGCTCGCGGTGAGGACCTGCGGCTCGAGCCGCTGGCTCGCGATGATCGAGTCGGCGAACTCGCCGACGACGATCCGCAGGGCGAAGCGAGGTGCGGGCACGAAGGCGGGGCGGTGCAGGGCCCGGCCGAGCTCGCGGGCGATGTCCTTCTGCCGCGCGGGCGTCGGGGCGACGAGGTTGACCGGTCCGACGACCTCGTCGTGGTCGATGAGGTGCGTGAGTGCGGCCACCTCGTCGACGAGCGTGATCCACGGCCACCACTCGCGTCCGGTGCCCATCGGGCCGCCGAGACCGAGCTTGCCGAGCAGCAGCAGCGGAGAGAAGGCCCCGCCGTCGGGCGACATGACAAGTCCCGTGCGGGCCGAGGCGACGGACAGGCCCGCGTCGACGGCGGGCTGGGTCGCCCCCTCCCATCGGGTGACGACACCGGCGAGGAAGTCCTGTCCAGGAGGGCTGTCCTCCGTGAGCACCTCGTCACCCCGGTCGCCGTAGTAGCCCACGGCCGAAGCGTTGACGAGGCGGATCGATCGACCGGTCTGCTCCTTGACCCGCACGAGGGCCTGGGACACGGTGCCGGTGGCATCGGTGCGGCTGCGCTCGACCTCCCGCTTGTGCTCGGCATTCCACCGCTTGTCGCCGATGCCGACGCCGGCGAGGTTGACGACGGCGTCGGCCTCGCTGAGCGCCGCGGCATCGAGCTCGCCGCGCGACGGATCCCACTGCACCTCATCCGGTCCCTGGGGGGCGCGGCGCACGACCCGGAGCACCGAGTCACCGCGGTCGGTGAGGTGACGGCGAAGCGCGCCGCCGATCAGTCCGGAAGAGCCGGTGACGGCGACGCGCTTGACCATGCGTCTCACCCTATGCGGGTGGGCGGCTCACGCCTCGAAGCGTCCTTCCTCGAGGCGAGCCTTCATCGTGCCGAGGAAGCGCGCAGCGTCGGCGCCATCGACGATGCGGTGGTCGTAGGACAGCGCGAGATACATCATCGAGCGGATCGCGATGGTCTCACCGCCGTCCGCGTCGGTGACGACGACGGGCCGCTTGACGATCGCGCCGGTGCCGAGGATCGCGACCTGTGGCTGGTTGATGATCGGCGTGTCGAAGAGCGCGCCGCGGCTGCCGGTGTTGGTGATGGTGAAGGTGCCGCCGGCCAGGTCGTCAGGAGCGATCTTGCTGTTGCGGGTGCGGTCGGCGAGGTCGGCGATCGCGCGGGCGAGCCCGGCGATGTTGAGGTCGCCGGCATTCTTGACGACGGGGACAAGCAGGCCCTTCTCCGTGTCGACCGCGATCGCGAGGTTCTCGGTGCCGTGGTAGACGATCTCGTCGCCCTCGACGCTCGCGTTGACCATCGGGTGCGCCTTGAGCGCCTCAGTGGCGGCGAGGGCGAGGAACGGCAGGAAGCTGAGCTTGGTGCCCTCACGGGCCTCGAAGTCGCTCTTGACCTTGGCGCGCAGGCGCGCGACCTTCGTCAGGTCGACCTCGACGACCGTCGTCAGCTGGGCCGAGACCTGCAGCGACTCGACCATGCGGGTGGCGATCACCTTGCGCAGACGGGTCATCTTCTCGCGGGTGCCACGCTTCGGGGAGACGGCAGTGGGCGCGCCGGCAGCGGGGGCCGACGGGGCCGGGGCACTGGCAGCGGCGGGGGCGGCCGGCTCCGGAGCTGGTGCCTTGGCCGCCTCGGCGGCATCGAGCACATCCTGCTTGCGGATGCGGCCGCCGACGCCGGTGCCCGTGATCGAGCCAAGGTCGACGCCGTGCTGCGTGGCGAGCTTGCGCACGAGCGGGGTCACGTAGGCGGCGGCGTCGTCGCCGGACCCGGAGGGCGTCTCGGCGGACGCGGCGGGTTGGGCCGGCTCCGGCGCCTCGGGAGACTGCTGGGCCGGCGGACGCGGTGCATCGGCAGGCGGACCGGCGGGCTCGGCGGCCTTCGCTCCTCCGCGGGCGCTGCCTTGGGCTCCTCCGCCTTGGGCTCCTCTGCCTTGGGCGCTCGGCGTCGTGCCTTGGGCTGCTCGGCGGGCGCGGCCTTGGGCTCCTCGGCCTTGGCGGGCTGCGCCGCGGCGCTGCCGCCGATCACGGCGAGGTCGCCGCCGACCGGCACCGTCTCGTCCTCCTGGACGAGGATCTTGGTCAGCTTGCCGGCGACGGGGGACGGGATCTCGGTGTCGACCTTGTCGGTCGAGACCTCGAGCAGCGGGTCGTCGACCTCGACGTCGTCCCCCTCCGCCTTGAGCCAGCGGGTGACGGTGCCTTCGGTGACCGACTCGCCCAGTGCGGGCATGGTGACGGTCTGTCCGCCACCACCTTCGGTGCCCGACGTCGCGGGCTGCGGCTGCTGGGCCTGCTCGGCCTCCGGCTCACTCGTGGCCGGCTGCGGCTCCTGCTCCGTGCTCGGCGCCTCGGGGGCCGGCGCGGCGGCCTGCTCGGGCTCGGAAGTCTTCTCGGTCTCCGGCTCGGAGGGCTGCGCGGCCGGGGCGTCCCCGTCGCCGATCACGGCGAGGTCGGCGCCCACGGGCACGGTGTCGTCCTCCTGCGCGAGAATCTCCTGCAGGGTCCCGGCCACGGGAGAGGGGATCTCGGTGTCGACCTTGTCGGTCGAGACCTCGAGCAGCGGCTCGTCGACCTCGACCTTGTCACCGACGTTCTTCAGCCAGCGGGTGACGGTCCCCTCGGTGACTGACTCACCCAGGGCCGGCATGGTCACGCGTTCTGACATGACGTGTTCTCTCCTCTTCCGAGTTACTGGCTCAAGCGTGTGCGTGCAGGGGCTTTCCCGCCAAGGCCAAGTGTGCCTCGCCGAGCGCCTCGTTCTGTGTGGGGTGCGCGTGGACGAGACCGGCGACGTCCTCCGGGTGTGCTTCCCAGTTGACGATCAGCTGGGCCTCGCCGATCTGCTCGCCCATCCTCGCGCCGATCAGGTGCACGCCGACGATGGGTCCATCCTTCGCCCGCACGAGCTTGACGAAGCCCTGCGTGCCGAGGATCTGCGACTTGCCGTTGCCGCCGAGGTTGTACTCGTAGGTCTCGACCTCGCCGTGCTGCTCGCGGGCCTGCGACTCGGTGAGCCCGACGCTGGCGATCTCGGGGTCGCAGTAGGTGACCCGCGGGATGCCCGATTCGACGATGGGCGCCGGCGACAGTCCGGCGATCTGCTCGGCGACGAAGATGCCCTGGGCGAAGCCCCGGTGCGCGAGCTGGAGGCCGGGCACGATGTCGCCGACGGCATACACGCCCTCGACGTTGGTGCGCAGGCGATCGTCGGTCGGCACGAAGCCACGGTCGAGCGTGACGCCGGCCTCCTCGTAGCCGAGGCCGTCGGTGACCGGGCCACGTCCGACGGCGACGAGCAGCAGGTCTGCCTCGATGCTCTCGCCCGACTCGAGCGAGACGGTGACGACGTCGTCGGCCTGGCTTGCCCCGGCGAAGCGGACACCGGTCTTGACAGCGATCTTGCGCTTGCGGAAGGCGCGCTCGAGCTGCTTGCTGAGCGCCTCGTCCTCGGCCGCGACGAGCCGCGGGAGTGCCTCGACGATGGTGACCTCCGAGCCGAAGCTCCTGAAGACGGAGGCGAACTCGACGCCGATGACCCCGCCACCGAGCACGACGACGCGAGCCGGCACGTGGTCGAGCGAGAGTGCCTGCTCGCTCGTCATGATGCGGCCGCCGATCTCGAGCCCCGGCAGCGACTTGGCATAGCTGCCCGTCGCGAGCACGACGTTCGTGCCGGTGAGGCGGCGGTCGCCGACGACGACGGTGTGCGCACCGTCGAGCCGCCCGGCGCCTTCGACGTAGTCGATCGCAGCCGCCTTGACGAGGCCCTGCAGGCCCTTGTGGAGCCGCCCGACGACGCCGTCCTTGTAGGCGTTGACGCCTGCCATGTCGACCGACTCCAAGGTCGTGCGCACGCCGAAGCGCTCGCCCTCGCGGGCCACGTCGGCGACCTCGGCCGCGTGCAGCAGGGCCTTGGTCGGGATGCACCCGACGTGCAAGCACGTGCCGCCGAGCTTGCACTTCTCGACGAGGGCCACGGACAGGCCCAACTCCGCCGAACGCAGGGCGCAGGCATAGCCGCCCGACCCTCCACCGAGAATGACGACGTCGTAGTCGTCTGCGGCGTCAGCCGACATGCGTAGTGCTCCTTGTGAGGCTCGTGGCGCTGTGCGGGGCATGGGGGTGGACTGCAAGAGCATCTTGTCACTGATCACCGGGCACGTCACAAGCAGGGCACGCAGCGGCACGCAGCGGCACGCAGCGGCACGGACGCGTCGTCATCACGCGCGAAGCACGTACAGTGCCGCCATGGGCTGGTTCTCGCGCCGCGGCTCCCGGAAGACCGTGAAGTTCCCGGGGCGTTCCGACGGGCCCGCGATGGAGATCGACCGCCAGGAGGTCGAGACCCACCTGCAGACCTTCGTCGCGACCAAGCGGGGGGTCGAGGCCTACGTCGAGCCCGCGACAAGTGTCACCAAGACGACGATCGTGCTCATCGCCTGGGACGGCGAGTGGACCCGGCGCGCCGTGCCTTCGCCCAAGGAGGCCTTCGAGGTGAGTCGCAAGCTCGCCATCCCCGTCTACGACGTCAACCAGACCGGCTATCCCAACCGCATGCGTGAGTGGAGCAAACGCAAGCGCCGCGGCGACGCCTGAGCCAAAAGCACTGGCATGTATGCCGGGTGGCTGACACAGTGAAAAACGTTCCGTCCACGCCGGATTCGGCACCAACGAGAAGGAGGTACTCGATGTCCACGAAGGATGGGGACACATCGGCGCAGGAGAAGGGCTCCTCGCAGACAGCCCCGGAGACAGCACCGGGGGAAACCCAGGCGGGAGCCCAGACCGGCCCGAGTGAGGACATGAAGGCGAAGTTCCGCGCCGCCCTCGACAAGAAGCACGCGCACGGCGGCAAGGACGTCTCCGACGACCACGACCGTTCCAAGGTGCACGGGGCGCACGGTCCCGCCAAGGCGCAGCAGATGTTCCGCCGCAAGTCCGGAGGCTGAGTCGCGTCACCGGGTCCACCGGGTCGCAGACACCGAGAGGCCACGTCCCGAGCCGGGACGTGGCCTCTCGCGCGTTCGGGTCAGACGTAGGACTCGGCGAGCCCGACGAGGGTGCGCACGCCGAAGCCGGTGCCGCCCTTGGGCCAGTAGCCCGTGGCGCCCTTGTCGTTGAAGGCCGGACCCGCGATGTCGAGGTGGCTCCACGGGATGCCCTCGCCGACGAACTCGCTGAGGAAGATGCCCGCCGTCAGCATGCCGCCCTCGGAGCCGCCCTTGTGCGCCAGGTCGGCGTTGATGGACTCGAGCACGGGTCGCAGCTCCTTGGGCAGCGGCATCGGCCACATCGCCTCGCCGACCGCCTCGGCGGCATCGAGCACGCGGGTGCGGAAGGCGTCGTCGTTGCCCATGACCGCTGCCGTGTTGGCGAGCGCGACGACCTGGGCCCCGGTGAGCGTGGCGACGTCGACGATCGCGTCGGGTGAGGTCTCGGAGGCGAGAGCGATGCAGTCACCGAGCACCATGCGACCCTCGGCGTCGGTGTTGAGCACCTCGACGGTCTTGCCGCCGCGCATCGTGACGACGTCGCTGGGGCGCTGGGCGGTCGAGCTCGGCATGTTCTCGGCCAGCCCGAGGTATCCCGTGACCGCGATGGGCAGGCCGAGCTCGGCGATGGCGAGCACCGCACCGGCCACCGCCGCGGCGCCGGCCATGTCGCACTTCATCGTCAGCATGCCGGCGGCCGGCTTGATGCAGAGGCCGCCCGAGTCGAAGGTGATGCCCTTGCCGACGAAGGCGAGAGTCGCCTTCGGCCGGGCGGGGGAGTAGGTGAGCACGGCGATGCGCGGCTCGTTGGCCGACCCCTGGCCGACACCGACGGTGCCTCCGAAGCCGCCGGAACGCAGCGCCTTCATGTCGTAGGACTTGAGCTTGACCTTGCTGCCCTTGATCCGGGCCGCGAGCGAGTCGACGAAGCTCTCGGGGTAGAGCAGGTTGGGCGGCAGGTTGACGAGGTCGCGGGTGTAGGCCACCGCCTCGCCGAGGGCGGCGGCGCGCTTGACGGCCCTACGCGACGCGGCGTCGGCGGGGCCGATGATCGAGACGGACTCGACGGCATCGGTGCTCGTCGTGCCTGCCTTCGAGACGGCATACGCCCCGAGGCTGGCGCCCTCGGCGACGGCGGCGACAAGCGGTGCCGACGTGCCCGGCACGACGACGGCGACCTTCTTCTTCTTGGCGAGGCCGCGGACCGCGGCGCCGACGCCCTTGCGCACGTCCTCGAGCGCCTGCGGCGTCGGGGGTGCCCGTGCCGAGTGAGCCGACTCCCGCGAGCACGACGACCTTGGCCTTGACGTCGGGCACAGCGGCCAGCGTCGTGACATCTCCGACCTTGCCGGCGAGCTCGAGGTCGCCGATGACGGCGCCGAGGTGGGCCACCGTGCGGCGGGGCAGACCGTGGCCAGGCGCGAGGGACGCGCCGTTGTCGCCCGAGACGACGGCGACGACGAGGGCGTCGACCGCGGCGTCCCCGGAGGAGCGGGAGGAGAGAGTCAGGGTGGTCACAGAGGTGCTCCTTGTCAGCGGGCGTCGCGGCGGCGTCAGTGCTCGCGCGGGTGCGATCGTCGGGCGGCAGTCGCGGCCTGGGGAGACCGCGCTGCAGCACGACGGGCGTGCGCCGTCGATCGTAACCGGACCCGCTGCGCCAGCCGCGGAACGGTAGGTTGGCGACCATGACGACAGCGACGTCGGGGACCTCCCCGCTCCTCTCACCCCTGCACGACCGCCACGTCGCCCTCGGCGCCAAGATGGCCGACTTCGGCGGCTGGGACATGCCGATCGAGTACCCCGGGGGTGGTGTCGTCGCCGAGCACACGGCGGTGCGCGAGCGCGTCGGAATCTTCGACGTGAGCCACCTCGGCAAGGCCTCGGTCACCGGGCCGGGCGCCGCCGACTTCGTCAACGCCTGCCTCACCAACGACCTGAGGCGCATCCAGCCGGGGTCGGCGCAGTACACGCTGTGCTGCGACGAGTCCGGTGGTGTCGTCGACGACCTCATCGCCTACCTCAAGTCCGACGAGGAGGTCTTCCTCATCCCCAACGCCGCCAACACCACCGAGGTCGTGCGGCGCCTCGCAGAGGCCGCCCCCGAGGGCATCACGGTGACCAACCTCCACCGCGACCACGGCGTCATCGCGGTGCAGGGCACGAAGAGCGACGAGGTGCTCGAGAGCCTCGGCCTGCCGACGCGGCACGACTACATGTCCTTCGTCGAGGCCGACTGGCAGGGGCGGCCGGTCATCGTCTGCCGCACCGGCTACACGGGTGAGCGCGGCTACGAGCTCGTGCCGCGGTGGGACGACGCACTCCCGCTGTGGGACGCCCTCGTGGGCGCGCTCGAGCCCTTCGGCGGTATGCCGTGTGGCCTGGGCGCGCGTGACACGCTGCGCACCGAGATGGGCTACCCGCTCCACGGGCAGGACCTCTCGCTCGACATCTCGCCCGTGCAGGCGCGGGCCGGCTGGGCAGTCGGCTGGAAGAAGGACGACTTCTGGGGCAAGGCCGCTCTCGAGGCCGAGAAGGCGGCGCCGACCCGCCTCATGCGCGGTCTGCTCGTGACCGGTCGCGGCATCCCGCGGGCGCACTGCGCCGTCATCCGAGACGGCGAGGCCGTCGGAGAGGTCACCTCGGGCACCTTCTCACCGACCCTCAAGCAGGGAATCGCCTTGGCGCTGCTGGCTCCCGGCGTCGCCGACGGCGAGACCGTGTCGATCGACGTGCGTGGACGAGGCGTCGAGGCCACCGTCGTGAAGCCGCCGTTCGTGCAGGTGCAGGTCCGCGAGTCCTGACTGACGTCGCTCGCTCGGCGCGGCTCAGCGACATCGACCTGCACCTGCGCGTCGCCGCAGACGAGCTCGAGGCGGCCCGTGGTTCGGCTGCGCCTCGCCTATCCCGTGGGCAGCCCCCAGTCGTGGGCGTCTTCACGGCGATCAGCGACGCGCCGGACGGCACACCGGAGCGTCAGAGAGGGCAGGATCGGGGGTGGACGAACTCCGTCCTGCCCCACGACGAGGAGCCGACGATGACCCAGAGCCCCGCACCGACACCCGCTGACCAGCCCGCGGACACCACCACCGCCGCCGTGAGCGACGCGTTCACCGACGACGACCACCGCACCCTGCGCTCCGCCGCGATGCTGGCGAGCGCGCTGGTGTCGCGAGCCGAGAAGGGCATGTTCGACAGCATCAAGGAGTCGTTCGCGGCGTCGAAGGCCATCGCAGGGTCGCCTCCGCAGGTCGCGGCCCTCGTCGGCAAGGGTGGCTTCCCCGAGCTGCCCAAGGGCACTCCGGAGGAGGTCGAGGCGCGCACGCTGGCGCTGCTCGGCGAGGCCGTGGCGCTTCTGCGCGCCAAGGCCCCTGACCTCGTCGACGGCTACCGCGCGATGGTGCTGCAGAGCTGCCGCGACGCCGCAGCCGCGGCCGACGACACCTCGGGCAACGAGCAGGCGGCCATCGCCAAGGTCGAGGCGGCCTTGGCCTGAGGTCAGCGGCCGGCACCCGCCGGGCGGTTCAGCGCAGCGAGAAGCGGCGGCGGCCGAAGCGGTCGAGGATGCCCGCGAGGCGCTCGCCGTCGAGGGCGTGGATCGTCAGGCCGTCACGCCCGGTCATCGTCTCCGCCTGCAGCATCGCGTTGAGGATGGCCTCGGCGGTGGCCTCGATGACGGCGCCGAAGAGGGTGTCGAAGTACTCGAGGGCGAGCATCTCCACGTGCAGCCCGACCTCGGTGCGCGCGCCGGGCCCCTGATCGGGCATGCCGTGGGCCGCGGTCGAGAAGGCGATCATGAGATCGCCCGAGTAGTTGTCTCCGCGGGCGCCGAACTTCGCGATGCCGAGTCCTGCGCGCTGGGCCAGCCGGTTGAGCTGGTGGGGGAGCAGGGGGGCGTCGGTCGCGATGACGGCGAGCACGGATCCGGTGCCCGGCGGGGGGACCCGGGTGATCTCGGACATGCGCGGGAAGGGCACGTCCTTCTTGGTCAGCACGTGCCCGATCGGCACGCCGTTGACCTCGAAGTGCTTGCGGTCACCGTGGTTGGCCTGCACGAGCACGCCGACCGTGAAGCGTCGGTGATCGAGCTCGACGACACGCGATGCGGTGCCGGTGCCGCCCTTGAAGCCGTAGCACTGGGTGCCCGTGCCTCCGCCGACGTTGCCCTCCGCGATCGGGCCGCCCCGGGCGTCGTCGTGCGCGGTGTGCACGTGCTCCGCGGTGACGTGCTGTCCGCTGATGTCGTTGAGGATGCCGTCCCAGGTCTCGCCGACGACGGGCAGCATGATCGGCATCCGCCCGGGCACCCGGGTCTCGCGTCGGATGAGCGTGTCGCGCACGACGCCGACGCTGTCGGTGTTGGTCAGGGCGATCGGGCTCGAGAGCATGCCCGACTCGTGCAGCCACTCGAGGCCGGTCAGCTCGCCGAAGCCGTTGAGGCGGTGGTAGCCGGCGAAGACGGGCTCGGTGGACGGGCGCCCGCCGTGGGGCAGGACGACCGTGACGCCGGTGCGCACCGGGCCCTGGCCGACGAGCATCTCTCCGTCGCCGTGCACGATGGTGCTGTAGCCGACCCGGACACCCTCGACGTCGGTGATGGCGTTGTGGGGGCCGGCCCGCCCGGTGCCGATCTCGATGCCGACGTCGCTCGCTCGCACGGTCCCTCCTCATCCACCCGGTGGCGGGCGTCGGCCTGCGGCTACGATCTGGCGTGTCCTCGGGCAGTTGTCGACCCGGATCCGGTCGCGTCGATCAGGATCTGACCGGTGACCCCAAGCCGTCCAGAAGGGTAGCCGCTTTGACTCACCCACGCGATCCGCTCCGAGCCCGCGCCGCCCTGGCCACCGGCAGAGCCGCTGGCCGGCTGTCGCAGCTGCTCGGCCGCGGGTCGGGCTCGATGATCGGTGGACGCCTCGCCCTGCGTGTCGACCCGGAGGTGCTGCGCGCCGTGGCCGGCGACCGGCGCACCGTCGTTGTCACGGGCACCAACGGCAAGAGCACGGTCACCGCGCTCGTCGCGGCGGCCCTGTCACCCGGTGGCGCGGTCGTCTCGAACTCGACGGGCGCCAACATGACCGACGGCATCGTCACCGCCATGGCGGCCGACCGCACGAGCGGGCTGGCCGCGATCGAGTGCGACGAGGTCTATCTCGGTCCCGTCGCCCGGGGCACCCGCCCCAGGGCCGTCGTCGTGCTCAACTCGTCGCGCGAGTACACCCGCGGGGTCTCCCTCAGGAGCACCCTCGAGCACTGGCGCCGCACGGCCGCGACGCTGCCTGCCGACTGCGTCGCCATCGTCAACGTCGACGACCCGCTCGTCAGCTGGGCCTTCGAGACGGCACCCCGCCGCGTCGGCGTCAGCGGCGGCCTCTACTGGCGCGACGACGCGCTCGTCTGCCCCGCGTGCGGCACCGTGCAGGACTTCACCGACGCTTCGTGGAGCTGCTCGGGCTGCGGCCGATCGCGGCCCGAGCCCGACTGGACGGTCGTGCCCGAGGGTGAGGGCTGGGCCGTCGAGCACGACGGCACCCGCACTCGCATCGAGGTCACGGTGCCCGGCCGCACCGGTCCGGTGGGCGGCGCGTTCGCCCTCGCAGCGGCAGACGCCCTGGGCGTCGACGTGGCGGCAGCGGCTGAGCGCATCAGCGCCGTGGCCGACGTGGACGGTCGCTACGCGCCGTATCAGGTCGGCCGGCACCAGGCTCGACTGCTCATGCTCAAGAATCCGGCCGGCTGGGCGGAAGCCATCGACGTGGCCGTCTCGACCGGCCGCCCTCTCGTCGTGGCTCTCGACCCGTTCGGTCCCAAGGACACCGCGACGATGTGGGAGGCGCCCTTCCAGCGCCTCGCCGGCCAGGAGGTCTACGTCACCGGAGGCCGGCGCGCTGACGGCCTCGCCATCCTCGAGGCCGCCGGGGTCGAGGCGCGCGAGGCGCCCGACTTCGAGACGGCGGTCACGAGCCACGCTCCCGGCGAGGTGATCGTGGCGTGCAACTACCCCGCCTTCCGTCGCATCTCCAAGCAGTTCCGAGGAGGCACTCCGTGAGCCCGACGCCGACCACGTCCGTCACCGTGGCGACGCTCTTCCCGCTCGCCACCGTCGCCGCCGCCGACGAGGCGAACGCCGGTGCGCTGGCACGGCGTGGAGCCGCCCGTGACCTCACCGTCAAGACCGTCACGGTCGACCGGCCCGACGCCTTCGTCGACGCCGACATCTACCTCCTCGGCGGCACCGGCCGCGGCGGCGTGCGAGCCCTCGTCGACGCGGTCGCCGACACCGACCTCGCCGTGCGAGTTCGTGACGGCAGATCCGTGCTGCTCGCCGTCGATGCCGGCCTCGACGCGGTGAGCCGCTCGTGGGTCGACGCCTCGGGCACGAGGCAGGACGGTCTCGGTCTCGCCCCCGTCACAGTGCACCCCGACCACGAGGCCACCGGCACGGTGGTCACCCGCCCTGACGCGGGCCTGCACCTGCCGGCGCTCGTCGGCTGGGAGGCGGGTGACCTGCGCACGGAGCGTCACGACGGGGCTCGCGCGCTCTTCACCCTCGAGGCGGGGCGGGGCAACCGGGACGACGAGCGGGGTGAGGGAGTGCTCGCGGGGAGGGTGCTCGGCACGCGCCTGCACGGCCCGCTGCTCGCCCTCAACCCCGAGCTCGCCGACCTCCTGCTCGCCCGCGCGACCGGGCGCGAGGAGCCGTGGCCGGTGCTCGCGTCGCCGGCACTGGAGCGCGCCCGGAGCGAGCGCATCGCCGAGGTGCGTCGTGAGACACCCGCGGCAGGCTGGCGCCACCGGCTCCCCTCGAGGGTGGCCCGGCTGTTGCCGGGCTGACGCTCGTCGGCCCGTCGGCGCGCCGACGGACGACCGTCGGTGTGGGGCTGCTTGCTCGTCGGCCATCCGTGGACGGCGGTGCCACGGGGTGGGTGCGACCAACGGTCGTCCGTCGGCTGAGGTGCCGCGCTCGGTGCCGCTGTCACACGGCTGAGTGCAGGGCCGACGCGACGACGAGACCGGTCGCCAACGCGATCTCGATGGCTGCGCCGATGACGTCACCCGTGACGCCACCCAGGCGGCGCACCGCGTGGCGGCGCGTGGTGAGGGCGCCGGCCGCGCCGGCCAACGCGACCAGTGCGGCGACGAGCGACATTATCCACCAAGACGATTCGTCACCCGTTGCTGCGGCAACCGCTGCTGCGACGGTCGCCGCGCCGAGGCTGACCACGGTGACGACACCGACGAGCGAGCGTCGGCTCACGGTGCCAGCCACGCCGTGACCCAGGCCCGTCGGCCGAGCCGCAGGTATGCCGTGTCGCGCGCAGATCGCGGGCGCCAGGCGGCTGGCCACGAGCGCCGTCACGGCAAGGACCGCTCCGCGGGAGTCGGTGAGCAAGGTTGCGAGACAGGCCGCGTCGAGTCCGAGCACGAGCACCAGGGCGGCCGCTCCGGCCGGGCCCGTGTTGCCCCGATGCATCACCTCGAGCGACCGCTCGCGGTCGTGACCGGACGTGAGGCCGTCGGCGAGGTCGGCGAGACCGTCGAGGTGCAGCGCCCGCGACAGCAGCGTGGTCACGACGAGGGCGAGGACGGCCGCGACGGCATACGGCAGCAGGGCGTGTGTGGTCAGCAGGGCCAGACCGACCCACCCTGCCGCGGCCGGCACGACGGTGAGGGGCGCGAGCAGCATCGCCCCGGCCCACGTGCGGGCACCGATGTGCGACGGAGGCTGCGTGGGCCACGCCGTGAAGGTGCCGACGCAGAGGCGCCAGGCGTCACCCATCGAGAGCCGAGGGCGCAGACCCGGTCGGCGCGGTCGGCCCGGACTCCACGGGCACGACGGCGGCTTCGCTGAGGTCGATGACGCGACCCGCGACGACGAGGTGCACGCCGGCCGAGGCGGCGGCGACGAGGGCGTTGAGCCGGCCGAGCTCGTCCTGGAAGAAGCGCCCGGAGACGGTGGTGGGGACGAGCGACCACCCCACCTCGTTGGTCACGACGACGACGGGGAGGGTGGCGGCGCCGAGCGTCTCGACGAGACGCCGGCCCTCGCTGCGGACCCGGTCGGCGGCGGCGTCGAGGTCGTGCCAGCCGGCCTCGTCGACGAGGGCGGTGAGCCAGGTGCCGAGGCAGTCGACGAGGACCGCGCCCCGAGCCGACTCGATCACAGCGGCCACGTCGGTGGTCTCCACGGTGCGCCACGACGGCGGACGGCGCACCCGGTGGTCCTCGATGCGGCGGCTCCACTCGGCGTCGGCGGTCTCTGCGGGATCGGCGCGAGGCCCGGTCGCCACGTAGGTGACCGACGGTTCCAGCCGGAGCAGGTGCTCGGCGTGCCGGCTCTTGCCGCTGCGCACGGGCCCGGTCACGAGCGTGGTGCTGGCTGCGGGAGCGGCGTGCCCGGGCGTCGTCACGGGCGCCCCTGCATCGAGCGCGGGCTCGAAGGTCACCGGCGCGTCGAAGGCCGCGCGCCGCGAGGCCCGGCGGAAGACGCGCAGCAGGGCCGGGCCGGCGACCACGACGAGAGCCGCGTTGAGCACCCCGCGCGGGAGGTCCCAGCCCAGCGAGGTCGCGAGGTAGAAGAGCGCATAGTGCGCGAGGTTCTCGGTCACGGGCGCGCCGGGGACGAACCCCATCCCGGTCGGTGCGTTGGGGCCGAGGAAGGGCCAGAACCAGAGGTTCATGAAGAGGCCGAAGACGAGCCCGGTGACGAGGGCGTAGGCGGCGACGACCCACCGTTCGGCCCGGCCACCGGCCGCGACGGGGAGCAGGCCGGCGCCGAGCCCGATGCCGCCCGCGCAGATCATCTGGAAGGGCAGCCACGGGCCGACGCCTCCGGTGAGCAGCGCACCGGTGGTCACGGCGAGCGCCCCCGAGACGAAGCCGACACCCGGGCCGAGCACGCGACCGGCGACGATGACGACGAAGAACATCGGCTCGAGCCCGGCCGTGCCCGCACTGAGCAGGCGCATCGCCCCGCCGGCGGCGGCCGCCACCCCCAGCACGGCCACCGTCTTGGCATCGAGTCGCCCTGCGGTCACCTCCGCCAGGCAGACGACCGCGAGCAGCGCGATGAGCACGGCGAAGAACCACGGGGCGTCGTTGCCGTGGGCGACGGCGACCTCGGCCGGCACGACGAAGGGCCAGAGGAAGGCGAAGAGGCCGACGACCCCGACGACGGTCACCGAGACGACGGCGGGCCAGCGCAGCGGGATGACCCGCCTGGAGTCACGCGGCTCGTGGCGGCCTCTCATCGCGCGCGTCGGCGCCGTCACGCCGATCGCCCGATCGCCTCGGCGACCTCGGCGACGGTGAGCCAGGTCTGGGGCAGCATCACCTTCGTCACCTGCGGTGCGAAGGCCGGCGAGGCCGAGAGCACCTCGCGGGCCGGCCCGTCGGTGACGACCTCGCCGTCGGCGAGGATGACGACACGGTCGGCCACCTCGGCGGCGAGCTCGACGTCGTGGGTGGCGAGCAGGATCGTCGTGCCGTCGGCTGCCAGGCCCGAGAGCACCTCACCGAGCCGGTGCTTGGCGCCGTAGTCGAGCCCGCGGGTGGGCTCGTCGAGGAGCAGCACCTCGGGGGAGCCGGCGAGGATGACGGCGAGCGCGAGCTCGAGCCGCTGCCCCTCGGACAGGTCGCGCGGATGCTGGGCCGGGTCCACGCCACCCGAGATGCGCTGCAGCAGAGCAGCGGTCGTGCCGGCTGCGACACCGAAGTCGGCGTCTGCGGCGACGCACTCGCCGGCGACGGTGTCGGCGTAGAGGAGCAGCTCGGGCTGCTGCGGGACCAGCCCCACGGCCCGCACCCGCTCGCGCGGGCCGACGGCGTGCGGGTCGAGCGACGACGCGCCGAGGCGCACCCGACCGTGAGCCACGGGGTGTTGCGCCGCGATGGCGCCGAGCAGGGTCGACTTGCCCGCACCGTTGCGCCCCATGAGCGTCGTCACGGAGCCGGCCTCGAGGCTGAGGTCGAGCTCGTCGATGACGATGCGTCCGGCACGCACGACCCGCAGGTCGCTGACGGCGAGTGCGGTGGCAGGGCCGACCACCCGCAGCTCCGGGATCGACCGCGACGTCGTGTCGACGAGCCGGTCACGCAGCGCCGAGGCGCGGCGGCGAGCATCACGGATCGACAGGGGCGTCGGCGCCCACCCGGCGAGACGGGAGAGCCCCACGACCGGCGGATAGATCTGCGAGCGCAGCATCGCCTCGGCCGGGTCGAGCAGGGGGGACGTGCGGCCTCCGTCGACGAGCACGACACGGTCGGCGTGGTGCACGACTCGCTCGAGACGGTGCTCGGCCAGCACGACGGTCACCCCGAGGTCGTGCACGATGCGGTGCAGCGACGCCAGCACCTCCTCGGCGGCCACCGGGTCGAGCGCCGACGTCGGCTCGTCGAGCACGAGCACGCGCGGGCCGGCGGCGAAGAGCGCGGCGATCGCGGCACGCTGCTGCTGGCCTCCGGAGAGGGCGCCGAGCGGACGACCCCGCAGCGGCGTCAGCCCGAAGAGGTCGAGGGTCTCCTCGACCCGGCGCCTGATGGCCGTGGAGTCCAGCCCCATCGTCTCCATGCCGTAGGCGACCTCGTCCTCGACGACATCGGTGACGAAGGTGGCGCTGGGGTTCTGCTCCACGAGGCCGACGACGGTCGCGAGGTCGCGAGGCCGGTGCCGGGACGTGTCGAGGCCGTTGACGGTGACCCGTCCGCTCAGGGTGCCGCCGCTGAAGTGAGGGACGAGACCGTTGATCGTGCGCAGCAGGGTCGACTTGCCGCTGCCGGTGGGACCGACGACGAGCACGAGCTCGCCCTCGGGGATCTCGAGCGTCACGTCGTGGAGGCTGGGGGCGGGCGCACCGGCATACGTCACCGACACGTGGTCGAAGGTGATCATCGGTCCTCCTCACGGGGTCGGGGGGTCAGCCACGCGGGCACCGCGGCGAGGAGCACGGCCGCCACGACGGGGAGCGGCAGGGCGGGCAGGCCGTCTCCGGGCGCCGGGACGATGCCCGGCCAGCCCTGCGCGGCGGCGACGACGAGCACGACCGCCGGCACCGCCCCCGCCGCGGCGGTGACGGTCTCGGGCCATTGCCACCGGTCACGCCGGTGCCCCGACCGGCGATCGCGTGAGGCGCCCACGGCGAGGCTCGCCGCCGCCAGGGCCGCCCCCACGGCGAGCAGCGGCAGCCCGAGCACTCCGCCGGCCGATGCGTCGAGCAGGCCGTAGAGTCCGCCGACCACGCCGAGCACGCCGACGAGGGCGAGTCCTGAGGCGAGCCGGCGGTCGCGAGAGCTCCCCTGCACGGCCCGGCCGTAGCCTCGAGACTCCATCGAGGCGGCGAGGCCGAGTGAGCGCTCGAACGCGGTCTCGAGGACGGGCACGGCGAGCCGGGCCGTCTCGCGCAGCCCGGTGCCGTCGTGACCGCGCAGCGTTCGGGCCGAGCGCACCGCCCGGGCGTCGGTCAGCAGCTGCGGCGCGAAGGTGAGACCGACGACGACCGCCGTGCCCACGTCATAGAGCGTGGCAGGTAGGTAGCGGAGCAGCCGCCGGGGGCTCGCGAGGGCGTTGGCGGCACCGAGGCACGCCAGGACCGCGGCCAGGCGCAGGCCGTCACAGACGGCATACACCAACGACTCGAGAGTGACCGGGCCACCCAGCCGAACGCCAGAAGCCCACTCCGGCAGGGGAATCCGCGGCAGCGTGAAGAGCACGGTGTCGCCGTAGACCCCGTTGCCGAGCAGCATCGTCATGACCACCCGGAAGGCGATGATGACCGCGCCGATGAGGAGGAAGCCCCACAGCGGGTTGGTCGTCGCCGGGTCGCGCCGCTCCGTCACCACGACGATGCAGACGCCGATGACGAGCAGCAGCACGACGGCGTTGGTCGTGCGTGACGCAGCCGTCGCGAGACCGAGCCCCCACAGCCACCAGGCTGCCGGGTGCAGGAGTCTCGGACGGAGCTGCATCACGGTCGCCTCCGCTCAGGAGGTCGAGCCCGCCCGTCGACGCGAGCGCAGCACGAGGTAGGCGATGAGCGCCAGGACCGCGATACCGGCGATGACGTAGGCCGCCACGGTGCCGGCGCTGGTCGAGGTGGTCTCGGCGGTGGGCTGCGCCGAGATCGGGGTCGCGACGGCGGCTGGGGTTGGTGTGGCCGCGGCGGGCGCGGCGATGGTCACCGGGGTGTCGGCGGCCTGCGCCTCGGCGCTGACCTCCTTGACCTCGCCGCCGCAGTCGGTCGCGGGATAGCCGGCAACCGCGCACACGAGACCCTTCTCGGTGCGCAGCTCGCCCGCCGTGGCGAGCACGTCGGTGCTCGTCGCGGTGGCGGGCACGCTGGCGCAGAGCGCCGTGGGCGCCGGCGGGGTGGCGCCGTCGGCGGCGTCGGCGGGACGGCCGTAGTCGACGACGAGCCCGACGCGCTTCTGGCCGGCCGCCGCGGGGGTGGCTGAGCACAGCTCGTCGAAGGTCAGCACGGCGCGGGGGAAGCGGGTCGACTGCTCGTCCCCCACGGCGTAGCGCCAGCCCTCGACGCTGCCGTCGGCGGGCACGGTCTGGTCCGGGCCCTTCTGGGCGAAGACCCAGGCACCGTCGGTGAGCTGGTAGAAGCCCCAGTAGCGATAGGCCGCGGCCTGGGCCGGGGCGATGGTGAGCGCGGCGAAGACGCCGGCGAGCAGCAGGGAGAGCACGACCCTCAGGGGGGTGGCTCCGGGGCGAACAGGGGACACGGTTTCCTCCTCGCGGTCGGACACCGTGCGGGCAGGCGGGGCCGGAGCCCCGTGCCTTCGGGCGACTCCGGTCCGCATTCCACGACAGACTGACAAAGGAGCCGAACGGACGCGGGTTTTCCGGCTTGCCCGGGCCGGTCCCTCACGGGTGGTCGGCCGTCGGCATCACGGTTGCGGGTCAGCGCCGGAGTCACACCGGCTTGCCCCATCGTCCTTCGGTACCTGCGAACCGTGACACGGGCACGCCGCACACGTCAAACGGCGAGTCACCAGCGCCGACCAGGCTGCTGGCTAGGCTGGCGGCATGAGCGCTGAATGGTCCTGGCTTTTCCTCGACGCCCACGGCGAGACGATGGCGGGGGAGGGTGTGCCGAGCGGCGGCTTCCCGACCCAGAGCGACGCCGAGAACTACCTCGGCGAGTCGTGGCAGGAGCTCCTCGCCGCCGGGGTCGAGGCGGTCACCCTGCGCCAGCACGAAGCCGTCGTCTACGGTCCGATGAGCCTTCGGGCCGCCGAGTGAGCGAGCGCCTCTCCGACGGCCTCGCGCGCGACCTGCTCGGCCGGGTGCTGTCAGCCCAGCGTTCGTGGCGCTCGCCGGGCGTGAGCGCCGGCGTCGTGCGCGACGGCGAGCTCGTGTGGTCGGCCCACGCCGGCTCGGCCCGGTTGGGTCCGGAGCCCGTCACGGCCGACGACGACACGCAGTTCATGATCGGCTCGGTCACCAAGACCTTCACCGCGCTCACCGTGATGTCGCTGCGCGACGAGGGTCGCCTCACGCTCGATGACACCATCGGCGACTATCTCCCCGGCAGTCGCCATGCTGCGGTCCCGTTGCGCCAGATGCTGGCCCACGCCTCCGGGCTCCAGCGCGAGCCGGTGGGACACATCTGGGAGACCCTCGAAGCCCCGGACCGCGAGGCCTTCGTCGCCGGAGTCGAGGAGGCCGAGCAGGTGCTCCCCGCGCACCACGCTTTCCACTACTCCAACCTGGCCTACGGGCTGCTCGGGCAGGTGGTCGAGCGGGTCACCGGCGAGGACTGGGAGCACGTCGTGCGGGCGCGCGTGCTCGACCCGCTGGGCATGACCCGCACCGGGCTCGCACCGGCCTCGGACCGAGCGGTCGGCTACCAGGTCGACCCCTACGCGGGGACGGCCCGCGAGGAGCCGCTCTTCGAGCTCAACGCGACCGCCCCGCTCGGAGGGCTCTGGTCGACGGTGGCCGACATGGCGCGCTATGCCGCCCACGTCGCGCGGCCTGACGGTCGCGTCGTCTCCGCCGAGACGGTCGACGAGATGTGCCGACCGCTCATCATGACCGACGTCGACGGCTGGAGCGGCGCCTACGGCCTCGGCTTCGGCATGGGCCGCCGCGGCGACCGGGTCTACGTCGGTCACGGGGGAGCCATGCCCGGCTTCCTCACCGGTCTGCGGGTGCGACGGCGCGACGGGGTCGGCGCCATCGTCTTCGCCAACGCGAGCTCGGGCGCGCTCACGCTCACCCTGGCCACCGACCTCGTCGAGGCCGTGCTCGACGCCGAGCCCTCCCTCGCGTCGGCCTGGGTCCCGGAGCAGCCGCGCCCCGACCTCGAGCACCTGCTGGGGCTCTGGTGGTCGGAGGGCTCGCCGCTGACCTTCTTCGTGCGCGGCGGCGAGCTGTGGTCACGCCTCAGCGAGGACGACCCGCTCTCGGAGACGCGGTATGCCGTGGAGCGCTGGGAGGGCGTCACCGGCGTCGCGGCGGGCGACCGCTTCCGGGCCGTCGAGGGCCGCGAGCGCGGTGAGCTGCTCGAGGTCGTCCGCGCCGCCGACGGGTCGGTCGACCGGCTCTACTTCGCGACCTATGCCGTGACACGGGAGCCGCTCGCGTTCGCCGACCTGACCTGACCTGACCTGACCCGATCAGGTTGGGATCAGGCGGGATGTCGGGTCAGGAGGGGTGCTCGCCGCGGGCGACCTGCGGCTTCGGCATGCGGGTGCGGCGCATCTGGAAGGCTCGCATGATGGCGTACCACGCGTCGCCCTTCCCCGACGGGCCGAACCTGCCCTCCATCTTGCTGCGCGTCCGGCGCCACATGAGCAAGGCGTCGATGACCGCCACGATGATGAGGCCGTAGACGAGCACGAACACCGCCATCAGGGCCCAGCTGGCACGCACGAAGCTGAGCAGCAGCACGACGAGCATGATCGGCAGCATGAACTCGCCGATGTTCCAGCGGGCGTCGACCGCATCACGGATGAAGCGGCGGCGGGGGCCCTTGTCGCGGGCCGGGAGGAACTTCTCGTCGCCCGCGAGCATGCCGGCGCGCTGCTTGGCCATCTGCTCGCGGCGCACCGCCTTGTCGCTCGACTTGGCCGCCTTGCGGTCGGTGACGATGAGGGGACGCTTGTTGAGGGCCTCCTGCTCACGACGCTTGGGCGTCGGGCGGTTCTTGGCCCCGGGGCGGGCCTGGTCCTGCTCGACCGGCGCGGCGAGCTCGTCGTTGAGGGTCTTCTTGCGTCCGAACACGGTCACACTCTAAGCGCTCTGGCGTCTCCCGCTCTCATCGTCCGGGCCCAGGGTCTCAGGCGACGAACCGCACGACCACGGCGTGCGCCCAGGAGCGGACCTGCAGGCGTTGGTGCACGCTTTCGGCGAGGAGCACGCCACCGAGCACGACAGGGTGCCGGTCGAACCACGTGCTGCCACTCATGATGTTCATCAGCGCGACGTCGCCCACGGAAAGGCCGGACCGCTCGCCAGCGGCGAGTAGCTCGTCGATGTTCATTTCGCTGATGTGGTCGTGGCCGGCATCGACCTCCATGACGGGGTGGCCGTGTTCGTCGAGCTCGGTTTCCTTGCCGTGGTAGTAGCCGCTATAGAGCCGACCGCGGCTCAGCCGGTCGAGGCGCTTGGCGAGGGACTTGAAGGGGGTCTCGCGCTGTGGGGTGCTCACGATGATCGAGCCACCTGGCCGCGTGACGCGCTTGAGCTCGCGCAGCAGGGCCTCGGCGTCGGGCAGATGTTCGATGACGTCCGCAAGGTTGACGACGTCGAATGTGTCCTCGTCGAACGGCAACGGGTGCTCGATGTCGGCCGACTGGAAGGTGCAGTTGCCGTAGCCCGGCACGGCCGCCGCGAACGAGTTGGCGTAGGCGAGCCGCTCGGGCGCGAGCTCGACACCGGTGTACTGCACGTCCTGGTCCAGCCCGAGGCGCGCGTTCGTCATGAAGATGTGGTTGCCGTAGGCGCAGCCGAGGTCGAGCATCCGGCGTGGCCCATTCCGCTCGTTGAGGCCGTCCGCGAGGAAGTCGAGGATCGCGGAGTCGCGGTGGTGGGCGTTCCGCTGGCCGAGGGTGTCTGGCTCGTTGCGCCACTGCTCACCCACGAGGTTCCCGAGCGACGGGGCGTGGGTCCCGGGTGCGGGCGCGAGTAGTCGCTGCACGTCGTTCGGCGGTGTTGTCATCGGAGGTCCCGTCGTGGTTCGGTTCGAGTGGTTACCAGGGAGACACCCTAGCGACGCCGGAGGCTGGGAGGGACCGAAGTCCGCCGGGTTGCAAGCCATCCGGCTACGCCGTACTCCTCGTCGTGCGTGCGCTCGTCAGCGCTCGGGAGAATGTGACCTTGGGGTCTGCAGGGGGACGAACCGGTAGTAGCCATGCTCCGTCACCCGGGTGGCTGCACCCTCGCGGACGACGAGGGCCATCCGGCCCGCAACGGGCACGACGAGCCGGCCGGGGTCGGCCAGCTGGTCGACGAGCGGCTGCGGCAGCCGGCGCGCCTCGGCGGAGACGAGGATCCGGTCCCACGGGCCTTCGGCGGGCAGGCCCAGCACCTGGGGATCGGCGGCGCGAGCCTGGGCCCACGGCATACCGGCTCGTGCGACGTTCTCAGCGCCCCACTGCGCGAGGTGCGGCTCGATCTCCACGCCGACGACGTGACCCTCCGGGCCGACGAGGTGGCCGAGCAGCGCCGTCGTCCACCCGGAGCCCGACCCGACGTCGAGCACGCGGTCGCCGGAACGCGCATCGAGCAGGCGGAGCATGTCGGCGACGGTGCGCGGCTGGGAGCAGGTGCCCCCGTGCCCGATGGGAAGCGGTCCGTCGTAGCCGGCGCGGCGGCGCAGCCCGCGGGGCAGGAAGCCCGACCGCGGGACCGCCCCGAAGGCCTCGTCGACGGCATCCACTCCTCGAGTCAACCACTGCGATGCGGGCGCGACGGCGCTTCCGAGCCGGACGGCATCACGGGCTCGTGGTGGTCGCCGGCCACGTCGGTAGGGTCGGAGGCGTGACTGACGCAGCCCACCCCCCAGCCCTGGCCCCCGACGAGATCGAGCGGATCCGCGCCCGCGTGGCCGAGCTCATGCCCCAGGTGCGGGCCGACCTCGAGGCCCTCGTGCGCATCCCGAGCGTCTCGGCGAGCAGCTTCGACCAGTCGCAGGTCGCCCGCAGCGCGGAGGCCGTGGCCGGGTTGCTGCGCGCCGAGGGGCTCGAGGTCGAGGTCGTCACCGAGGGGGGTCGGCCGGCGGTCATCGGCCACGTCGACGGACCCGAGGGGTCGCCGACGGTGACGCTCTATGCGCACCACGACGTGCAGCCTCCGGGTGACGAGTCCGACTGGGACACAGCGCCCTTCGAGCCGACCGAGCGCGACGGGCGCCTCTACGGCCGGGGCGCGGCCGACGACAAGGCGGGCGTGATGGCACACATCGCCGCACTGCGCGCCCATGCCGGCAACCTGCCCGTGGGGCTGACGATCTTCGTCGAGGGCGAGGAGGAGTCGGGCTCGCCGTCGCTCGAGACGATCCTCGAGCGACACGGTGACCGGCTCGCCGCCGACGCCATCGTCATCGCCGACTCGACCAACTGGGCCGTGGGCACGCCGGCCCTGACGACGACGCTGCGCGGCGGCGTGCGCGCCGTCGTCACCGTGCGCACGCTCGACCACTCGGTGCACTCGGGGATGTACGGCGGCGCTGCGGTCGACGCCGTCACCGCCCTCGTGCGCCTGCTCGCGAGCCTGCACGACGCCGACGGCTCCGTCGCCGTGGCGGGGCTCGACGCGGGGGAGGCCGCCGACCTCGACTACGACGAGGCGCGCTTCCGCGAGGAGAGCGGCCTGCTCGACGGCGTCGAGGTCATCGGCATCCGGCTCGATCCTGTCGCGCCTCTGGACGAAGCCAGCGATCACGACGATCGGCATCGACGCCACCTCGATCGACAAGGCCTCCAACACCCTGGCGGCCTCGGCCGCCGCCAAGATCTCGGTGCGGCTCGCGCCGACCCAGGACCCTGCCGCCGCCTTCGACCTCGTCAAGGCGCACCTCGAGCGCCACGCCCCGTGGGGGGCCCGGGTCGAGGTGTCGCTCGAGCAGAGCGGCCCCGGCTTCGCCGCCGACGCCGACGGGCGGGTCTACGACGAGGCGCGTGCCTCGTTCGCCGACGCGCTGGGGCGCCGAGCCGGTCGACATCGGCGTGGGTGGCTCGATCCCGTTCATCGCGAGCTTCGTCGAGCGCTTCCCCGAGGCGGCGATCATCGTCACCGGCGTCGAGGACCCCGACACGCGGGCCCACGGGGCCAACGAGTCGCTGCACCTCGGTGAGTTCGAGAAGGTCTGTGTCGCCGAGGCCGTCTTCCTCGCTCGGATGGGCGCGTTGCACGCCTGACCGTCGCCCTCCGGCGACCCGACGGACCGCCACGAGCCGCGCCGCGTGACCGTGGGCGTGCTCACGCGAGTCGGTATGCCGTGTCGTGGCGGTCCGTCGGTCGCCAGCCGGGGGGCCGGGGTTGGCGAGTCGCTCAGTCCTGTCAGTCCCCGGGCGGGAACACCCGGGAGCCCCGATAGAGCTGGTCGCGCAGCTCGAGTGCGTAGGGCTCGACGTCGGGCATGCCGAGGTCGCGGGCGACGGCGATCTCGGCCTCGACGTCGTAGGCGACGCGCACGAAGGTGATCGTCACGCCCGCCGTGTCGCCGGGGTCGGTCGAGTCGATCTCGCCCTCGAGGATGACGTAGGGCGCCCCCGGCGCGTCGAGCGGGTTGCCGACGGAGCCGGCGTTGAACAGCGTCAGTCCGAGGTCGACCTCGAGGTAGGTGCCGTGGATGTCGCCGTAGCCCACGACAGAGGGCGGCGGTCCGAAGCCGGTGAACTCGGTGTTGGTGAACATCGCGCGGAACTGCTCGTCGGTGTGGTCGGAGTGGACCCGGTGGAACTCGTGCTCCTGCGAGGCATGGAAGAAGCGCACGTGCTGCCCGCTGATGACCAGGTCGTGCGCGTTGGGCAGCGCGAGCAGCCACTCGCGGTCGTCGGCACTCAGCTGGTCGCGCGTCCACTGTGCAGCCGGCCAGAGCTGCGGCTCCTCACGGGTGATGAAGGTGTCCCAGTTGCCGCGCACCGTCACCTCGCACCGCTCCCGGGTCAGAGCGACCGCCTCGGAGCCCCGTGGACCCTTGCCGACGACATCGCCGAGGTTGAAGACCCGGGTGATGCCCCGCGCGTCGATGTCGGCGAGCACTGCCTGGAGGGCGGTCACATTGCCGTGCACGTCGGACAGGACGGCGATGCGGCCGGGCATCGAGGCGGTCAGTCCTTGTGGGTCGGGCCGGGAAGGGCCAGCATCCGGTCGAGGGCGGCGCGTGCCTCGGCGGCGACGGTCGGGTCGACGCGGATCGGGTTGACGACCCGGCCGTCGACGAGCGACTCGAGCGCCCAGACGAGATGCGGCAGGTCGATGCGGTTCATCGTCGAGCAGTAGCAGACGTTCTTCTCGAGGAAGGCGATGCGCTGCTCGGGGAACTGCTGCGCGAGGCGGCGCACGAGGTTGAGCTCGGTGCCGACGACCCAGGCGGTGCCGGCAGGTGCCGCCGCGATCGTCTGGATGATCTTCTCGGTCGAGCCCACCTCGTCGGCGAGCTCGACGACCTCGTACTGGCACTCCGGGTGCACGATGACCTTGACCCCGGGGATCTCGCGGCGCGCGGCCTCCACGGCGTCGACGGAGAAGCGTCCGTGCACCGAGCAGTGCCCGCGCCAGAGGATGATCCGGGCCCGGTCGAGCTGCTCCGGAGTGAGCCCGCCGCCCCGGCGGTGCGGGTCCCACACGACGCAGTCGTCGAGGGAGAGGCCGAGCTCGCGCACGGCGGTGTTGCGGCCGAGGTGCTGGTCGGGCAGGAAGAGCACCTTGCCGGTGCCGGTGCCGTCCAGACCGACCCCACCGACCTGCTCGAAGGCCCAGTCGAGGGCCGTGCGGGCGTTGGAGCTCGTGCAGATCGTGCCGCCGTGGCGGCCGGTGAAGGCCTTGATCGCGGCCGAGGAGTTCATGTAGGTCACGGGCACCGTCGCATCGGCGACGCCAGCGGCCGCGAGCTGCTCCCAGCAGTCCTCGACCTGGGCGATCGCGGCCATGTCGGCCATCGAGCAGCCGGCGGCGAGGTCGGGCAGGATCACGGTCTGCTCGTCGCTCGTCAGGATGTCAGCCGACTCGGCCATGAAGTGCACGCCGCAGAAGACGATCCAGGGGGCGTCGGGTCGTGCGGCGGCCTCGCGGGCGAGCTTGAAGGAGTCGCCGGTGACGTCGGCGAACTCGATGACCTCGTCGCGCTGGTAGTGGTGGCCGAGGACGAAGACCTTGTCGCCGAGCGCAGCCTTGGCCGCGCGGGCGCGGGCGACGAGGCCGGGGTCGGAGGGCGACGGCAGCTCGCCGGGGCACTCGACGCCCCGCTCGGTGTGCAGGTTGGTGCCCTGCCCGAGCACGAGAAGGGGCAGCGGGGCCGGTGCCGAGGTGGTGTCCGTCGTCATGCCCCGATCGTATGCCGTGTCGCCACCTCCCCGATCCGAGCTGATCCCGCTCGGAGGGTGGGACTCGAGAGCACGCCGACACGCGAGGAGGTGGCCAACGGTCGCAGGAGGTCGCCGGAGGTCGGCGTGGGTGGGCTGGATGGGAGGATGCGGTCGTGCACGTCGTCATCGCCCCGGACTGCTACACCGGATCGCTCACCGCCGGACAGGCGGCCGATGCGATCGCCGACGGCTGGGCCCGCACGGCTCCGCGCGACGTGCTCTCGCGCATCCCCCTCTCGGACGGCGGGCCGGGCTTCATCGACGTGCTCGCCGCCAACCTGCGTGGCGAGGTGCGAGCAGTCGTGACGACCGACCCCCTCGGCCGGGAGGTGCCCGCGGCGCTGCTGCTCGTCGACGGCGAAGGCGGCCCCACGGCATACCTCGAGTCGGCGCAGGCGGCGGGGCTGCACCTGCTCACGCCCGACGAGCGTGACCCCACGCGCACGACGACACTCGGGGTCGGCACCCTGCTTCTCGCCGCGCTCGATGCCGGCGCGCGGCGCGTCGTCATCGGCCTCGGCGGTTCGGGCACCAACGACGCGGGGGCCGGCCTGCTCGCGGCCCTCGGTGTCGGCCCGGTCGACCGGCTCGCGCTCGGTGGCCTGGCGCTCGCCGACGTCACCGAGGACGACCTGCGAGGACTCGAGGGCGCGCGCGACCGCCTGCGCGGCACCGACCTCGTCATCGCGAGCGACGTCGACTCCCCGCTGCTGGGCCTCAAGGGCGCCAGCGCCGTCTTCGGGCCCCAGAAGGGCGCCTCCGAGCAGGACGCCCAGCGTCTCGAGAACGCCCTCGGCCACTTCGCGAGCATCGTCGCCCGGGTGCGGCCGCCCGCCACGGACCTGCTGACCGGCACGCTCATCAGGCCGGAGCGGCAGCCGGGCGCCGGGGCGGCAGGCGGTCTCGGCTACGGGCTCCACCTGCTCGGGGCGCGGCAGGTGTCGGGTGTCGGGGCCGTGCTCGACGCGGTGGGCTTCGGTCACGTGCTCGCGACCGCCGACCTCGTCGTCACGGGTGAGGGGCGCTTCGACTGGCAGTCGCTGCGCGGCAAGGTGGTCGTGGGCGTCGCCGAGGCGGCCGGGAGTCTCGGCATCCCCGCCATCGCCATCCCCGGGCAGTCCCTCGTCGGACGACGTGAGGCGATGACCGCCGGGCTGTCGGGGGTGTATGCCGTGGCCGACCGCCCGCAGCAGGTGGCCGACGCCCTTGCCGACCCCGTGGGCACGCTCTCCGCGCGAGCCGCCCGGGTGGCCCGCACCTGGTCGCCCGGCCCGGGGTGAGGTCGGGCGCGCGCGTCGGCGTGACGCCGGGCGCGCCCCAGGTCCGCGATGCGGGCACCGGGGGTGTGGTGATGCACCGATCCGACAGGGTGCGTCGTATCCTGATGAGGCCGGGAACACTTCCGGTAGTGCGTGGGTTGTCACTCCTGACCCACGCTCCACGACGTGAAGGACCAACACATGAGTGTCGAGACGAACGCTTCTCCCGCCGAGGTGCAGACCGAGGCTCCCGCCCACGGTGTCGTCCTCACCGACGTCGCCGCCACCAAGGTCAAGAGCCTGCTCGAGCAGGAGGGTCGTGACGACCTCCGCCTGCGCGTGGGCGTCCAGCCGGGTGGGTGCTCCGGCCTGATCTACCAGCTCTACTTCGACGAGCGCACCCTCGACGGTGACCTCGTGCGCGACTACGACGGTGTCGAGGTCGTCGTCGACCGGATGAGCTCGCCCTACCTCGAGGGCGCGACGATCGACTTCGCCGACACGATCGAGAAGCAGGGCTTCACGATCGACAACCCCAACGCGGGCAGCAGCTGCGCCTGTGGCGACTCGTTCGGCTGAGCACCAGCCCGCACCACCGCACCACCTCGAAGGGCCCGACCGCCACGGTCGGGCCCTTCGCGCGCTAGGTTTCCCGTGTGCAGATCGCAATCGCCGGATCCATCGCCACCGACCACCTCATGACGTTCGACGGCTCCTTCAAGGACTCGCTCGTCGTCGAGCAGCTCGACAAGATCTCGCTCTCCTTCCTGGCGGGTGACCTGCAGGTGCGCCGCGGTGGAGTGGCCGCCAACATCGCCTTCGGCATGGCCGGCCTCGGTCTGCGCCCGATCCTCGTCGGCGCGGTCGGCGAGGACTTCGCCGACTACCGCTCCTGGCTCGAGCGGCACGGCGTCGACTGCACCTCCGTGCACTACTCAGAGAGCCGGCACACGGCGCGCTTCATCTGCACGACCGACAACGACATGGCCCAGATCGCGACCTTCTACGCCGGGGCGATGACCGAGGCCCGCGACATCGAGCTCGGCCCCGTGGCCGACCGGGTCGGCGGCCTCGACCTCGTGCTCGTCGGCGCCGACGACCCCGAGGCGATGGCCCGCCACACGCAGGAGTGCCGGTCACGAGGCATCCCCTTCATCGCCGACCCCTCACAGCAGCTCGCCTTCTCCGACGGCGCCGGCATCCGTCGGCTCATCGACGGCGCGACCATCCTCGTCACCAACGAGTACGAGGCCCACCTCACCGAGCAGAAGACCGGGTGGAACCACGACGAGATCCTGGGCCGCGTCGGCACCCGCGTCATCACCCGTGGCGCGGGCGGTGTGACCATCCACCGCAAGGACGAGGAGACGATCAGCGTGCCCGTGGCCCGTGAGGTGCGCCGCGCCGACCCGACGGGCGTCGGCGACGCGTTCCGCGCCGGCTTCATCACCGGGCTTGCCGCCGGTCTGCCCACCCGCCGGTGCGCCGAGCTCGGCTCGATGCTCGCGACCTACGTGATCGAGACGGTGGGCACGCAGGAGTACGTCCTCAGCAAGAGCCACTTCCTCGAGCGCCTCACCGAGGCCTACGGCACCGAGTCGGCCGCCGAGATCGAGCCGCACATCGTCTGCCACCGGCCGTAGCAGCGACCCGACAGCAGCCGACCTGGCAACCGACCGACCACCCGGCCAGAGCATCGCCGTGCCGACCCCGCCACCCCCGACGAGCTGGGACTTCGCGCTCGACCAGGTCGCCCCCGGTGACGACCTCATCGGCATCGGCGCCGACCTCGACGTCAGCACCCTCCACGCCGCCTACTCTCTCGGCGTCTTCCCGATGGGGATCGGTGAGCACGGCGCCCCGCCCATCGGGTGGTGGTCGCCCGACCCGCGCGGCGTGCTGCGACTCGACGACCTGCGGGTCCCGCGCTCGCTGCGCAAGTCGATGGCGCACTTCGAGGTGCGCATCGACACCGCCTTCGACGAGGTCGTCGCCGCGTGTGCCGACCCGGGCCGTGAGGGTCGGTGGATCACTGCCGAGGTCGCGAGCGCCTACTCCGCCCTGCATCACGCCGGGTGGGCGCACTCCGTCGAGACGTGGCAGGACGGGCGGCTGGTGGGCGGCCTCTACGGCGTCGCCATCGGTGGCCTCTTCGCCGGCGAGTCGATGTTCCACACCGCCCGCGACGCCTCGAAGGCGGCGCTCGTCGCCCTGCGTGACCTGCTGGCCGCCGACGGCGACCCGCGCCGGCTGATCGACGTGCAGTGGCGCACCGACCACCTCGCGACGCTCGGCGTCAGCGAGGTGTCGCGTCACGACTACCTGCGAGCGCTCCCCGAGGTGCTCAGCGCCCCCCTGCCGCAGCGGTGGGCGTGACCTCGACGACGTAGGCCGTGTGGTCGGCCTGCTGCTGCGCGCCGACGAAACGCTGGCCGCGCATCCGGCACCACGCCGGCAGGTCCGCGGCGGCCGCCGGGTCGGTGGCGAGCACGCGCACGATGACCGGGCCCGCGCCCTCCGGGACGGCAGGCAGGTCGCGGACCAGACGGGCCAGCCGGATGACCGGCACCGGGCAGCGCTCGCCCCGTGCGTCGACGACGAGCTCGTCGCTCACAGGTCGCCGACCCCGAGCTCGGACCGCACGGCCGCCACCGTGGGGGCGATCACCTCGCAGAAGTCGGCGACGTCCTGCTCCACGGCGGGCGAGACCGCGGGGAGGGGGAGGGTGACGCGCACGTTGCCGTGGGTCAGCACCCCCATCGCCGCGAGCACGTGACTGGGCTCGAGCGTGCTCGACGTGCATGCCGAACCGCTCGCGACGGCATACCCCTGCCGGTCGAGCGCGCCGACGACCGTCTCGCCGTCGACGTAGAGGCTCGAGAAGGTGACGACGTGGGGGAGCCGGTCGTCCGGGTCACCGACGACGACGGTGTCGGGCACGCGTGAGGCGGCCGCGCGCACGTCCGCGACGAGGGCGCGGGTCAGTGCCGCATCAGCCACCCGCGTCGCGTGGGCCTGCTGCCAGGCCTCGGCGGCCGCCAGGGCCAGCGGCACCCACGGGCCGACGTCGGTCCTTCCGTGCTCCACGTCGGCGCGCGCCCCGGACCACTGCCAGCGCACTCGCTCGCGGACGACGAGCACGCCCAGCGGGGGACCGCCCCACGACCGGGCGTCACCGACGAGGACGTCCCAGGTCGTCGGGACGACGTCGCGCCCCAAGCTCGCCATCGCGTCGACGACGAGCGGTATGCCGTGCGCCCGGGCAGCCGCGTAGGCAGCCTCGAGGGGCTGGCGGGTGCCGACCTCGCCGTTGGCGCTCTGCAGGGCCGCGACGACCGTGCCCGCCGCGGCGAGCTCGTGCTGCCAGGCCTCGAGGTCGAGCCGACCGAGCTGGTCGACCGGCACCTCGGCGAGCAGGGCGGCCGCGTCGGCCGCGTCCGCCACGTCGACCCGGGCTGCGAGCGCACGCGCGGGGACGAGGACCGCGGAGTGCTCGACCGCGGAGGCCACGGTGCGAGCGCCACGGCGGCGGGCGGCATACCGCACCCCGTCCAGTGCCCGCTCGAGCGCGGTGGGACCGCTGGGCAGGAAGCTCACCTCTGCCGGGCGCACCCCGAGGCCGGACGCGACGACCTCGCGCGAGCGGTCGAGCAGGGCGCGGGCGGTGCGACCCTCGGCGTGCAGCCGGTCAGGGTCGGCCCACCCGGCCGACACGGCGGCCACGAGCGTGTCCCGCGCCACCGGGTGCAGCGGCCCGGAGGCGGCGTCGAGCAGGCGACGGCGGGCGCCGGAGACGGGCGCGGCCGATGGTCCAACGTTCGTTCCCGGATCGTGACTGGGCACGCCGCAACGTTAGTCGCCCCCTGCGGACAAGGCGGAGGACGGGGCGGTAGGGTTTCAGCGAGGGCACCTGGCTGCCCGGTTGCAGTGGAGACATCGCTCGGAGGCGCCCCTCGGGCGCTCGCGGACGGAACGAAAGGTGCACCTGGTGCCTGAGCACGACGAGACGCCGGCGGCCACGCCGGCGGTGACAGAGCCGCGACGGCGTCGGAGCGCCGCGAAGGTGGCCGGAGTCGCGGCGCTGGCCGTGCTGGCCCTCGCCGGGTGCCAGGGCGAGGTCTCCAACGGCTTCCTGCCCGAGGCGGTCACGGAGGGTGGCCGGCGAGTCACCGACCTCTGGATCGGCAGCTGGATTGCTCTCCTGCTCGTCGGTGCCGTCACGTGGGGCCTGATGCTCTACGCGGCCGTGCGCTTCCGCAAGCGCAAGGGCGACGAGACCCTCCCGGTGCAGATGCGCTACAACGTGCCGGTGGAGATGCTCTACACGATCATCCCCGTCTTCATGGTGGCAGTGTTCTTCTACTACACCGCCCGTGACGAGTCGGCGCTGGTGCGCACCACCGACAAGCCTGACGTCACGATCAGCGTGGTGGCCAAGCAGTGGAGCTGGGACTTCAACTACGTCGACTCGAACGTCCACGAGACCGGCGTCCACGTCGACCCGAGCGACGCCGACGCCCGCGACGAGATGCCGGTGCTCTACCTGCCCGTCAACAAGCGGACCGAGTTCGTCCTCAACGCCCGCGACGTCATCCACAGCTTCTGGGTGCCGCAGTTCCTGATGAAGATGGACATGATCCCGGGCAAGACCAACAAGTTCCAGGTCGTGCCCACCGAGACCGGCACCTTCCAGGGCAAGTGCGCCGAGCTCTGCGGCGCCTACCACTCCCAGATGCTCTTCATGGTCAAGGTCGTGCCGCAGGCCGAGTACGACGCCGCCATGCAGCGTTTCGCCGACCTCGGTCAGACCGGCCTCCTTCCTGTCGACGCCAGCCGGGAGCAGATGGTCCCTGCTGACGCCGAGAAGATCCCCGCACCCGCACGCACTGGGAGCAACTGATGACCTCCGCGACCTTCAACCGTCAGGCCCAGGTGCCGTCGGCGACGATGGAGCACAAGCGGGCCGTCAAGGGCCGCACCTTCATCAAGTGGGTGACGACGACCGACCACAAGGTCATCGGCAACCTCTACTTCGTCACCTCGTTCATCTTCTTCCTGCTGGGTGGCGTCATGGCGCTGCTCATCCGCGCCGAGCTCTTTGCGCCGGGCCTGCAGGTCGTCGACAACCCGGAGCAGTTCAACCAGCTCTTCACGATGCACGGCACGATCATGCTGCTGCTCTTCGCGACGCCGCTCTTCGCCGGGTTCACCAACGCGCTGATGCCGCTGCAGATCGGGGCGCCTGATGTGGCGTTCCCGCGGCTCAACATGTTCGCCTACTGGCTCTACCTCTTCGGCGGCCTGATCGCCTCGGCCGGCTTCCTCACGCCGCAGGGCGCCGCGTCGTTCGGCTGGTTCGCCTACGCGCCGCTGTCCGACGTCAGCTACACCCCCGGTGCCGGCGGCGACCTCTGGGTCTTCGGCCTCGCGCTCGCTGGTTTCGGCACGATCCTCGGCGCGGTCAACTTCGTGACCACCATCGTCTGCATGCGTGCCCCCGGGATGACGATGTTCCGGATGCCGATCTTCACGTGGACGGCGCTCATCACGTCGCTGCTCGTGCTCGTCGTCTTCCCGATCCTCGCGGCCGCCCTCCTCGCCCTCGGTGGCGACCGGCGCTTCGGCATGCACATCTTCGACCCCGAGAACGGTGGGGCCATGCTCTGGCAACACCTGTTCTGGTTCTTCGGCCACCCCGAGGTCTACGTCATCGCGCTGCCGTTCTTCGGCATCGTCAGCGAGGTCCTGCCGGTCTTCTCACGCAAGCCGATCTTCGGCTACAAGACCCTCGTCTTCGCGACGATCGCCATTGCGGCCCTCTCGGCCAGCGTCTGGGCCCACCACATGTACGTCACCGGCCAGGTGCTCCTGCCGTTCTTCGCCGTCATGACGATGCTGATCGCGGTGCCGACCGGGGTGAAGTTCTTCAACTGGATCGGCACCATGTGGGGCGGCAAGGTCGTCATGGCGACCCCGATGCTCTGGGCGATGGGCTTCCTCGTCACGTTCCTCTTCGGCGGCCTGACCGGTGTCATCCTCGCCAGCCCGGCCCTCGACTTCCACCTCTCCGACAGCTACTTCGTCGTCGCGCACTTCCACTACACGGTGTTCGGCACGGTCGTCTTCGCGATGTTCGCCGGCTACTACTTCTGGTGGCCGAAGCTGACGGGGCGCATGCTCGACGAGAAGCTCGGCAAGATCCACTTCTGGATGCTCTTCATCGGCTTCCACATGACCTTCCTCATCCAGCACTGGCTGGGGGTCGAGGGCATGGCCCGTCGCTACCCCGACTACCTGCCGGCCGAGGGGTTCCAGACCGGCAACGTCGTCTCGAGCATCGGCGCCTTCCTGCTCGGTGCCTCGATGATCCCGTTCATGTACAACGTCTGGAAGACGTGGAAGAAGGCACCCCTCGTCGCCTCCGACGATCCGTGGGGCTATGGCGCCTCGCTGGAGTGGGCGACCTCCTGCCCTCCGCCGCGTCACAACTTCACCTCCCTGCCGCGGATCCGCTCCGAGCGTCCGGCGTTCGACCTGCACCACCCCGAGGCGGCACCCGGCGCACGTCCGGTGGCCGACCAGGGCACGCTCGTGTCGGTCATGGGACCGGCCGACGTCGAGGGTGAGCACACCACGGCCCGCGCCGGCGACAAGGAGAACTGACCGATGCGCGTCGAGACCAAGCTCTTCATCTACCTGTTCATCTTCTTCGTGCCCGTCACGCTGATCTACGGCTTCTGGAGCCAGTGGCAGGAGCCCATCGGCGTCACCGCTCTGATGCTCACTGGTGCCCTCTTCGCGCTCTCCGGCTTCTACTTCTGGATGACCGGCAAGAAGCTGCCGCTGCGTCCCGAGGACAACGTCACCGGTGAGATCGCCGAGCAGGAGGGCAACTACGGCTACTTCGTGGCGAGCTCCTGGACGCCGCTGTGGCTCGCCGGCTCCGGTGCGATCATGTTCCTCGGTCTCGCGCTCGGCTGGTGGATCTTCATCATCGGAGCGGCGTTCGGGGTCGTGGCTGTGTGCCTCTGGGTGTTCGAGTCCTTCTCGGGCGAGTACTCCATCTGAGGCGCTACCCTCCTGAGCGCGTGAGACGACGAGAGGCCCGGACGCGGAATGCGTCCGGGCCTCTCGCCTTCAGATCTGTGCCTCACGGGCCCTCAGGCCTGCGGTGCGATCGTGCTGGAGAGAACATCTGGGCACCTCCGTCCGATCGATCTATCGGTGATTCGACCGTAGGCCGGTTCGACGGCTGCGTAAAGGGGTGACGCCTGCCCGGGGTGAGGAACTGTCCCGTCGCCGAGACGCAAGGAGGCGTGGATCAGCCCCAGCCGAGGTCGTGGAGCTGCTCGTCCGAGATGCCGAAGTGGTGGGCGACCTCGTGAACGACGGTGACCGCGATCTCCTCACGGAGCTGCTCGGGCGAGTCGCAGAAGCGCTCGAGGGGGCCCTGGAAGATCGTGATGCGATCCGGGAGCGAGCCGGCCTCCCACCAGCCGTCGCGCTCGGTGAGCGGCACGCCGTCATAGACGCCCAACAGGTCAGGGTCGTCGTCAGGCGGCTCCGGCTCGACGAGGACGACGACGTTGCTCATCGCCTGAGCCAGCTCCGCGGGGATGGAGTCCAGAGCATCGCCGACGGCCTGCTCGAACTCGGCGTCACTGAGGCGGTGCATGCCCCGAGTCTCCCACGACCGTCTCCAGGGCCGGGTGGGGCTGCACCCCACGTCGACCCCCAAGTCGACGTGTAAACGCACGAGAGGCCCGCCCCGAGCAGGGTGGGCCTCTCGCTGAGGTGTGTCAGTCGAGGCGCTGGTCGGCCTTGATCGATTCGCGCTCGGCGCCGGCACCGGAGGTCTCGACAGCCTCGTGGTCGCCGGCCGGAAGGGCCGCGTGCGACTCGTCGTGCTCGTGGTGAGCGGCCGCCAGCTCCGACGGCGTGACCGGACCGACCCGGTCGACGAAGTAGAAGTGCGACAGCTTGGCACGGAGGCGCTCCTTGCGGGCGATCGGGCTGTCGACGCCGTTGGCGTCCTTCTCGGCCGTGATCTGCAGTGCGTGGGGCACCTCGTGCTGGACGAGCGGCCAGCGCTCGTCCGGTGTGAGAGGAGCGTGGATCTCCTCGAAGCGTCCGTCGGGGTAGCGCCAGATGGTGCCGGTCTCGCGGCCGTGGAGGACCTTCTGCCGGTCGGCCCGCTGGAGGCTGAGGCAGATGCGCTTCGTGATCCAGAACGCGATGGGCGGCGCGACGAAGAACAGCGTGCGCAGGGCGATCGTGATGTCGTTGATCGACAGGTGCAGCTTGATCGCGATGAGGTCGTTGCCGGCGGCGAAGAAGAGCACCAAATACATCGTGATGCCGGCGACACCGATGGCCGTGCGGGTCGGGGCGTTGCGCGGGCGGTCGAGCAGGTGGTGCTCGCGCTTGTCACCGGTCACCCAGGCCTCGACGAATGGGTAGGCGCCGATGATGCCCCACATGATCGGCAGCAGCAGGATCGAGCCCGGGAAGATGTTCATGCTCCACGTGAAGTCGCCCCACGAGACGAACTCGAACCACCCCGGCAGCAGGCGCAACGCGCCGTCGGCGAAGCCCATGTACCAGTCCGGCTGGGAGCCGGCCGTGACGGGGGAGGGGTCGTAGGGTCCGTAGGCCCAGATCGGGTTGATCGTGAAGAGCGCCGAGATCAGCGTGATGACGCCGAACACCATGAAGAAGAAGCCACCGGCCTTGGCGATGTAGACCGGCATCAGCGGGTAGCCGACGACGTTGTTGTTGGTGCGCCCCGGCCCGGGGTACTGCGTGTGCTTGTGCACGAAGACGAGCAGGATGTGCGCCGTGAACAGGCCCACGAGGATCGCCGGCACAAGCAGGATGTGCACGGAGTAGAGCCGCGGCACGATGGCCTCGCCGGGGAAGGCGCCACCGAACAGGAAGTAGGACACGTAGGAGCCGACGACGGGGATCGACTGGATGAAGCCGTTCATCGCGCGGATTCCGGTGCCCGAGAGCAGGTCGTCGGGGAGCGAGTAGCCGGCGAAGCCCTCGATGCACGCGAGCATCGACAGGATCGTGCCGAAGACCCAGTTGATCTCGCGCGGCTTGCGGAAGGCTCCGGTGAAGAAGACCCGCGCCATGTGTGCGAAGACCGCGACGACGAAGATCAGGGCGCCCCAGTGGTGGATCTGCCGGATGAGCAGGCCGCCCCGGATGTCGAACGAGATGTCGAGGGTCGAGCGGTAGGCGTCCGAGACGATGATGCCCTGGAGCGGGATGTAGGAGCCGTCGTAGACGACGGGGCTCTGGCTCGGCACGAACCAGAACGTGAGGAACGCACCGGTCAGCAGGCAGACGATCATCGAGTACATCGCGATCTCGCCGAGCATGAACGACCAGTGGTCGGGGAAGACCTTCTTGAGCAGGAAGGAGACGCCCTTGGCGGCCCCGACCCGGTCGTCGACCCAGCCCGCGATGCCGCCGAGGGGCTTGGTCGAGTCGTGCCGTTCCTCGTCGCGACGGTCGTCGGCGCGCAGGCCTTCTGCCGCACGGCTCTCGTTGATGGTCGTCATCGCAAACGCTCCCAGAAACTCGGTCCGACCGGCTGGTCGAACCCTTGCGTGGCGACGAGGTAGCCCGCGTCGTCGACTTGGATCTTGAGCTGCGGCAGCGCGCGCTTGGCCGGGCCGAAGATGACGGTGCAGTCCTCGGTCAGGTCGAACGTCGACTGGTGGCAGGGGCAGAGCAGGTGGTGGGTCTGCTGCTCGTAGAGACCGACGGCACACCCGACGTGGGTGCAGATCTTGGAGTAGGCCACGACCCCGTCGACACCCCAGTCACGGGCCTTCTGGACCTTGATGAGGTTGGGGTCGAGACGGATGAGGATGACGGCCGCCTTGGCCTTCGCCTCGAGGACGTGCTTGCCCTCGTCGATGTACTTCTGCAGCGTCTCGGGCATGACGTGGAACACCGAGCCGTTGGTGACGTCCTCGAGCTTGATCGGCGTCATCTCGGGGTCGCGCATGAGCCGGATCGGCTTGCCGTCGTTGGCCGAGGGGTCCCAGATCGTGTGCTTGAGCTCTTCGACGTCGGTCGGGCCGAGCGAGCCGGCGACCTGGAGTCCGAGCGGAAGGGCGAAGAGCCCCAGGGCTCCCACCAGGGTGTACGTGATGAGCGGCCGGCGAGGCAGCTGGGCGACGGTGGCGCCGTTGCTGACGGCGGCGACCGCCTTGGCCCGCTCGGCCGGGGTGGAGGCCTGCTCGTGGCGCTCCTCGACCATCTCGGTGTCGGGCATCAGGGTCTTGGCCCAGTGCACCGCGCCGAGACCGATCATCAGGATCGAGAGGCCGAGCGAGAGGCCGAGCACGATGTTCTGGGTGCTCGCGATGCCGATGCCGGGCAGGTAGAAGGTCGCCTCGTCAGGAATGACGAAGTAGGCGACGACGAAGACGAGCGCGAACAGCATCGAGAGGCCGAACATCGTCGCGACCTGACGCTCGGCCCGCCGGGCGGCCTTCTCGTCGTCATCGGCGAGCCGGTGGATGTGGGGCGGCAGACCGGGGTTCTCGAAGAGGTCGACCACCTCGCCGTGAGACTGCTGGACTGCGCCACCATGGGCGGAGACGAGGACGCCGCTCTCGCCGGGTGCCGTCGTCTCGTTGTCGTTCATGGGGTCATGGTCCTGTCGTCAGTCGTGATCCGAAGCAGCGGCGGGGCGCTCATGCGGCCTTCTTGCCGAGCCACACCGAACCCGCGATGAGGATGCCGAGCCCGAAGACCCAGGCGAAGAGGCCCTCGGAGACCGGCCCGAGGTTGCCGAGGCTGAAGCCGCCGACGTTGGTCTGGTCCTGCTGGGCAGCGAGGTAGGAGATGACCTGCTGCTTGCCCTCGGGCGAGATGTTGCGGTCGTTGAAGACGGGCATCGACTGCGGGCCGGTGGCCATGGCCTCGTAGATCTGGCGGGGCGTTGCGTTGTCGAGAGCGGGGGCGTACTTGCCACGCGTCAGGGCGCCACCGGCACCGGCGAAGTTGTGGCACATGGCGCAGTTGACGCGGTAGATCTCGCCGCCGGTCGCGATGGCGCGGTTGTTCTCGGGGGTGCCCGGCTCGATGACGGTGGTCCACTTCTCCTCGGGGATGCCCGGGCCGGGGCCGAGGGAGGCGACGAAGGCGGCGAGGGCGGCGATCTCGGTCTCGTCGAACTTCACCTTGTTCTGCGGCGCCTGCACGTTGGGCCCGGCGAGCGGCATACGGCCCGTGCTCACCTGGAAGTCGACCGAGGCGGCGCCGACGCCGACCAGGCTGGGCCCGGACTTCGTCCCCTCGGCGTTGACGCCGTGGCAGGTCGCGCAGTTGGCGATGAAGAGGGTCTTGCCGTCCTGCACGGCGTCGGCGGACACCGCGGGCGCCGCGTTGGCGTCCTTGGGGGCGAAGAAGGAGTAGGCGCCTCCGGTCACGAGCAGACCGAGCAGCAGCAGCACCGCGATCGCGGCGGGGTGTCGGCGTCGGGCGGCCAAGGCGTTCACGGTGCGGTCCTGTCGTCCAAGGTGATCAGCGGTCGGTCGATCGGGCGGTGAGTGGTCATCCGCGACGTCAGCGCAGGATGTAGATCGTCGCGAAGAGCGCGATCCACACCACGTCGACGAAGTGCCAGTAGTAGGAGGTCACCACCGCTCCGGTGGCGTTGGCGTGGGTGTAGCGCCGGGTCGTGAACGTGCGGGCGATGATGAGCAGGAAGGCGATGAGCCCACCGGTGACGTGCAGTCCGTGGAAGCCGGTCGCCATGAAGAAGACCGAGCCGTAGGCGTCGGAGCTGAGGGTGACGTTCTCGTGCACGAGCTCGGCGTACTCCATGACCTGGCCCGCGATGAAGAACGCTCCGAAGAGGTAGGTCAGGACGTACCACTCGCGCATGCCCCAGCCCTTGACGTCCAAGAGCTTCCCGGTGCGCGCCTTCTGGCCGCGCTCGGCCTTCCAGACGCCCAGCTGGCACCACACGGAGGAGATGACGAGCACGAGGCAGTTGATGCTCGCAAAGGGAAGGTTGAGCTTCTCCGTCTGCTCGGCCCACAGGTCGGCTCGAACCGACCGGAGCTGGAAGTAGACAGCGAAGAGGCCGGCGAAGAACATCAGCTCGGAGGACAGCCACACGATGGTGCCCACGGCGACCATGTTGGGCCGAGTCGCCGGTCCGTGAGCCGCAGGGTTCATCACTGCACTGGAAGGAACTGCTGATGCTGTCGCCACGGTGGCCATTATTCCCACATTCCCCTCCGCCTGCGCGAGGGACCCCCCCGATTGGAGGGGTTTGTTTGTCGGGTGTCGAGCATTCGTGACCATTCCGACATGCAGCGCGGGCCGCACCGCAGATGCTGCCGTATGCCGCCTCGTGCCGTCACGCGCGTCACGGGCCGTCTCGCACCCCGCTGGCGCGAGCGCCCGGTCGTGTCACGGCCATGTCCTGATCCGGTGTCGGACCACGCGAGGAGGTCGCCGCAACACGGGACCTTGCGGCCGGTAGCATCGGGCGCATGACCGCCTCGAACCACAGCGCGACCTCGACGGAGCTCACGACGGCGGGTTCGCAGCCCCAGCCGATCATCCAGGTGTCGGTGCTGCTCTACAGCGACGACTTCACCACGCGCGACGCCGTGCGCGCGGCGGTGGGACGGCGTCCCGCCAAGGATGTCGAGGTCGTCCGGTGGCACGAGTGCGCCACCGCCGACGCGGTCATCAGCACGGTCGACCACGAGCGCTTCGACATCCTCGTGCTCGACGGCGAGGCTGCCAAGGTCGGCGGGCTCGGTCTGGCTCGCCAGCTGAAGAACGAGATCTTCGACTGCCCGCCGATCATCGTGCTGACCGGGCGGCCCCAGGACAGCTGGCTCGCGGCGTGGTCGCAGGCGGACCTCGCGGTGCCGCACCCGCTCGACCCGATCGCGCTCACGTCGGCCGTCACGACGCTGGCGCGTTCGGGCGTTCCCGCGGCCTGACGGATGGCGACCGACGTCGAGCGCAGCTGGCCCTCGCTCCTCACGGAGCTCATCGCAGGTCGTGACCTCGACCGAGCCGCGGCGGCGTGGGCGATGGACCGCATCATGGCGGGCGAGGCGACGCCCAGCCAGATCGCCGGCTTCCTCATCGGCCTGCGGTCCAAGGGCGAGAGCGTCGACGAGATGCGCGGGCTCGCCGAGGTCATGCTGTCGCACGCCCACCGCATCGAGGTGGCGGGGCCGAGTCTCGACATCGTGGGCACCGGCGGCGACCGAGCCCACACCGTCAACATCTCGACGATGTCCTCGATCGTCGCGGCGGCGGCCGGCGTCCGGGTCATCAAGCACGGCAACCGTGCGGCGTCGTCGTCGTCGGGAAGCGCCGACGTGCTCGAGGCGCTCGGTCTCGACCTGTCACTGCCTCCCGAGCGGGTCGCCGAGGTCGCTCGCGAGGCGGGCATCACCTTCTGCTTCGCGCAGACCTTCCATCCGTCATTCCGGCACACGGCGGTGCCCCGCCGCGAGCTCGGCATCGGCACGGCCTTCAACTTCCTCGGTCCGCTGACCAACCCGGCCCAGCCGACGTATGCCGCGGTCGGCTGCGCCGACCACCGCATGGCGCCGCTCCTGGCCGGAGTCTTCGCCAGCCGGGGACGCGATGCGGCGGTCTTCCGCGGTGACGACGGTCTCGACGAGATCACCGTGTCGACGACGTCGTCGGTGTGGTGGGTGCGCGACGGCCAGGTCACGGACCGGTTGCTCGACCCGACCAGGCTCGGCCTAGAACTGCACCCCATCGAGGCGCTGAGGGGCGGCGACGCGGCTCACAATGCCCAGGTCGTGCGCGACACCTTCGCCGGCGCCGACGGCGCGGTGCGCGACGCGGTGCTCCTCAACGCGGGCATCGCCCTGGCGCTGACCCGATCCGACAGCGGGTCGGACGACGCGGCCTTCCACGACGACGTGCGGGAGGCGATGGCGCTGGCCGCCGCAGCGATCGACTCCGGTGCGGCGACGGCGGCGGTCGACCGCTGGGTGGCCGCGACCCGCGCCTGACCTCTGACCTCCGACGAGGGCCGCTCAGTCGCCGTCGAGGCCGAGGCTGAAGGCCGCCTCGAGGTCATGCGCTGAGTACGTGCGGAAGGCGATGTGCGTCGACGTGCCCACGACGCCGGAGACCTTGTTGAGGCGATCGGCGATGACATCGGCGAACTCGTCGTGCGAGCGGACCCGGACCATCGCGATGAGGTCGGCGTCTCCGGTGACGGAGTAGACCTCCGACACGGCGGAGATGTTGGCGATCTCCTCGGCGACCTCGGGGATCCGGTCGACCTCGCAGCTGATCATGACGATGGCGGTGATCACGAGGACACCCTAGCCCGGCCCTGGTCTGACCGCCGCAGACCCGATGGGTGACGCCGCGCGGCCGGCACGTCGTGGTCGAAACCGACGACCTCGCGGGCGGTGGCCACGGCCGGCTCGAGCTCGTGGCGCACGGATCCGGCGCCGCCGACGGGGCAGGTCCACGTGCCGTCGAGCTCGACGATGCGCACCCCCACCCCCTCGAGCCACCGAAGCAGGAGCTCGGTCTCCTCCACGAGGGCCGACGGCCGGTCTGGCGTGGGCGGGGCGACGACCTCGGCGGTGGCTTGCAGACTCCGGACGTAGACCATCGGGTCGGCTCCGCGCGGGCTGACTGCGGTGCCCGCGAGGCGGCCGTGCCGGATGGTCACGAGCTCCCACCCGCCGTGGTCGCCCCGTCGGGCGGCGATGATCTCGGGGGAGCGTGTCAGCGGCGCCAGCCGCTGGGCGCGGGCGGCGCCACGCACGAGCTGCAGGAAGCGGTCGCGCACCCGGGCCGCGTCCTCGAAGCGCTCGGACGACGCGAGCTCCTCGAGTCGAGCGCGCAGCAGGTCGGCCCCGGGTCGGGCGTTGCCACTGAAGATGGCCGCGCACTCCGCGACGACGATGGCGTAGTCGCCCTCGGACTGCGCGCCCGTGCACGGCGCCCCGCATCGCCCCATGTCGGCGAGGGCGCAGGCCGACGATCGTCCGGAGAGGCTGCCGGTGCACTGGCGAAGCGGCACGACCTCGTGCACGGCGTCGACCGCAGACTGGGCTGCGAGGCGGGAGCGGAACGGGCCGATGTAGTGGGCGTCGTCGTCGCGCACCTGCTTGACGATGGACAGCCGTGGGAAGCGCTCGTTGGTCAGCTTGACCCACGTCGCCTTGCGGCCGTCCTTGGACCTCCGGTTGAAACGGGGCTTGTGCTCGTCGATGAGCCGCAGCTCGCGCACCTGGGCCTCGAGGGGGGTCTGGCACACGACGGGGTGCACGACCTGCGCGAGGCGCACCATCTCGGCCATCCGGCTGCGCTGCTCGGAGGCGGTGAAGTAGGAGCGGACGCGGGTGCGGATGTCGCGGCTCGTGCCGACATAGAGGACCCGGCCGTTGCCGTCCTTGAAGAGGTAGACCCCTGGCGCATGAGGCAGCGGGTCGGCGAGGAAGCGCTTGCGGCGCTGCGTCGGCGTGACGCGTGAGCTGTAGCTCGCGAGCTCCTCCAGCGTGCGCACGCCGAGGTTGCCGACCCGCTCGATGAGCCCGTGGAGCACGTCGACCGTCGCCCGCGCGTCGTGCAGCGCGCGGTGGTCAGGCGTCGTCGTCGCCCCGAAGACCTGTGCCAGGGAGCCGAGGCGGTGGTTGGGGGTCTCGTCGCGAACGACGAGCTGGCGGGCGAGCTGGAGGGTGTCGAGCACGGCGAACCCCGGCCAGGCCGCGCCGGTGCGCGCGGCCGCGGCCTTGAGGAAGCCGACGTCGAAGCCCGCGTTGTGGGCGACGAGCACGCTGCCGGCCGCGAACTCGAGGAAGGCGGGGAGCGCCGTCTCGATGCGAGGCGCGTCGCGCACCATGCCGTCGGTGATGCCCGTGAGCACCGAGATGAAGGCAGGGATCGGCTCGCCGGGGTTGACGAGGGTCTGGAACTCGCCGAGGGGCTCACCCCCACGCACCTTGACCGCACCGATCTCGGTGATGCCGCACTCGGCGGGCGCACCGCCGGTCGTCTCGAGGTCGACCACGACGAACGTGACGTCGGCGAGGGAGGTGCCGAGGTCGTCGAACGTCGACTGGATCGCCTGCATGCCCCGACGGTATGCCGGGGTGCCGACAACGCCCGGAAGGCGCGGCGGTCGAGGAGGGACTGTCGGTGGTCGGTCCTAGCGTCATGCACGACAGATCGCAACGAGACGTGAAGAGGTGCCCAGGATGATGCTCGTCGACTGCACCACCTGCCCGGTGCGGCACGTCCGCTGCGCGGACTGCATGGTGACCGCGCTGATGTCCGTGCCCCATCCCGCCCACGAGACCCCGCCTCCCGTCCTGACCGAAGCGGGTGCCGGTGGCGACGCTCCGGTCGGCCTCGCGCTCGACCGCGCCGAGCGCCACGCGGTCTCGGTCCTGCTCGCCGCCGGACTCGTGTCCGTCGCAGAGGCCAACGCGGCCCGGGCCGTGCCGAGCGAGGCGGCTCGCACCGCTGCCGTCGGCCCGCGGCACCAGGGCCACGCCCGCTCGAGCGGCACGACCGGCACAACCGGCCCGATCGGCTCGGCACGCGCGACCGGCCCTTCCCGATCGGCTCGGTCCTCCCGCGCGGCTGGCTGAGCGAGCCCTGGGTTCCCCCGCCCGTCCAGCCTCGTCCGCCGGCCCGTCCAGCCTCGTCCGCCGGCCCGTCCAGACTTGGCTGCACCGCGTCGGTGTGGGTCGGTGATCGCCCGCTCGCGTGTCACCATGACGGGGTGTCTCGCCGCCGGCTCGTCCTCCCCACGCTGGCCGCCGGCGCGGTGGCGCTTGCCGCGGCGACCGCACTGAGTGCCTGCACCGCGTCGCCCGTTGTGGACGGAACGCGTGTCTCGGCCACCGCAGGCCCGCCCCGGGCAGCCGCTCCCCGGACCACCGACACCGACGCGAGCAGCCGACACCGGGTCGAGGTGCTCGCCCGACTGGTGGCGTCACGGCTTCGCGCGGTCGAGCAGGATGAACGCGTCGCGTGGCTCGCGCCTCTCGCGCCCGAGGTCAGCCAGGCTGAGCGGGCAGCGCAGGGCAGGGTCTTCGACCGGATGCGGGCCATGGCCGTCACCGACCTGCGCGTCGTCTCGGTGGAGGTCGACCCTGAAGCGACCACCGGTCCGACACCTGCCAGCGTGACCTCCCCGACCACCTCGACGCACGTCGACCACGTCGACCACGTCGACCACGTCGGCCACGTCGATCAGGTCGACCACTGGACCGGGAGCCGAGGACGGCGGGTGGCGGGCGAGGCTCACCGGCACCTACCGCCTCGACGGGTTCGACCGTGCGCCCCGCACCTTCACCGTGGACCTGACTCTCAGCACCGACCCCGCCGCGCCGCGCATCCGGGCCTGGGTCCCTGCGGGCCGTCCGCAACCCTGGGACCTCGAGGGTCTCCGGGTGCGGCGCACCGCCGCTGCCCTGCTCCTCGTCGGGGGCTCTGAGGCCGACGTCTCCGAGCTCGAGCGTCGCACCGCCACCGCAGCCGGACGGGTCGCCTCGGTGTGGGGGCACGCCGAGCCCGCAGTGTGGCTCGCCCCCAGCACCGATGCCGATGCGGCCCGCCTGCTCGGCCGCGGCGCCGCGGACCTGACCGGCGTGGCAGCCGTCACCGACGGCCCGCTCCGGACGGGCGAGCCGGCGGGAGCCGACCGCATCGTCGTCGTGCCGCAGCCGTGGGCCGGGCTCTCGGGAGCCGGACGTGACGTCGTGCTGACCCACGAGCTGACCCACGCCACGGTGCGCGCCTCCACGACGCGCTCGGTGCCCGACTGGCTGGCCGAAGGCTTCGCCGAGTTCGTCGCCTACCGATCCGTCGGCCTGCCCGAGGAGGAGGTCGTCGCGCCCGCGCTCGATCTCGTGCGGGAGAGAGGTCTGCCGGCGGCCCTGCCGGCCGAGGCGGACTTCGACCCGACGACGCGACGGCTGGAGCCGGCATACGGGCTCTCGCTCCTGGCCGCCCGCACGCTGGCCGAGCGGCACGGCACCCCGGCGCTCGTGCGCCTCTATCGCAACGCCGCTGGTGCGCTGCCCGTGACGGCGTCACTCCTCGGCGATGTGGAGGCGTCCACCGACCGGTCCCTCGAGCAGCTCGGCACCGACCGCGCCACCCTTGTCGGGCAGTGGCGCGACCGCATCACCGCGCTGCTCGGCCCGTGAGGGCAGTGCTCACGCGTAGAGCTTGTCGACGTCGGCCGAGAAGTCCTTCATGACGACGTTGCGCTTGAGCTTGAGCGAGGGGGTCAGGTAGCCGTTGGCCTCGGTGAAGTCGCCTTCGAGCACCGTGAACTTGCGGATCGACTCGGCCTTGGACACGGCCTGGTTGGCGCGGTCGACCGCGTGCTGCAGGGCCTCCAGCACCGCCGGGTGGGTGCGGGCCTGCTCGATCGCCACGTCCGCCAGGCCGTGGCTCTTGGCCCAGAGGGGCCACATCTCCTCGTCGATCGTGACCAGCGCAGCGATGAAGGGCTTCTGGTCGCCGACGACGATGCACTGCGAGACGAGCGGGTGCGCGCGCAGCCGGTCCTCGAGCACCGCCGGCGCGACGTTCTTGCCGCCGGCGGTGACGAGCAGCTCCTTCTTGCGGCCGGTGATGCGCAGGTAGCCGTCCTCGTCGAGGGCGCCGATGTCACCGGTGCGGAACCACCCGTCGACCACCGCATCGGCCGTCGCCTGCTCGTTGCCGTGGTAGCCACGGAAGACGCCGACGCCCTTGAGCAGGATCTCGCCGTCCTCGGCCACCCGGATGCCGCTGCCCGGCAGCGGCGGGCCGACGGTGCCGATCTTGATCTTGTCGGGGGTGTTGACGCAGACGGGAGCCGTCGTCTCGGTCAGGCCGTAGCCCTCGAGGATGATGACGCCGATGCCGCGGTAGAAGTGGCCGAGGCGGGTGCCGAGCGGGGCGCCGCCCGACACGGCGTACTGCACCTTGCCGCCCATGGCCGCGCGCAGCTTGCCGTAGACGAGCTTGTCGAAGAGCGCATGCTGGAGCCGCAGCAGCAGGCCCGGACCGTCGGCGTCGGACGCCTCGCTGTAGGCGATCGCCACGGTCGCGGCGCGGAGGAAGATGCGGCCCTTGCCCTCGGCGGTCGCCTTGCCCTCGGCGGAGTTGTAGATCTTCTCGAAGACGCGCGGCACCGCGAGCACGAAGGTCGGCTGGAAACCGGCGAAGTCGTCGAGGAGCGTCTTGATGTCGGCCGAGTGGCCCATCCGAGCCTTGGCCGAGACGCAGAGCACCTCGATGAAGCGGGCGAAGACGTGGGCCAGCGGCAGGAAGAGCAAGGTGGAGGCACCATCGGCGCGCACGACCTCGCTCAGCTTCTCGGTGGCGTTCTCGGCGAGGTCAAGGAAGTTGCCGTGCGTCAGTTCGCAGCCCTTGGGCCGGCCCGTCGTGCCGGACGTGTAGATGATCGTGGCCAGGGCATTGCGGTCCAGACCGGCGCGACGGGTGGTGAGCTCGTCGTCGCTGACCGCGGCACCCTTCTCGCGCAACGCGTCGATTCCGCCTTCCGCGATGACGACGACGTCCTTGAGGTCGGTCAGGGCGCTCTCGACCAGCCCGACCGTGCTCCGGTGCGCCGCCGTCTCGACGATCGCCACCGCGGTCCCGGAGTCGGAGAGGATCCACTCCACCTGCTCGGGGGAGGAGGTCTCGTAGATCGGCACGACGACGGCACCGGCGCTCCACGCCGCGAAGTCGACGAGAGTCCACTCGTAGCAGGTGCGCGACATGAGGCCGATGCGTCCGCCCGGCTCGACGCCTGCGGCTATGAAGCCCTTGGCGACGGCGTCGACGTCGGCGGCGAACTCGCGCCAGGTGATGGATGACCACTGGCCGCCGGCACCCTTGCGGGAGAACGCCGCAGCAGCGGGCGACTCGGCGGCGTTTCGACCGGGCAGGTCGGCAAGGCTTCCCTCGGTCGTGACGGGGGCGAGCGGTGCGACGACGTTGTCCTTCACGGTTACTCCTCGTGAGCGGCGGGTATGGCGCATTCGGCGGCGTGGGTGGCGACACCGACGGATTCCAGCAACGCGACGGTGCGTGGCCACGCCCGGCGATGGCGTGAGGGGTTCCCGACGCCGGCGGCGGCGGTGCGTTCGCGCCCATCCTCGCACGCACGCACGCCCGGTCGGGAGGCAATCCACGGGTGCAGTCCGTGCGCGGCAGTGGCGCGTCGCGTGCCTCACTCCGTTGTTGGACCGACGCGATAGCCTTCGGCGCATGGCCGATCGCACCGAGTCCTCCATCGTCATCGACGCACCCCCCGGAGAGGTGCTCGACGTCATCGCGGACTTCGAGGCCTATCCCGAGTGGGCCGGCGAGGTGAAGGCCGTCCGAGTGCTCGCCGAGGAGGGGGACGGCTGGGCCGATCAGGTCGAGTTCACCCTCGACGCCGGCGCGATCAAGGACACCTACGTGCTCGACTACGAGTGGGACGTCGTGGAGGACGGCACGGGCGTCGTCTCGTGGGCGCTCGTGTCGGCCCAGGTGCTCAAGGCGATGGACGGCTCCTACACGCTGGCCACGCAGGGAGCGGGCACGAAGGTCACCTACCGGCTGGCCGTCGACGTCAAGATCCCGATGATCGGCCTGCTCAAGCGCAAGGCCGAGAAGGTCGTCATCGACACCGCTCTCAAGGAGCTCAAGAAACGGGTCGAGGCCTGACCGACCGTGTCGACGACGAACGACGAGGCCGGGCCGAGCCGCGACCAGCCGCCGCGCACGGTGGCGGAGGAGGCGGCGCTGCTCGTCGACCTGCTCTCCCGACGCGGCTGGGGTTCCGGCTCCGGTATGCCGTCCGCGTCCTCTCGCACGCCTGCTGACGGTCCCGCCGGGGGGCACCACCACGACGCCGACCGCGATGCCGCCGACCGCGATGCCGCCGACCACGATGCCGACCACGCGGACGCTGGGGCCGGGCCCGGCGGCATACCGCTCGGTGACCGCCGGCAGGCGCCCGAGTGCACGTGCGGGGGCCGCGAGCCGGCGGCCTGCAAGGTGTGCCCCGTCTGCCAGCTCATCAGCTTCGTGCAGCAGGTCGACCCCGACACCATCGAACGGGCCGCCGACTTCGTCGGGTTCGCGGCGACGGCACTGCGCGACCTCGCGACGTCACAGCGCGAGCGTGCGCAGGCGGCACGCAGCGACGCGCCGGAGGGCACGGCATGACCCGTCGGCTGGCCATCGGCATCGACATCGGCGGCACGAAGGTCGCCGGCGGCATCGTCGACGAGAGCGGCGCCATCCTCGAGCGCGTGCGCTTCGACACGCCACACCGCTCCACCTCGCCCCGCGTCGTCGAGGACACCATCGTCGGTGCGGTCGACGAGCTGCTCAGCCGCTCCGACCCGTCCGACATCGTCGCGGTCGGCATCGGCGCCGCAGGCTTCGTGGCGGAGGACCGGGCGACCGTCGTCTTCGCACCCCACCTCTCCTGGCGCAACGAACCGCTGCGCGACGCGCTCTCGCAGCGCATCTCGCTGCCGATCACCGTGGACAACGATGCCAACGCGGCCGCCTGGGCGGAGGCGTGCTTCGGGGCGGCCCGGGGCGAGTCGCACGTCGTCGTCATCACCCTCGGCACGGGCATCGGGGGGGCGCTCATCATCGACGGCCAGGTGCAGCGGGGGCGGCACGGCATCGCCGGGGAGTTCGGCCACATGCAGGTCGTGCCCGGCGGTGTGCGCTGCGAGTGCGGCAACCGCGGGTGCTGGGAGCAGTACGCCAGCGGCAACGCTCTCGTGCGCGAGGCGCGCGCGATGATCGAGGCGGGATCGCCCGTCGTGGCAGACCTGCTCACCCGGCTCGGCGGTGACGCGAACGCCCTGACCGGGCCCTTCATCACCGAGGCCGCGCGCGACGGTGACCCCACCGCGCGCGAGCTGCTGGCCGACATCGGCGAGTGGCTCGGCATCGGCATGGCCAACCTCGCGGCCGCCTTCGATCCCGGGCTCTTCGTCGTCGGGGGCGGGGTCAGCGCCGCCGACGAGATGCTCATCGGCCCCGCGCGCGATGCCCTCCGGCGCCAGCTCACCGGCCGCGGCTACCGGCCCGAGGCGAGCATCGTGCGGGCCGTGCTCGGCAGCGACGCCGGCCTCATCGGCGCAGCCGAGCTCGCGCGCGCCGGTCGCTGACGCGAGTCGCGCACTCCCGTGGCCGAGGCGACGCGCCGGTCAGACCCGCGTGCCGTCGTCGAAGGGGTCGCGCTCGCTGCCGCCCCGGAGCACGAGCAGCACGAAACCGACCACGAGCATCGCGACGGCCATGACGACCCACCAGCCACTCCCGTCGCGGTCGAAGAAGAGCAGGTAGAGCAGCAGGAGTGGGCCGCCGACGATGCCACCCACGATCGCCCAGAACATCGGGTCGCTCTCGGCCGAGGGCAGGTCGATCTCCGACGGTGGCACGAAGTGGTCGTCGGGCTCGCCGCCCCGCGCCGCGCTCGCCTCGTCGAGCAGCGCGTCGACGTCGTCGACGGCGTCGCTCGGGGTCGAGGCGCGCCACACGTGTGAGGTCGTCGAGGCGATCGGCAGACCGAGCCCACCGCCGTGGGCGAGGTCGGCGGACGCGGGACCCGCGGGGTCAACCGGGCCGGCATCGGGACCGGTGGCTGTCGGTCCGGAAGGCGCTGAGCGAGCCGGCGCCGGGTTGATGCCGGTGGCCTTGGGCGCGTCGGTCGGGGCGTCGTCGTCCGCGGCCCGTGCGTCGCCCGCGGGGGCCGGGTCATCACCGGACGGCATACGGCCGGCGTGCGTCCCACGGCCCTCGGCGGGGTCGGGGGCCTCGTCGTCCCACCCGGCGACGATCCGCTGGAACTCCGCATCGAGGTCGCGGTCGTTCACGGGCAATCCTCCTGGGCGGTGCGGCGGGACTTCTTGATCCTCGCATGCGTCCCTGACACCGCGCGAGTGTCGTAGAGTTCGAGCCGTCACGTGGAAGGTGGACAACGGTTGTTCTACTGGTTTATGAAGACGATCGTCCTCGGTCCGATCCTCAGGGTGCTCTTCCGGCCCTGGGTCGAGGGCGAGGAGAACATCCCCGAGGAAGGGGCGGCGATCTTCGCCTCCAACCACCTGTCCTTCTCCGACTCGGTGTTCCTGCCGCTCGTCGTGCCACGCCGGGTGACCTTCCTCGCCAAGAGTGACTACTTCACCGGGCGCGGCTTCAAGGGCCGCCTCACTGCAGCGTTCTTCAAGGCCATCGGTCAGGTGCCCGTCGACCGCTCGGGCGGCAAGGCGAGCAGTGCCGCCCTCAACTCCGGCCTCAAGGTGCTGCGCCGGGGGGAGCTGCTCGGCATCTATCCCGAGGGCACGCGCTCGCCCGACGGCCGCCTCTACCGCGGGCGCACCGGTGTGGCCCGGATGGCGCTCGAGGGCCGTGTCACCGTCATCCCGGTGGCGATGATCGGCACCGACAAGGCTCAGCCCACCGGCAAGGTCATCCCGCGCATCATGCGGATCGGCGTTCGCGTCGGCAAGCCGCTCGACTTCTCGCGCTACGAGGGCATGGAGGACGACCGCTTCGTCCTGCGCTCGATCACCGACGAGGTCATGTACGAGCTGATGCTGCTGTCGGGTCAGGAGTACGTCGACATGTATGCCACGTCGATGAAGGACCGTCTGCTCGCCGCGGCCCGAGCCAAGGCCAAGGAGCTGCAGGAGGCCACCAAGCCCGGTGCCGCCGCGCCCGAGCTCGAGGCGGCGCTCGACGCCGCAGAGGGGCGGGCGGCGGAGCTCCAGCGGGCGCTGGAGTCGGTCGACCCGGCGAGCGACGCAGGTGCCGAGACCCTCGAGGAGCGCGACGAGGACGAGGGCCAGGGGCCCGTCGTCGCCGCTTCCTGACATGAGCGGGCGCGAGCCCTCGACTCCGCGAGCCGTCGCGGCCGTCCCGCTCGACGAGCACGTCGTCGTGCGTGGGTTGTGGCGTGCGGTCGACGTCTTCCGCTGTCTCGCGCTCGCGTATGCCGTGTGGGCGGCGTGGGAGCGCCGCGAGGAGATCGCGAACCCCACCGGTGCTGTGGTGATCCTCGTGGTCCTGGCCGGGTGGACGATCGTGCAGACGGTGCGGCCCATGCGCACGGCTCGCGCCTACACGATCGAGCTCGTGATCGGCTGCGCCGCGATCCTCGCCACCCGTCTGGTCGACAGCCCCGAGGTCATCATGTCCGGGGCCAAGACGATCCCCTCGATCTGGCCCGCGGCCGCCATCGTCGGATGGGCGGTGCTGCGCGGGTGGCGCGGCGGGGTGGTGGCGGCGACACTCGTCGCGGCGTGCTCCTTCGTCGAGGTCGTGGAGCCGACGGCCAACACGGTCACCAACTCCATCCTCGGTGTGCTCCTCGGCGGGTGCGTCGGCTACTGCGTCGACCTCACCCGCGCGAGCCACGCAGCCCTCGCGCAGGCGATGCGGGTCGAGGCGGCCCGCGCCGAGCGCGACCGGCTCGCGCGCACCGTGCACGACGGGGTGCTGCAGACCCTTGCCTTCATCAACCGTCGGGCGATGGACATCGGGGGTGAGACGGCTGCCCTGGGTGCGATGGCGGGGGAGCAGGAGCGCATCCTGCGCACGCTCGTCAGCCAGGCCGATCTCTCCGAGGTCGACCGGGCCGTGTCGGGGGAGGCCGACCTGCGCGGTCTGCTCGCCCATGTCGAGACCGACGAGATCGCGCTCGTCGCCCCGGCCGAGCCCGTGCTGCTGCCGCGCCGCGTCGCCGACGAGGTCGTGGCCGCCGTCGAGGCGGCCGTCGACAATGTGCGCAAGCATGCCGGCGAGGGGGCCCGCGCGTGGGTGCTGCTCGACGACGACGGCGCCGGGGTGCAGGTCACCATCCGCGACTCGGGAGTCGGGGTCGCAGCGGGCCGGCTCGACGAGGCCGTCGGTCAGGGCCGGCTGGGCGTCTCGTCGAGCATCCGGGGACGTCTCGCCGACCTCGGCGGCACGGCCAGCGTCAGCTCCGGTCCGATGGGCGGCACGACGGTCGAGCTGCGGGTGCCGCATGCCCCGACTCGCTGAGGCCGCGCGGGCGTGCCCGGCGACGGTTCACGGGTGTGAATCCACCGATCGACAATCGCTCCACGGACGGTGCCGGATCGGGCACGATGGACCGACACCGGGGCGCGCAGGGAGGGCTGGGGGAGCAGTGAGCAGTCATGAGTGAGCAGGAGCGGGGATCCGCCGCCGACCACATCACCGTCGTCGTCGCCGACGACCACCCGATGTGGCGCGACGCCGTGGCGCGGGACCTCGCCGACGCCGGCTTCGAGGTCGTCGCGACCGCCGACGACGGACGCGCGGCCGTGGCCCGCACCCGTGCCCTCGTCCCGGACGTGCTCGTGCTCGACCTCAACCTGCCCGGCCTCGACGGGCCCGAGGTGTGCGCGGCCCTCTCCGGCGCCGGGGTGTCGACCCGCATCCTCATCCTCTCGGCGAGCGGCGACCACAAGGACGTGCTCGACGCCGTCAAGGCGGGCGCTCTCGGCTACCTCGTGAAGTCGGCGGGCCGTGAGGAGTTCATCGCCGCGGTGCGCGCCACTGCCGCTGGAGACCCGGTCTTCACGCCCGGGCTGGCCGGTCTCGTGCTCGGGGAGTTCCGGCGGGCGCGCACGGCGGGGCCGGAGCAGGGCGGCCGCGAGATCCCCGAGCTGACCGACCGCGAGACCGAGATCCTGCGTTATGTCGCGACCGGCATGGGCTACAAGGAGATCGCCGCGACGCTCTTCCTCTCCCACCGCACGGTGCAGAACCACGTCCAGAACATCTTCGGCAAGCTCCAGATGCACAACCGCGTCGAGCTCGCCCGCTTCGCGATGGAGCGCGGCCTCGACCTCGGAGACAGCGTCTGATCACTCGACCCGCCATGAGGGGTGCCCAGCTTTCCCGGGCCCCGGGCCGACGGCATACGGCTGGGGCAACGCGCCCCGTCCACGGGTGCGCGATGGTTTCGGGATGCGGACCTCGGGCGGGGTGCCCCCTCACGGCGACTACGCTGGCCGGGTGAACATGAGCGCCGTCACGGCCGATGTCGGACTCGACCCCGCCGACGGGTCCGAGGCCCTGGCCGCCCTCACTGCCGCCGCCTTCGAGCTCGAGGCAACGCAGCAGCCCAACTGGCCCGACACTGCCGCGCTCGCCGAGGTCATCGAGACGCTCGCGACCTATCCACCGCTCGTCTTCGCCGGCGAGTGCGACATCCTCACCGACCGCATGGCCCAGGCTGCGGTGGGCGAGGCGTTCGTGCTCCAGGGCGGCGACTGCGCCGAGACGTTCGCGTCCGCGACGGCTGACAACATCCGTGACCGCATCAAGACGATCCTGCAGATGGCGGCCGTCCTCACCTACGGCGCCTCGGTGCCCGTCATCAAGATCGGCCGGATGGCAGGGCAGTACGCCAAGCCCCGCAGCTCCACGGTCGAGACACGCGAGGGCGTGACGCTGCCCGCCTTCCGTGGCGACATGGTCAACGACTTCGCCTTCCACGAGACCGCTCGCATCCCCGACCCGCAGCGACTCGTCCGGGCCTACCACGCGAGCTCCGCGACGCTCAACCTCGTGCGCGCTTTCACCACAGGCGGATTCGCCGACCTGCGGCACGTGCACGACTGGAACCGCGGCTTCGTCGCCAACTCCGCCAACCAGCGCTACGAGAAGATCGCCAAGGACATCGACAAGGCGATGCGCTTCATGGCGGCGTGCGGGGCTGACTTCGACGCGATGCGCACCGTCGAGTTCTACGCCGCGCACGAGGCGCTGCTGCTCGACTACGAACGTCCGCTCACGCGCATCGACTCCCGGTCGGGCCGGCTCTACGACACCTCGACGCACTTCGTCTGGGTGGGCGAGCGCACCCGTCAGCTGGACGGTGCCCACATCGACTTCGTCTCACGCATCAGCAACCCGATCGGCGTCAAGCTCGGCCCCAAGGCCGACATCGACGAGGTGCTGCGGCTCATCGACACGGTCGACCCGCAGCGCACGCCGGGCCGGCTCACCTTCATCACCCGCATGGGCGCGGGCACCATCCGCGACGCCCTGCCGGCCCTCGTCGACAAGGTGACGGCCTCGGGCTCCACGGTGACGTGGATCTGCGACCCCATGCACGGCAACACCTTCGAGAGCCCTTCCGGCTACAAGACGCGCGACTTCGAGGACATCGTCGAGGAGGTGCGGGGCTTCTTCGAGGTGCACCGCTCGCTCGGCACCATCCCCGGCGGCATCCACGTCGAGCTGACCGGCAACGACGTCACCGAGTGCCTCGGCGGCGCCGAGAAGATCATCGACTCGGACCTCGAGAAGCGCTACGAGTCGCTGTGCGACCCGCGCCTCAACCACCAGCAGTCGCTCGAGCTGGCCTTCCTCGTCGCCGAGATGCTCGCGCAGGCGTGAGGGTGGCCACCAGCCCCTACCGGGCCGACCTGCTCAGCGACACGCTGACCCGCCCGTCCGAGGCGATGCGTGCCGCGATGGCGGGCGCCGAGGTCGGCGACGACGTCTTCGGCGAGGACCCGACGCTGCGCGCCCTCGAGGAGCGCGTCGCCGGCATGCTCGGGCACGAGGCGGGCCTCTTCACCCCGTCGGGGTCGATGGCCAACCAGCTCGGCGTGCGGCTGCACGTCAGGCCGGGGGAGGAGCTGATCGGCGACTCGCTGGCCCATGTCGTGCGCGCCGAGCTCGGCGCCGCCGCCGTGCTCTCGGGCATCTCCTCACGCACCTGGGTGTCGGAGCGTGGTCGCTTCCGGGCCGATGACGCGGGCTCGCTCATGATCACCGGCGTCGGGCCCTACCAGGTGTGCACGGCGCTCGTGATCGTCGAGAACACCCACAACTTCGGTGGCGGCACCGTGCAGTCCCTCGAGCAGATCCGGCGGGCGCGTTCGATCACCCGCGAGCGGGGCGTCGCGATGCACCTCGACGGGGCGCGCCTCTTCAACGCCCACATCGCCTCGGGCGTGCCGATCGAGCACTACGGCCGCGAGTTCGACACCGTCTCGGTGTGCCTCAGCAAGGGCCTCGGCGCGCCGGTCGGCAGCGTGCTCGTCGGCTCGGCCGAGGCGATGGCGGAGTCGCGCATCTGGCGCAAGCGCTTCGGCGGCGGCATGCGCCAGGCCGGGATCCTCGCTGCCGCAGGCATCTTCGCGCTCGAGCACAACGTCGAGCGACTCGCCGACGACCACGCACGTGCCCGCCGTGCAGCCGAGGCCATGGCCGAGGCGGCTCCGGCCGCGGTCGACGTCAAGTCCGTCGAGACCAACATCGTCATCGTCGACGTCGCTGCCGCCGGGTGGACGTCGGCAGCCTTCGTCGCCGCCGCGATCGACGCCGGAGTGCGCACGTATGCCGTGGGGCCGGGTGCCGTGCGCCTCGTCTGGCACCTCGACGTCGACGATGCCGGCACCGACCTCGCCATCGACGTCCTCACCGGCCTGCTGCGCTCAGCCCCGACCTCCTGACCTCCGAGCCCCCCGGCCCACCCCGACCGCCCTCCCCTCGCGGTGTTCCGGGACCCCCCGGTGTCGCCGATCACCTCGACTCGGGTGGGTCAGACCTCGTGGTGCAGGGCCTCGGCGGGCAGCTCTCCCGGGCGTCGGCGCGCCAGGATCTCGACGGCGCACATCGCCATGAGCACGAGTGCTCCGCCGAGCAGCATGCGCGTCGTCAGTGACTCGTCGCCGAGGGTGACGGCGAAGAACGCTGCGAAGACCGGCTCCACCGTCATGATGATCGCCGCTCGGGTGGCCGGCAGGTGCGCCTGCGCCCATGTCTGGGCCCACAGCGCGAGGATGCTGGCGAAGACGACCATGTAGAGCACCGACGCCCACTGCCCGGGGCCGGTCGGCAGGGCGATGCCGCCGGGAGCCGCACCGGCGAGGCACAGCACCGCGATGACGACCACCTGCACGACCGAGAGCCCGATCGCGATCTCGCTCGCGCTGTAGCGGCCGAGGCCGACGATGTGCAGGGCGTAGAGCGCGGCCGCGAGCAGCGTGATCGCCTCGCCCAACCCGATCGAGATGCCGTTGAGCGAGAGCATTGCCAAACCCCCGGTCGCGAGGGCGACCGCACCCCACGTCGACAGGGGGACCTTCTCACGCAGGAGCAGCGCGGTGAAGACGGGGGTCAGCACGACGTAGGTGCCGGTGATGAAGCCCGACACCGACGCCGGCGTCGTCGCGAGGCCCTGGGTCTGGGCGATCTGGGCGAGACCGTAGAGCACGCCGAGCCCGACGCCGACCCGGACCTGGCGCCGGTCGAGCGCGCGCAACGGCCCCCAGAACGCCACGACCATGACGACGGCGGCGATCGTGAAGCGCACCGCGAGGAAGTCGACGGGCGGCAGGGTCTCGACGAGGTCGTGGATGAGGAAGAACGTCGATCCCCAGACCGCCGTCAGGGCGACGAGCAGCAGAGTGGCGAGGCGTGTCCGCGCCGTGTGGTGCACGGGCATGTGCTCTCAGACGATCGTGAGGATGATGGTCGAGCCCTTGGGGACCCGCTCACCGCCGTCGATGCTCTGCACGCGCACGAGGTCGAAGAGCTTGCCGAAGGGGTAGTCCTTCTGCACGGTGAAGCCGAGGTCGGTCAGCGCCTTCTCGGCCTCGGCCACGGGGCGTCCGACGACCCCGGGCACCTGCACCATCACCGGGCCCTTCGACACGACGATCGTCACGGTCCCACCGCGGAAGAGAGTGCCCTTGGCCGGTGACTGCGAGACGACCTGGCCGGTGGGGACGGTGTCGCTGTTGACGTCGGCACCGCGCACCGCCTTGAGGCCCGCCTTGGTGACGGCCGCAGAGGCTGCCTCGGCGCCGCTCCCGACGACCGTGGGCACGCTGATCGGCTGGCGACCCTTGGACACGACGACCGACACCGGCACCCCGCGCTTCACCGACGTGCCCGCCTTGGGGTCCTGCGAGATGACCGCGCCCTGGGGAATCTTCTCGCTCCACGCCGTCGTGCGGTCCCCGACCGTGAGGGTCAGCGGCGCGAGCGCCCCGGCGAGGTCGGCGGCCTTGGCGCCGACGAGACTCGGCACGGCGTAGCGCTCCGGGCCCTTCGACACGACGACGCGCACGGTGGCGTCCTTGGACAGCTCGGTGCCGGCGGCGGGCTCGATGCGCAGCACCGTGCCCCTCGCGGCCGTCTCGGAGAACTCCTCGTTCTCGTCCATCGAGAGCGAGGCCTGGCCGAGTGCCGTGTCGGCGGCACTGATCGGCTGCCCGACGACCGCCGGGACGAGCGTCATGCCGCCGGGGCCGATGGTGAACCACCACCCTGCCGCCGCACCCCCGACGACGACGAGGGCCGCGACGAGCCACCACGGCCACCGTCGGCGAGCTCGGCGCCGCTCGACCGGCAGGGCCGCTGTGTGGCTGAGCTCCGCCTCGTCGTGCACGGGCCGCCCGTCGAGCGACGTGCGCTGACGCGCTCGAGGAGGTATGCCGTCCGAGTCGTGGCGCTGCACCTGACCCGGGCGGGGGGCGGGACCGGTCGGGGCGGCATACGGCGAGGGGCGGCTGTCGTCGCGGGCCACGGGGAGGGCCGTGGTGGACGTGACGGCGGGGGAGAGGGCGGTGGCGCCGAGGGCGGTGCCGCGCCGGTCGAGCTCGGCGAGGGTCAGGTCGCGGCGCACGTGCTGCAGAGCACGCAGGAAGTCGCCGGCGCTGGCGAAGCGGTCGTCGGGCTCGAGGGCCGTTGCCCGGGCGACGAGGTCATCCAGGCGAGCCGGCACCGTCGGCACGACGGCCGACGGCGCATCGATCGAGCCGTGCACGTGCTTGTAGGCGATCTGGATCGGGGTGTCGCCGGTGACGGCCTTGCGCCCCGTGAGCATCTCGAAGAGGAGCAGCCCTGCGGCGTAGAGGTCGCTGCGCTGGTCGGCGACGCCGCGCTCGACCTGCTCCGGCGAGAGGTAGGACACGGTGCCGAGCAGCACACCCGTCTGGCTCGTCGTCGTCTGGTTGGTGATGGCTCGGGCGAGCCCGAAGTCGGCCACCTTGACCTCGCCGTCGCGGCGGACGATGACGTTCTCGGGCTTGACGTCGCGGTGGATGAGGCCGGCCGCGTGCGCGGCGCGCAGCGCCAGCAGGATCGGCTCGAGGATCGCGATGGCCTCGCGCGCCGTCAGGGGCGCCTCCTCGTGGATGACGTCACGCAGCGTCTTGCCCTCGACGAGCTCCATCGCGAGGAAGACGTCACCGCCGTCCTGGCCCTGGTCGTAGACCGCCACGACGTTGGGGTGGCTGAGGCGCGCTGCCGACCTGGCCTCGCTGCGGAAGCGCTCGACGAAGACGTCGTCGGTGGCGAGCCCGGGGCGCATGATCTTGAGGGCGACGTCACGGTCCAGGCGTGCGTCGAGCGCCACGTAGACCGAGGCCATGCCTCCGTCTGCGAGGTGCGAGAGGACGCGGTACCTCCCGTCGATGACCCGACCGACGAGGGAGTCCGCCACGCTGGACGTCACGGCAGGAGTTTACGGTGCCCGACCGCCCATTCCCCGCAGGCGACCCGCGTCAGAGTCGGGCGTGGATCGCCTTGACGCTGGCGACATAGGCCTTCGTGTCGGTGAAGAGGCCTCGCGTGCGCACGGAGTAGAGGCCCTGGTAGTAGGCGGCGATGGCCTGGTCCGTGGATTCGGCCATGTTACCCAAGGCGCGCAGCACGAGCACTCCCGCCGTGATGTTGTCGCGCACGTCGTAGAGGTCGAGCTTGCGCCCGGCGAGCTGCGAGCCCCAGGTGCCCGTGATCGGCATGATCTGCATGACGCCGACGGCGTTCGTGGAGGAGACGGCACGCTGGTTCCACCCCGACTCGAGCCAGCCGATCGCGAGGGCCAGCTTGGGTGCGACCCCGTGCCGGGTCGCGATGCTGCGGATGAGGTCAGCGGTCTCGGTGCGGCTGGGGACGGTCATCGCAGCCAGCTTGGCCCTGCTCGCGGCGACTGCTGCGGCCCGGATCGTCGCGGGTGTGGTGGTCGTCGGCTGGGTGGCGGGCTTCGGGGCGGGCCTGGGTGTCGTCGGCGTGGGGGCGGGCTTGGCGACCGCGCCGGGGCGGGGGATGGTGATCCGTTGGCCGACGAAGATGTAGCTGGAGGCGCGCAGCTCGTTGGTGGCGAGGAGGGTGGTGAGGCTCACCTTGTAGCGCTTGGCGATGCCCGACATCGTGTCGCCGGAGCGCACGACGTGGACGCGCGACGCCGTGGCCGGCTTCTTCGGGGGCGTGGTCGCGGGCTTCGTCGGTGTGCTCGCCGGCTTGCCGGCGGCAGGCTGCGCTGCTCCGGGGGTGGGCACGAGCAGCTCCTGGCCGACATGGATGACGGCGCCGCCACGTGACAGGCGGTTCTTCGTGGCGATGGCTGCAGGAGTCGTGCGGTGTTTGATGGCGAGGGCCCACAGGGTGTCGCCCGATCGCACCGTGATGGTGGTCCACGCCGTCTGCTGGGCGGGAGCCACCAGGGTGTGCGGGGGAGGGACGAGTGCTGCGACGTCGGCTGCGAAGGGCATCCTCGAGGTCCTTTCCGGTGGGCGCGGTGCTCAGGCGCGGTGCCCTGCGGTTGCTCTGGCGAGGTGAAGGGATGTCGGAAGGAGTGCATGAGCGGGGTGGTGTGTGATCAGTGGGGCTGGGACACATCTGTGGGGCGCGTGTGACACTAACGTATCTTTGAGCGCTAAAGGATAAGTACAGCGGTGTAATTCGTCGGCAGGAGGGGCGCGGATGCCGGTGCCCTGCCGGTGCCCTGCCGGCGGAGCTGGTGGTGTGCGAAGGGCCTCACGCGAGTGGCAGACTCGTGACTCGTGACCGAGCACCCTCAGCACCCATCCACCGAGCAGCCTGACCTGCAGCCTGACCTGCAGCCGGACCAACAGCCCGGCCGCGCGGACCTCGAGACCCTCGTCGGGGAGTGGCTGACCGTGCCCGACCTCGCGGAGCGGCTCGGCGTCGCACTGTCGGCCGCCCGTGGTCTCATCGCGGACCGCGAGGTCGTGGCGACGCGCATCGGCGAGCGCCGCGTCGTGGCCGTGCCGGCGAAGTTCGTCGACGAGGACGGCCCGCGGCCCGAGCTCAAGGGCACCTTCACGGTGCTCGCCGACGGCGGGATGGACGACGACGAGATCATCGAGTGGCTCTACACGCCTGACCCGACGCTGCCCGTCGAAGGTGCTCCGATCGATGCCCTGCGGGCCGGGCACAAGACCGAGATCCGGCGTCGCGCGCAGGAGCTCGCCTTCTAGCCTGCTCCCTCCGCGCCCGACCGAAGCAACCGGGTGCGGCTCTGCGACGAGTGCCGCGCCGGGGTTGATCAGGCGTGGCGTGCAGTGGAGACGTCGACGAGCGACTCGAGGACGTCGAGCGCGCTCCCGTCGAGGCGCCCGCCCTCGCGGGCTCGCCCGACGGCCTTCCGAGCGTCGTCTGCGAGCGTGGCGATGAGCTCCTCGACGCGCTCGACCGCACCGGTGGACCGGAGCACCCCGCGGATCGCGTGCACCCCGTCGTCGTCGAGGTCGTCGCGCCCGAGCAGGGAGTCGACGAGGGCACGGTCGTCAGGTGATGCAGCATCGAGGGCCAGGGCGACGAGCACGGTCCGTTTGCCCTCGCGCAGGTCATCGCCCGCGGGCTTGCCCGTCGCCTCCGGGTCGCCGAAGACACCGAGCAGGTCGTCGCGCAGCTGGAACGCCTCGCCGAGGGAGAGGCCGTAGTCCGACAGCGGCTCGAGGTCATCGCCGGTCGCCCCGCCGACGAGGGCGCCGATACGGAGCGGGTGCTCGATGGTGTACTTCGCGCTCTTGAAGCGGATCACCTTGCGGGCGGAAGCGATCCGCTGCTCGAGGTCAAGGCCCTCCCAGCCACGCACCGACTCGAGCAGGTCGAGGAACTGCCCGCCCATGAGCTGCGTGCGCATCGCGTCGAAGAGGTGCCGGCCCCGGGCCAGCTCCTCGGCAGGGAGGCCGCAGGTCGCATAGAGCTCGTCGCACCACGTGAGACAGAGGTCGCCGGCGAGGATCGCCGCACCCTCACCGAAGCGGTCGCCGTCGCCGTCCCAGCCACTCGCCTGGTGCAGGGCTGCCACGGCACGGTGGGCGGACGGCATACCGCGTCGGGTGTCGCTCCGGTCCATCACGTCGTCGTGGAGCAGGGCAGCGCCCTGGAAGAACTCCATGCTCGCCGCGAGGCGCACGAGGGCGTCGGAGTCGCCGCCGCCGGCCGTGCGGTAGCCCCAGTAGAGGAACCCGGCACGCAGCCCCTTGCCACCCGTGAGCAGACGCTCGACGGCCCCGACGAGGGGAGCGATCTCGGGGCCGATCTGGGTGAGCGACGTGGAGCCCCCGGCGATCTGCCCGTTGATCGCCTGCTGGACCCGTCGGCGCAGGCCGTCGAGGTCGGTGGGGGTCTGCACGAGGTCCTCCATCGTGTCGGGAAGTCGTCGTCAGCCTACGCGGAGCGCACCCCACGACGTGGTCAGCCCACGCACCGTGGACCTCGTCGCCCTATCGTTGGCGCCATGGCACACGGCACGGCATCCTCGATGATGCGGGCAGAACGCTTCACGCGGTCGATCCCGGCCATGATCGACGGGCCCACCCCGACCTTCAGCTTCGAGTTCTTCCCACCCAAGGACGACGCGTCCGAGGCGCAGCTCTGGGACGCGATCCGCCGCCTGGAGAAGGTCGCTCCCAGCTTCGTGTCGATCACCTACGGCGCGGGTGGTGGCACCCGCGACCGCACCGTGCGCCTCACCCGGCGGGTGCTCGAGGAGACCTCGCTGACACCGATGGCGCACCTCACGTGCGTCGGGCACTCCGTGGCCGAGCTGCGCAGCATCGTCGGGGCGTATGCCTCGGGCGGCGTGCGCAACATCCTGGCCCTGCGCGGTGACCCCCAGGGCGGCCTCGGTGAGCCGTGGGTGGCCCACGCCGAAGGGCTCAACCATGCCGACGAGCTCGTGGGCCTCGTCAAGGGCCTCGGCGACTTCACCGTCGGGGTGGCAGCCTTCCCCGACGGGCACCCCGAGTCGGGCGACCTCAGCGAGGACGTCGAGGCACTCATCCGCAAGGAGCGGGCCGGCGCGGAGTTCGCGATCACCCAGATGGTCTTCGACGTCGACCGCTACCTCCGGCTGCGCGACGAGCTCGCGCGTCGCGGGTCGCGGCTGCCGGTGGTGCCGGCGATCATGCCGATCACCAACGCCCGCCAGGTCGTCCGGATGGCTGAGCTCGCCGGGCAACCGATGCCGAGCGCCGTCACCGACCGACTCGATCGTCACGGCGACGACACCGCGGCCGTGCGAGCCGAGGGCATGGCGATCGCCTCGGAGTCGTCGCGTCGTCTGCTCGACGAGGGTGCTCCGGGCATCCACTTCATCACCATGAACCGCTCGTCGGCGACCCTCGAGGTCTTCGGCAGCCTCTGAGTCCGGCGGGTCGGGCGGGGTCGGCGGTTCGGGCGGGGTCGGCGGGTTGGCGCCTGGCTCAGCGCTCCTGGTCGAAGGGTCTCTCGCTGCCGTGGTCCGGTGCGGGTGGAGCGCCGGCCGGCCGAGGTGGGGGTGGCGGCCCCTGCTCTCGGTCGGGCGCGCCGCGAGGCGCGGAGACGCCCAGGCGTTCACCCCAGGCGTCGTAGCGCCGCTTGTAGCGCCGGATGCGGCTGGCGACCTTGTAGACGAGAAAGCCGCCCACCAGGAGCAGCACGAGGGCGATCGTCGCTGCGAGCCACGGATAGGTGACCGCCAGGGCCGTCACGCCCGTCACCGCGACGTCCTCGGTCGTGCTGACGACGATGTTGCTCGCGGGCTCCGGCGAGGTGTTGACCGCCGCCCGCAGTCCCGCCTTGATGCCGTGGGAGATGAGGGCAGTGACACCACCCGTGGCGGCGCCGATCGCCGCGTCGAGGGTGGCCGTCTCGTGGCCGAGGAGATAGCCGATCGTCGCTCCCACGGCGGGGCGCACCACGGTGTGCACGGAATCCCACACGGAGTCGACGTAGGGGATCTTGTCGGCGACCATCTCGATGGCGAAGAGGACACCGGCGCCGATGAGCACGTCGGTGCGTGCCAGGGCGTCGGGGATCTGGCCGACCGCGAAGACGCGGTCCGCCAGTCCGAGGACGAGCACGACGAGATAGGCGTTGATGCCGCTGCCCCACCCGGTGCTGAACGCCATGGGGATGAGCTCCGCTCCCACGGCCCCTCCTTGCTCTCGTGCCGTCGGGACGGTCTGTGCACGGCATCGTGTCGGACGGGTCTGACAGTCCCGCATCGGCCGAGGAGTTGCAAGAGGGCGCAGGCACGGCCGTGCAGCAGCCGGTCAGCGCGAGCGGCGCGGGCATGCAGAACGGGTCCGATCCGCGAGCGGACGGGACCCCTGCGCCCCTCCGTTCGCGGACCGAACCCGCACGAGCAACCCTGCCGCCTCGGTGGGAGGACCGCCTGAGCACGGCTACTCACCTCGTGCCGGCCGCTCGTGCGGAGGTGCCTGGGCCAGGGGTGGACGGTGGTGGCGGGCGTCTTGACACGGTGTCGGCGACAGGGTTTAGAGTCGAGGTATCGAACAGGTGTTCGAACAGCAGTGGCCGATCAGCAGGTCGGTCACGAGGTTCAGTCGTCGGTTGGTGTCGGGCTGCGCGTGTGGGGCGCGGGTGGTCCAGGGTCGTGATGTCCGGCCTCGACGTGTCCGAAGGAGACGTGTCGTGGTGCGTAGGTTCAGTGACCCCGTCGAGGTGCGGGTTCGTGGTGAGGGTGACAACGGGATGCGCGGGACGGGCCGCCGCCGAGTGGATGAGACGAGCGGTCCTCCAGGCCTTCGACGACCTCCGACAGGGGGAGGTGAAGGGGGGCGCCTCGTCACACATCGTCCCCAGGCCGGCAGCGACTCCGGGGGTCCCGAGGCGGTGGAGGGCTGCGACCCGAGCCAGCCTGAGGCCTTCATCTGGCGTGGCCGGCTCTACGTCGTGCGAGACGTGCTCGCCACCTGGCGGGAGCGGCGGGCGTGGTGGCGTGAGGCGCTCGACGCCGACGACCCTCAGGTGCGACCCGGCGAGACGCTCGCCGCGGCGGCGCGCGAGCGACAGGTCTGGCGCGTCGAGGCCAGTCCCGGCTGGTCGTTCACGCCGGGGGTCTACGACCTCGCTCACGACGACTCCGGTGCCCGCCGCTCGCGCATCGGCTCCTCCACCAAGCCGCACGCGCCGCACGAGCCGCAGGAGGGCGCGGATCGGGCGGGCGACTGGTCCCTCGTCCGAGTCGCCGACTGACCTTCCTTCACCTTCGACCTCAACACGAGGCCTTGGGGCTGCTCGAAGGCCCGAGCTGCCCGCCTCCACCGTCCCTCCCGTCCTCACCCTTTCCTCACCCTTTCCTCACCTCGTCCGGCCAAGGAGCCCACCATGACCGCAGCCCATCTGCGTCGACCACCGATCTCGGTCGCCGTGCTCGACCTGCTCGGGCGCTCCCACGCGACGCTCGAGTCCGCCTGCCGCACGAGCGATGCCTCCGAGAGGTTCCGTGACGCCCACCTCGGTGCGCTGCGAGCGGCCGCGGCCCTCGTCGCGGCTCGCACCACTCCCTCGCCGCGGTCACGTCCCCGCAGCGTCTGGCAGGTGTTACCCGTCGTCGCTCCAGAGCTCGGGGAGTGGGCGGCCTTCTTCGCGGCCTGCTCCCGTCAGCGCTCGGTCATGGACCGGGGAGGCCACATCTCCGTGCGTCAGGCCGATGACCTGCTCCGGCAGGCCGAGATGTTCTTCGAGATCGTCCAGGACCAGCTCGGGGTGCCGCAGACGACTGCGCTCCCGCAGTCGATCACGCCGGTGAGGAGCCGGGTGGGCGGCACGTGACGAGCATGACCACCACACCTTCGACCTCAACCTCACGGTCATCCCCCCTGGGTGGCGTGGAGAGCTTCGTGCACCTGCACGTCGCGAGCGGCTACTCCATGCGCTACGGCACCGCAAAGCCGCACCACCTCGTCGAGCGAGCCGCAGCGTGGGGCCAGCCCGCGCTGGCCCTGACCGACCGAGACGGGCTCTACGGCGCCGTGAAGTTCGTGCGGGCCTGCATGGAGCGTGGCATCGCACCGATCCTGGGCGTCGACCTCGCGCTCGAGCCGCCCGCGCGTGAGCGGGCCCGTCCCGGTCGGCCGGTGCGCACACCGGTGCGCGGAGGTGCCCTCGTCGACCCCCGGTTGCCACGGGTCACGGTGCTCGCCCGGGGCAGTGGCGGGCCTGCCGGGCTCGCCCCGGGAGAGGGGTGGGCGGCGCTGTGTCGGCTCGTGACCGCGACGCACCTGCGCGGTGACCGCGGCAACCCCGTCGCGACGGTCGATCTCGTCGCCTCCCATGCCGGCCCCCGGGACGGTCTTCAGCCCGACCTCCAGCACCGACCTCGGGCAGACCTCGAGCCCGGGCGACCGCGCGACACCGCGCCCGGGCGACCGCGCGACACCGCGTCAGCCGGCCCGTCGCGGCTCGTCGTGCTGATCGGTCCCGACTCCGACGTGGGACGAGCGGTGCTCGCCCGGAAGCACTCCCTGGCGCGCACGGCACTCGAGCGTTGGGTGGCCAGGATGCCGCGAGGCTCGGTCGTCGTCGAGGTGGTGTGCCACGGCGGCCCCGAGCACCTGCCCGGCAGCCTGGGTCAGGCCGGCCGGATGCTCGCGCTGGCGCGAGAGGTCGGGGTGGTCAGCGTCATCACGGCCGCGGTCCGCCACACCGACCCGCAGGATGCCGCCGTCGTCGACGTGCTCGACGCCGCACGACGGCTCGTGGCGCTCGACGAGCGGCACCTCGACCGGGTCACCGCGGCCGGCCACCTCGCACCGACGCCCCTCATGCACGCCCTCGCCCTCGACGTCGTGCAGGTCTCCGGCCCCGGCCTCGCCGGCGGGGGGACCCTCGCCAAGGAGCAGGCCCGCGAGCTGGTCGCCCGCACCACGACCCTCGCGACGGCGTGCATCCAGGACCCCCGGGCCGACCTCGGCATCGGGTCGGTCCACCTGCCCGAGCCCGGGGTGCTCGGCATCCGCAAGGGCACCAACCCGCACCACGTGCTCGCCCGGCGCTGCCGCGAGTCCATCGCCGGCCGCTACCCGGCCCATTCCGCGAGCGAGCTGGCTGCCGTCAGCGAGCGACTCGAGGACGAGCTGGGAGTCATCGAGACGCTCGGCTACGCGACCTACTTCCTCACCGTCGCGCAGGTGTGCGACCTCATCCGCGAGATGGGGGTGCGGGTCGCGGCCCGAGGGTCGGGTGCGGGCTCGCTCGTCAACTTCCTGCTCGGCATCTCCGGGGTCGACCCGATGCGCCACGGGCTGCTCATGGAGCGGTTCTGCTCCCCGCTGCGGGCCGAGCTGCCCGACATCGACATCGACGTGGAGGCGGCACGACGCACCGAGATCTACGAGCGGATCCTCGACCACTTCGGCGGCGACCGGGTCACCTGCGTCTCGATGATGGACACCTACCGGGTGCGCCACGCCATCCGTGACGCCGGTGCGGCGCTCGGGCTGCCACCGCCCGAGATCGACGCCATGGCCAAGGCGTTCCCGCACATCGCCGCCCGCAACGTGCGCCATGCCCTCGCCGAGCTGCCCGAGCTGCGGGCCAGCGGTCTCGACGTGCCCCGGCTCCAGCTGATGTTCGACATCGTCGAGCGGCTCGACGGCCTACCGCGGCACATCGCCCTGCACCCCTGCGGGGTCGTGCTGTCCGACTCGGTGCTGCTCGACCGCACTCCGGTCGAGGCGAGCTGGCTCGGCTTCCCGATGAGCCAGTTCGACAAGGACGACGTCGAGGAGATGGGGCTGCTCAAGCTCGACGTCCTCGGCATCCGGATGCAGTCGGCCATGGCGCACGCCGCCCTGGAGGTCGAGCGTGTCGACGGGGTGCACCTCGATCTCGACGACGAGACGCAGGTGCCCTTCGACGACGAGCCGACCTTCGAGCTGATCCGCTCGACGCGGACCCTCGGGTGCTTCCAGATCGAGAGCCCGGGGCAGCGCGAGCTCATCGGCAAGTTCGGTCCACGGGCCTTCGAGGACCTCATCATCGACATCTCGCTCTTCCGGCCCGGCCCGGTCAAGAGCGACATGATCGTGCCCTTCCTCAACGCCCGCCAGGGCTGGAAGGACCCCTCCTACCTGCACCCGAGCCTCATCCCGGCCCTCGAGGAGACCGAGGGGGTCGTCGTCTTCCACGAGCAGGTGCTGATGATCGTCGCCGAGACGACCGGCGTGACCCTCGCGCAGGCCGACGAGGTGCGTCGGGCCCTCGGCACCCCCGACGGGCAGATCCGGGTCGAGCAGTGGTGGCGTCCCGCCGCGCTGGCCCGCGGCTACGACCCCCAGGTCGCCGACCGCATCTGGGAGGTCCTCAAGGCCTTCGCCTCCTTCGGCTTCTGCAAGGCGCACGCGGCGGCCTTCGCCCTGCCGACCTACCAGTCGGCCTGGCTCAAGACGCACCACCCCGCAGCCTTCCTCTCCGGAGTGCTGACCCATGACCCGGGGATGTATCCCAAACGGCTCATCCTCGACGACGCCCGCTCCTTCGGCATCGCCGTGCTCGGTCTCGACATCAACGTCTCGACCGGCACCTACCGGTTCGAGCGCACCGACGACGGCGGCGAGGCGATCCGGCTCTCCCTCGCCGACGTCCACGGCATCAGCGAGGCCGAGGTCGCGCAGATCGTCGCCGGACAGCCCTACTCGAGCCTGTCCGACTTCTGGCAGCGGGCCCGGGTGTCGCGGCCCGTCGCCGAGCGGCTCGTCCTCGCGGGTGGCTTCGACGCCCTCCACGGCATCGACCTCGGCGGGCCGGCGCGACTCGACGACGCAGCCGTCGGCAGCGTGCGCCGGTCGCGCAGCGGTCTCGGCCGACGTGGCCGAGTCACCCGGCGTGACCTGCTGCTGCACGTCGCCGAGCTCGACCGCTGGTCGAGCTCCCAGCGCCGGTCGAGCCGTCGGGTCTCCGCGGCGAGCCGCAGCCACCGGGGCCGGGTCACCTCGGTGTCGACCGACGGCGACATCCGGGCCCTCGCTGCAGCCCAGTCGCAGGGTCCCGCCCCCGTCGCGGCCGAGGTGCCCACCCAGCTCACCCTCGACCTCGGTGACGCCCCACGGCTCTCCGCGACGAGTGGACTGCCCGAGATGACCGGCCCCGAGCGGGTCCGGGCCGAGCTCGAGGTGCTCGGCCTCGATGCCAGCGGGCACGTCATCGACTTCTACGCCCCGATGCTCGACGCACTCGGGGTGACCCGGGCACGCGACCTGCTCACCGGCCGCAGCGGCCGGGAGGTGCTCGTTGCCGGCGTCAAGGTCGCCACCCAGACCCCGCCGATCCGCTCCGGTCGCCGGGTCGTCTTCCTCACCCTCGACGACGCGACCGGGCCGGCCGACCTCACCTTCTTCGAGGACGTCCAAGGGCCGTATGCCGCGACCGTCTTCCACTCGTGGCTGCTGCTGTGCCGGGGGGTCGTGCGTCGCACCGGCCCTCGGGGTGTCTCCATCCGTGCGACCGGCGCCTGGGAGATGTCGGCACTGCAGGAGGCCTGGACGTCGGGGGGAGAGGCCGGTGCGCGAGAGGCGCTCGCCGAGGCGGACCGGGCGGCCTGGGAGCGGGCGGCAGCTCTCGGCGAGGCGGGCGCGGCGCCGCTCGGTGTGGGAGAGACCCCCGAGGGGCGTCGGGTGCTCGTCCACGCCTCCGGCTTCGTGCAGTCGCCCTACGCCGACATCAAGCCGGCAGGCGAGTCGGTCAAGGGCTCACGCGGGGCTGGAGCGTTCGTGCCCGACACCGGCGCGGCAGGCGTCCCCGGCCGCGCCGGCTCGGGCGGTTCGGGCAGCACGGGTGCCCCGCCGCGCAAGCTGTGGCACGCGAGTCCCGGCAGCTCGGGGCACTAGGGTGGAAACGCCCCAGCACGAACCGACCGGGAGGACCCCGTGCCCGACGAGCAGCGCCCCCAGAGACGGGGCGCGGTCCGGCCCTCGGCGGTCGTCTCCTCCGTTGCCGCCCTCGCGGCCGAGATGTCAGCCGACCTCGCAGCGCCCCCTCGAGGTGCTCGACCTCGGTGGTGGCACCGGCGGTGTCGCCGTCCCGCTCGGCGAGGCCGGACACCACGTCACGGTGGTCGACCCCAGCCCGGACGCGCTCGCCGCACTGCGCCGCCGCGCCCGTGAGTCCGGCATCGAGGACCTCGTCATCGGGGTCCAGGGTGACGGCGACTCCCTCTCCGCAGTGCTCGGCGACCGCCAGGTCGACCTCGTCTGCTGTCACGGCACCCTCGAGGTCGTCGACGACCCGTCCGCGACCCTGCGAGCCGCCGCCGCCGCCCTGCGTCCCGGCGGTCGGCTCTCGCTCCTCGTCTCGGGCCGGCTCGCGGTCGTCTTCGCCAAGGCGATCGCGGGCGAGTTCGGGCAGGCTCGGGCGGCGCTCACCGATCCGTCCGGTCGGTGGGGGAGCACCGACCCACTGCCGCGACGCTTCGACGTCGACCAGCTCGAGGTCCTGCTCGCCGAGGCCGGCTTCACCGACGTCAACGTGCGGGGCACCAGCATCCTCGGGCATCTCGTGCCGGCTGCCCACATCGACTCCGAGGCCGACCGAGTCGCCCTCGCCGAGCTCGACGAGCTGCTCGTCTCCGGCCCCGGCCGCGAGTTCCTCCGGACCCTCGGCAATGGCCTGCACGTCCTGGCCCGACGCGACTGACGGCTGCTCGCGACCCCGACGTGAGCTCGACGGGAGACACCGATGAGCCGCCGCCAGTTCACCGCGCCGACGCGCACCGATGCCGAGCCCCCCGACGACACCGGCTGCACCGTCCTGCACGTCGACATGGACGCCTTCTACGCCTCGGCGTCCCTGATCTCCCGACCTGACCTGCGCGGCAAGCCCGTCATCATCGGTGGAGCGAGCGGCCGCTCCGTCGTGCTCTCGGCCACCTACGAGGCCCGCGCCTTCGGGGTCACGTCGGCGATGCCGATGGCCCGAGCGCAGCGTCTCTGCCCGCAGGCGGTGATCATCGAGCCGGACCACCGGCGCTACGCCGCGATCTCCGACGCGATCATGGCGACCTTCGCCTCGATCACCGACAGCGTCGAGCCGCTCTCGCTCGACGAGGCCTTCCTCGACATCGCGGGGGCGGTGCGACGCCTGGGTCGTCCGACCCAGATCGGCGAGCGGCTGCGCGACACCATCGCCGACGAGCAGGGCATCACCTGCTCCGTCGGCATCGCGCCGACGAAGTTCGTCGCCAAGCTCGCCTCCACCCTCGCCAAGCCCGACGGTCTCATCGTCGTGCCCCGCGACGAGGTCGTCGCCTTCGTGCACCAGCTGCCGGTCGGGGCGATCTGGGGAGTCGGAGACCGCACCGAGGAGCACCTCCATCGCCTCGGGCTGCGCACGGTCGCCGACCTCGCCCACACGCCGGTGCAGACCCTGCAACGGGCCCTGGGCGACAGCGCCGGGCGGAGCCTGCACGACCTCGCCTGGGGTCGAGACCCCCGGGTCGTCGTGCCCGAGCGCCGCGAGAAGTCCATCGGCGCCGACGAGACCTTCGCCCACGACATCGACGACACGGTGCGCATCCACCGCGAGCTGCTCCGGCTCGCCGACCGCACGGCCGCGCGGGCCCGATCGGCGGGCATGACGGGGCGCACCGTGTCGATCAAGGTGCGTTTCGCCGACTTCACGACCATCACCCGGGCCAAGACGCTGCGACACCACACCGACGTCTCGCGTGAGATCTTCGACACAGCCCGCGAGCTCTACGACCGGCTCGGGCTGCAGCGAGCCCGCATCCGACTCGTCGGCGTGCGTCTCGAAGGGCTCGTTCCCACCGCGGAAGCGCCCATCCAAGCACGCCTGGACGAGCCGGAGCACGGCTGGCGCGACGCGGATCGGGCGGTTGACCGGGCCAGCGCGCGCTTCGGTGCCGGCTCCGTGCGACCCGCCAGCCTGATGCCCGACCGCCCCTCGGGTTCCCAACGGGACCGTCGCGAATTATCCTGAGGGAAACAGTCCACGTCGGCTCATCCCGGCTTAGGCTTCGGGTACGTCAAGATCGCACAGGGAGGTGCCACGTGGCACTCTCGGAACACGAAGAGGCCCTACTCCAGCAGATGGAGGAGGCTCTCTACGCCGAGGATCCGCGCTTTGCGTCGCGCATCGAGAAGACCAAGTCGCGAGGTGTGGGCCGCGGTCGCGTCGTCATCGGTGTCGTCGCTGCTGTCGTCGGGCTGGCCCTGGTGGTCGTCTCGGCGATGTCGAGCCTGATCTGGCTCGGTGCGATCGGTTTCGCCATCATGGTGGCGGGCATCGTCTATGCGATCACACCGTCCAAGACCAAGTTGGCCGCCGTCGACTCCGACGGCACCCCGAAGCCTCGGGTCGGGCGTCCCAGCGCCGGTCCGTCCAAGCAGGGCTCCTTCATGGAGCGCATGGAAGAGCGCTGGGAGAAGCGCCGCCGCGACCAGTGGTGACGAGCCCGGAGTTTCGCTGACTCAGACTGCGCCGCTGGCCACCCGCCCCGCCAACGTCCGCCCGACGGCGGGTCCGGTCAGGGGCGGCTGAGGTAGACCGCCACGCCCCAGGTCGTGATGATGGCGAACGCCGTCGCCAGTTCGATGCCGAGGTTCAGCCCGACCGCCTTGATGGCGTGCACGGTCGCGCGCCACGCGGCTCGGCGGTCGTGATGCTTGGCGAGCTCGAGCAGGAAGATCGCGGTGACGAAGCCGATGGGGGCCCCGATGACGGGGATGACGAAGAACCCGACGACGGCCACCACGAGTGCGACCGCCACGAAGCGGGAGTCGACACCCGCCCGCTTCATCCGCCGCCCCGGCAGCAGATACTGCGCGACGATGCCGACGGCATACAGCAGGGTTGCGATGGCGAAGACCACCCACCCGGCGGTGGAGTGGACCTCGATCGCCCAGAGCAGCGTGGCCGCCCAGACAAGAAACAGCCCCGGAAGGACGGGGACGACGATCCCGACGGTGCCGACCAGCATCATGACGGCCACCAGAACGTTCGATCCGGTGATCACCGTCGTGTGCTCAGCACGTCAGGAAAGTCGATGGCGTCCTTGCCGGGGTTGTGCCCCGTTGCGCTCAGTGCTGGTCCATGGACGAGATGCGCGTCTCCTGGAGACGCTCGGTCTCGTCGAGGACGTCGACGGCCTTGTCCATCAGAGCCGGAAGGTGCTCACGACCGTGGTGGGCGCAGAACAACAGCTCACCGCCGGTCACAAGGCGGGCGCGGATGTAGGCCTGGGCTCCACAGCGGTCGCAGCGGTCTGTCGCAGTCAACTCGGGTGCCAGTGCTGTCGTCATCTTGTGCTCGCCTTCTCTCTACCCGTCGAGGGTCTCCCCGAGGGGTGACCCTGCCAGTTACCGACGACATCGTGGTCGCCTCTCGGCTCCCGATTCGATCTCGCGGACGTTCCAACAGTGAATCACGTCCGAACCTTCCCCATCAGGAGGCTCGATCTGTGAGACCGGTGTCATGCCCGGATCGTTACGTCCTGTCCACCCCTGTCATCCGTGCGCTGCCGACGCCTGTGCGTGGCTACCGACCATCGTCGCCTGTGGTCGTTACGCTGCGGAGGCGGCCGGCGACCCGGCCGTCAGACCGACACGAGAGAGATCGACGACTGTGGCCTCCGCCTCACGCCCCGCACCGAACGGCACCGGCGACTACACCGCGCGCCACCTCCAGGTCCTCGAGGGACTCGAGGCGGTGCGCAAGCGCCCGGGCATGTACATCGGCTCGACGGACCAGCGCGGCCTCATGCACTGCCTCTGGGAGATCATCGACAACGCCGTCGACGAGGCTCTGGCCGGGGTCTGCACCGACATCCAGGTCATCCTGGGCGGCGACGGCTCGATCGAGGTGCGCGACGACGGCCGAGGCATCCCCGTCGACATCGAGCCGCGCACCGGGTTGTCCGGTGTCGAGGTCGTCTTCACCAAGCTTCACGCAGGCGGCAAGTTCGGCGGTGCGTCGTATGCCGCGACCGGTGGCCTGCACGGTGTCGGCGCCTCTGTCGTCAACGCGCTCTCGGCCCGCCTCGACGTCGAGGTCGACCGGGCGGGCAAGACCTACGGCATGAGCTTCCGCCGCGGCGAGCCCGGCACGTTCACCGACCGGAGCACCGTGCACTCGCCCGACTCCGAGTTCACCCCCTACGAGAAGAAGAGCGCGCTGCCCGTCGTCGGCAGGGCCAAGCGGGGTGTCACCGGCTCGCGGGTGCGCTTCTGGCCCGACCGGCAGATCTTCATCAAGGACGCCGAGCTCGACTACGAGGCCATCGCCGGCCGTGCCCGCCAGACCTCGTTCCTCGTGCCCGGCCTGCGCCTCGTCATCCGCGACGAGCGACGCATCGCCGGCACGCCCGGTGCCGACGGGCCGGTCGAGGAGGTCTTCCAGCACGACGGCGGCATCACCGACTTCGTCGAGTACCTCGCCCCTGACACGGCAGTCACGGATGTGTGGCGCCTCGAGGGCTCGGGCACCTTCAGCGAGACGGTGCCGGTGCTGGACGTCAACGGACACATGACACCCACCGAGCTCGAGCGGGAGTGCGAGGTCGACATCGCACTGCGCTGGGGCCAGGGCTACGACATCCGGATGCAGTCCTTCGTCAACATCATCACCACGCCCAAGGGCGGCACCCACGTCACCGGTTTCGAGCAGGCCATCGTCAAGGTCTTCCGCCGCCAGCTCGAGCTCAACGCCCGGCGGCTCAAGGTCGGCTCCGACAAGCCGGAGAAGGACGACATCCTCGCCGGCATGACCGCGGTCGTCACCGTGCGGCTGGCCGAGCCGCAGTTCGAGGGTCAGACCAAGGAGGTGCTCGGCACCAACGCCGTGCGTGCCATCGTCGCCAAGGTCGTCGAGCAGGAGCTGACGGCCCGGCTGACCTCGCCCAAGCGCGGCGACAAGGGCCAGGCCGCCCTGCTGCTCGAGAAGGTCGTCTCCGAGATGAAGTCGCGCATCAGCGCGCGCCTGCACAAGGAGACCCAGCGCCGCAAGAACGCCCTCGAGAGCTCGACCCTGCCGTCCAAGCTGCGCGACTGCCGCACGACCGACGTCGATCGCTCCGAGCTGTTCATCGTCGAGGGTGACTCGGCGATGGGCACCGCCAAGGAGGCCCGGTCCTCGGAGTTCCAGGCGCTGCTGCCGATTCGCGGCAAGATCCTCAACGTGCAGAAGGCGTCGGTGAGCGACATGCTCAAGAACGCCGAGTGCGCCTCGATCATCCAGGTCATCGGGGCCGGCTCGGGCCGCAGCTTCGACCTCGAGGCCGCCCGCTACGGCAAGGTCATCATCATGACCGACGCCGACGTGGACGGCGCCCACATCCGCACCCTGCTGCTCACGCTCTTCTTCCGCTACATGCGCCCGCTCGTCGACGCCGGGCGGGTCTATGCCGCGATCCCGCCGCTGCACCGCATCGAGGTCATCAACGCCGGCTCGAAGAAGAACGAGCTGATCTACACCTACAACGAGCCCGAGATGCGCCGCACGCTGACCCGCCTCGAGAGGTCGGGCAAGAAGGTCAAGCAGCCGATGCAGCGCTACAAGGGCCTCGGCGAGATGGACGCCGACCAGCTCGCTGACACGACGATGGACCCGCGCCACCGCACGCTGCGGCAGGTGACGATGCGCGACCTCGAGACCGCCGAGCGCACCTTCGAGCTGCTGATGGGCAACGAGGTCGCGCCGCGCAAGGACTTCATCATCGAGTCCGCGACCGAGATCGACCGCGAGCGCATCGACGCCTGAGCGGCGCGTCCGGGACGCCCAGAGCGTCCGGTCCGTGGCCATCGCGCACCACGGCCCGGCGCGACACAGCAACGCGTGCTTACCATGAGCCTCCGGTGTGACTCGCGACACCGGACGTCGCCGAAGAGGAGCCGAACGTGGGGAACGCCAACGCCGGGGAGTCACCCGCCGACGACCATCACGCCACTCCGGGCCAGGACGGGGCCTGGGGTGACACTTTCACGGTCGAGATCCCGACCGACAGCGGCAACGCCGTCGCCGACAGCGACGTGCCGCCGCCCTCACCCGACGGCCACGCGCTGTCCGCACCGGTCGACGGGTCCGCCGCAGACGACGTGGCTGTGGCCTCGATCGACATCCCCGCCGAGCGCACTGCCCCCTCGCCCAGCCCCTACCTGACGAGCGACGAGCTGCGCTGGGCCCAGGACACGATCAGCGCGATCTCCGGGGCGTTCACGGCCAAGGTCGTTGGCCAGTCGAGGCTGCACGAGACCCTGCTCATCGCGCTGATGACGGGTGGCCACGTCCTGCTCGAGAGCGTGCCCGGTCTCGCCAAGACGACGGCGGCCCAGACGATGGCCCAGGCCGTCGGTGGCACCTTCCACCGCATCCAGTGCACGCCCGACCTGCTGCCGAGCGACATCGTCGGCACACAGGTCTACAACCAGGTCAGTGGCACCTTCGAGACCCAGCTCGGCCCGGTGCACGCCAACGTCGTGCTCCTCGACGAGATCAACCGCAGCAGCGCCAAGACCCAGTCGGCGATGCTCGAGGCGATGCAGGAGCGGCAGACCTCGATCGGCGACCGCAGCTACCCGCTGCCCGACCCGTTCCTCGTCCTGGCGACCCAGAACCCCATCGAGCAGGAGGGGACCTATCCGCTGCCCGAGGCGCAGATGGACCGCTTCACCCTCAAGGACGTGCTCGACTATCCCTCGCCCGCCGAGGAGGCGGAGGTGCTGCGGCGCATCGACGCCGGCATCTTCGTCGGCGTCTCCGGGCCGGTCGTGTCGATCCCTGATGTCAAGCGACTGCAGTCCCTCGCCGCGCGGGTCTATGTCGACCCGGCGATCGTCAACTACATCGTCGGCATCGGCTACGTCACCCGCCACCCGCGCGACTACATCGACACGCGCCTGGCCTCCTACGTCGACTACGGCGCGAGCCCGCGCGCGAGCATCGCCTTCATGGCGGCGGCCCGGGCGAGGGCGCTCGTCGACGGGCGCAACCACGTCGTTCCCGACGACGTGAAGGCGTTGACCCACCGGGTGCTGCGCCACCGCGTGTCGCTCGGCTTCGAGGCCGCCGCCGACGACGTGCCGGTCGAGCACGTCATCGACGCCATGGTCGGCGGGATCCGGACGCCCTGACCGGGGCGCGCGACGAGGGGAGGTGACCGTGACCACGACACTGCTGACGCGGGTGAAGAGCAAGCTCTTCGTCCACGCCCGACGGCGCTCGCGCAGCATGCTCGAGGGCGAGTACGCCTCCGCGTTCCACGGTCGCAGCCTCGACTACGACGACCTCCGCGCCTACGTGCCGGGCGACGAGGTGCGTGACATCGACTGGAAGGCCACCGCGCGCCACACCTCGCCGCTCGTCAAGCGCTACATCGCGACCCGCAAGCAGAACCTCATGCTCGTCATCGACACGGGCCGCGGCATGGCGGCCACGACCCGCAGCGGCGAGCCGAAGTCGGCCGTCGCGATCTGCGCCGCCGGCCTCGTCGGCTACCTCGCGCAGCGGCACGGCGATCTCGTCGGCCTCGTGCGTGGGACGGCCACCTCGACGGTCGCCCACGACCTGCGCGGCACCGAGACGCACCTCGAGCTGCTCCTGCGCGCCATCGACGCCGCCACGTCGCTCGACGGCGACCAGAGCAACCTCGCCACCCAGCTGAGGTGGATCGTCAGCAACGTCCGGCGCCGCCTCTTCCTCGTCGTGGTGGCCGACGACCGCGACCTCGACCCTGCTCTCGACGAGCTCCTGCGCAGACTGCACGTCCAGCACGAGATCCTCTGGCTGACGGTGGAGGACGCAGACCCCACGGCCATCGGTGGCGACCGAACGGCATACGACGTCGCCGACGGCCAGCCGCTGCCGACGCTGGTGCGCCTCGACGCCAAGGTGCGCCAGGCGTATGCCGCCTCGGTGGAGGAGCGGGTGCGCCGCACGGCCGAGCTGCTCGATCGCCGAGGCATCGGTCACGCGCGGATCGGGTCCTCCGACGAGGTCGTCACCGCCGTCTTCGCCCTGCTCGAGAGGCAGCGCCGTGCGCGCCGCTGACCCCCCGCCGCCCGGCTTCTACGCCCCCGACCTGTATGCCGCCCGGTGGCTGTGGATCGGCGTCGGGGTGCTCGCGCTCGTCGTCCTCTGGTACGTCTTCGTGTGGTCGTCGACGCGACCGCGCCGGGTGCGGATCCCGGCCCGGGTCACGCCCGACCGCCTCTCGCGGCTGCGTGCCGACTACACGCGACAGATCGACCTCGTGCTGGGGCGGGCGGCGCGGGGCGAGATCACCCAGCGGGCCGGCCACCAGCAGCTCAGCGTCCTCGTGCGGCACTTCGTGCAGGAGGTGTCGGGCATCCACGCCCCGACCATGACGCTCACCGAGCTCACCGCGACGGGCGCGCGGCTGACGCCGGTCTCACAGGTCGTCGGGCAGCTCTACCCGGGGGAGTTCGGCCCGCGTGAGGCCGAGACCCTGGCGGGCGCCGGCGAGGTGGCCAAGCAGGTGGTGGGGCGATGGAGCTGACCGGCCTCGACCTCAGGTTCCCCGCCGTCCTCTCGGTCGGCCTGCTCGCCGCGCTCGCCGCAACTGTGGCCGTGCACCGCCTCCTCTCACACCGGACGGCGCGCGCCACGTCCGCCGTCGCCAACTCGGCGGCTCTCACCGCCCTGCCGGAATACCGCCGGGCGTTGCGGGCCCACCGCATCCGGATGGCCGTGCTGGCCGCGAGCGCGGTGCTCCTCGGCGGGGCGGCGCTCCTCGGCGCGGCGCGTCCGGTCGACACGACGGTCGAGCGTCCCGAGACGCGCAACCGCGACATCATCCTGTGTCTCGACATCTCGGGGTCCATGGCGGCCTACGACGCCGAGCTCGTCTCGACCTTCAAGCGGCTCGTCACGAGCTTCGAGGGCGAACGCATCGGCCTCGTCATCTTCAACTCCTCGGCCGCGACGGTCTTCCCGCTCACCGACGACTACGACTTCATCAACGAGGAGCTCGACCTCGCGGGCAGGGCGCTGGCCGGGAGAGGCCGACCTCGAGTCGTTCTTCGCCGGCACCTTCAACGGCCGCGGCACCTCTCTCATCGGCGACGGCCTCGCCACCTGTGTCTCCAGCTTCGACCGCGTCGACACGCAACGTCCCCGATCGGTCGTCTTCGCCACCGACAACCATCTCGCCGGCCGGCCCCTCATCGAGCTCGACGAGGCCGGTGAGCTCGCCAAGGCCAAGGGGGTGCGCGTCTACGGGCTCAACCCCGAGGAGGACGGCGCCGACCGTGAGGCGGTCCAGATGCGCGAGGTCGTCCAGGGCACGGCCGGGCGATACTTCACGATGGGTGACACGAGCGCCATCGGCGGGATCGTCGAGGCCGTGCAGGCGCAGGAGGCCAGCCTCATCGACTCGGCGGCGCGCGCGCTGCAGACCGACAACCCGGCGCTGCCGATCACGCTCGCCGGAGTCGGCCTCGTCGGGGTCATCGGCGCGAGTCGGAGGTGGTCGTCGTGACGTTCCTGCCGATCGGCCCCTGGCCGCTGCTGCTCGTGCTCGTCGTGGCGGCGCTCGTCGCCGTGTGGTGGAACCCCTCCTCACGGTCGGTGCCCGGCGAGTCCCGGGCGACCCACTGGCGCCTGACTGCGATGGTCGTGCTGCTCGGGGTGGCCTCGCTCCGACCGGCCGTGCCCGGGGACGAGGTCAACGCCTCGGCCGCCAACCTCAACGTCTACTTCGTCGTCGACACGACGAGCAGCATCATCGCGGAGGACTACGGCAGCGAGCGGCCGCGCATCTCCGGGGTGGAGGCCGACATCACCGCCGTCACCGAGGCGCTGCCCGGCGCACGCTACTCGGTCATCACCTTCGACCAGGCGACCCGGGTGCGGGTGCCGCTGACGACGGACTCCAACGCCCTCGACGCCGCGCTCGAGACGCTGATCCCCGAGGCGTCCGAGTACTCCCGCGGCTCGTCCATCACGGCGGCCGACGAGCGGCTCGGACGGATGCTCGAGCAGGCCGAGCAGCGCAACCCCGACCGGGGCCGCGTCGTCTTCTACCTCGGCGACGGTGAGCAGACGGCCGCCGAGCCAGCCGTCCCGTTCACCATCGACCCCCGCCTCATCAACGGCGGCGCGGTGCTCGGCTACGGCACGAGCGAGGGTGGTCGGATGAAGGCGACGCGGTCTCGTTTCGATGCGACGACCACATACATCATCGACCCGTCGACGGGCGAGGACGCCCGCTCGGTCATCGACGAGGACAACCTGCGCGGGATCGGCGAGCAGCTCGGCCTGCCCTACGTCCACCGCGAGTCGGGTGACTCCATCGGCCCGGTCATCTCCAGCGTCGACCTCGAGCGCTTCGGCACGAGCGCCGAGGTCGAGGCGCAACGCGTCCGCGCGCGCCAGGAGCTCTACTGGCCGCTCCTCATCGGCGTCGCCGGGCTCGCCGTGTGGGAGCTCGGGGCCAGTCTCACCGCCCTGTCGCAGACCCGTCGACGCAAGGAGGCCCGGCCGTGAGCACCGACCCACATCGCGACCCCTGGCCGCCGCCCGAGCCCGAGAACCAGGGGGTCGGCGTGCTGCTCGACGACATCGACCACCGCGGCGCCGCCGGGGGAGAGGCGGCCCCCGCCACCCGGCATACCGGCTGGGCCTTCGGCCGCGGGCGTGACGGCACGGAGAAGGGGCCGCGGCCCCCGATGACGGCGCAGCAGCGCCGGCGCCGGCGGCGACTGCTGCTCGGCAGCCTGCCGGTCGTCGTGCTCCTCGTGCTCGGTGCGCTGCGAATGCTGAGCCTCAACCTCGTCGCCGGCCACACGATCGAGGCCTACGAGTCCGGTGACCGTGCGGCCACGCAGGAGTGGGGGGAGCGTCAGGGCTGGGTCAACATCGTCGAGCAGTTCCGCTCGCCCTTCGCCATCGGCGACGCGCACGTGCTGACCGGGAGCTTCGAGCAGGCCCGTCCGTGGTTCGAACAGGCCCTCGAGCAGGTGCCCAAGGGCGGCATCGACGAGTGCAAGGTGCGGGTCAACCTGGGGCTCACCTACGAGGCGCTCGGTGACGCGGCCAAGGCCAAGGAGCGCACGGAGGAGTGGAAGCAGTTCTACGAGAAGGGGATCGAGACGACGAGCCAGCGGCCACCGCTCTGTGACGCGCCCGAGGGCGAGCAGTCCGGCGAGCAGCTCCAGCAGGCTCAGGAGCGCATGGAGGAGAAGAACGCGGAGCCGCAGCCGGAGGGGGAGACGCCTCCGGAGCAGCCGGGTGACACGCCCGGCGAGCAGCCGACGCCCCAGCCGCAGCCCACGCCCGACCCCGACAACACGCCGAGCCAGGAGCAGCAGGACTTGCTGCAGGAGCAGCAGCGCCAGAACACCGTCGAGCGCAACCAGCAGCTCGGCCAGGACGACGGCGAGGGGAGCGGCGCCGACGGGCCGAGCTATCCCAAGCCCTGGTGACCCTGCGACGTCGGGCCCCTCAGAGGGCGGTCACCGAGGTCGCCCGCTGCTCGAGGACCTCGATGCCCTTCTTGCCGCAGGACTCCGGACGGGTCCGTCGCACGGGGACCCGCGCGACGTGCACGCGCCAGCGGCGCCCGTCGGCATGGGTGACGACGACGTCGCTGCCGTCTGCCGACGGCGTCGGCTCGGAGGCCCAGAGCGAGGGGAGGTGGGTCTCGCCGAGCTCGGCCCGGACGTGCGACTCGGCGCACTGCGCCGCGGGCGCGAGGGCCGACCGGCCGCGGTCGTGCAGCGGGCCGAGCAGCTCGGCCGGCGTGTGACCGGTGAGGCTCGCCTCGAGCACCCACGCCGCACCCTGCTCGTCGATGCGGGCATACGTCTGTCCCCACGGCAGGAGCACGGCAGTGGGGGCGAAGCGGTGTCCGCCGGTGTGCGAGACCTCCCACACCCGCCCGGGCGCGACCCGCGCGGCAGCGGCGGCCAGAGGCCGCCCGCGCACGGCGCAGCAGACGTCGCGGCGGCCGTTGGTGCACACGAGCAGGATCGGCTCGGCGTCACGGGCGCCCGGCAGCGACGCCGCGACGAGAGCGCGGCTGCCGCGGACGAGGGCGTTCCAGTCGAGCCCGAGCAGCTCGCCGGGGTCGGCGACCTCGGCCTCGAGCAGCCACGCCGCCGAGTCGGGGGCGATGCCGGCATGGGCGAGCAGCACCCGCCGCGGGCCGTCGTGAGCGGGGTGTCCCCCGGGGCGACGCACGAGCATGAAGCGGCCCCCGGCACGGCTCGTGCGGGCATCGAGCTCGGCACCGAGCAGAGGATCGAGGTGCGACTCCCGGGCCGCGTCGCGTCCCCACGGGCCCGACTGCTCGACGATGACGAAGAAGCCGGCCCCCGCCGCGGTGCCGTGGGCGCTCGTGCCGTCGGCGTCCCACTGCACCGAGCAGGCGTCGTCAGCGGGCGCACCGTGGCCCGTCGTCGACGGGTGCTCGCCAACCACCAGGGACTCGTCGGGTGCGGGTGTCGGTGTTGTAGCCGTGCTCATTGAGAGCCCTTCGGGTCGTCGTCGGTGCCGGAGGCCTCGTCTGGCGCGGCCGCCAGGTGCGCGGCAGCCACGTGTGCGATGACCGCCGTCGCCGGCACGCCGGAGCCGTCGCGCCGGCCGTCGGCCGCCGGCAGCGGCGTTGCCACGCCGTTGGCGGCGGCCGCCCGCACGGGAGTGTTGCCGGCGAAGGCGAGCACGAGCGTGTCCTCGCCCTTGAGGAAGCGGTGGCAGCGCACCCCGCCGGTGGCGCGACCCTTCGGCGGGTAGTCGGCATACGGCGTCACCTTGAGCGAGCCTCCCTGCGTCCCGGGGAGCGCGTCGGAGCTGCCCGACGACGTGACCACGACACCGTCGCGGGCGGGGTCGGCCACCCCGAAGAACGTCGCCGTCGCCCCGGCCGCGAGCTTGATGCCGGCCATGCCGCCCGCCGAGCGCCCCTGGGGACGCACCGCGCGGGCAGCGAACCGCAGCAGCTGCGCGTCGGTCGTGATGAAGACGAGGTCGAGGTCGTCACGGTCGGCCACGGCAGCGCCCACGACGCGGTCGCCGTCCCTGAGGCTGATGAGACTCCACTCGTCGCTCCTCGGCGCCTCGGGAGACAACCGCTTGACGACACCACCCGCGGTGCCGAGGGCGAGCACGGGCGCGTCGGCGCCGATCGGCAGGATCGTGACCGGCTCCTCGCCCTTCGGCAGATCGACGTATGCCGCGAGGGGAGCGCCGCCGGACAGGCTGGGTGCGCCGTTGGTGGGGGGCAGCGTCGGCAGGTCGAGCGCCGACAGGCGGATCATCCGGCCCGCGGTCGTGGCCAGCCCGAACTCCCCCCGCGCCGTCGTGCGCACGACGCCGGTGATGACGTCGTGCTTGGAGCGCGAGCCCTCGGTGGGGATCGGCTCGGCGCTGCCGGTGCGGGCAAGGAGGCCGGTCGAGGAGAGCAGCACCCAGCACGGGTCGTCGCTGACCTCGAGCGGGCTGCTGACGGTGGCGGCCGCGCTCTGGCCCGAGCTCTCGAGCAGCACCGTGCGCCGCGGGGTGCCGTGTGCCTTGGCGACGGCGGCGAGCTCGTCGGAGACCAGCCGCAGGAGCAGCTTGTCGTCGGCGAGCAGGGCGCGCAGCTCCTCGATGGCACGCTCCAGCTCTGCCTTCTCGGTCTCGAGCTCGATGAGCGAGAACCTCGTCAGGCGCCGCAGCCGCAGCTCGAGGATGTAGGTGGCCTGCACCTCGTCGAGGTCGAAGACGTCCATGAGCCGGGTCCGGGCGATCTCGGCGTCGTCGGAGGTGCGGATGACCTGGATGACCTCGTCGATGTCGACGATGGCGACGAGCAGGCCCTCGACGAGGTGCAGGCGCTCCTCGCGCCTGCGCAGCCGGTGCTCGCTGCGCCGGCGCACGACGTCGGTGCGGAAGTCGACGTAGACCTTGAGCAGCTCCTTGAGCCCCATCGTGCGGGGCTGGCCCTCGACGAGGGCGACGTTGTTGATGCCGAAGTTCTCCTCCATCGGCGTCAGCTTGAAGAGCTGCTCGAGCACGGCCTCGGGGTGGAAGCCGTTCTTGATCTCGATGACGAGGCGCAGGCCGTTCTGCCGGTCGGAGAGGTCCTTGAGGTCGGCGATGCCCTGCAGGCGCTTGGACTGCACGAGGTCCTTGACCTTGTCGATGACCTTCTCGGGGCCGACGAGGTAGGGCAGCTCGGTGACGACGATGCCCTTGCGACGGGGCGTGAGCGCCTCGATGCGGGTCGTGGCCCGCGTGCGGAAGCTGCCGCGACCGGTGAGGTAGGCGTCGCGGACGCCCTCGAGGCCGACGATCTTGCCGCCGCACGGCAGGTCGGGGCCGGGCACGAACTTCATCAGGTCCTCGAGCGAGCACGTCGGGTGCGCGATGAGGTGCCGGGCCGCTCCGATCACCTCGACGAGGTTGTGCGGCGCCATGTTGGTGGCCATGCCGACGGCGATGCCCGCAGCACCGTTGACGAGCAGGTTGGGGTAGGCGGCCGGCATCACGCTCGGCTGCCACTGCGTGTCGTCGTAGTTGGGCACGAAGTCGACGGTGTCCTCGTCGAGGCTGCCGACCATGAGCAGAGCCGCCGCCGCCATGCGCGCCTCGGTGTAGCGGGCCGCAGCCGGCCCGTCGTCGAGCGAGCCGAAGTTGCCGTGTCCGTCGACGAGTGGCAGCCGCAGCGTGAAGGACTGCGCCATGCGCACGAGCGCGTCATAGATCGCCTGGTCACCGTGGGGGTGGTACTTGCCCATCACCTCGCCGACGATGCGCTGGCTCTTGACGTGCCCGTGGTCGGGGCGCAGGCCGAGCTCGCTGGCGCCGTAGAGGATGCGTCGCTGCACCGGCTTGAGCCCGTCGCGCGCGTCCGGGAGCGCCCGGCTGTAGATGACGCTGTAGGAGTACTCGAGGAAGGCGTTCTGCATCTCCTCCTCGACGTCGATGCCGACGATCTTCTCCTCGAAGTCCTCGGGAGGAGGCGGGGTGGTCGTGCGACGGGCCATGCCGGGTGGTGCTCCTTGCCGCTAGCGGGTCAACGCCCCATCTTCGCGCAGCGTCACGGTGCGCCCTCACCTGCCACGCCGAAGCGACCCCAGTGGGCGACCTCGTGGCCGGTGCGGCGGTGCCGACGGAGGCTGGGGCTCCTTGGCCCGGGGACGGCATACCCGATCGACACGACACCCACGATGCTGCGGTCGGCAGGGATTCCGAAGGCGTCGCGGACCGCGTCATGGCGCTCCGGGGGCACCCCGAAGAAGAGGCTGCCGAGTCCCTCGTCGGTCGCCGTGAGCAGGATGAGCAGTGCGGCCATGCCCGTGTCGACGTGCCAGTAGGGCACCGGCCAGCGCTCCTCGTCCCGGTCGGTCCAGCCCTTGTCGGGCGCGGCGTAGCGCTCGAGGTAGGCGTCCTTGTGGGAGAGGCACAGCACGAGCACCGGCGCCGCCCGTATGCCGCTGAGCCAAGGGTCCTCGGGCGCATCCGGGGCGGTCGTGGCCGTCCAGAACCCCTCGCGCTCCTCGGCTCTCGTGAGGACGACGAAGTCCCAGCCCTGGCTGAAGCCGGCGCTCGGGGCGCGGACGGCGTTGTCGAGGCAGCGCTCGACGACCTCGCGGGGCACGGCCCGGTCGGGGTCGTAGCGACGGACCATGCGGCGGCGACGGGCGACCTCGGAGAACTCCATGAGGCCAGCGTCGCATCTTCGACGGGCCGGTCGGTGGACGTGACACGATGAGCCCATGGTGGGTGGGGAGGACCTCGATCGCGACCTCGATCACGGGGTCGAGGGCGCCGGTGACGACACGGGCGTCATCGAGCGAGTGGCGGCGCTGGCCACCGGTGCTCCCGTCGAGTGGGAGGCCGATGTCGTGCTGCGCGACGGCACGGTGGCGCACGTGCGGCCGATCACGCCTGACGATGCCGCGGGCATCCAGCTCTTCCACTCCCGGCAGTCGGCCGAGTCGATCTACCTGCGCTTCTTTGCGCCGCTGCGCGAGCTGAGCCAGCGCGACGTGCACCGCTTCACCCATGTCGACCACCACGACCGCGTCGCGCTCGTCGCCACCCTCGACGGCGAGATCATCGGCATCGGGCGATTCGACCGCATCGACCCGACGTCGGCCGAGGTGGCGTTCAACATCTCCGACCACTTCCAGGGCAAGGGCATCGGCTCGGTCATGCTCGAGCACCTGGCGGCGATCGCGCAGGAGCTCGGCATCTCGCGCTTCACGGCCGAGGTGCTGCCGCAGAACCGCAAGATGCTCACGGTCTTCAAGGAGGCCGGCTACGAGGTCTCGCATCACTTCGAGGACGGCGTCATCGAGGTGTCGTTCGACATCCTGCCGACGGAGCGGTCCAAGGAGGTGCAGCTCTCGCGCGAGCACCGTGCCGAGGCCCGCAGCATGCGCACCATCCTCTTCCCGGAGCGGGTCGCGATCATCGGGGCGAGCCGGCGTGCGGACTCGATCGGCGCCCTCGTGCTGGCCAACATCATCGAGGCAGGCTTTTGCGGCCAGCTCTATCCGATCCACCCCGAGGCCGCCGAGATCCAGGGCCTCAAGGCCTACCCGAGCATCCGCGACGTGCCCGAGCCCGTCGACCTCGCGATCCTTGTCATCCCCGCCGACCAGACCGTCGGTGTCGTCAAGGAGTGCGGCAAGGCCGGCGTCAAGGCGCTGCTCGTGCTGTCGTCCGGCTTCGCCGAGGCGGGGGAGGAGGGCGTCCGGCTCCAGGAGAAGCTGCGCCGCCGGGTGCGCCGTGCGGGCATGCGCGTCCTCGGGCCCAACAGCTTCGGCCTGATCAACAACGACCCCGAGGTGCGCCTCAACGCCACGCTCGCCTCGGTCATCCCGCAGCGTGGCCGGCTCGGGCTCTTCGCCCAGAGCGGCGCGCTGGGGGTCGCGGTGCTGGCGTCCGCCGCCCGTCGCGGGCTCGGCATCTCGATCTTCGCCTCTGCCGGCAACCGCGTCGACGTGTCGGGCAACGACCTCCTGCAGTACTGGATCGACGACCAGGACACCGACACCGTCGGCCTCTACCTCGAGTCGATGGGCAACCCCCGCAAGTTCTCGCGCATCGCCCGCCAGCTCGCCAAGGTCAAGCCGGTCATCGTCGTCAGCTCGGGCGTCTCGAGCTTCGCCGCGCCGCCCGGGCACCGCACCCGCGTCACCAACGTGCCGCCGCAGGCCTTCGACGCGCTGCTGCGCCAGGCCGGCGTCATCCGGGTCGAGAACGTCCACCAGCTCTTTGACGTCGCCCAGCTCACCCTGCACCAGCCCCTGCCCGCGGGAGACCGGGTGGCCATCGTCGGCAACTCCGACGCCCTCGGCGCCCTCAGTGCCAGCGCCTGCCTCAGCTGGGGCCTCAAGGTGACGCACGGACCCGTCTCGCTGCTGCCCCAGGCGTCGGCCGAGCAGTTCGCGACCGCCCTCGACGCCGCCTTCGCCGACCCCGAGGTCGACAGCGTCGTCGCCGCGTTCATCCCGCCGCTCGTGACGCAGGACGAGGAGGTGCACGCCGCCGTCAGCGAGGTCGTGGCCAAGCACGAGAAGCCCTGTGTCGCAACGTTCCTCGGCATGAGAGGTGTTGGTGACGGACTGTCCTACGTGCAGGGTGATGTCATGCGTGCCGTGCCCGCCTACTCGATGCCCGAGGACGGCATCCGGGCCCTCAACGCCGTCACCCGCTACGCCCAGTGGCGTTCGCGAGACCGCGGGTCGGCCGTGTCACCGGTGGGCATCGACCGGGCCCGGGTCGAGGTCCTCACCGAGGCGATCCTCGCAACCCACCCCGAGGGTCGGGCCCTCTCCCGCGACGAGGCCCGCGAGCTGCTCGCGGCCTACGGCATCCGCCTCTGGCCGGCCATCGAGGTCACCGGCGTCGAGGCGGCCGTGCGTGCCGCCGAGACCCTGACCTACCCCGTCATCCTCAAGTCGACCTCACCCGTCGTGCGTCACCAGCCGGGCCTCGTCGGGGTCCGCGGCGACCTCGTCGACGCCGAGGCCGTGCGCGATGCCTACGCGTCGCTCTCGAGCCGCCTCGGACCGCTCGGCGCCGACCGCTTCGTCGTGCAGCGGATGGCGGTGCCCGGCGTGTCGTGCGTCGCGCGGGCGAGCGAGGACCCGCTCTTCGGTCCCGTTGTCAGCTTCTCCGTCGCCGGACCGCCCACTGAGCTGCTCGGTGACGTCTCGCACCGCATCCCGCCCCTCACGGACGTGGACGTCGCCGACCTCATCGACGGGGTCAAGGCGGCTCCGCTGCTCGCCGGCCACCGTGGCGCGGCGCCGGTGCACCGGGCCGCGCTCGCCGACCTCATCGCGCGGCTGTCGGTGCTCGCCGACGACCACCCCGAGATGTCGTCGGTCGAGCTCAACCCGGTCAACGCGTGGACGGGTGGTGTCGACGTGCTCGGCGCCGACGTCGTCGTGCGGCCGGCCCTCGTGCGCAAGGACCCCGGCCGCCGCAGCATGACCTGAGAGTCCTCGACGGGGCCTACCTGTCGCTGGTGCAAGGATGGGGGCATGCGACGTGCCACCCAGCAGCCCGGCCACGAGCCGGGGCGTGCCCTGCCCGACGATCTCACCGAGGCCATCACCCGGGCCGGCTACTACCCCTCTCTCGTCGTCGACGTCGTGGAGTCCGCGATCGCCGGTGACGAGGTCGTGTCGCACCTCGTGCACCAGGAGACGACCTTCGACAGTGACACCGTGCGGCGTCACGTCACGGTCCTCGTCGTGACGCCCGACCGGCTCGTCATCGCGCACGCCGACGACCACGCCGACCCCGACGAGAAGCTCATGGCGACCGCCACCACCGAGACGGTGCCGCTCACCGCGGTTCGCGGCGTCATGCTGACCCACGTCGTCGCCGAGCCCGACACCTTCGCCCCGGGCACCCATGGTCGCGACATCACCCTCACCCTCGGATGGGGGGCGGTCAGCCGCCTCGACATGATCCCGGCCCAGTGCGGTGACCCCGACTGCACCGCCGACCACGGCTTCGAGGGCACGATCGCCTCCGACGACATCTCGCTTCGGGTCAGCTCTGCCGCCGACGGTGAGGACGCCGTCGGGCGCGCCATGGCCTTCTCGCGGGTGCTCTCCTCGAGCATCGGCGGCGGCCGCGTCCGCCAGCACTGACCGACTCACGATGACCGAGACGCAGACCGCCCCCGACTGGTCGGCGGGCAGCCTCGCCTCAGTGCTGCCCTCCGTCGCCGACCGCCTCGGGGTGAGCCGGTATGCCGGCCACGACGTCTTCGACCTCCCCGCGGTCCCACGGACCGTCGTCGTGCTCGTCGACGGCCTCGGGCACGACCTGCTGCGCCAGCGCAGCGGGCACGCGCCGTTCCTGCGCTCCCATCTGGCGTCGGCCCGACGGATCCCGTGCGGCTTCCCGACGACGACCGCGACCTCGATGGGCAGCCTCGGCACCGGCCTGCTGCCCGGCGCCCACGGCCTGGTCGGCATGCAGGTGCTCGACCCCGACACGGACCGTCTCGTCAACGAGCTGTCGTGGGAGGACGGGCCGGACCCGGTGCGCTGGCAGCCCCACGAGACGGTCTTCGAGGCGCTCGAGGACACCGGGGTGACCGTCACGATGGTCGGGCCCTGGTACTTCAAGGGCTCCGGTCTGACGACCGCGGCGCTGCGCGGGGGTGGCTTCCGGTCGGGCCGGACCCTCGATGACCGGGTCGATGCGGTCGCCTCCGTCGTGCGCGAGTCCAGGCGCTCGCTCGTCTACCTCTACTGGGGAGAGGTCGACAAGGTCGGCCACGTCCACGGTTGCCAGTCGTGGCAGTGGGGCGACGAGGTCGAGGCCGTCGACGCGGCCCTCTCCCGTCTCGCGGCCCGGGTCCCCGACGACACCTCCATCGTCATCACCGCCGACCACGGCATGGTCGACGTGCCCTTCGACGCGCGCATCGACCTCGCGCACGAGCCCGAGCTCATGCACGGCATACGGCATCTCGGCGGTGAGCCGCGGTGCCTGCAGCTCTACACCGAGGCGGGGGAGCGCGACGCCGTGGCGTCCGTGTGGCAGTCGCGACTGCGCCGCTCGGCCACGGTCCACACCCGCGAGCAGCTGCATCGACGAGGGCTGGTTCGGTCCGGTGCGCCGCGAGGTCGAGCGTCGCATCGGTGACCTCGTCGTGACGACCAGGCCGTCGACCGCGGTCGTGCACTCCGGGCTCATGCGGCCCGAGATCGTGCGCCTGCTCGGGCTGCACGGCTCGACGAGCCAGGCCGAGCTCGCCGTGCCCGTGATCGTCGTCCCACCCCGCCGTGGCGCTTAGGGTGGTGCACCGTGGCTGAGCTCGTCTTCTTCTCCGGGACCATGGACTGCGGCAAGTCGACCCTCGCCCTGCAGATGGATCACAACCATGCGGCGCGTGGGCGGGTGGGGCTCATCTTCACCAAGATGGACCGCGCCGGCAGCAACGTGCTGTCCTCCCGCCTCGGTCTCTCGACGGGCGCCCTCGAGGTCGGGGACGACCTCGACTTCTGGGACGGCGTGGTCTCGCGGGCGACCGCCGGGCAGCGCATCGACTACCTCATCTGCGACGAGGCGCAGTTCTACACCTCCGAGCAGGTCGAGCAGCTGGCCCGCATCGTCGACGAGATGGACGTCGACGTCTTCGCCTTCGGCATCACGGCCGACTTCCGCACCGAGCTCTTCCCCGGCAGCAAGCGGCTCATCGAGCTGGCCGACCGCGTGCAGGTGCTCCAGGTCGAGGCGCTGTGCTGGTGCGGCCGGCGCGCCACGACCAACGCCCGTGTCGTCGACGGCGCCATGGTCATCGAGGGCGAGCAGGTCGTGGTCGGCGACACGAACTCCGCAGCACCGGGGGTCGTGGAGTACGAAGTGCTCTGCCGTCGCCACTACATGCGCCGGATGACGTCGCATGCGGCCCGGGCGAGTGCGCAGTCGGCCGAGGTGCTGCCCTTCGAGCTCGACGTGTGCCCGCTGCCGCCCCTGCCGATCACACAGGCCGACTGACGCGCTCGGCCACTGCTGGCGGGTGCGGGTCAGTCGCCCTTGCGGCCGAACATGATGTCGTCCCAGCTCGGCACGCTCGGCCGGCCACCCTTGCGAGCCGTGGGTGGACTCGCTGCGGGGCGGTCGGTGGTGGTGGTCGCGGCGACCTGCTCCCCGATGAGCTCGTGGCCGTCATCGTCTCCCTCGGAGGAGCTGTCGGCCCCGCTGCTCTCGCCAACGGCCGGCGCCGTCTGGCTGACCGGCGGGGTGCGGTCATCGCTGACGGCACCGTCCTGTGCTGCGGGGGCGTCAGCGTCATCACCAGCGTCGGCGCTCGCGTCGTCCTCGCGGCCTGGCGTCGGGGTCGTCAGGCACCTCTGACCCAGCGGAGTCGGCCAGCGGCTCGGCCGGGGCAGAGTCGGCCGCCGGCTCGGCCTCGTCGTCCGGACGGGGGTGCTGTGCGGGCGGCGGCACGTGGTCGCGCGGGTCGAGCGCCAGCTCCTCGAGCGGCAGGGCCTCTTCGGGTGCATCCTCGAGGCCGGGCACGTCTGCGCCCCGGGGGCGGCGGCGGCGGCCGCGCTGGGCGTTGCGCTGACGCATCGCGGCCACGAGGTCGAGCGGCTCGCCGTCGTCCGTCCCGTCGCCTCGTGGGGCGGTGGGTGAGCCGGCGGGTGCGGACTGCTCCGGCGCCCCGGCGCCCGCGGCTGGCCTCGTCGACCTGCGCGCCGAGGCCGTCGGCCGGCCGGGGCGGCCGCGCCCTGACGGAGCGCCCACTCCGCCCTCGGCCTCGACGTCATAGACCTTGGCGGGGCGCGACGGCGTCGCGAGGTGCGGGGCGGGCACGGGCCCGGGAGCCGGGGTGTCGTCATCCTCGCTGAGCCACCGGGACTCGTCGTCGAGCGCGGCCACGACGCGCGCGAGCGGGTCGAAGCGCCACAGTGCCTCGCGCTCTCTCCCGCCGGCGGCGAAGGCGAGCGAGACGATCCACTCGCCCTTCTCCGCCCGACGCGAGTCCCAGCTCACGGCGGCGGGGTCGATCTCGCGGCTGCGCAGGCGCTCGCTCACGCGTGCCTCCAGCGTCGTCGACGCTCCGTGCGACCCTCCGCGCGAGCGCAGGCGCACCTGCCGCGCCAGACCAGCGACGTGCTCACGCTCGGCGAGGATCGGGACCTTCGTACTTGTGCACCTTCTCGACAGTCCACCCCGCCCGGTCGGCCACCTCCTCGGCCGTCAGCCCGGCCCGGATCATCGACTGCACGGCTGCGGGCCGCAGACCCCCGGCCAGCTCGATCTGCAGCTGACCCAGGCGCGGTCGGTCACGCCGGGCGGCAGCGCGCAGCGAGTCGTCGAGGGGCACGGTGTAGCGGTTGCCCTCGGCGTCGGCCAGCAGGAGGTGCAGGCCGTCCTCGTGGACGCCGATGAGCGTGAGGTCCTGCATGGGTGGTCTCCCGGTCGAACGGATCTGCGGTCGTGGCGTGCCTGTGGTGTCAACGATGATGAGGGGAACGCGTCGAGCATGCCACCGCGCCGGGTGCCCACCAAAGCGACCACGCCGCGCGGGTAGCGTTTGCTCTGCCATGCCCACCGACTTCGCCTCCGCGCAGCTCGCCCTCGACCTCGTCGGCGTCTTCGTCTTCGCGCTCTCCGGGGGACTCGTGGCCGTCAAGAAGCGCTTCGACCTCTTCGGCGTGCTCGTGCTCGCCTGCGCGGCAGCGCTCGGGGGCGGCATCATGCGCGACGTGCTGATCGGCGACGTGCCGCCCGTCGGCATCAGCGACTGGCGTCTGCTCACCGCTGCTGCCCTCGGCGGGCTCGCCACCTTCTTCTTCCACCCCGGCATCGAGCGGATCGGCCGTTTCGTCAAGGTGCTCGACGCTGGTGGCCTCGCCGCCTTCGCCGTCGCCGGCAGCCTCAAGGCGGCCACCACCCTCGGGGTGTCGCCGATCGCCGCCGTGCTCATCGGCGTGATCACGGCGGTGGGCGGTGGGGTCATCCGCGACCTCCTCGCCGGCCACGTGCCCGAGGTGCTGCGCCGTGAGCTGTATGCGTTGCCCGCCCTCCTCGGTGTCGGTCGTCGTCGTCGTCGCCGTGGAGCACGGGGTGCTGCGGATGTGGATGCTGTGGGCCGCTGCGGCCCTTGTCTTCGTCGTCCGCCTCGTCGCCGTGCGGCTCGACCTCAACGCCCCTACACCACTGCGTTCGGGCAGAACGCACCTGACCTGCTCTCGACGCCCGATCCCACTCCACGCGAAAGTGAAGTCATGCAGACCACCCTCGACCCGTACGACGCCGTCCTCCTGCTGAGCTTCGGCGGACCCGAGGCCCCCGAGGAGGTCATGCCCTTCCTGCGCCGGGTCACGGCCGGTCGGGGCATCCCCGACGATCGACTCGAGCAGGTGGGGGAGCACTACCACCACTTCGGGGGCCGCAGCCCCATCAACGACCAGAACCGCGCCCTCATCGCCTCGCTCCGCGCGCAGCTCGGCGCGCGCCAGCTCGACCTGCCGGTGCTCTGGGGCAACCGCAACTCGCCGCCCTTCCTCGACGACGCCCTGCGGGAGGCGCACGCCGAGGGGCATCGGCGCCTTCTCGTCGTCACGACGAGCGCCTACTCCTGCTACTCCTCGTGCCGGCAGTATCGCGAGAACCTCGCCGACGCGCTCGGCGCCGTGCGCGCGGAGGGCCTGGAGCTGCAGCTCGACAAGGTCGGGCCGTATGCCCCCAGGCCCGGCTTCGAGGCGGCCAACCTCGGCCGGCTCGTCGAGTCGATGCGCGCTCTCGACGGTGCTCCCGACGACGAGATCGCACTGCTCTTCGTCACCCACTCCATCCCTGCGACGATGGACGAGACCTCCGGGCCCGGCGACGGCGAGGGCCACCTCTACCAGCGGCAGCACCTGGCCCTCGCCTCCGCCATCACCGAGGGCGCCAACCGCATCCTCGGGCGCGACCTCACGGGCGAGCTGGTCTTCTGCTCGCGCTCGGGGCCGCCGAGCCAGCCGTGGCTCGAGCCCGACGTCAACGACCGCATCGAGGAGCTGGCCGCCGCCGGCACCCGGACGGTCGTCGTCGCTCCCATCGGCTTCGTCTCCGACCACATGGAGGTCGTCTACGACCTCGACACCGAGGCCCGGGCGACGGCCGACAGGGTGGGGGTCGCGCTCGTGCGGGTGCCGACCGTCGGCACCGACGAGCGTTTCGTGGCCGACCTCGTCGACGCCCTGATCGAGCGCGCCGCCGAGGAGCGGGGCGAGGACGTGCCCGACTACGAGGGTCGCCGGCCGTCGGTGTGCGAGCCGGGCTGCTGCCCCAACCTGCGGCAGGCCCGTCCGGCTCTGTGCGGGCGTGACTGACATGGGCGGCGCGAACCCCGATCTCCCCGCCCTCACCGATGACGAGCTCGCGGCCCTCGAGGTGCTGTGCATCGAGCTCGCCACGACCGCGGGCAGGTTCATCCGCGACGAGCGCCCCGACCGGCTCGGCGTCGCCGACACGAAGTCGACCGACACCGACGTGGTGACCGTCATGGACCGTCGCTCCGAGGAGCTGCTGCACCGTCTCATCCTCGAGGCGCGACCCGACGACGGCATCCTCGGCGAGGAGGGCGCTGACGTGACGGGCAGCTCTGGGCTCACCTGGGTCATCGACCCCATCGACGGCACCGTCAACTACCTCTACGACATCCCGGCATATGCCGTGTCGGTGGCCGTCGTCGTCGGTGACGCGTCCGGGGAGGGCACGTGGACGCCGGTCGCGGGGGCGGTCTCGGACCCGAGCCTGCGGCTCGTGCACCACGCTCGGCGTGGGGCGGGCGCATGGACCAGGCCCGAGTCGACGGGTGAGAGCTCGCCGCCTCGCCGCCTCGCCGTCTCGACGGAGGACCGCCTCGGGCGCAGCCTGGTGGCCACGGGCTTCGGCTATGCCGCCGAGGTGCGTGCCCGCCAGGCTGAGGTCCTCACCCGCGTGCTGCCGCAGGTGCGCGACATCCGGCGGATCGGCAGCGCCGCCCTCGATCTCGTGCGCGTGGCCGACGGGTCGGTCGACGCCTATGCCGAGTCGGGGCTCAACGCGTGGGACCTTGCGGCCGGGTGGCTCATCGTCGAGGAGGCGGGTGGGGTCGTCGTGGGGCGGGCTGGTGCGCCGGGCAAGGACCTCACGGTCGCATCCGGACCGGCCCTCGTCGAGCCCGTGCGCCGGCTCTTCGTCAGCGAGGCGCCCTGACCCCGGCCGCGAGAGCCATCGGCCAGCAGGCTCAGGTGGTCTGGCGTCAGGCGGCCCGGAAGGGCTCGAGCTCCGGCACCCGCACGCCGTTCTCCTCGGCGAGTCGGGCGAAGGACTCCAGCTCGCCGGTGTGCACCTGCACGCGGTAGTCGTCCCCGGCGGCGCGGGCATGTGCCAGGTCGGTCAGGGCATCTGTCACGCGTAGGCGGATCTGGTCGACGAACTCGGTCATGTGCACCTCCGGGTCGGGAGTCGATCGGTGGGTGCGGAGACCCTACCGCGTCGTAGGACCACCACTGTGACTGCCGGACAGTCTTCAGAGGGCAAAGGTCCGGTGAACTCTTGGTCGGAATTGGACCGGCAGACGGTCAAGTCGGACATCTCGTCTCAGGCCTTGGCGGGCCAAGGTGACAGCACACCTTCGGATCGGGCACCATACGCGCACGTCGAGATGTTTCGGGGCTGTTGACCCAGGTGGGAGCAGCGGGAACAAGCGCACGACCACGAGCGTTCTTGGCGTCACAGAGCGCGATGCGCCCTACGAAGGGGAAGCGAGACAGCACGATGGCAACTGATTATGACGCGCCGCGGAAGACCGACGACGAGCTCAACGAGGATTCGATCGAGGAGCTCAAGTCACGGCGGGTCGACAAGTCCTCGTCGAGTGTCGACGTCGACGAGACCGAGCAGGCGGAAGGATTCGAGCTGCCGGGCGCTGACCTGTCCGGCGAGGAGCTGTCGGTCCGCGTCCTGCCCAAGCAGGCGGACGAGTTCACGTGTGGACGGTGCTTCCTCGTCCACCACCGCAGCCAGCTCGCCAAGGAGAGCAACGGCATGATGATCTGCACGGAGTGCGCTGCCTGATCGGTGCCGTGCACCGTCGGTCTGCAGGTCGATGGCAAGCAAGTAGGGTCGGTCCTCGTGACCGACCCTTGTGCTTTCCCCGGCAACCCCGAGGCGACCGTAGACGGGGCACCCGAGGTTGCGGTCAAGGTGCTGGACGACGGGCTACCCCTGCCCGCCTACGCCCACCCCGGTGACGCCGGCGCCGACCTCCGCTCAGCCGTCGAGGTGACGATCGCTCCTGGTGAACGCGTGCTCGTGCCCACCGGGGTGGCGATCGCGCTGCCCCCGGGGCACGCCGGCTTCGTGCACCCGCGGTCGGGGCTGGCTGCCCGCCACGGCATCTCGATCGTCAACGCTCCCGGCACCGTCGACGAGGGCTACCGCGGCGAGATCCTTGTCAACCTCGTCAACCTCGACCGTCACGACAGCTTCACCGTGCGTCGGGGCGACCGCATCGCGCAGCTCATCGTGCAGCGGGTCGAGCGCCCCGTCTTCGTGCGGGTCGATTCGCTCACCGAGACCACCAGGGGGGACACTGGACACGGATCCACCGGTGGCTTCGGTGCGGCGCCACCGACGGCGGACAAACCGCGGTGACGACACCCCTGCCCTTCGAGTGATCCCGGACTGATCCAGCAGCGATCATCGGATACGGTTCGCCGGGCGCGCGCAAGTGCGCCGGGTGAAGGCACAGCACGAAGGATGGATGAGGGACGTGGGACTCTTCAGCAGGGGCAAGTCCAAGGACCAGCCGATCGATGATGCGGTCGACGGCGACAGCCAGGTCGACGACGGTGCGGACGGCCCCGACCTCGATGACCCAGACGCCTCCGACGTTGCGGCCCCGACTTCGCGCCCCTTCGACCGCAGCGAGATCGATGACGACAGCGACTACCTGAACCTCGGCGCCATCTGGCTGCGCGGCAGTCCGGGCATGGAGCTGCGTCTCGAGGTCAACGAGCAGGAGCAGCAGATCACGGGAGTCACGGCTGTGATCGGTGACTCCGCGGTCCAGCTGCAGGCGTTCGCCGCCCCGCGCACCGAGGGCGTGTGGATCGACATCCGCAACGAGATCGCCGCGAGCATCGTCGACTCCGGCGGCACGGCCGAGGTGGTCACGGGCGAGTTCGGCGAGGAGCTGCTCACCCGGATGCCCCAGGCCGGTCCCGACGGTCGCACCGTCTTCATGCCCGCGCGTTTCGTCGGCATCGACGGTCCGCGCTGGTTCCTCCGCGCCGTCGTCAGCGGCCGCGCAGCCATCGAGACCGAGGCCGCCGAGGCCGTGCACGACATCATCCGCACCGCGGTCGTCGACCGCGGCGGTGACGCCATGCCGCCTCGCGAGCTGCTGCCCCTGCGCCTCCCCGAGGTGCCCACCGACGAGGCTGTCCAGGCCACCGAGCCGGACGAGCCCGGCGCGCCACAGCTCGCCGACCTCAACCCCTTCGAGCGCGGCCCCGAGATCACCGAGGTGCGCTGATGGCCAGACCCAACCAGGGGTCCTGGTGACCTCCTCGAAGCACGGCGTCCTGCGCCGCCTGTCCGACCGCCTCATCAGCCCGTCGCATGAGCTCCAGGCTGCCGAGCTGCGCCGCGAGTCAGACGACCTCGGCGTCATCCACATCGGCGAGGTCACCCAGCGCACCTTCGTCACCGTCTGCGGTGAGGTGCGCTCGGTGACGTTGCGGCCGCGCGACGAGACGCCCGCCCTCGACGTGGAGCTCTGGGACGGCAGCGACTCGCTGCACCTCATCTGGCTCGGCCGTCGGCGCATCGCCGGCATCGTGCCGGGGATCAAGATCCAGGCCACGGGCAGGGTCACGCGGCAGCGCAAGGTGACCACGATCTTCAACCCCGCCTACGAGATCCTCGGCCGCGCGGGCCAGGCCCATGAGTGAGGGCGACCCGCAGCCCCCTCGCACTCCGCTCCCCGGAGGGGGAGCGGTGAGTCGCGGCGACGGCGACGGCGTGGCGCGGTCCGAGATCGACCTGCGCCGTTACGAGACCGTCGAGGACCTGCTGCGGGACAAGCTCTCCGAGGCCATCGGCGGATGGCGCGGCGCGGTGGAGTCGGCCGTGCCGACCCTCGCCTTCGCCCTGACGTGGTCGGCCACGAAAGACCTGCGCACCTCCCTGCTCATCGCGGGCGCCTGCGTGGGTGTCTTCCTGCTCGTGCGCCTCGTGCAGCGCCAGGACCCGCGCTTCATCGTGTATGCCGCGGTCGGCATCGGCATCTCCGCCTTCTTTGCGCTGAGGTCGGGCAAGGCGGAGGACGCCTTCCTGCCGGGCATGCTCCAGAATGCCGGACTGCTCGTGCTCCTGCTCGTGACCAACCTGGTGCGCTGGCCGCTCTTCGGCTTCGTCGTCGGCGTCGCCGAGCCGGAGGCCTTTGCCGAGGACCCGGCGTGGTGGCGCCGCCACCCCGGCATCGTCACGGTGGCCATGCGGCTCGCGTGGGTGCTCATCGCGCTCAACGTCGTGCGCCTGGCGATCATGGTGCCGCTCTATCTCGGCGAGCAGGTGGCGGCGCTCGGCGTCGCCAAGGTCGTGCTCGGGTGGCCCGCCTACCTGCTCGCGATCACCGCGATGGGCGCCATCCTCGTGCGCGGCCACACCCCGATCGACCCGACCCGCGCCACCTGAGCGCCGGCTCACGCCATCCGAGCCCCACCTGAGCCCCACCTGAGCCCCACCTGAGCGGACCGGCCGACCCGTTCCGGCAAGGGTCAGACCTCGTCGTCGTCGGTCGTGCGCTGGTGGTGCTGGCTCCCCGGAGCGACGAGGTCCTGGAGCCGGTCCTCCTGCTCCGTCGTCGTGATGAAGAGCAGCTCGTCGCCGGCCTCCATCGCGTCGTCGGGGGTCGGGGCAAGAGGACGCTGCTCGCGGATGATGGCCACGAGGACAGTGTCGGAAGGCCAGTCGACGTCGCCGACGCGGCGACCGGCGAAGGGGCTGCCCTCGGGGAGCGTGATCTCGACCATCGACGCGCGGCCCTGCTGGAACTCGAAGATCCGCACCAGGTCGCCGATGCTCACGGCCTCCTCGATGAGGGCCGTCATGAGGCGCGGCGTCGACACGGCGACGTCGACCCCCCATGACTCGTCGAACATCCACTCGTTCTTGGGATTGTTGACGCGCGCCACGGTGCGCGGCACCCCGAACTCGGTCTTGGCGAGGAGCGAGAGCACGAGGTTGGCCTTGTCGTCACCCGTGGCCGCCACGCAGACGTCGGACGACTCGAGGCGTGCCTCCTCGAGGGCTGCCAGCTCGCACGCGTCGGCGAGCAGCCAGGACGCCTCCGGCACGCGGGAGGCCTGCACGTCGTCGGCGTCCTTGTCGATGAGCAGCACCTGGTGCCCGTTGGCGAGCAGCTCACGGGCGATGGAGCGCCCGACGCTTCCGGCTCCGGCGATGACGACGCGCATGCGGTTCTTCTCCTGGGTGGGTCAGTGGGCCGCGGGCGGCTGGTCGCAGAGGCGCTCGACCCGGGCGAGGTCCTCGCGCACGACGGCGAGGTGCACGAGGTCGCCCTGCTGGATCATCATGTCGGGGCGGGGGAGCGTGCCCTCGCCGAGCCGCGTGACATAGGCGATCCGGGCACCCGTCTGCTCCTCGACGTCGGTCAGCCTGCGTCCGATCCATGGCTCGGCCATCGGCACCTCGGCGATGACGATCTTGCCACTGGGGTCGGTGAGCTCGGGCACGGCGCCCTGGGGGAGCAGGCGCTGGATCATCTGGTCGGCCGTCCAGCGCACCGTCGCCACCGTCGGGATGCCGAGGCGCTGGTAGACCATGGCGCGCTGGGGGTCGTAGATGCGGGCCGCCACGTGCTCGACGCCGAAGGTCTCGCGGGCGACACGGGCGGCCAGGATGTTGGAGTTGTCGCCGCTGCTGACGGCGGCGAAGGCGTAGGCCTCCTTGATGCCCGCCGCGACGAGGGTGCGCCGGTCGAAGCCGATGCCGGTGACCGTCCGCCCGTCGAACGACGTGCCGAGCCGCCGGAACGCCGCTGCATCGGAGTCGATGACGGCCACGTCGTGGCCGCTTCGTCCGAGAGTGCGGGCGAGCGTGGACCCGACGCGGCCGCAACCCATGATCACGAAGTGCACGCACGCGACGCTACACCGTGCCACGGCCCGCCATCGCGCGTCCACACGTGGTGGTGACCACCCCGCGGACGCCCTCCCGGGACGGTCTCTGGGAGGAGGCGTTCCGGCATACAGTGTCGTCCGTGCCACGTTCGGGATCGCTGCTCAAGCGACTTCTCCTCGGTCGCGCGATGCGCAGCGACAAGCTCGGCGAGACGCTGTTGCCCAAGCGACTCGCCCTGCCGATCTTCGCGAGCGACGCCCTCTCGTCCGTGGCGTACGCGCCCGACGAGATCATGCTCATGCTGGGCCTCGCCGGCGGCGCCTTCGCCATGACGCACAGCTGGCAGATCACCATCGCCGTCATCCTCGTCATGGTCGTCGTCGTGGCCTCCTACCGGCAGAACGTGCGCGCCTACCCCTCGGGTGGTGGCGACTACGAGGTGGCCACGGTCAACCTCGGGCCCAAGGCCGGGCTGACCGTCGCGAGCGCGCTGCTCGTCGACTACGTGCTGACCGTGGCCGTCTCGGTCAGCTCCGGCGTGCAGAACGCCGGCACCGTGTTCGCCTTCGTGCGGGGCAACGAGGCCATCGTCGGCGTCGTCATCATCGTCTTCCTCACCGCGATGAACCTCCGGGGCGTGCGCGAGTCGGGCAAGGCCTTCGCCGTGCCGGTCTATCTCTTCATGCTGGCCATCATCGGCATGGGCATCGTCGGCTTCGTCCAGAAGCTCACCGGCACCCTGGCCCCCGCCGAGAGCGCGGACCTCACGCTTCTGTCCCAGAGCGGCGACGAGCTCACCGGCATCGCCGCGGTGTTCCTCCTGCTGCGGGCCTTCTCCTCGGGCTGCGCGGCCCTGACGGGGGTGGAGGCGATCAGCAACGGCGTGCCAGCCTTCCGCAAGCCCAAGAGCGACAATGCCGCCACGACCCTGCTGCTCATGGGCGCGCTGTCCATCACGATGCTCGCCTCGATCATCACGCTCAGCCAGTGGACCGGCATCAAGATCGCGGAGGACCCGGCGAGCCAGCTGCTGCGCGACGGGCAGCCCGTCGGTGCCGGCTACGTGCAGCACACGGCGATCGGCCAGCTCTCCGAGGCGGTCTTCGCCGACTTCCACCTCGGCGTCGTCTTCGTCACCATCGTCACCGGCCTCATCCTCTTCCTCGCCGCCAACACCGCGTTCAACGGCTTCCCGGTGCTCGGCTCGATCCTCGCGCGCGACGGCTTCCTGCCGCGGCAGCTGCACACGCGCGGTGACCGGCTGGCCTTCTCCAACGGCATCCTCATCCTCGCCGCCGCCGCGGTGCTGCTCGTCATCGTCTTCCGCGCGAACGTCAACGCGCTGCTCCAGCTCTACATCGTCGGCGTCTTCGTCTCGTTCACGACGAGCCAGACGGGCATGGTGCGGCACTGGACGCGCCACCTTCGCCTCGAGCGCAACGCCAAGGAACGTGCGCGCATGCAGCGGTCGCGCGTGATCAACGCCGTCGGGGCGGCGATGTCGGGGCTCGTGCTGCTCGTCGTGCTCCTCACGAAGTTCCAGCAGGGGGCCCGCTACGCGATCATCGCGATGGCCGTGCTCTTCGCGCTCATGCTCGGCATCAAGAAGCACTACTCCCGGGTGCGTGACGAGCTCGCCATCGACTGGGAGGTCGACCGCCCGACCCTGCCGAGCCACGTCCACGCCATCGTCTGCATCTCCAAGGTGCACAAGCCGACGATGCGGGCCCTCGCCTACGCGCGCGCAAGCCGCCCCACCTATCTCGAGGCGGTCACGGTCGATGTCGACGCCGACGAGACCCAGGCACTGCTCGACGAGTGGGACCGACGCGACATCCCCGTGCCGCTCAAGGTGCTCTCCTCGCCCTACCGCCAGATCACCAAGCCCGTGCTCGACTACGTGCGCTCCATCCGCAGCGGCAACCCTCGCGACCTCGTCACCGTCTACCTGCCCGAGTACGTCCTCGGCAGGTGGTGGGAGCAGGTGCTGCACAACCACAGCGCGCTGCGTCTCAAGGCACGCCTGCTCTTCACCCCCGGTGTCATGGTCGTCAGCGTGCCGTGGCAGCTCCAGTCGTCCGAGGGCGCCGAGCGCGACTGGATCGACGAGCCGCCGATCCCGGGCTCTGTGCGCGGCGGGTCGCTGTGAGCCAGCGCCGTACCCGCGAGCGGGCCGCGGGTGGCGAGTCCCTCGTCGGTCGCGAGTGGACCGTCGACGTGGGGTCCGTCGCCCATGGCGGGCACTGCGTGGCGAGGCACGAGGGGCAGGTCGTCTTCGTGCGACACACGCTGCCGGGTGAGCGGGTCGTCGCCCGCGTCACCGAGGGCAGGGTCGGCGACTCCTTCGTGCGGGCCGACGCGATCTCGGTGCTCGAGGCCGCACCGGGTCGCGTCACCGCGCCCTGCCCGTATGCCGCTCCCGGCCTCTGCGGAGGGTGCGACTTCCAGCACGCTTCCCTTGACACGCAGCGCCGGCTCAAGGCCGACGTGGTGCGTGAGCAGTTCTCGCGGCTCGCTGGTCTCGACGTGGACGTCGAGGTGCGTCCGGTGCCCGGCGACGAGGGCGGGCTGCGGTGGCGCACCCGGGTCGAGTTCGCGGTCGACGACCTCGGGCGCCCCGGACTGCGTCAGCACCGGTCCAAGGTGATCGTGGGGATCGACGACTGCCTCATCGCCACGCGCGGCGTCATCGAGTCGGGCGTGCTCGACACCGACTGGCCCGATGTCGAGTCCGTCGACGTCGTCGATGCTGCCCACCCCGAGGAGCCGGTGCTCGTGCCGCTGCCCGTCGCTCCCGGCTCGGCACGCGGCTGGTGGCCTCGTCGGGGAGCGCGTGCGCGACGACGAGTGGGAGGGCGAGTACGTCGTCGCGGCGCGCGGCTTCTGGCAGGTGCACCCCGGCGCCGCCTCGACCTTCCTCGGCCGGGTCGTCGCGCTGATCGGCGCTCGGCCGGGTGACCTCGTGGCGGACCTCTATGCAGGGTCCGGCCTCTTCACGATGCGCCTGGCCGAGCTCGTCGCCCCAGGAGGGTCCGTGCTGGGAGTCGAGGGCGACGCGCGGGCCGTCGAGAACGGCATACGCAACACCGAGCACCTCGAGGGCGTCGAGTGGCGGGCCAACCGCGTCGACCGCGAGCTGCGCTCGCTCGTGGGGCAGGGGGTTCGCGCCGATCTCGTCGTGCTCGACCCTCCGCGCACCGGCGCCGGCAAGGACGTCGTGCGGCTCGTCGCCGGGCTGCAGCCTCGTCGCATCGTCTACGTCGCCTGCGACCCGGCCGCGCTGGCCCGCGACGTGCGGGCGGCGGGGGAGCAGGGCTTCACCATGGTCTCGCTCGAGGCATGGGACGCCTTCCCGATGACCCACCACGTGGAGTGCATCGCGGTGCTCGAGCCCACGCGTCCGTAGTCCGTGCGCCCCTTCGGCGGTCCTCCCGTCCGAGGAGCAGCTCGGGCGGGAGGACCAGCGCGATCCAGGGCCGCTCCGGGGTGTGAAGGGCTGCGAGGACTGTCGGTGGCTCGCACTAGTGTTCGAACATGGCCACACGGAGTGAACCGACCGAGACCCCAGCGGTCTCGCTCGGTGCTGCGCTCGAGGCGGTCACGCGGATCCCGGCCGCGGTGTTCGACGCCCTGCCCGCCGCGTCCCAGGCAGCGGTCGTGGCGCGCATCGTGCCGGAGCGGCTGCGCAGCCTCGACCAGGCTGGCGCCGAGGCGGTCCTCGCGATCACCCAGCGGGCGTCCAACGTGTTCGCAGCGATGCAGGACCTGGCTCTGGCGGCTGGAGTGCGGTCCGAGGAGCTCGACCTCGCCGACCTCGACGGCGGGTGGTCCGACGGCACCGAGCACCGACCGAGCTCAGTCAAGATCGTCGGGTCCAGCGTGGCGCCGTTGCTGCGGCTGACCCCACGGGCGGCAGAGTCGAGGGTGGCCGACGCGCTGTGTCTCGTCGACGAGCTGCCCCTGACGCGCACGATGGCGCTCGAGGGTCTCCTCGACAGCCGGCAGAGCCGGGTCATTGTCGACGTGGCGCAGCTCGTGCAGGTCGGCGCCCGAGCCCTCTTCGACGCGGCGATCACCAGCGTGCCGGGGCTGGCCGAGCTGACCCCGGCCCGTCTGCGACGGCTCTGCGAGCGCACGGCTGCCCTCATCGATGCAGGCTCGATCGAGCAGCGTGCCGAGCGGGGCGTGGAGGACCGGTTCGTGCGCCTGTCTCCGGGGGCCGATCCCGGCATGGCCTGGTGGACGGCCTCACTGCCGTCCTACGTCTCGATGCAGGCGTGGGCCGCGATCGACGCGCTCGCTCACGAATACGTCCGGGCGGACCCCGGGCGCTCGATCGACCAGGCTCGCGCCGATGCCTTCGCCGACCTTCTCCTCGGCTCGGCGCAGGTGACGACCATGGTCGAGCTCATCGTGCCCGTCTTCACCGACCCCTCGGGCACGGGTGTCACCGCTGTGCCGGGCTGCTCCGTCGATGATGCTGCTCCGCAGCCGGCGCAGCCCATGGCTTCTCCGATGTCTCGACGAGTTGCAGGGCCGCCGCCACCTGGGGTCTCCTCGGAGCCCCCCGAGTCCTCGGAATCCGTGGATCACCCGGAATCCTCGGAGTCTTCGGCCCACGCCGCGCAGATCCACACGGGGTCAGCGGACAGCGCTCAGCCACGAGGCGCTGAGTCCGTCCCCGACGCCCAACCGCAGGTAGAGGCCGGCAAGGGGCTCGACCCGGCGACGATCCAGCGTCACGGGCTGGAGCACGTCGTCGGCCCCGACCTAGCCGCCTGGCAGGCCATCGGTTCCGAGCTCGCTCCCCGGGGCAGCCCTGCCCTCGGCGGGATCCCCGAGCAGTCCGCGGCGCACCTCGTCGTGCTCCAGCAGCAGGAGGTCGCACGGCGCCAGTGGGAGCTGCTGGCCGCGGGGATGCTCGAGCGCTACCAGCTGCGGCTCGGGCCGCTGGCGCCCACCGACGGTGGGAGTCCGTGACCCCCGGGCCGGTTGGGTCCTCACGTCCACCCTGGTGCAGATCCTCGCCGACCCCGACATTCGCCTGCGGGTGACGCGCGCCGACTCCCTCACCGGGGTGACCGTGGCTCGGGACCCCTCCGTCTATCGCCCGAATGCCGCTCTCGCACAACGCGTCCGAGACCGAGATCGCACGTGCCGCTTTCCCGGGTGTGCCGTCGGCGCACGACGCTGCGACCTCGACCATGTCGTGCGCCACCCCGACGGCGCCACGACCGAGGGCAACCTGCTGTGCCTGTGCCGCACCCACCACGGCTTCAAACACCATGCTCGCTGGCTGCTCGTCATGGACGCGCACGGCATCTGCACCTGGACGGCACCGACGGGCCGCGCCTACGTCACCAGGCCCGCTGACGTGCGGGAGCAGGCCGCCTGACCCCAGCCGTCACCGGCGGGCGGCTGTCCGCGGTCGACAGCTGCCTACGTGTCCGGCCCGTGACCGTCGTCCCCTCGGACGAACTGCCTGGGCGCGCGGGCAGACAGGGGAGCGCCAGGCGGTGAAGGATGGGCGGACGACGGTGGCCTGACAACCACCGGGTCGTGTGGTTAGATATATCTTGACGTCAAGATATATCTCAGCACCGCGACATCCAACAGAGTTGCTGGAAGGAGCCCGCTGTGGGCAGTGTTGACAGCTTCAAGGCCAAGGGGAACCTCGAGGTCGGTGGTCAGACCTACGAGGTCTACCGCCTCGCCGGAATCGAGGGGCAGGAGACCCTGCCCTACAGCCTCAAGGTGCTCCTCGAGAACCTGCTGCGCACGGAGGACGGCGCCAACATCACGGCCGACCACATCCGCGCCGTGGGGTCGTGGGACGAGAAGGCGCAGCCCGACACCGAGATCCAGTTCACGCCGGCGCGTGTCATCATGCAGGACTTCACCGGTGTGCCCTGCATCGTCGACCTCGCCACGATGCGTGAGGCGGTCGCCGCGCTCGGCGGCGACCCGGCCAAGATCAACCCGCTGGCCCCGGCCGAGATGGTCATCGACCACTCGGTCATCATCGACGTCTTCGGCCGCGCCGACGCCTTCGAGCGCAACGTCGAGATCGAGTACCAGCGCAACCAGGAGCGCTACCAGTTCCTGCGCTGGGGCCAGACCGCCTTCGACGACTTCAAGGTGGTGCCTCCGGGCACCGGCATCGTCCACCAGGTCAACATCGAGCACCTCGCCCGCACGGTCATGGTCCGCGACGGCGTCGCCTACCCCGACACCTGCGTCGGCACCGACTCGCACACGACGATGGTCAACGGCCTCGGCGTGCTCGGCTGGGGTGTCGGTGGCATCGAGGCCGAGGCGGCCATGCTCGGCCAGCCCGTCTCGATGCTCATCCCGCGGGTGGTCGGCTTCAAGCTGAGCGGTGCGATCCCGACCGCGGCCACCGCGACCGACGTCGTCCTCACGATCACCGAGATGCTCCGCAAGCACGGCGTCGTCGGCAAGTTCGTCGAGTTCTACGGCGAGGGCGTCTCCCAGGTGCCGCTGGCCAACCGGGCCACCATCGGCAACATGAGCCCGGAGTTCGGCTCGACCTGCGCGATCTTCCCGATCGACGAGGTCACCCTCGACTACCTGCGCCTCACGGGCCGGTCCGACGAGAGCGTCGCGCTCGTCGAGGCGTACGCCAAGGAGCAGGGCATGTGGCTCAAGGCCGGTCCCGACCAGCCCGAGGCCCGCTACAGCGAGTACATCGAGCTCGACCTGTCGACCGTCGTCCCGTCGATCGCCGGCCCGAAGCGTCCCCAGGACCGCATCGAGCTGAGCAGCTCCAAGGACGCCTTCCGCAAGGTCCTGCCGACCTACGTCGCGCACGAGGAGGGTGACGCCGGCACGGCCTCGTCCTTCCCCGCCAGCGACCCCAGCCCGCAGGGCGCCTCCGACGGCACGAACGGCGGCGACCGGCCCGCCGACACCGGCGAGGTCAGCGGCCGTCCGTCCAGGAAGGTCTCCGTCACCGACGCCACCGGCCGCGAGTTCGAGATCGACCACGGCATCGTGTCGATCGCGAGCATCACGAGCTGCACCAACACCTCCAACCCGTCGGTCATGATGGCCGCGGCGATGCTCGCCAAGAACGCCGTCGAGAAGGGCCTGAGCGTGGCCCCCTGGGTCAAGACCTCCATGGCTCCGGGCTCCAAGGTCGTCACCGGCTACTACGAGAAGGCCGGCATGTGGCCCTACCTCGAGAAGCTCGGCTTCCACCTCGTCGGCTACGGCTGCACGACGTGCATCGGCAACAGCGGGCCGCTCAACGAGGAGATCAGCGCCGCGATCAACGAGGCCGACCTCGCCGTCACCTCGGTGCTGTCGGGCAACCGCAACTTCGAGGGCCGCATCAACCCCGACGTCAAGATGAACTACCTCGCGAGCCCGCCGCTCGTCATCGCCTACGCCCTCGCCGGCACGATGGACTTCGACTTCGCGTCGGAGCCGCTCGGTCAGGACACCGACGGCAAGGACGTCTTCCTCAAGGACATCTGGCCGGCCCCGGCCGACGTCGAGGCGACCATCGCGACCTCGATCAACCAGCAGATGTTCACCGACGACTACGCCGACGTCTTCGCGGGCGACGAGCGCTGGCAGTCGCTCCAGACGCCGGTGGGCGACACCTTCGCCTGGGACGCGGAGTCGACCTACGTGCGCAAGCCCCCGTACTTCGACGGCATGACGATGGAGACCACGCCCGTCAGCGACATCGAGGGCGCACGCGTCCTCGCCAAGCTCGGCGACTCCGTCACGACCGACCACATCAGCCCGGCCGGCGCCATCAAGAACGACAGCCCCGCAGGCAAGTACCTCGCCTCCCACGGCATCGAGCGCAAGGACTTCAACTCCTACGGCTCGCGTCGCGGCAACCACGAGGTCATGATCCGCGGCACCTTCGCCAACATCCGTCTCAAGAACCTGCTCCTCGACGGCGTCGAGGGCGGCTTCACGCGCAACTTCCTGAGCGGTGGCGAGCAGACGACGATCTACGACGCCTCGCAGGCCTACCAGGAGGCCGGCGTCCCGCTCGTCATCCTCTCGGGCAAGGAGTACGGCTCCGGCAGCTCGCGTGACTGGGCGGCCAAGGGCACGAGCCTGCTCGGCGTCAAGGCCGTCATCGCCGAGAGCTACGAGCGCATCCACCGCTCCAACCTCATCGGCATGGGCGTCATCCCGCTGCAGTACCCCGACGGCCAGAACGCCGACTCGCTCGGGCTCGACGGCACCGAGACCTTCTCGATCTCGGGCATCACGGCGCTCAACGAGGGCACGACGCCCAGGACCGTCACGGTCGTCGCGACCAAGGAGGGCTCGGAGGCGAGCCCCGTCACGTTCGAGGCGGTCGTGCGCATCGACACCCCCGGCGAGGCGGACTACTACCGCAACGGCGGCATCCTCCAGTACGTCCTGCGGTCGCTCGTCACGAGCTGACGCACCCGTAGCACCGGCGACACCCGCACCATCCGGGCCCGGCCTCTCGTCACCGAGAGGCCGGGCCCGTGGCATGCTTCCTGCCGTGACCGAGCGACACGCGACCCTCACCGTCTGGGAAGACCGCTTCGACTGGGTGCCGACCGAGCCCATCGCGTATGCGGATCCGCATCTCCCCGGCGCACCCGTCGTCACCTACGGGGCGAGGTCGTGGGAGTCGCCGGTCGTGCACTCGAGCTTCGCAGCGCGCGAGCTCATCCCGTCGTGGAACGCGCGCACCCCGGTGGGCACCTGGCTCCTCGTCGAGGTGCGCGTCGCCTCCGACAGCCACGCCCTCCCGTGGACGCCGTGGCTCACCCTCGCACGCTGGGCCGAGAGCGACCCCGAGGGGGGAGCACCGATCACGCGCACCACGGTGCCGGGGCAGGTGCTGGAGGTCGGTCGCGTCGCCACGGACTGCTACCGCTCGAGTGCGCCGCACAGCTTCGACCGGTGGCAGATCCGCGTCACCGGCCTGCAGGCACCCGGTGCCGGTGGCGCGTGGCCCGAGGTGACCCTCGTCGCCGCTGCCGCCCTCGCGTTCGACGTGACGGCCGACGCGCCGACGAGCCGACCGGGCCTGGACCGCGCCGTCGAGATCGCCGTGCCGCCGCACTCGCAGCGCCTGCACGTCGGCACCTTCCCGGAGTGGGACAACGGCGGAGAGAGCTGGTGCTCGCCCACCTCCACGACGATGCTCCTCGAGCACTGGGGCGCGGCCCCGACCGCCGCCGAGTCCGCCTGGGTCGGTCACGAGGTCGACCCGGCCGTCGTCCACGGTGTGCGCCACGTCTACGACCCGGCGTTCCGCGGGGCGGGCAACTGGGCCTTCAACACCGCCTACGCGGCGACCCGAGGGCTGCGCGCCTACGTCACCCGGCTGCGTGACCTCACGGAGGCCGAGCGGTTGGTCGCGGCCGGCATACCGCTCATCGTGTCGGTCACCTTCCAGCGCGACGAGCTCGACGGCGCCGGCTACGACACCAACGGGCACCTGCTGACGATCGTCGGCTTCACCGCCGACGGTGACGTCATCTCCAACGACCCCAACAGCCACCGGGTCGCGAGCAACGACCAGGTGCGCACCGTCTATCGCCGCGACCAGTTCGAGCGGGTCTGGCTCGGCGACGACGGAGGGCTCGCCTACGTCATGGCGCCCGCGGGCGTCGCACTGCCCGAGCCGCCCGCCGAGGCGAACTGGCGCTGACGGGCCGATCTCCCGTCGACCGCCTCGACGCCCGGAGAATTTACGACGACTTGACCCCACGCGGCCCGGAGCGGGTGTTGACTGGCCGCGCCGTCCCCTCCGAAAGGTCAGTGTCATGCCCAGCCGCTCCGTCCGCTCCGACAGCCCGTTCCAGCCCAGCCGTCGCAGCCGTCCTGACCACCGCCGTGGCCGGCGCCGCCCTCCTCGGCTCGCCGCGCGCCCCTCCGCTGCAGCCGAGGCGAAGAAGGGTGCCGGCGCCCGCCACGTCGCCATGCGCGTCGTGGTCGGGCGTCGACCTGTCCTTCGGCGCCCACCGACGAGATCGTCGACTACGTCGACCCCTTCGGCACGTGAGGCGACCCCGGTGACCTACGTGGTGCACCGCTGGACGTCCCCGCGTCGTCCCCGGTTTCGGCCTGACCGAGCTCGTCGCGTCGTGGAACGCCGTCACCCCGGGCCGCTCGTGGGTCGAGGTGCGGGTGCGCGGCACGAGCGCGGGCACGACGACGAAGGACTACGTCCTCGGCCGCTGGTCGGCCAAGGACCCCGCCGACGGTGGTGGCATCCACCGCACCTCCGCTCTCGGCGCAGGGCGACGCGGTCGCCACCGTCCTACACCGACACGCTCGCCACACGCAGCGGCTACACCCTGACCGACTGGCAGCTCGAGGTGCGCCTCCTGCGTGCCGGTCGGCACGACCGACCGCCGTTCCCGTCGTCACCTCGTCGGCGCCATGGCCTCGGCGCTGCCCGACGACGAAGAAGGTGCCCGTCAGCGCCGCCGGTCCGGGACGCGGCATCGAGCTGGCCGTGCCGACCTACTCGCAGGAGGTCCACATCGGGCACTACCCGCAGTGGGACAACGGGGGAGAGGCGTGGTGCTCACCGACCTCCACCGCGATGGTCGTCGACTACTGGGGCGCCGGTCCGACCGCCGGTGAGACGTCATGGGTCGAGCCGCCCGTCGACGCGCAGGTCGACTTCACCGCGCGCAACGTCTTCGACTACACCTACGACGGCGCGGGCAACTGGCCCTTCAACACGGCCTACGCCGCCACACGAGGCGACCTGCGCGGCTTCGTCACCCGCCTGCGCAGCCTCGCCGAGGCGGAGCAGTTCATCGCCGCACGCATCCCGCTCGTCGTGTCGGTCTCGTTCAAGAAGGGAGAGCTGACCGGGGCGGGCTACGGGACCAACGGCCACCTCATGGTCATCCGCGGCTTCACGGCCACCGGCGACGTCATCGCCAACGACCCCGCCTCCCACCTCCTCGCGGACAACACGCAGGTGCGCGTCATCTACGACCGGGAGCAGTTCGAGAACGTCTGGGTGCCGCACAGCGGCGGCATCGTCTACGTCATCGCCCCTGCGGGCCACCCCCTGCCCACTCCGCCCGCCCAGGCCAACTGGTAGGCGGCTGCCGCGCGGCTCAGGGCACGAGGCCGGTGCGCGGGTCGCGGTCGGTGATGCAGTAGCGCAGCCCCGTCGGGTCGGTGAGCACCGTCCAGCCGACCGCGGGACGCACCTGCTCGACGACGGCACCGAGCCGCTCGTGCCGTCTCGTCTCGGCCGCGCGGTCGCTGCTCGCGAGGTCGAGGTGCGCGCTGACGAGGTCCGACGTGTCGCCACCCAGCCGCTGCAGCAGCAACCGCAGCGGTATGCCGTCCGGCCGGGCCAGGTGCGCCAGCTCCGGATGCGCGGCCGAGGTGCGCAGCTCCCAGCCGGTGAGATCGGCCCAGAAGGCGCACTCCTGCTCGTGGTCCGTGGCCGGGATGTCGAGGCACACCTGGTCGACCAGGCTCTCGTGCCCGCCGTCGCCGCCCCACCGCGCCGGAGCCGGACGCTCGCGCACCCTCGAGTGCACGAGACAGAAGGTCATCCCGCCGGGGGAGCGCAGCACGAGGTAGCCGTGCGGGGAACGGTGGACCACGTGCGCGCCCAGTGACACCGCAGCCTCGGCAGCTGGCGCGATGTCGGCCGCGGTCGGCACGTGCACGTCGAGGTGGATCGACGGGCGGTCGGGCGACGACCCGTCCGGACGCCGCACGGCGATGGTCCGCTGGACCTTGAGGAAGGGGTCGCCGTTCGGTGGCAGCAACGTCGTGAACTCCGCCTCCGGCCCACGAGCCGGCGACACGGCATACCCCGTCACCTCCGACCAGAAGCGCGACCCTGCCCCGTGCACCTGCGGCGGCAGGTCGAGGAAGGCGGTGAGCCACACGACCCGGATCATGGCGCGAGCCTAGGGGAGGCACACTGGAGTCATGGCTGCGCACACCCCACCCGGCTGGCCGAAGGGCGTGCCCCCCGCGCACACCCCCGGCTGGGAGGACCGCGCCGTGCTGTGGCTGCTCGACCGGTGCCCGCCCGACTACCGGGGGTATGCCGGGTGGCGGCGTCACCCGATCGCCCTCGCCTGGCTGGCCGGTCGGCACCTCGACGGGCAGGTCGTCGCGATGCGCGACGCCTGGCGGGAGGCGCGGGTCGCGGTCGGTCCGCACGTGCCCGCCGACGCGCTGGAGGAGATCCTCGGCGAGATCGAGGCCGAGGGGATGCGTCTGCGGGCGGCCTCCCGGTCCACGCACCTGCTGCACGAGGCGCTGCAGGGGAAGGTGTTCGCCCCTCGACTGTGACGCCTGTGGGACTCGCGACACCGGGACCGGCTCGCGCACGTTTCCGCCCCGCCGGGCGTTCACCCTAGACTCGACCGACCCACCCGTAGCGAGAGGACGAGGCAGCGTGGCCCTGCTGGAGACACATCACGAGCCCTGCGGCGCTCAAGGCGCTCCCCGAGGACCAGCTGGCACCCCTGGCCGAGGAGATCCGCACCTTCCTCGTCACCGAGGTCTCCAAGACCGGTGGCCACCTCGGACCCAACCTCGGCGTCGTCGAGCTGACCATCGCGCTCCACCGGGTCTTCGACTCTCCGACGGACACGATCGTCTTCGACACCGGCCACCAGGCCTACGTCCACAAGCTGCTCACCGGTCGGCACGACTTCAGCCAGCTGAAGAAGCGCGGCGGGCTTTCCGGCTACCCGAGCCGCGCGGAGTCCGACCACGACGTCGTCGAGAACTCGCACGCCTCGACCGCCCTGTCGTGGGCCGACGGCATCGCCAAGGGGCGACGCCTGCGCGGCGAGACCGGTCGGCACACCATCGCCGTCATCGGTGACGGCGCCCTCACGGGGGGCATGGCGTGGGAGGCGATCAACAACATCGCCGTCGACAAGGACCTGCCGCTCGTCATCGTCGTCAACGACAACGAGCGTTCCTACGCCCCGACGATCGGCGGCCTCGCCGACCACCTCGCGACGCTGCGCACGACGCGCGGCTACGAGCGCTTCCTCGAGTGGGGCAAGCGGTCGCTCGCGAAGACGCCCGTCGTGGGCGGGGCCATGTTCGAGACGCTGCACGGCGTCAAGAAGGGGATCAAGGACATCGTCGCCCCGCAGGGGATGTTCGAGGACCTCGGGCTGAAGTACATCGGCCCGGTCGACGGCCACGACGAGCAGGCGCTCGAGCGAGCGCTCGCCAAGGCACGTGACTTCGGCGCCCCCGTCATCGTGCACGTCATCACGCAGAAGGGCCGCGGCTACCAGCCCGCCATCGACGACGCAGCCGACCAGTTCCACGGCGTCGGCAAGTTCAACCCCGAGACCGGCCTGCCCTTCGAGGTGGCCGGGCGCATCTGGACCGACGAGTTCAACGAGGAGATGGTCGCGATCGGGGCCGAGCGGCCCGACGTCGTCGCGATCACCGCCGCCATGCTCATCCCCGTCGGGCTCGACGGCTTCGCCGCCGCCTACCCCGACCGCGTCTTCGACGTCGGCATCGCCGAGCAGCACGCCGTGACGATGGCCTCCGGCCTGGCGTATGCCGGCCTGCATCCCGTCGTCGCCGTCTATGCGACCTTCCTCAACCGTGCCTTCGACCAGGTGCTCATGGACTGCGCACTGCACAAGGCCGGGGTCACGTTCGTGCTCGACCGCGCCGGGGTGACGGGCAGTGACGGCGCCTCGCACAACGGCATGTGGGACATGACGCTCACCTCGATCGTGCCGGGCCTGCGCCTCGCAGCCCCCCGCGACGGCGAGCAGGTCAAGAAGCAGCTGCGCGAGGCGCTCGAGGTCTCCGACGGCCCGACGGTGCTGCGCTTCCCCAAGGGCGACGTGGCCGACCCGCTGCTCGCGGTGCGCTCCTCCGGTGACGTCGACGTCCTCTTCGAGAACGCCGGCGACGACGTCGACCTGCTCCTCGTCGGTGTCGGCGCCTTCGCCGGCCTCGCCACCGAGGCGGGCGAGAAGATCGCCGCCCACGGCCGGTCCGTCCGCGTCGTCGACCCCCGGTGGGTCGTGCCCGTCAGCGTCGACGTCGTGTCGCTCGCGCGGCAGGCTCGCGTCGTCGCCGTCGTCGAGGACAACCTCGTGAGCGGCGGCGTCGGCGCGTCCGTGACGCGCGCCCTGCGGGACGCCGGGATCGACGTGCCCGTGCACACCTACGGCATCCCCAAGCAGTTCCTCGACCACGCCTCTCGCGGACAGATCCTCGAGGACATCGGGCTCACCGCCGAGCAGGTCGTCACCGACCTCGAGCCGCGCCTCTGACATCGCGGCCGACGGAGCCGTGCGTGCGTGCGGAGAATCGGCCGGAGGCTGGCGGCCTTCCCGCCGAGATCCGCGAGTAGTGTCCGAGATCCCGGGGGAAGAGGTCTCCCGAGGAGAACAGGGGAACCTCATGGGCACACGTCTGCGCAGCACGGCCGCTGGCATCGCACTGACACTCGCCTCGACGCTCGGCGTCGTGGCTGCAACCCCGGCCACGGCGGCCGACCCGGTCGGGTTCGCCGAGGTCAGCAGTTGCGCCGACCCCAAGCTCAACCCGTTCGACAACTGGTCGGGACACACGATGGGTGCCTACAAGGACACCAACTGGGTGCCCCAGGGCATGGCCTACGACGCGAAGGGCGACCTCCTCTACGTGTCGATGTACCACCGCGACGATGCCGAGGTCCCGCGCGTCGTCGTCTACAAGCGCTCGACCTCCGCCTGGGTGAAGACGATCGAGCTGAGCGGCGTTCCGAAGACGGGACACGTCGGCGGTCTGGCGATCGGGCGAGGCAACCTCTACGTCGCCGACAGCACCGGGGGTGCCTACATCTACCGCATTCCGATCGAGCGGGTGCGGGCGGTTCCCGCGAACACGCGTCGGGCGGTCAGCTGGGCAGCCCGCTACTCCCTGAACAGCCTGTCTCGGGCGTCCTACGTCGACTTCTACAACGGCAACCTCTTCGTCGGCGACTTCTACTCCAACGTCATGCGGCGCTACCCCACCTCGACCGCCGGCTACGTGACGGTGACGCCGACGGCCTCCTACAGCACGCCGACCATCGTCCAAGGCGTGCAGGTCACCGGGAGCCACTTCGTCTTCAGCCGCTCATGGGGACGGGACCGGCTCAGCAAGGTGACGACGCAGGTGCGCTCGACGGGTGCTCGTTCGAGCCACAACACCCTGCCGATGATGGAGGGGATCGTCTGGGCCCCGAGCTACGCGGGGTCGACGACCAAGCGTCTCTACTCCGTCTTCGAGTCGACGTCGAAGGAGTACGCCGACTCCAACTGCCGCACCCACGACATCTGGAGCGCCCCGAGCAGCTACATCCTCTGAGGGAGAGGGTGGTCCGCCTGGCGGACCACCCTCTGAGCGCGCTCCCCGGACGGAGTCCGGTGGCGGCGAGACACATGCCCGCAGCGACTTTATGGGCTTCGGTCCCACCGCGAGCAACCACAGGCTGAACTACTTTCGCCGAAACGGTTGGGCGTCAACGAATCTCGTTGCAGCAAAGGCGCGAGCGCCCACCAGAGGTGGAGGACACCGGTGTCCAAGCGATGGAGCCTTGCGCTCGCGAGCGCACTGATCACCCTGTCGGTCGCGGCGTGTGGCTCGCCCGGCCAGCCCGGCGCCCCGGCGGGCGAGGGCACGGCGGCAGCCTCGGGAGGCGCCTCAGGCGGCCCCCTCAAGGTGGGCCTCGTCTACTCGAAGTCCGGACCGCTCGCGTCCTATGGCGCGCAGTACCGGCAGGGCCTCACGGCCGGCATCGACTACGCGACCAAGGGCACGGGAGCCGTGGGTGGTCGCACCATCACGATCACCGAGGCCGACGACGCCGGAGACCCGGCCAAGGCCGTCGCCTCGGCAACCGACCTCATCGGCCAGGGCAACACGATCATCGCGGGCTCGACGTCCTCGGGCGTCGCGCTGCAGGTCGCCCCGCTCGCCAAGGACAACAAGGTCCTCTTCATCTCGGGGCCGGCCGCGGCCGACGCCGTGACGGGTGCGAACAAGTACACCTTCCGCTCCGGTCGCCAGACCTACCAGGACGTCGCCACCGCTGGGTCGATGCTCGGCGACGTCACGGGCAAGAAGATCACCGTGCTCGCGCAGGACAGCGCCTTCGGCAAGGCCAACGTCGCCGCCGTCACAGCGATCCTCGGAGGGAAGGGCGCGACCGTCGACGCCGTCGAGGTGCCGGCCGCTGCGACCGACCTGACCCCGTTCGCGACGAAGGTCAAGACCGCTGCCCCGGACCTGCTCTTCGTCGCCTGGGCCGGCGCCAACGCCACGGCAATGTGGACGACCCTTGGCCAGCAGGGCGTCTTCGACCAGACCAAGGTCGTCACCGGCCTCGACATCAAGGCCACCCACGCGCTCTTCGGCGAGGTCGGCACCAAGATCGACTTCCTCTCGCACTTCTTCGACGGGGCCGCCGACAACGCCGCCTACCAGGCGCTCGACAAGGGGCTCAAGGCGCAGGGCGGCACCGTCGACCTCTTCACCAATGACGGCTTCGTCGCGGGCCAGATGATCGTCCACGCGCTCGAGGCGGGCGGCGAGGCCGACGCCATGGTGGCCGCCCTGGAGGGGTGGAGCTTCGAGGGACCCAAGGGCACCATGACGATCCGCCCCGAGGACCACGCGCTGCTGCAGCCGATGTTCACCGCGCTGCTCAAGCAGGACGGCACCAACGTCATGCCCGAGCGCGTCGACACCCTCGACGCCGAGGCCGTGGCGCCCCCCGTCACGCCCTTCAAGTGACCGGCGGCAACGCGACGTGATCATCGCGACGGACGTCGGCTGGAAGGTCGGCGGCGCCCAGATCCTGCACGACGTGTCCCTGACGGTCGGCGCCGGCGAGCTGCTCGGCATCATCGGCCCCAACGGTGCCGGCAAGTCCTCGTTCGTCAACATCCTCAGCGGCCTGACACGCCCCACCTCGGGCCGGATCACGTTGCGGGACCAGGACGTCACGAGGTCCAGCGCGACCGCCCGGGCTCGGATGGGTCTGGCTCGGTCGTTCCAGACCTCGGCTCTCTTCGACGGCCTCACGGCCGGCGAGAACGTGCGGCTCGCGATCCAGGCCGCCGGGCCGGCCCCGTTCAGCCCCTTCCGGGCTGCGGGGTCGGCCGCGGGGGAGCGGGTCGACGCGTTGCTCGACCGGGTCCGTATGCCGGGTCGCACAGCCACGATCGCCCGCGACCTCTCGCACGGAGACCGTCGCAAGCTCGAGCTCGCGATGGCCCTGGCCTCGTCACCGTCGACGCTGCTCCTCGACGAGCCGATGGCCGGGGTCTCGGCCGAGGACGTCGAGGGCCTGTCGGAGATCATCGGCGAGGTGCGCGACTCAGGCGTGGCCGTCGCGATGGTCGAGCACCACATGCACGTCGTCCTCGGCCTGGCCGACCGGGTCGCCGTGCTCCACCACGGCGAGCTGCTCGCCGTGGGTGCGCCCGAGGAGGTCACCTCCGACGAGCGCGTCCAGCAGGCCTACCTGGGAGAAGCACTGTGAGCGACCCTCGGTCCACGGAGGCCGTCCTCTCCGTCGACGACCTGCACGTGCACTACGGCGGCTCGCACATCCTCCAGGGCGTCACCTTCGACGTGCCCGCCACCGGCGTCACTGCGCTGCTCGGGCGCAACGGCGTCGGCAAGACGACGACGCTCAAGGCGATCATCGGTCTCGCGCCGCGGGTGGGGCGGATCACATTGCGCGGCAACGCGATCCAGTCGATGCGCACTGCCCGCATCGTTCGCAGCGGCATCGGCTACGTGCCGGAGGACCGCGAGGTCTTCGGCGGTCTGACCGTCGACGAGAACCTGCGTCTGGTCGACCCGGACCGCGGGGTGGACGCCCCGGTCGTGGCCCAGCTCTTCCCCGACCTCGTCGGCCGACGCGACCAGCGGGCCGGCACCCTCTCGGGCGGGCAGCAGCAGATGGTCTCCCTCGCCCGCGTGTTGCTTCGTCCGAACGAGCTGCTGCTCATCGACGAGCCGACCAAGGGGCTCGCCCCCAAGCTCGTCACCGAGGTCGCCGAGGTGCTCGCCGAGGTGTCACGCACGACCCCGATCCTGCTCGTCGAGCAGAACCTGCCGCTCGTGCGCCGCATCGCCGACCAGGTCGTCGTCATCGACGCCGGGCGCGTGGTGCACCGCGGCGAGGCGGCCGCGCTCGTCGCCGACCCGGCCCGCACCCGCGAGCTGCTCGGCGTCGCGATGCGACGGGAGGGTGCAGCGTGAGCGAGCTCCTCCTCCTGCTCGTCACCGGCCTCGGCCTCGGTGCCCTCTACTTCCTCGCCGCGAGCGGCCTCAGCCTCATCTACGGACTCATGGGCGTGCTCAACTTCGCCCACGGGGTCTTCATGACGGCAGGTGCGTATGCCGGCTGGCTGACGATGCGCGACCTCCCGGAGTCACTGCCCGTCGGGGCCCGACTCGTGGCCGCGCTCCTCGTCGCGGTCGTCGTCGGCGCGGTCATCGGAGTCGTCGTCGAGGTCGTGTTCATCCGGCCGCTCTATCGACATCACATCCAGCAAGTGCTCGTCACCGTCGGTCTCTCGCTCGCGGGCGTGGCTGCGGCACAGGGCATCTGGGGTGCTGACCCCCGTCCGGTCGAGAAGCCGGCCTGGATGAGCGGCACGACGGTGCTCCTCGGGGCACGCCTGCCCAACGACCGGTTCGTCTACATCGCTGTCGCCGTCCTGCTCCTGGCCGGACTCCTCGCCCTGCTGCACTACACGCGGCTCGGGCTCGTCATCCGGGCCGGGGTGGAGAACCGCACCATGGTCGAGGCGCTCGGCATCGACGTGCAGCGCACCTTCACGATCGTCTTCGCCATCGGAGGCGCGGTGGCAGGCCTCGCCGGCGTGCTCTACTCGCAGTACGCCGGCTCCGTCTCGCCCGGCCAGGGCAGCTCCCTGCTCATCTACGCGTTCATCGTGGTCGTCATCGGCGGCATGGGGTCGCTCACCGGCACCGCCGTGGCGGCTGTCGTCGTCGGCCTCGTGCAGCAGCTGGCCAACTACTACGCGGTCAGCGGCGTCGGTGACCTGTCCGTCGTGCTCCTGCTCGCCCTCGTGCTGCTCCTGCGGCCGTCGTCCCTGAAGGGAGCCACCGCATGACCTCCGCGGCCAGCCACGTCACCGAGGCACCCGGTGAGACCGAGCCCGCCACCCGGCATACGACCGAGGCGGGGCCCGGCCGCCCACGACGGCATCCGTGGAAGGTCGCGCTGCCGCTCCTCGTGCTGGCGGTGCTCGCCTACCTGCCCTACGTGTCGGCCGAGCTGCCGGGCATCCTGCCCGGGCGCGTCAACGGACCCGGGTCGATGCAGCTGCTCGCCACCTGCCTCGTCATCGCTGGCATCGCGCTGTCCTACGACGTGCTCTTCGGGCGCACCGGGCTGCTGAGCTTCGGGCATGCGCTCTTCGTCGCGTCGGGCAGCTACCTGCTGACCATCTCGCTCTCGACGTGGTCGCTGCCGCTGCCCGGCGGCGATCGCCCTGGCCCTGCTCGTCTCGACCCTGCTCTCGCTCGTCGTCGGCGCGATCGCCCTGCGCGTGGGGGGCATCGCCTTCGCGATGGTGACCCTCGCCTTCGCCCAGGCTGCATCGATCATCGTCATGCGCAACCCCGGCGGCATCACCGGAGGGGAGGAGGGCAAGGTGCTCGACCGCGACGCCGTGCCGGCCCTCCTCGTCGGCGTCGCGAACGCGCCCTACCGCTACTGGCTCGCGCTCGGCTTCGTCGTGTTCGCCTGGGTGGTCGTGACGCTCCTCATCCGCTCCCGTGCCGGGCACGCCATGGCGGCCGTGCGCGAGAACGAGTCGCGCGCAGCGGTGCTCGGGCTCGGCACCTACCGCGTCAAGCTGCTCGCCATCGTCGTCGCCTCGGTGATCGGGGCCCTCGGGGGCATCGTGCACGCGCTCGTGCTCGGCGGTTCGAACCCACACCTCACGACCTCGGAGTTCACCCTCTCGCTCCTGGTCATGGTCGTGCTGGGCGGCACCGGCAGCCGCTGGGGCGCCCTGCTCGGCGGTTTCCTCTACGCCTACGCCGACGCCCGGCTCGTCGAGGTCAGCGGCGCCGCGTGGCTCGAGCCGCTGCCCGAGGTCGTGAGACAGGTGCTGTCGCAGCCGCTCTTCATCCTCGGCGTCCTCTTCATCGTCGTCGTCTACTTCGCGCCGTCGGGGCTCACCGGCCTCGGAGGCCGACTCATCCGGAAGGCAGGCTCCTCATGACCACCGAGTCAGCGTTCGTCATCGAGCTGCCCGAGGGGCACCTTGCCATCCACGACCTCACGGTCGGGGCGGCCGCACCTGATGCACCCGTGGTGCTCGCGGTGCACGGCATCACGGCCAACGGGCTCTCGTGGCAGCGGGTCGCCGACGAGGTGCACCACCGGCACGGTCCCGGCGCGGTGCGCTTCCTCGCCCCCGACCTGCGCGGACGCGGAGACAGCCGGAGCGCGCCCGGACCCTTTGGCCTGCAGACACACGCCGCCGACCTCGCCTCGATCGCCTCGGTCTTCGCCGTCGCGCCGGTGCTCGTCGGCCACTCGATGGGGGCCTTCGTGTCGGCGCTGGCAGCAGATCTGCACCCGGAGCGCTTCGCGGGGGTCGTGCTCGTCGACGGTGGTCTGGCCTTCCCCGTCGCTCCTGACCTCGACATCGACGCGACCCTGAAGGCCGTCATCGGTCCGGCCATGGACCGGCTGTCGATGCGCTTCGCCGACCCGGCGGCATACCTCGACTTCTGGGGCCGGCACCCGGCCCTCGGGCCGGTGCTGCGTGGGCCCGCGGGCGAGGCGGCGCGCCGCTACATCGAGCACGACCTCGTCCATGATGGAGGGAGCGACGGTGCGGGCGACGGTGCGGGCGAGGGCGACGGACCGTGGCGCAGCTCCTGCTCCCTGGCGGCCGTGCGCGCGGACGGCGCCGACGTGCTCGCGGACCCGCAGACCCACGCCGCGGTGCGACAGATCGCCGAGCGAGGGGTGCCCGTCGACCTGCTCTGGGCGCGACGCGGCCTGCTCGACGAGCCTCAGGGGCTCTACGACGCCGCACGGCTCGCCGCGCTCGACGTGCCCGAGGCGGTGCGGGTCACCGAGGTCGACGCCAACCACTACGACATCGTGCTCGGCGACGTGGGCGTCACGGCGGTCGCCGACGCGATCGACCGACACCTCGCGGCGTCACCCTCCTGAGGGGTGGAACCACCTCGTCCGGCTCCATCGACGGCGCGCCGAGTCCGTTCGCGGCACCCGGACCCTCCCCGCCATTCCCGGCGTCAGCGGGGGCCTTGGAGCGCCCTGAGACGCAGCGCGAGCTGGAGCTCGAGGGCGAGGTCGGGCTGCTGCCAGGACTCACCGAGCAGGGCCGAGATGCGCTCGAGCCGCTGCGAGACGGTGTTGACGTGCACGTGCAGGGTGCCGGCTGCGTGCCGTGGGCTGCCGCCCGCGGCGAAGTAGGCCGCGAGGGTGCCCACGAGGTCGGTGCCTCGCCTCGCGTCGTAGTCGAGCAGTGGACCGAGCAGGCGCTGCACGTAGTCGCGGACATCGGGGTCGGAGCCCACGATGAGCCCGGCGAAGCCGAGCTGCGTGGCTGCCGCGCCGATGCCGCGATGGCCGAGAGCGATGAGGGCGCTGACCGTGCGAGCACCCTCCTCGTGGGCCGAGGGCATGCGGGCGAGGTCGCTGATCGGGCCGACTCCCGCCACGGTGACACACGTGCGCTTGCCGATGCGGGCGGCGACGGCCTTGGCCAGGCCGGCCGCGTCACTGCTCTCGTCGTCGGGCACCAGCGCGACGACGTCGCCGTCGTGGGAGCCGACGAGGGCGCCAGGTCCACTGGCGGCACTCGCCGAGATGAGCAGCCCACGATGGCCGGCGGGGTCGTCACCGCGAATCACCAGCAGGCAGAAGGGTCGTCGCGTGTCGAAGCCTGCCGTCGCGGCGAGCTGCGTGCGCTCTTCCGCCGACCCCCGGGCGGTCACCAGGTCGCTGACGAGACGGTTGCGCGCCGACTGCCGGGCATCGGCGGCCTGCCTCTCGAAGAGCATGACGAGGGCCGTGACGACGCCGGCCCGCTCGAGCGTGCGCTGGTCGGAGTCGCCCAGAGCACCGACCCCCCCGACGTAGATCGTGCCGAGCCGCTCCCGGGCGGCGGTGATGGCCACGGCATAGAGGCCGTCGCGCTCCACGAGCCGTCCGGAGCCGAGGCCCGGAAGGGCGCTGAGGGCGCTGAGGGCATCGAGCTCTCCCTTGCCCGTCCCCGCCGGATCGGTCGGCACGGGTGCCGGGCCGGCGGCGCTGCGCCGCTCGCCCGACTCGTCGACCAACACGGCCCACCCACCGAGCAGCTCCGCGAGGGCGTGCGTGATGTCGTCGACCCCGCCACCGTCGAGCACGAGGGACGCGAAGCGGTCGTGAGCGGCTGACGCCTTCTCGATGCCGGCGGCATACTGCCGCACCGTCTCGTGCGCCTCGGAGAGGGCCGCAAGGGCGGTCTCGGCATCGGAGAGGGCGCGGGTCTGCACGAGCGTCACGGCGGCCAGCGTCGCGAGGTTGCCGAGCAGGGCCACCTCCTCACGCGTGAAGGGTCGCGAGGAGCGGTTGGCGGCGAACAGCACGCCGACGAAGTGGGACTCGACGATGAGGGGCGTGCCGCAGATGGCGACGATGCCCTCCTCACCCACGGCTCCGTCGATCGCCGACGTGTGGCGGAAGCGCTCGTCGGACCAGTAGTCGGCCGTCCAGTAGGGCTTGCGGGTCGAGGCCACGAGACCACCGAGACCGGCGCCGAGGGCGAGGCGCACCGACTGGAAGGCCGCCGACACCGAGCCGTCGGTCGCGCGCATGAAGGTGTCACCTGCATCGGCGTCGTAGAGCGTCAGGTAGGCCAGGTCGGTCGAGAGCAGACGCCGGGCTCGGCGCACGATGGCGTCGAGCACCTCGCCCGGGTCGTCGGCAGTCGAGAGCTCGCGGGCCGTGTCGAGCAGGGCGGCGAGGCCGGCCTCGCGCTGCTGGTGCACCTCGCGCGCCTGCGTGATGCGCAGGGCGAGGTCTCGCGCGGCGGTCGGCGCCTCCGTGGCCGCGATCTGCGAGACGGGCGCGTCCGCGGCCAGCAGCTCGAGCAGGGTCATCACCTGCTCGGCGCTGTCGGCGTCGATGCGGCTCTCGGTGGGCACGGGCAGATCCTAGGCAGTCAGACGCTCGGAAAGGGGGCAGAGCCGCCTCAGTGTGCCGTCCAGCCGCCGTCCATCGAGAAGGACGTGCCACTGATCGACGCCGAGGCGGGGCCGCACAGGAAGAGAGCGAGGGCGGCCACCTCGTCGGGCTCCACGAGCCGCTTCACGGCGACCGGCTCGAGCATGATCCGCGAGATCACCTCGGCCTCCGGGATGCCGTGGGTGCGGGCCTGGTCGCTGATCTGCTTCTCGACGAGCGCGGTGCGCACGTAGGCCGGGTTGATGCACGTCGACGTCACGCCGTGGGGGGCGCCCTCGAGGGCGACGACCTTCGAGAGGCCCTCGAGACCGTGCTTGGCGGTGACATAGGCGGCTTTGAAGGCACTGGCGCGCAACCCGTGCACGCTCGAGACGTTGAGCACCCGGCCCCAACCGTGCGCATACATGTGGGGGAGGCTCTGCCGGATGAGCCGGAAGGGTGCCACGAGCATGAGGTCGAGGATGAGGTCGAAGCGCTCGAGGGGGAAGTCCTCGATGGGGCTGACGTGCTGGATGCCCGCGTTGTTGACGAGGATGTCGACGTCGGTCGGCAGAGCGCCCAGCGCGTCGAGGTCGGAGAGGTCGGCCGTGATCGTGCTGATCGAGCTCACGTCGCCGAGTCGGGCCAGCCCGGCCTCGTCGCGGTCGGCGGCGTGCACCTTGGCGCCCGCGGCCTCGAGGGCCAGGGCGATGGCGGCCCCGATGCCGCTCGCGGCACCGGTCACGAGGGCGGTCCGGCCGGTGAGGTCGATGGGGGCGTTCACGGCCACGACACCCTGGTCGGGGTGGAGCGGCACGTCCTCGCGAACATGGGTGCGGGCGTCGGGCATGCCGGAAGAGTAGGCAGGGTCCCCTGCACCCCCTGTGTGGCCGACACCCACAAAAGCGCTGGATGCATGTGGCGCCCCACAGCGAGAACGGCACCCTCAGATGTCGCGGAAGACCTCGATCGTCGCGCCGAGGGCGTTGAGGCGCTCAGCGAGGTCCTCATAGCCGCGGTTGATGACGTAGACGTTGCGCAGCACCGAGGTCCCCGGCGCCGCAAGCATCGCCAGCAACACGACGACACCGGGTCGCAGCGCGGGCGGGCACACGACCTCGGCGGCGCGCCAGCGGGTCGGCCCCTCGACGATGACGCGGTGGGGGTCGAGCAGCTGCACCTTGGCACCGACCTTCGTCAGCTCGGTGAGGTAGATCGCGCGGTTCTCGTAGACCCAGTCGTGGATCATCGTGCTGCCCACGGCGACCGCGCCGATGAGGGCGAAGAAGGGCAGGTTGTCGATGTTGAGCCCGGGGAAGGGCATCGGGTGGATCTTGTCGGCCGGGGCGTGCAGCGGGCCCGGGATCGTCGTCACGTCGACGAGGCGGGTGCGGCCGTTGGCGGAGACGTACTCCTCGGTGAGGTCGTACTTCATCCCCATCCCGTCGAGCGTCGCGAGCTCGATCTCGATGAACTCGATCGGCACGCGGCGGATCGTGATCTGGGAGTCGGTGACGACCGCAGCGGCGAGCAGGCTCATCGCCTCGATCGGGTCCTCGCTGGGGGAGTACTCGACGTCGACGTCGATCTCGGCGAGGCCGTGCACGGTCAGGGTCGTCGTGCCGATGCCCTCGATGGCGACGCCGAGCTTCTCCAGGAAGAAGCAGAGGTCCTGCACCATGTAGTTGGGGCTGGCGTTGCGGATCACCGTGGTGCCGGCGTGTCGGGCCGCCGCCATGAGGACGTTCTCGGTCACGGTGTCGCCGCGCTCGGTGAGGATGATCGCCCGCTTCGGGTTGACGGAGCGGTCCGACCGGGCCTCGTAGAAGCCATGCGTCGCGGTCACTTCGAGGCCGAAGGCGCGCAGGGCCGACAGGTGCGGCTCGACGGTGCGAGTGCCGAGGTCGCAGCCACCGGCATACGGCAGCTGGAAGCTCTCCTGCGAGTGGAGCAGCGGGCCGAGGAACATGATGACGGTCCGCGTGCGCCGGGCTGCGGCCACGTCGATGTGGTCGAGGTCGAGCGTCTCGGGCGGGATGATCTCGAGGTCGTTCGTGCCCGGCAGCCATCGGGTGCGCACCCCGATCGAGGCGAGCACCTCGAGGATCCGGTTGACCTCCTCGATGCGCGCCAGGGAGCGCAACGTCGTGCGACCGCGGTTGAGCAGGGAGGCGCACAGCAGGGCGACGGCGGCGTTCTTGGACGTCTTGACGTCGATCGAGCCGCTGAGCTTCTGACCGCCGACGATGCGCAGGTGCTGCGGTCCGGAGTGGCCGAGGGAGACGAACTCGGAGTCGAGGGCGTCGCCGATCTTGGCGAGCATGTCGAGGCTGAGGTTCTGCTTGCCCTGCTCGATGCGCGTCACGGCGCCCTGGGAGCTGCCGAGCAGCTCGGCGAGCTCGCTCTGGGTCATCCCCTTGTGGCGTCGTGCGTCGCGGATGAGTCCGCCGATCCGGGTCAGATAGGTCTGAGTCACGCCGTCGAGGCTAACTCATATATGAGTTATCGCAACTTGGCGCGCCGGCGAACCACCCAAACCGGGGTATGCCGCCCTCCCGTTCCCGGGCGCCGAACGGTGACGCCCGGGGCGGCTCATGCGGGGGATGGCGGAGCTGCAGGGGCGGACGGAGGACGGTCAGCGGCGCACGCTGGCGACTCCGGCCGGGAGGAAGCGCGCGCCGGTGATGCGCTCGGCCACCCCGGTGCGGTCGAGCAGGGGCGTGATGCCGCCGTTCCAGAACTGGAAGCCCGCGCCGGTGATCATCGCGAGGTCGATGTCCATCGGTGCCTGTGCCACGCCCTCGTCGAGCATCCGGCGCGCCTCGTCGGCGAGCACGGCGAGCACCCGCTCGCGCACCTGGGCGAGGTCGAGCACGACCGGCTCCGTCGGATTCTCGATCAGCTCGGCCACCTCGGGGTCGAGTACGGGCCGACCCGAGCTGAGGTCATAGAAGCCGCGTTTGCCCGCCGCGACGACCCGCTGGAGCGTCGGCGACGCGTAGAACCGGTCGGGGAAGGCCTGCACGAGCGTCTCGCCGTTGTGCAGCGCGATGGCGGGACCGACGAGCCCGATGAGGACGAAGGGGGGCATCGGCGCGAGACCGGCGAAGGCGCGGTCGACGACCTCGATCGGCGTGCCCTCGTCGAGGATCTTCGCCGCCTCGCCCATGAAGCGGCCGAGGAGGCGGTTGACGATGAACGAGGGCCGGTCAGCGGCGCGGATGCACGTCTTCTTCAAGGCCTTCCCGATGGCGAAAGCCGTTGCGAGAGTGGGGTCGTCGGTGTGCTCGCCGGGGATGATCTCGAGCAGCGGCATGACGGCCACCGGGTTGAAGAAGTGGAAGCCGACGACCCGCTCGGGGTGCTCGAGCCTGGAGGCCATCTCGGTGATCGACAGGCTCGAGGTGTTGGTGGCCAGCACGCACTCGGCCGACACGACCGCCTCGACCTCGGCGAAGACCTGCTGCTTGACCGACATCTCCTCGAAGACCGCCTCGATGACGAAGTCGGCGTCGGCGAAGCCGTCCTTGCTCGTCGACCCGCTGACGAGGCCCTTGTAGCGGGCCCGTTTGTCGGGGCCGAGCCGGCCCTTGCCCGCGAGCTTGTCGAGCTCTGCGTGCACGTAGCCGACGCCCTTGGCGACGCGCTGGTCGTCGATGTCAGTGAGCACGACGGGCACCTGCAGGCGCTGGATGAAGAGCAGCGCGAGCTGGCTCGCCATGAGCCCGGCCCCGACGATGCCGACCTTCGTGACCTGACGTGCGAGCGACGTGTCGGGCGCCCCGGCAGGACGCTTGGCGCGCTTCTGCACGAGGTCGAAGGCGTAGAGCCCGGCGCGCAGCTCGTCGCTCATCAACAGGTCGGCGAGCACCTCGTCCTCGGCGGCGAAGCCCTCCTCGCGCGTCGCCGTCCGAGCTGCTGCGAGCAGGTCGAGGGCGGCATACGGGCTCTTGGCCTGTCGTCCGGTCCTGACGTCGGCGATGCCCTTCCCCTTGGCGATGGCGGCGGCCCACGCGGCCTCGTCACGGTCGACCTCAGGGCGCTGCACGGTGACGTCACCGCGGATCACCGTGGCAGCCCAGGCGATCGACTCCTCGAGGAAGTCGGCCGGCTCGAAGAGGGCGTCCGCCATGCCGAGGCGGTAGGCCTCGACCCCCTTGAGCATGCGGTTCTGGCTGAGCGGGTTGTCGATGACGACGGTGATCGCCTTCTCGACACCCACGAGGTTGGGCAGCATCCAGCAGCCGCCCCAGCCGGGGACGAGACCGAGGAACACCTCGGGCAGCGCGACCGCCGGCACTCCGGCGCTCATCGTGCGGTAGGCGGCGGAGAGCGCGAGCTCGACACCACCTCCCATGGCCGCGCCGTTGACGAAGGCGAAGGTCGGCACCGGCAGGTCGGCGAAGGCGGCGTATGCCGCGTGACCGGCGCGCGCGATCTCGAGCGCCTGGTCGCGTGACCCGATGAACGGCACACCGGTGAGGTCGGCGCCGACGGCGAAGACGAACGGCTTGCCCGTCACGGCGACGGCGACGATCTCGCCCGCCTCGGCGCGGGCGCGCAGGCTCCTGATCGTGTCGTGGAGGCCGGAGATCGACGCTGGCCCGAAGGTGTTGGGCTTGGTGTGGTCGAAGCCGTTGTCGAGAGTGACGAGGGCGAGCGTGCCGAGGCCTCCGGGGAGGTCGATGTCGTGCACGGGCGTGCGAGTCACCACCTCACTCGCGAAATCGGTTGCAGTCGTGCGCTTCTCGGTGGTCGTGGCGCTCACTGGTCGGACTCCTCGGTGGTCGCGGCGGGATCGACGGGCTCGGCGGTGGGGGAGTAGGCCTCGTGGTGCGGGTTCTCCCAGATGACGGCACCGCCCATCCCGATGCCGATGCACATGGCCGTGAGGCCGTAGCGCACCTCGGGGTGCTCCTCGAACTGGCGGGCGAGCTGCGTCATGAGGCGCACGCCCGAGCTGGCGAGCGGGTGGCCAGTGGCAATGGCTCCGCCGTACTCGTTGACCCGCGGGTCGTCGTCAGCGAGACCGAAGTGGTCGAGGAAGGCGAGCACCTGCACGGCGAAGGCCTCGTTGAGCTCGAAGAGGCCGATGTCCTCGATCGTCAGCCCGGCTTTGGCAAGGGCCTTCTCGGTCGCGGGCACCGGGCCGACGCCCATCACCTCGGGCTCGACGCCGACGAAGGAGAAGGAGACGAGACGCATCCGGACGGGCAGTCCGAGGTCGACCGCGGCCTGCTCCGAGGCGAGGAGGCAGGCGGTGGCGCCGTCGTTGAGGCCGGCGGAGTTGCCCGCGGTCACGTTGCCGTGGGCCCGGAAGGGGGTCCTGAGCGCGGCCAGCTCTTCTGTGGTCGTGCCCGGGCGCGGCGGCTCGTCAGCGGTCGCGAGGCCCCAGCCGAGCTCGGCGTGGCGGGTGGCCACGGTGACGAGGTCGCGCTGGATCCGGCCGTTCGCATAGGCCTTGGCGAGCTTGTCCTGGCTCCCGACGGCGAAGGCGTCGGCGCGGGCCCTGGTCAGCTGCGGGAAGCGGTCGTGGAGGTTCTCGGCCGTCTTGCCCATGACGAGCGCGTCGGGGTCGACGATGCGCTCGCTGACGATGCGGGGGTTGGGGTCGACGCCCTCGCCCATCGGATGACGGCCCATGTGCTCGACGCCGCCGGCGATGGCGATGTCGTAGGCGCCGAAGGCGATCGAGCTCGCGGTGCTCGTCACAGCCGTCATGGCGCCGGCGCACATGCGGTCGATCGAGTAGCCCGGCGTCGTGTGCGGCAGGCCCGACAGCAGCGCGGCCGTGCGACCGAGCGTCAGGCCCTGGTCGCCGATCTGCGTCGTGGCCGCGATCGCCACCTCCTCGACGCGGTCCTTGGGCAGGCTCGGGTTGCGGTGGAGCAGCTCGCGGATGCACCGGATGACGAGGTCGTCGGCGCGCGTCTGGGCATACATGCCCTTCTCGCCCGCCTTGCCGAACGGCGTGCGGACGCCGTCGACGAAGACGACCTCATTGAGTGCGCGGGGCACGATGCCTCCTGGATCGCTGGGGAGCCCGGACCGGCGTCGCCGCCGACGAGCGTGGCCCTGATGACCACCAGCCCGATCCTACTTCTCAGTAACTTCCGCGCCAACGACCCGTCGGGTGAGCATCCTCACGCGTCGGTGCGTCGGCGCGTCGCTGCGGGGAGTGCGGCAGTCAGGCGCCGGGGTGCTCGCTGCACGCGAGGGAGACGAGCGGGGCCGTGATCGTCGCCTGCCACTGTCGGGCGCCGAGCTCACGGAGCGCGCCCGCGACGTCCTCGGTGGTCGGGGCGGGCGGACCCTCCCAGAGGTAGCGGCGCAGCAGGTCGGGCGTCAGGAGGTTCTCGACCGGAACGGCGAGCTCGGCGGACACGGCGGTGAGCAGCTCACGCGCCCGGGCCAGCCGAGCCGCGGCGACGGGGTCGCGGTCGGCCCAGGCCTTCGCGGGTGGCGGGCCGCTCGGCGGCAGCGAGACGATCGGCAGGTCGTCCTCGGGGAGCGCCAGAGCCGCGGCAACCACCTCGACGATCGCCTCCTGGTGACGGCGCACCGACCGGGAGAGCCGGGGCTCGCCCACCGTGATGCGTCGTGGTGGCGTCGTCGCTCGCTGGTGCGCGATCGCGATCTCGCTGATCGCGGCGTCGGGCAGCACGCGGCCCGGCGAGACGTCGAGCTCGCGGGCGAGGCCGTCACGCCACTCCCACAGCGCGCGCACGATGCCGATGCCGCGCCGGCCGCGCACCTTGTGCATGCCCGATGTGCGTCGCCAGGGGTCGGTGCGGGGCTCGGGGCCGGCGAAGGCGAGCAGGTGGTCGAACTCCTCGGCCGCCCAGCCGGACTTGCCCTGCGACTCGAGGTCGGAGGCCACCGCGTCGCGGAGGTCACCGAGCACCTCGACGTCGAGAGCGGCATACAGCAGCCACGGCTCCGGCAGCGGGCGCACCGACCAGTCGACCGCCGAGTGCTCCTTGGCGAGCGACAGCCCGAGGTAGTGCTCCACCATGGCGCCGAGTCCGACCCGCGGCAGGCCGACGAGACGGCCGCCGAGCTCGGTGTCGAAGAGCGACTGCGGACGCAGGCCGACCTCCGTGAGGCAGGGGAGGTCCTGCGTGGCCGCGTGCAGGATCCACTGCGCATCGCCCAGGGCCTCGCCGATGGGAGCGAGGTCGGGCACGGCCACCGGGTCGATGAGCCACGTTCCAGAGCCCTCGCGGCGCAGCTGCACGAGGTAGGCGCGCTGGCCGTAGCGGTAGCCCGAGGCGCGCTCGGCATCGATCGCGACCGGCCCGCTGCCAGCGGCGATGTCATCGGCCGCCCGCGAGAGAGCCTTCTCGTCGACGACGACGTCGGGCACGCCGTCGCGGGGCACGGTGAGGGGGGTCAGGGTGACGGCGTCCTCGCGGTCGCCCGTCCGATCGGGCTCGGGATCCGGCAGAGCCGTCACCGCCGCTGCCCCGGCAGGGGCACGACGCCGTCGGGCAGCGGAGGGATGCCGGCGATCGTGCAGAGCATGTCGGCCCAGGCGCGCAGGTGGTCGACGATCTCGCCGGCCACGGGGGTCCACGACGCGCGGATCTCCATCTCGACACTCGCCTCGCGGTCCGCGAGTCCGGCGAAGCTCTCGCTGACGACGCGTGTGACGGTGCCGGCCTCGGCCGTCCAGCTCAGGTCGCGCGTCGTGACCGACTCCGTGAGCCAGGACCAGCCGACCGCGCCGAGCATGGGGTCGCCCGCCAGCTCCGGCTCGAGCTCGGCGCGAGCGAACGTCACGATGCGCCACTGGCCGTCCCACGTGTCCGGGCCGCTCGGGTCGTGGAGCACGACGAAGCGACCGGTCGCGAGATCGGCCTCGGGGTCGCTCACGTCGATGACGTCGGCCGTGAGTGCAGCGGCATACGGGGCGATGCGGGTGGGCGCGGGGACCTCGGTCAAGCGCACCTCGGAGCGCACCCGGACGTCGCGGAGGGCTGAGAGCGTCCTCGCGAAGACCGCGCCGTGGTTGCCCGGCAACGTTCTCGTGTGCACTACCCGAGGGTATGCCGCGTGGGCGCTTTCTGTCCCGAGGGCGCGCCGGGCACACGCCGCGGCCAGTGGCCCCCCGCGCAGTTGGGTCGACGCGTCTCGTCGGCGTCTCCTCGGCGCCTGGTGGGCGCCTGGTGGGCGCCGGCGGGCTGGTGGCGGGCCGGGCCGTGCTCGCGTGGCAGGATTGACCGGTGCCGACCCCCGTCCCGACCACCTCCACACCGACCACCTCCGCCCCCACCACAACGGCCTCCCTCACCCGCACGAGCGACCTCGTGCGCGCCGCGCGTCGTGAGCCGGTGGACCGCACGCCGGTCTGGTTCATGCGACAGGCGGGGCGCTCGCTGCCGGAGTACCGCGCGATCCGCGAGGGCATCCCCATGCTGGAGTCGTGCATGCGGCCGGACCTCGTCACCGAGATCACGCTGCAGCCGGTGCGCCGCCACGGGGTCGACGCGGCCATCTTCTTCAGCGACATCGTCGTGCCGCTCAAGGCGATCGGCGTCGACCTCGACATCGTGCCCGGCGTCGGCCCCGTCGTGGCGCAGCCGATCCGCGAGTGGGCCGACCTGGACCAGCTCGTGCCGTTGACCCCGGAGCACGTGCCCTTCATCGCCGAGGCGGTGCGGCAGCTCGTCGCCGAGCTCGGCGCGACGCCGCTCATCGGCTTCGCCGGCGCTCCCTTCACGCTCGCGTCCTACCTCGTCGAGGGCGGCCCGTCGAAGAACCATGTGCGCACCAAGGCGCTCATGCACGGCGACCCCGGGCTGTGGGATGCACTCTGCGCCCGGCTCGCCCAGATCTCCGGAGCGTTCCTTCGGGTGCAGGCCGAGGCCGGCGCCAGCGCCGTGCAGCTCTTCGACTCATGGGCCGGTGCCCTGTCCAAGGCCGACTACGCCGCCCGGGCGATGCCGCACTCCGCCGTCGCGCTGGCCGCGGTCGCCGACCTCGACGTGCCCCGCATCCACTTCGGCGTCGGCACGGGTGAGCTGCTGCAGCTCATGGGCGAGGCAGGGGCCGAGGTCGTCGGCGTCGACTACCGCACCTCGCTGATCGACGCGGTCGACCGTCTCGGGCCGGCGTATGCCGTGCAGGGCAACCTCGACCCTGCCCTGCTCTTCGCGCCGTGGGAGGCACTCGAGCGACGAGTCCGCGAGATCGTGGAGGAGGGCCGCCGGGCGCCCGGGCACATCTTCAACCTCGGCCACGGGGTGCTGCCCGAGGTCGACCCCGACGTGCTGACGCGCGTCACCGCACTCGTCCACGAGTGCTCGAGCCGCCCATGACGCTGGCCACAGCCCCCTCCGTCGCGCGCTCGAGCCTCACCATGTTCGGCGGGTCGGTCGCCTCACGCGTGCTCGGAGTGGTGCGCAACGGCCTCATCACCGCGATCATCGGCCTGTCCTTCGCCGGAGACGCGTTCTCACTCGCCAACACCCTCCCCAACGTGCTCTACGTCCTCGCCGCTGGCGGCATCCTCAACGCGGTGCTCATCCCGTCGCTCGCCCGGGCGATGAAGCTCGAGGACGGCGGCCAGGAGTTCACCGACCGCGTCATCACAGTGGCGCTGACGGGCATGGCCATCATCACGCTCGCCGTGATGGCCGGGGCCGCTGGCTTCGTCTGGCTGCTCGCGCGCAACTCCTCGCCGGAGTTCAAGGAGCTCGCGCTCGCCTTCTCGCTCATCTGCCTGCCTCAGATCTTCTTCTACGGCCTCTTCGCCCTGCTCGGCCAGATCCTCAACGCGCGGGGGCGCTTCGGCGCTTTCGCCTGGGCGCCGTTCCTCGCGAACGTCGTGGCCGTGTCCGGGCTACTCCTCTTCCTCGTGCTCTTCCCCGCTGACCCGCACGACGGCTCCACGCCCCCCGGCCCGCGCACCCTGGACGAGTGGACCGGGCCCATGATCTGGCTCTTTGCCGGCTCGGCCACGCTGTCGGTGATCGTCCAGGCCCTCTCGCTCGTGCCGGCGCTGCGCCGCACGGGCTTCCGCTACCGGCCACGTTGGGGGCTGCGCGGCGTCGGGCTCGGTGGGGTGAGCCGCCTCGCGCTGTGGGCGTTCTACGGCCTCGCGATCTCCCAGCTCGGCTTCTTCATCAGCCAGGGCGCGCTCAACAACGCCACGGCGGCCGGCAAGCAGCTCGGCATGGAGGACGTGGTGCGAGGGCCGGCGGCGTATGCCGTGGCGTTCACCATCTTCATGCTGCCGCACGCCTTCGTGACGGTCTCGATCATCACCGCGCTCTTCCCGCGATTCTCGGCGGCGGCGGCGGCCGGTGACCGGGAGGCGCTCAAGCGTGACTTCCGCACCGGCCTCACGATGCCGCTCGTGGCCAACGTGCCGATCATGGCGCTCGTCATCGTCCTCGCCCAGCCGATCGTGCTGCTCCTCAACCCGGGGCGTTCCGTCGACCCTCGCTCGGTCCAGGTGACGGCGTCGGTGCTCGTCATCATGATCCTGGGGCTCGTGCCGTTCGGCATCGACCTGCTCTGCTACCGCGTGTTCTTCGCGCTCGAGGACGGTCGTCCGACCATCGCGATGCAGGTGTCTGCTCACGGGCATCAGCCTGCTCGCGGGGGTGGTCACGCTCTTCATCAACCCCGTGTGGGCGATCGGGGTCATGGCCTTCGGCCAGACCGTGGGCAACGTCGTCAGCTCGGGCACCGGGCTGGCGCTGCTCAGGCGACGCATCGGCAGTCTCGGCCTCTCGAGCGTCCTCGTGACGGCTTCGCGGGTGGGCCTCGCGTCGGCGGTCGCCGGACTCATCGCGTGGGGCGCCACGACGGTGCTCGACCCCATCCTCGTCGGCGCGCTCGACCAGTCGTCCTCACTCCTCGGACGCGTGTTCGCCAGCGCCTTCGAGATCGGCCTCGTCGGTCTCGTCTTCGTCGTCATCTACCTCGGGCTCGCGCACGCGCTGCACGTCCGCGAGATCCGCGACCTGTCGGCGATGGTGCGCCAGCGCATCGTCCGCTAGCGCCCCACGACCGCGAAGGCCGCCCAGTGCCGCGGGTGCGCGTAGCCGACCGGGCTCCGGGCCGAGTCTGCGGCCCGGCCCGCCGGCGCGACCCGACGGTCCGACACCGTGTCGGGATCCACGTCGGGCCGCGTGGCCACCGCCTCGCGAAGCAGCCCGTATGCCGTCCGCGCCGCGTCGCGGTCGAGTCCACTGAGCCACTGCTGGGCGTCGTGCAGCGCGGTGGCGACGTCGGCGCCCGCGAGCAGTCGCTCGTAGAAGCGGCCCATGAGCAGGGCCGATGAGACGTCGTCGACGGCCCACAGGGTGACGACGACCGCCCGCGCGCCTGCGGCGAGGACGGCCCGAGCGAGGCCGAGCAGCTCGTCACCCCCGGCCGGCCCACCCTCACCGGAGTGGCAGGCGCTGAGGACCACGAGCCGCGCGCTCAGGGTCAGGCCCGCGATCTCGGCGGCCTGCAGGCTCGCACCGTCGGCGAGCAGCACGCACGAGGCCTGGGGGTTGTCACGGTCGACGAGGCCATGGGTGGCCAGGTGAACGACAGGAGCCGAGGCGAGCACGGTGCGCACCGCCTCCTCGGTGGCGTCGTGACCCAGCAGCAGGTGTGCTCCTGGCAGGGTCGCCGCGACGTGGGCGGCCTCGACCCGCGCACCGGGGAGCGGGGGAGCAGGGGCGCTCAGCCCCGAGATGGGGTCGGTCAGGCTCATCGCCTCGGGGTCGCCGACGACGAGGGCGCCCTCCCACGAGGGAAGGTCCTGCGTCACGACGGCGGGGTCGGCGACATCGATGCTGTGAGTGACGTCGGGCGGTGGCGTCACGGCGGCGAGGCTCGCGCTGGGCAGGTAGCGCACGACGTGGCGGGCACCCAACGGGACGCCATCGAGCGGGAGCGCGTCGAACGGCATACCGGTGGTGGGGCCCGAGGGGACGACGACGATCTCGCGCGCCGACCGCAGCACGTCGGCCACGGGGACGAGCAGCACCTCAGCCAGGGCCTGCGCGTCGGCATCGAACGGGCGCCCGTCGGCACAGGCCGCCCGGAAGCGACTCGCTGCGCCGGCGAGTGACCAGATGTCGCGCACGTGGTGCGTGGCGACGACCCCCGCCGGTCCGATGACCCAGACGAGCACCTCGCCCGCCGCGACCAGCAGCTGGAGCAGCACGGCGTCGGCGGGCAGTGCGGCGGCCACCTCGTCCACGGTCGCTGCCGTCGCGGCGGGGTTCACGGTGCGCCAGTGGTCGGGGTCGAGCGCGGCGAGGCGCTCCTCGGCAGAGCGGACGGCCTGCTGCGCCTGGTCACGCTCGGCACGCAGCCGGGTCACCGTGTCGGCACTCGACTCGGCCGCGATCGCGAAGAGGAGGCGGCGGCTGGTGATCTCCAGGGTGGCGTGCGCCTCTCGCCAGGCGGCCACGGTGACGTCCGCAGCACCACCTTCGCCGGCAGACCCTCGAGCGGACTCCTGACCGAGGGTCCGCCGCCGAGCGGCCGCGCCGGAGACGAGGTCGACGAGGGCGCGGGCCTGGCCGCGCATGGCGAGCTCGGCAGCCTCCTCCGGTCGACCGTCGGCGAGGGCGACGCGGGCCGCAACGCGCACGAGATCGGCCACCACCACCTGGCCGCTCACGGCGGTGCGCAGCTCGTCGTTGGAGATCGTGCTGCGCCGCAGGTCGGCTGCGGCGAGCCCGGCGCGCAGCTCCGTGGACGCCGCCGTCGGGTCGCCCAGACCCTCGTGGAGGAGCCCCACCATGAGGTGGGCCTCGACCTCGTCGGCGACGCCGGTCCACCACGGTGCGTCGCCGGCCGAGGCTCGCAGCTCCACGAGCAGGGGAGCGGCACCCGCGGGATCGCGCAGCCGCACGAGGGCCGCGAGGCCCTGCACGAGGGCACGGCGTCGCTGCAGCGCGAGCATCGAGGCGACGACGTCGGCCGGCAGGCTGGCGAGCGCCGTGTCCACGCCCTCCCCCGGGCCGACGCCCAGGTCGCCCGACGCGTTGCCCGCGAGCTGCATCCGGAGCACCTCCGACATGACTGCTGCCGCCAGCGCGTGCTCGTGCCGTGCCGCGAGCACGGGGACGAGGGCCCCTGGGTGGCGGGTCGTGGCCAGGGTGAGCGCTTCGTCCAGCAGCTGCGCGGCCCCGCGGTCGTCGCCCTCCTCGGCGCGGCGCCCGCCCTCGTAGGCGAGCGCCAGCGCATCGGAGCCGGGCGCGGGGAGCTGCGCACCGAGGGCCGCCAGGACGGAGGGCGCGGAGTGGAAGCGCTGTGCCACCGCCCGCATCTGCGCGCCGTCGCAGTCGATGACGGCGATCTGGTAGAGCTGCAGCAGCAGCAGCCCGTGCTCGGTGCTGCGCGCCGAGGCCGTGGCCTCCGACGTCGTGGTCTCCGAGGTCATGGACCCCTCGGTGCCCGAGGTCGAGGCGGACAGCGCCGCAATCGACTCCTCGACGAGCAGCCGGGCGCGGCGCGTCGCGCCCACTGAGGCCAGCACCTGGGCGCGGTCGATCGTGCAGTGGGTCAGGTGCTCGGTGAGCCCGGCGGGTCGGGCCAGTGCCTCGGAGAGGTCGAGGGCGGCGAGAGCGGGCTCGGCAGCCACGGCGGAGAGCCGCCACGAGCGGCTCACCCGGGAGCAGAGCTGCGACAGCCCGAGTCCGGTCGCGGTGCCCACGCGGTCGCGCACGAGCGCGGCGGTGTCGGCGGCTGCGGCGGTGTCGGCGGGCAGCCGCCCGGCCGCCAGGCGTGCCAGGCCCACGTGGGTCGTGGCCACGGCGATACCGGTGAGCGCACCGGCGCTGCGATAGCCGGACAGGGCGGCCTCGGCGTGCCCGGCCGCTCGCCGTGCATCGCCCGACGCGAGGCTCTGCCAGGCTCGGCGCAGGTCGAGGTGCGCGGCCCAGACCGGCCCCGGCAACAGCTCGGCCGCGCGGCCCCACGACGTCGATGCGGCGTCGAGGTCGAGCCCGACAGCGCCCTCGCGGTCCTCCAGACCACCGATGCTGCCGTCGGTGCCGATCACGGGCTGGAGCGAGCAGTTCCACACCGCGGGGCTGCTGAGGGGCGCGGCGGCCCAGTCACCGCGCAGCAGGTGGACGTATCCCCGGACCTCGTCGTCGACGGCATCGGCCTCGATGGCGGCGACGGTGGCCAGCGCCTGATCGCGCCGACCCGCCCGACGGTCGATGTCGGCCAGCCACAGTCGGGCCACCTGGGCGGTGCGGGGGTCGAGGCTCGCGGCCGAGGCGACGAGGCCCGTGCCGGCGAGGTCGACCTGCGCGAGCACGGCCGGACTGTGCGCACCACTCCACGGGTTGTTGGGAGGCAGCATCGCCTGCCACTGGAGCAGGGTCGGCACGGCGAGGGCTGCGAGCTCGCACACCGTGCGCACAGCGGGAGAGGCGCCCGAGACGGCCTGCAGGGTCGGCGCCAGATCGACGTCGACCTCCGCCGCCGAGCCGGCGAGCTGGATCATCTGCCGAGCGCCACCGTCGGGCAGGCCCACGAGGGCGAGCAGCCGCGACAGGCGGGCGAACGCCGCGGCCACCGCACCCTCGTCGACAGCGCCTCCACCCGAGGCCACGGCGGCGAGGGCCCGCGAGGCGGGCAGCCGGTCGCCGGACGCCAGCTGCCGCAGCGGAGCCTCGAGGGCGGGCGTGACGCCGACGGCGGCTCGCACGAGCTCGTCGACCATGACGTCGATCGGATGGCCTGCCATGCCCCCTCGCTCGGTCCGTTGCCTCTTCCCCGAGGATAGGACCGACCGAGCGGGCACCGGAGGCCTATGGCGTGGTCGGCGCGGCGGCCCGGCGACGCCGCAGCACCCGGAGGATGACGAAGGCGATCAGGCCGAGAATCAGCAGCCAGGGCAGCAGGACCGCGAGGCCCGTGAGCACGAGGGTCAGCGAGTCCAGCAGCCCCTCCCACGCAGCGTTGAGACCGCCCACGACGCCACTGCCCTCCACGACCGTCGCGGCCGCCGGGGTCCACATCGTGGCCGTGACCTCCGACATCGTCGTGCGCTGCTCGAGGTCGGCGAGCTGCTGCGTGAGGGCGTCGAGGTCGGACTGGCGGCGGGTCAGCTCGCTCTCGAGCACGAGCAGCTGCTGGAGGTCGGTGGCCTTGGCCATCAGGGCCCGCACCCGCGTGATGCTGTCGCGAGCCGGAGCGATGCGGGCCTGTGTGTCGACGTAGCTGGCGGTGACGTCCGTGGCCTGCGCCGAGCGGTAGGAGACGGTGCCGAGCGCCGACAGCTGGGTGAGCACGCTGTCGAGCTTGTCGGCGGGCACGCTGAGGGTGAGCCGGGCCTGGTGGAGACCCACCGAGGGCCAGCCTCCCTCCGGGGCGTAGCGGGCGACGCCGCCGTCCGTCTGCGGTATGCCGTCCGGCTGGCCCTCGGAGGTCGCCCCGCCCACGGGGTCGGTCGCGGTCACGACGCTCTCGCTGAGCACGGTGCCGCCGGCGCCGGAGGCGATGAGGCGAGCGCGACCGGCGGCACCCGCGAGATCGCTCACCTCCAGGCCCACCGATGCGGTGCGGACGATCTTCGTCGTCGTGGCCAGGGCAGCGGCGGCGTCGGAGGTCACGGTGGCGGAGCCGGCCTTGGACCCGGTCGGGGCCTCGGGGGCCGGTGCGACCGAGTCGCTCGCCTCGGGGCCTGCGGCAGGACCGGCGTCGCGCTGGAACAGGCCCGGAGCCCCGCCCGCCGAGGAGCCTTCGGAACTCGAGGCGGCACCGCCGCCGAGGCGGGAGAGGCCGATCGGCACGGCGAGGGCGAGCACCGCGATGACCGCCAGCACGATTGCGAGCGTCCGACCCCCCGGCCCTCCAGCCGCTCCAGCCGCTCAAGCCGCTCAAGCCGCTCAAGGACGGGCGTCGGCCATGCGATCTCTGGCCTCCCGGGGGGAGCCCTGTCGGCGCGGCACCGCCCGCTCTCGGTGGAGCCGATGGTGATGCCCCCGGATCGGACTCTGCGGTGGTCCTGCTGCCGGTGCTCGTCGTGGTCGTCATCGGGAGTCCCTCTCACGGGTGCGCGGTGGGCCCTGCTGTCACACCGCTCTGACCAACAGACACCCGGCAGCCCGCGAACGTTGCAGGCGTGCGATCCCGGAGCAGGTGTGCGGGCCTGCCGCAGGCGTGCGCGGTGCAGCCCGCACCCCAACGAAGAGCGGGAGCACCCGAATGACACAGTGGTCACATGCGCAGGAGGGTGGCCGTCATCGGCGGAGGCATCGCCGGCCTGGCGGCCGCGTGGGAGCTCGCGGGCCACCGCAGCGATGTCACGGTGACCGTCTACGAGGCCAGCGACCGGGTCGGCGGCAAGCTGCGCCTCGAGCAGGTCGGCGGAGCCCTCGTCGACGTCGGTGCCGAGTCCGTGCTCGCCCGCCGGCCCGAGGCGCTCACCCTCTTCGAGGAGATCGGGGTCGACCGGCGCATCACCCACCCTGCCGCGGTCGGGGCCACGATCGTCTCCGGCGGCCGCCGCTGGCCGATGCCCTCGGGCACGGTCATGGGCGTGCCTTCCGAGCCCGAGTCGGTGCGCGGCCTGCTGACGGACGACGAGGTGCACCGCCTCGCATCCGAGCCGCTGACCGCACTCGAGACGGACGACGTGTCCGTGGGTGACTTCGTCGACACGCGCCTTGGTCGAGCCGTCACCGACAAGCTCGTCGAGCCGCTGCTCGCCGGTGTCTATGCCGGTCACGCCCGACGCATCTCCCTCGACATGGCCGTTCCCTCGCTGAGCCGCGCCGCCCACGAGGGGCGCTCGCTCCTCGACGTGGCGCGGGAGGCCCAGCTGGCGGCCCTGACTGCGCCCGCCGCCGTGATGCCGGTCTTTGCCAGCCTCGTCGGCGGCCTCGGCACCCTGCCACCAGCGCTCGATGCCGCCTTGCGCGGGGCCGGTGTGGAGGTGCGCACCGGGGCGGTCGTGCGCGACCTGCGGCCCGACGGTGACGGCTGGATCGTGTCGACCGGTCCGACGACCGGTGTCGTGCGGGAGCGACACGACGCCGTCGTCATCGCCACCCCGGCGCGCCCGACCGCGCGTCTGCTCTCCGAGATCGCCCCCGCCGCGGCCCGTCACCTGGGGTCGGTCGACTACGCGTCGATGGCGATCATCACGCTGGCCGTCGACGGCCGCCCCGGCGCGCTCGCGGGCACGAGCGGCTTCCTCGTGCCACCCGTCGAGGGGCTGACGATCAAGGCGGCCACCTTCAGCACGTCGAAGTGGCCGTGGCTCGCCGAGGCTCACCCCGAGCGCACCTGGCTGCGGGCCTCGATCGGTCGCCACGGCGAGGAGGCCTCCCTCCAGCACACCGACGAGGAGCTCGTCGAGACCGCGCTCGCCGACCTCCGCGCGGTCCTCGGGCAGCTCCCCGACCCGGACGCCGCGCACGTGCAGCGCTGGGGTGGGGGACTTCCGCAGTATGCCGTGGGGCACCGCCGCGTCGTGGAGGTCGCCCGGCGCGACCTGCCGCCGACGCTCACCCTCGCCGGGGCGGCATACGACGGCGTAGGGATCCCTGCCTGCATCGCGTCGGGGCGTGCGGCGGCCCGGGCCCTGCTGACCCGCTGAGTGCCCGGCGGGGAGCGGTTGGGATGATGGGGTCATGAGCGAGCGACTGACCCCGGCCCAGATGCGTGAGATCAACGAGACCATCCGCTACTCGATGTGGTCGGTCTTCGCGTCGGCCAGCCCGCTGGGTGACGACCGCGACAAGGCACTGGCCGAGCTCGAGGCCTTCCTCTCCGAGATTTCCGAGCAGGGAGTCGTCGTGCGCGGCCTCTACGACGTGGCCGGCCTGCGCGGCGACGCCGACGTCATGGTGTGGTGGCACGCGGCCACCATCGAGCAGCTCCAGGCGGCCTACCACGGCTTCCTGCGCACGGAGGTGGGCCAGCACCTCGAGCCGGTCTGGAGCAACGCCGCGCTGCACCGCCCCGCGGAGTTCAACAAGAGCCACATCCCGGCCTTCATGGCCGACGAGCAGGCGCGCCGCTACGTCTGCGTCTACCCCTTCGTGCGCTCCTACGAGTGGTACCTCCTCGACGAGAAGGAGCGCCGCGACCTGCTGCGCGAGCACGGGCAGATGGCGCGCGACTACCCCGACGTGCGCGCCAACACCATCGCGTCCTTCGCGCTCGGCGACTACGAGTGGCTGCTCGCCTTCGAGGCAGACGAGCTGCACCGCATCGTCGACCTCATGCGCGAGCTGCGCGCCTCGGGTGCGCGCCGCCACGTGCGGGAGGAGATCCCGTTCTTCACAGGCCCGCTCGTCGAGCCCGCCCAGCTCGTCGCCAACCTGCGCTGAGGTGCGCTGACGTGCGCTGACGTGCCGGCTAGTCCTCGAGGTTCTTCGCGAGGATGGCGATGGCCGGTATGAGCAGGAGGGCCAGCCACGACCGCGTCAGCGCGAACCCTGCG